>JAAYDY010000017.1 GCA_012729015.1 Phycisphaerae bacterium | reverse complement strand
GTGCCCGTGTTTCTAATCGCGCGGGTTGCTGCCCCTGCGAAGGCGTTCCAGGGGCTGGAGCGTGCACTGCCTGGGCGGCCGGCGCACGGCACGCCCCCCCCTACTCCACCGCATCCAGGTCGTTGATCTGGTCCTCGGCCGCCACCAACCGGGCGCGGCGGATGCCGTGGAGGTAGTAGGCGGCCGAGATCGCCACAATGAACCCGGCGATGAACAGCACGGCGACGGTGCCGCGGACCGCCTCCTCGCCCGAGTGCTGGGTCCAGGCCGGAATGGCCAACAGGAGGAACAGCCCGCCGAGAATCATGCCGAGGCGGCCGATCACGCGGGCCAGCGGGGCGTCCTGCTCCTTGCCGACCTCCTTCTTGAAGTCCACGGGCGTGTGGACCTGGTCGAAGAACTTCTCCACCTTGTCGCGGAACGTGTCGGTCGCAGTGAACCAGAACAGCCGGGTCAGAAGGGTCGGAATGATCGTGGCGAAGAAGACGAAGAGCAGCTTGTAGTGGTAGATGCGGTTGATGTCCAAGGGGAAGGTCATGCCGAAGAGCCGCTCACCGAACTGAAGGAGGAACGCGGCGGCACCGCCGGTGGCCATGCCGACGATGGGCGACCAGAATGGCAGCCGCTTGATGAAGAGCGACAGGATGAACGGCAGGCTGAAAGGCCCGACGAGCACGGCGATGTCGAGGAAGATCTCGAAGAGGCCGCCGGCCCCCTGCCACCACATCATCGCGGCGGCCACGGTGATGGCCACGATGCCCATGCAGAGGTTCATGACCTTGGTGAAGATGAGCAGGGCCTTTCCTCTCAGCTCGCCGAAGCCCAGGAGCCGGGCCAGCGGCGGGTATATGTTCCGCATGATCAGGCCGGCGTTGCCGGTGAGGGAGCTGTCCATAGAGCTCATCGTGGCGGCGAACATGCAGACAAGGACGACGCCGATGAGGCCGGGCGGGAGGACTTTGATGGCGGTGATGACGTAGGCCGCTTCGCCGGCGTTCTTCAGGCCCAATTCCTTGGTGGCCTCGATTTCCGGCGTGAGGAACAGTCGTCCGTAGATCGGCGGGACGAACCAGACGAGGGAGTTGGCGAAGGTGAGGAATCCGGCGAACAGGGCGGCCTTGCTGGCCTCGCGGTCGGTCTTGAGGCTGAGGTACCGCGAGCTCTGGCCGACGATGTTGGAGCCGTGAACCACCGAGTAGACGCCCATGATGATGAGCCAGGGAAGCGTGTAGAGTTGGGGGCTGATTGCGCCGGAGAGTTCCTTGGCGACGTAGGTGTACTCGTGCGACCTGGGCTTGATCCAGGCGAAGTCGGCGGCAAGGCCCTGCCGGTTGATCTCTTCCAGCAGGCCGCCGAAGCCTCCGACTTTCCACAGGCACAGGCCGGCGACGGCCATCGTGACGGGAATGAGGATGAAGCCCTGGAGGTTGTCGGTGATCTGGACGCTCCAGGAGCCGCCGGCGACGCTGTAGAAGACGATGACGACGCCCGTGGAGAACAGCACCCACTCGACCGGCAGGCCGAAGACCGGGGCGACGAAGGTGGCCAGCCCCAGGAGCATCGTTCCGGCCCAGATCATGCCGATCGGGACGCCGGTGTACATGAGGATCTGCTCGCTGAGGCGTCCGAAGCGGCCGTAGACGGCGTCTCCGGGGGTGATGGATCGCGTTCGCCGCATCCACGGCGCGATGAACGTGGCCTGGTAGACGAAGACCAGCACCATGAACCATTGCTGAATCAGGATGCTCCAGCCGCCGAGGTAGGCCTGGCTGGCCGAGGCGGTGAACATGCTGGCGGCGAAGCTCGACATGAACATGCTCATGCCCGAGAGCCACCAGGTGCCCTTGCAGCCCATGCGGATGTAGTCGCTGATGTTGCTGCTGGAGTTGCGGCAGACGAAGCCGACGGCAATCATCAGGACGAAGTAGCCGATCAGCACGCCGTAGTCCACGGCGCCCAGGGGGCTTTTGTCGATGGTCTCCATGAGCTTCTGATAGTACTCAGTCACTGGCAGTCACCTTTCATGAATGGTCGATCCGGTCGTCCGAGTCTGACGGGCAGGATGCTGGGAGGCACTATTAAACGCCTGCCGAGGCATCGCGTCCATGGGCATTGCAAATGGCCTCTTGCACAATCCTACGCGCGCGCCGCCAAACGGTGCAATCCTACAGAACACGGGTGCGTCGCTACAGTTGCCGCGAAAACCGTTCCCGAATCGGCGCGCGGCTGCTATAATGCCGCCTTTGTCCGCGCGGCGCGCAGGAGCGTCACGACGAGTCGCTTACGATGGCAGGAGAGTGGTTCCATGGCTGGACACACGATTACCGAGAAGATCATTGCCGCCCACGCCGGCCGCGACGAGGTCGCGCCGGGAGATTTCGTTTACGCCGACGTCGATATCGCCCTGGGCAACGACATCACCGCGCCGATCGCGATTCGGGAGTTCGAGGCCGCCGGCGCGCGGCAGGTGTTCGATCGCACGCGCGTCGTCCTGGTGCCGGACCATTTCACGCCGAACAAGGACATCAAGAGCGCCGAGCAGTCGAAGATTCTGCGCGACTTCGCCCGCAAGCACGACCTGACCCATTACTGGGAGGTCGGCGAGGTGGGCGTGGAGCACGCCCTCCTGCCCGAGCAGGGCGTTGTGGGCCCAGGCGACCTGGTCATCGGCGCCGATAGCCACACCTGCACCTACGGCGCGCTCGGGGCCGTCTCGACCGGCGTCGGATCGACCGACCTGGCCGCCGCCATGGCCACCGGCAAGGTCTGGCTCAAGGTGCCTTCGGCCCTGAAGTTCGTCTTCACGGGCAAGCTCGACCCCTGGGCAGGCGGCAAGGACCTCGTGCTCCACACCATCGGCCAGATCGGCGTGGACGGGGCGCTGTACCGCTCGATGGAGTTCTGCGGGCCGGTGATCGAGGCCCTCGGCATGGACGACCGGCTCTCGATGTGCAACATGGCGATCGAAGCCGGCGGCAAGAACGGCATCATCGTGCCCGACGGCGTCACGCGGCAGTACGTCACCGGGCGGGCCGAGCGCGAGCCGGTCTACTACACCAGCGACGCCGACGCCGTCTACGAGAAGACGTACCAGTGGGACGTCACGGGCATGGGCCCGATGGTGGCGTGCCCCAATCTGCCCGAGAACGTCAAGCCGGTCGGCGACCTGAAGAACGTCGTCGTGGACCAGTCGGTGATCGGCTCATGCACCAACGGCCGCATCAGCGACCTGCGCATTGCCGCGAAGATTCTCAAGGGCAAGCGTGTGGCCAAGGGCTGCCGCTGCCTGGTGATTCCGGCGACGCAGGAGATTTACCTCGCGGCCATGCGGGAAGGGCTTCTGGAAACGTTCGTGGAGGCCGGTTGCGCGGTCTCGACGCCGACGTGCGGCCCGTGCCTGGGTGGGCACATGGGCATCCTGGCCGCCGGCGAGCGGGCCATCGCCACGACCAACCGCAACTTCACCGGCCGCATGGGACACCCCGAGAGCGAGGTCTACCTGTCGAACCCGGCCGTGGCCGCCGCCAGCGCCATCACGGGCCGCATCACGCACCCGAAAGACGTGGCCTGAGCCGCCGCACGGCCTAACTCATCTGATGAACCGTCTTCCTGTCGAGGCGGCCCTTTCCGGGGTCGCCTCGCGTGTTTCTGGGTAGCCGCGCTCCGCGGTCATCGTAGGATGGGCCGCATGGGACCGTAGGAATGTGCATTGTGACCGTGTCGCAAATCGGGTTCAATGCCCTGGTGCGGCAACCGGTTGACGGAGTCGATACGAAAGGAACCAGCGGACCATGCGGCACCAAGCGAACGTTGTCCTGGCGATTCTCTGCGCGGCGGCATCGCTGACGACCGTCGGCGGGTGCGTTCCCAGCGAGGCGGCGGCCCCCGGCTTCTACGCCCTGTACGTCGATTTCGAGTGGGACGAGGGATACATGAAGGTGGCCGACGACATCCGGGCCACGGGCATCCGCGACCTGCTCGGCCGCGTGAAGATCGGCAGCACGCTGGGCGAAGCGGCGCTGCTGCGGGCCGCCCAGGACGGGATGAACGTCACGCTGTCATTGCACACGGGGCGCAAGGCGTTCGAGCAGGACGCCGAGAAGGCGATGGCCGACTACGTCGAGCACATCCGCCGCTATGTGGGCCGCTACGGCACCGGCGGCTCGTTCTGGAGGGAGCATCCGGAGGTCGAGCCGCGGCCGGTGCGACACTGGCTCGTCTGGGGCGAACCGAACATCGAGATGCTCATGCCGCCCGAGGGCGTCGGCCGCGTCGAGTTGTACGCCCGAATCCTGAAGACGGCCGCAGAGGAAGTGCGCCGCCTGGATCCTGGGGCAAGACTGATCGCATTCAACACGTCCGACGGCGCGCCGCACCACGGCTCCGGCCTGCGACCCGACAGCTTCTATCAGGGCTACGTCGGCTGGCGACGATTCATCCGCGAGGTCAACGACATCACCGGAACCGACCTCTACGACATCGTCGGCACGCATCCCTACCACCAGCCCCTGTGCCCCGAGGAGGGCGGTATCATCACCGGCGTCAAGATGGTCCGCGAACTGGCCCGAAAACAGGGGTTCCTCGACAAGCCCCTGTGGTTCACCGAGATCGGCTACCCGACGGTCTACCCCAGGAACAAGCAGGTCCGCGACGAGCGGCAACAGGCCTGTTTTCTGGTCCGGATGTTCGCCCTCAGCGCCTCGTGCGGCGTCGAGCAGGTACAGGTGATGTACGTCCGCGACATCGTCCACGCGGAGACAATCCCCGGCCAGGGGCTGACGCAGCGGAGCTTCGGCTTCTTCTTCGAGCCCGGCAAGTGGAAGGAACAGGCCGTGGCCACGCGCGTGATGACCACGCTGATTCCCGATCCGCGGCTGGAGGTGATGACCGTTCACGAGGAGCCCAAGGGCGTCTATGCCTACGAGTTCAAGGGCCTCGACGGAATGCCGGTGCTCATGGCCTGGCACTCGGTCGAGGGCGTCCAGGAGAAACGTACGCTGGCTGTGGCCCTCCACGGCGGAAGGGAAGCGACCCTCGTGGACATGCTGGGGCGAGACGTTCGACCGATCACGCTCACCGAGGACGGCAAGGCGACGGTCACCCTGGGCGAGGCGCCGGTGTACCTGGTGCCGGCCCCGGCCGACAGCGTTCGCGCGGCACTGGCGACTCAGGCGATGCGACAGGTGCAATGAACGCCGTCGCGCGGCACGGGTGACGCGGCAACGAGGCTTCGGGGCACCTACGGTCGCTTCGGCGGCTGCCAGTCGGCGTTGGGCCGCGGGAACACCTCAAACGGCGGCGTGCCCGCCGCCGCGTGCGGCGAGGGGTTCTCCGGCAGCGGATCATCGGTCTGCGTAAACCGCATGGCCGACACCGTGCTGGTCGTCATGCCGGCCTTGAATGCCCGCGCCTTGACCGTAGCGGACCGGTCGAGCGTCAACGGTCCGGAGTACAGCGACGAGGCCGCATCGGGATCCGAGCCGTCAAGGGTGTAGCGGATGGCCGCTCCGGGCGTCATGGACGAGAACGAGACGACGACCTCGCGGTTGAAGACCGCGCCGCGCGGCCGGATGTCCGGGCTCCAGACCAGCGACGGATCCAGGGCCGGGGCCTTCTGCCGCGAGCCGCGCGTCGGCCGGCCGCCCAGCACGCCGCGGTCGTCGAAATCGAGCGGGTCCAGGCACACGTCCCGCGACCAGCCCTTCTCGGTTCCGGTCTTCTGATGGTAGAGGTGCCAGAGCCGGCCGGCCCGGTCGCGAGTCACGGACCCGTGGCCCGGACCGTGGATGGTCGGCAGATCCTGGAAGACCGGGTTGTTCGGGTGCTTGGTGAACGGGCCGATGGGCGTCGGGGCCGTGGCATAGCCGATGGCGTAGTGAACCGACTGGCCGTCGCTGCCGCTGTAGAGCAGATAGTAGAGCCCGTCGCGTTTCAGCATCCACGGTCCTTCGTTGATCGGGAAGCTGTGCCGCTCCCAGTCCTGGCTGATCTGGAAGCACCGCGTCACCGGGCCGCCGGTCTCGGTGGGGCTCTTCATCGGCACGCAGTACATGTCGAACGGCGGCGTGTGCGTGAAGTACAGATAGAGCCGACCGTCGTCGTCGCGGAACGGGTGCGCGTCGATGGCATTGATGACCAGCAGCCCCAGGTCCTTGAACATCGCGTCGGGCCGGTCGGCCACGGCGACGCCGATCTTGTAGCGCCGCGTGTAGTACATGTAGAACTTGCCGTCCTCGGGATGGTAGTAGACCTCCGGCGCCCAGACGCCCTTGAACTCGTCGGGCAGCACTTGCGGTCCCCGGGTCCAGTGGACCAGGTCGGTGGACGAAAACACGGTCAGCCCGGCGTTGGTGGAGTAGTAGTAGAAGATGCCGTCGTGCAGCAGGACCGCCGGGTCCGCGCCGCAATCCTCGTCCCGGGTCACGATCGGATTGACGTATCCGGCAGCCGTCGGGCCTCGGTCGGCAACGCACGAGGCGCAGGAGACCGCAACCGCCAACACCACCAGCCCGCAGCAGAGCCCCACTGCCGAAATCCCTGAATCGCAGCACGGCATCGGTCATCCTCCAGGTAAGGTGTCCCACTGATTCCGACGCACCGCACGCCATGGATTCTCTTGAATGCGGGCCCGGTTTCTGGTTGAATCACCGATGGTCGAGCGGCTTGCGCCGCGCCTGTCGCCCGGCCAGGGCATTTCCGTGGGGACATCCATGGCCGACCAACCCGCCCAGACATCCGAACGTTCCTGGAGCCTCACCGAACGCGAACTGGCCTCGCGACTCTCGTGGTTCATCAGCATCCGCTGGTTCGCCGGCCTGACAGCCCTGCTGTTCCTGGCCGTCGCGTGGCACGGCTTCGGCATCCGCCTGACCGGCCCCGATCAGCCCCTGGTGCGCGTCCTGGCGGCCGTTCTGGGCCTGTTCTTCTATAACGCCGTTCTGGTCATTCTGGTCTGGGCATTCCGCACGCGCGGCCTCCTGGGGCGGCGGGCCATTCACGCCTTCGCCAACCTCCAGATCGTCTGCGACCTGGCCTGCGTGGCCTTCATCTGGCACTACACCGGCGGCATCGAGAACGCCTTCTGCATCCTTTTCATCTTCCCGATGGCGTGGGCCAGCGAACTGCTGAGCCGCACCAACGCCTACTTCCACGCCGTCCTGGGCGCCACGATGATGAACGCCGTCGCCTGGGGCGAATACTCCGGCCTCCTGCCGCACGTTCACCTGGTGCGCCTCGTGGACCAGTGTATCATGGACTTCGTGCCGCCGGAGCTGTACCTCGACTGGGCGTTCGTGCTGATGGTCTGCATGGCGGTCGCGGGCGGCATGTTCGTCACGGTGTTCCTGGCCGGAACGATCGCCCAGCGCCTGCGGCTGCGGGAGAACCAGCTCGAAGAGGCCTACCGGCGTCTCCAGACGGTGGACACGCTGAAGACGGATTTCATGCGCAGAGCCAGCCACGAACTGCGAGCCCCCCTGTCGGCCACGCACATGATGCTCAAGACCGTCCAGCAGAACGTCGCGGACCGGTTGGACGCCGGCCAGCGCGAGATGATCGTCCGGGCGACCGACCGCGTCGATTCGCTGACGAAGCTCGTCAACGACCTGCTCCTGTTCAGCCGCCTGGAAAACGAGGTGGACGTGCCCGCGCGTCGCGAGCCGACCTCCTTCGACGAGGTGGTCCGCCAGACCATCGAGTTGCTCACGGCCGGCGCCGAGACCAAGAACCTGCGTCTGGAGTTTGACATCGCGCCGGCCCGCGTCACCGCCGAGAAGGAAGAGTTGACCGAGATCGCCACGAACCTCGTCAGCAACGCCATCCGGTACACGCCCGACGGCGGCCGCGTGTCGGTGCGGCTCACGAGCGAGGGCGGCTTCGCCGTGCTCGAAGTGACCGACACCGGCATCGGCATCGCCCCGAAGGATCTGCCGCGCGTCTTCGACGAGTTCTTCCGCAGCACCGAGGCCAAGAACGCCGTCAGACACGGCACCGGCATCGGCCTGGCCATCGTCAAGAAGATCGTCCAATCGCTTCGCGGCACCATCGACGTGCGCAGCACCCCCGGCGAGGGAAGCACCTTCACCGTTCGCCTGCCCCTGAGCACGGAGCCACCGCCGCCCAACCGGGTGCACTAACGTTTGGGGAAAGCAGGGGCAAGATGCCCCTGCCACTCATGGGCAGGACGCCCATGCCACGGTACAGCCCCAGAACGTTGATGCACCCCGCCCAACCGCCGCACTTGACACGGCCACCGCCGCACGATATCACTGTCACGGCACAACAGACACCAGAACGCCCCCGGGCGACAAGGAACCTCTGATGCAGAATCAAGTGGTCGCCGAGATCAACCTGTCGGCCCTGCGCGACAATTACCGCACGATGGCCGCCATGGCCGCCCCGGCGAAGATCATCGCGCCGGTCAAGGCCGACGCCTACGGTCACGGGGCGGTCCCCTGCTCGCAGTGCCTGGCCGACGCCGGCGCCGCCATGCTGGCCGTCGTGACGCTCAACGAAGCCCTGGAACTCCGCGACGGAGGCCTGCCGACGCGCATCCTCGTCATGGGCGTGACCGATCCGAACCGCGTCGCCGAGGCCGTCGCCCGCGGCATCGACCTGGCCGTTCACGGGCGCGAGTATGGCCTGGCCTACGCCGATGCCGCCGCCCGGACCGGGGGAACCCTCCTCTGTCACGTCCATGCCGAGACCGGCATGCAGCGCATGGGCACGGCGTTCGACGACGTGGTGCCGCTGATCGAGGCCCTGGCCGCCATGCCGCACGTCAGGGTCGAAGGGCTCATGACGCACCACAGCCACGCCGAAGACCCCGACCCGTCGGTCACCGCCGAGCAGCGCGATCGCCTGGCGCGGCTGGCCGACGCGCTCGCGCGCCGGGGCTTGCGACCGCCCATCGTCCACGCCGCCAACTCGGCCGCCCTGATGCGGTTCCCCGACGGACGGTTCGACATGGTGCGGCCGGGCATCGCCCTGTACGGCGTGACGCCCTGCCCGGAACTCACGCCGCACGTCCGCCTGCGGCCCGTCATGGCCATCAAGGCGCCCATTACGACCATTGACGACGTGCCCGTCGGCCAGGGGGTCAGCTACTGTCACACGTGGATCGCCCGGCGGCCGTCGCGCGTGGCGGCGCTGCCCGTCGGATACGCCGACGGCTACCCCCGCGCCTTGACGAATCGGGCCGTCGTCCGCGTCGAGGGGCAGCTTGCGCCCGCGGTCGGCAACGTCTGCATGGACACCACCCTGGTCGACGTCACCGACGTGCCGCAGGCCCGGGTCGGCTCGGTGGTCACCCTGATGGAAGCCCGGACGGACAGCCCGCTGTCGGTGTATGCCCTGGCGTCGCTGGCCGGCACGATTCCTCACGAAATCTTCTGCGGGATCGGCAGGCGGGTGAGGCGAATCTATGTTCATGACGAGCGAACCGGGAATTCCTGCTGACGATTTCCGTGCTCGTGCGTTACTATGTGTGGGCCGCGGCGGCGGCCGGCACATGAAGAGTCTGTCCGGATAGGCTTCAGGGTCGTCCTGCGACCGGGCGAGCGGTTCGCCGCGGGGCCGTTCATGAGGGTGTTTACCAACATAGGAGGCTGATGCATGAATTGCCGCTTAGGGATGGCGCTGACGGCGACCGTCCTGTGTCTGGCCGGCTGCACACCGCAGACCACCGACACGGATGCCGCCCGGATCGACGCGCCGAGCCAGTACACCGGCGCCGACATCCAGGCCATGATCGAACGCGCCAAGGAGAAGGTCTTCCCCACGCTCGTCTACGTCAAGCCCATCCGCGAGGACTACAGCGAGGGCAAGAAGCAGCGCGTGGTCGTCAGCGGCTCGGGCGTCATCATCAGCCCCGACGGCTACGTCGTGACGAACAACCACGTTGCCGAGAAGGCCGTGGAAATCCGCTGCGTGCTGTTCGACAACACGATGCTCAAGGCCGACCTGATCGGCACCGACAAGGACACCGACCTGGCCCTGCTGAAGCTCAAGCCGGAAACGCCCGAGACGACGTTTCCCTATGCCACGCTGGCCGACAGCGACCACGTCGTCGAGGGCCGCTTCGTCATGGCCCTGGGCTCGCCCTGGGGCCTGAAGCGCAGCATCAGCCTGGGCATCGTCTCCTCGGCCGAGCGGTTCCTCGACGAGGACAGCGAGTACAGCCTCTGGATTCAGAGCGACGCCGCGCTGAACCCCGGCAACTCGGGCGGCCCGCTGATCAACACCGACGGCGAGGTCATCGGCATCAACACCCTGGGCTCGATGTACGGCGGCGACATGGGTTTCAGCGTGCCCTCCAACACGGTCCGGTACGTCATCGACGAGTTGAAGGCGCACGGCGAGGTCAAGCGCAGTTGGACGGGCCTGCGGCTTCAGCCGCTCCGCGACTTCGACAGCGACTCGTTCTTCGAGGGCGAGCGCGGCGTGCTGGTCGCCAGCGTCGATCCGGGCTCGCCCGCCGAGAAGGCCGGGCTGGCCGTCGGCGACCTCATCCTGTCGGTCAACGGCGACGCCGTGGACGGCCTTTACAGCGAGAATCTGCCGCGCATCCGCACCCTCCTCGGGCGCCTGCCGACCGACCGGTCAGTGGACTTCGCCATCGAGCGCGCCGGCACGCCGATGACCCTGGCGCTGACGGCCTCCCAGAAAGGCCTCGTCGAGGGCGAGGACCTGGAACTGAAGCGCTGGAACATGACCGTCAAGAGCATCAACGAGCACGCCGACCCGCAGCTCTACTACTACGTCAAGCAGGGCGTCTACGTCCAGGGCGTGAGCTATCCGGGCAACGCCGCCATGGCCGGCTTCTCCGGCAGCGGCGAGATCATCCTCAAGGTGGACGGCAAGGAGATCAAGACCCTGGACGATATCCGGAAGATCTACGACGAGATCATGGCCGACACGCATCGCAAGAAGCGCGTCGGTTTCGAGATTATGCGCGGCGGCATGCCGTCGATGCTCGTGCTCGACTATGCCCGCGACTACGACAAGGAATGATCCGGCTTCCGCGGAAGCCCGACTCAGGGGAAAGGAACGCAGATGAACCGTTGGATCACGACCACTGTGGCGTTGCTTTTGGCTCTGGCGGCGTTCGCGTGGGCGCCGCCGCGCGTCTGGGCCCAGGCCGAGACGGCCGCGCCTGCCGACAAGCCCATCAAGGCCGTCGGCGCCGCCGACAGGGCCTCTCCGGCCGACGCAGACCGGAACAAGGGGGCCGAAGAAGTCGATGAGGACGAGGAGAACGGCGAGGACGAGTGCGAGGACGACCGCGAGTTCATGCAGGAGTTGGCCGATCTCGCATCGCCGTACCTGGTCACCGTCGCCACCCTGTGGAAGGAAGACAAGGGCGAATACCCGGGCGATTACGAGATTCGCCGCAGCATCGATCTGAAGATGTCCACCCAGGCCATGGGCCTGGCGATCGATCCGGCGAAGGGCTGGATTCTTTCGGAGGACAACAACCACGAAACGCGATTCGTCGAATCGGTTCGCGGCATCACGTCCGAGGGCAAGGAGTTTCCGCTGCGGCCCTACGGGTTTTACCGCGACCTGCCGGCCGTCGTCTACCAGACCGAGGCATGGCCCGGCGTCCGCGAGCCGCTGGACTGGTTCGACGGCGACATCGCGCTGCCCGGCGGGCTGCACCACGTGGGGCTGGTCCGCGCCCGGCTCGGATGGGACATCGTGGTCGCACTCGGCGGCGCCGGCGGCCCCATGGCGCGCAGCACCGACCGCAAGACCGACGACGAGTGGACCGCCGAGGCCGCGCTCGGCCTCATCTTCGACGATGAGGCGCGGCCGCTGGGCTTCACCGTGCCGCCTCTGGCCAGCCTCGTCGGCAACCGGTTTCCGTGGCGCGGCGGCGACCTCGCCAAGGCCTCGCTGATCACGTTCGACGACTTCGCCAACGCCAAGGCCGAACGCCTCAGCCGATTCGGCAAGTTCACCCACGAGGTGAAGATCGTCTATCGCCAGCCCGAGGAGGGCGAGGACAACCTGGAGTTCGAGGGCGAGGACCGAACCAGCCTGACCCAGTACTACTACGGCTTCGCCGTGTCGCCGCGACGGGTCGTCGTCCCGGTGCGGCTCGACAAGATCTACATCCAGCGGTTCAAGAGGATCACCGTGCGGATGAACGATCAGGAAGTTCCCGCGAAGTTTCTCGGAGCGTTCCTCAACTTCGGCTGCTTCATGGTCGAGACCGACGGCGCCGAGAGTCCTGCCGTGCTCCCGTCCGAATGGGCCCAGGTGCCCGACATCCAGCGGGCCGTCATGACCTACCTGCCGGAGCGCAAGTTCGGCGGCCGCCGCGACACGCTCTGGTACAACCGCATCAGCGGCTACAAGCGCGAGTACAAGGACGAGCAGTGGCCGGGATACACCAATCCCCTGCCCCGCGGCACGCTGGTGATGGACTTCGACGGTCGGCCGATCGGTCTGGCGATGATCGAGCGCCGTCCGGAGGAGGAGAAGAAGGGTAACGCACGCCGAATCTCGCGCGACCGCGACGAATCGGTGAAGATTTACCGCATGGCCAAGCTCGCCGACGCCTTTGCCAGTCCCGAGGCGCATTTCGACCCGAATCTGCGGCCGACGGACGAACGCGAGGAGAAGCGACTGGTGTGGCTCGGCGTCGAGACGCAGCCGGTCACGCCCGAACTGGCCGAGATGCTTGACGAAATGGCCGGCGGCGACTCCGTCCAGAAGCTCACGCGCCGCGGCGAGGTCGGACTGCGGGTCACCCATGTCTACACCGGCTCGCCCGCCGAGAAGGCCGGCATCCGTCCCGGAACCGTCCTGCTGGAGATCAGGGAGCAGGGCAAAAACGATCCCATCGAGTTGAAGCCGCTGGAAGGAAGCTACGGATACCGCTTCAGCCGCTTCCGCTCCTACGGCGGTTCGTCCGACTCCGACGGCAATCGCAGCAACTACCTGACGAAGCTTCTGACGCGACTCGGCCCCGGCACGAAGGTGGCGATCGCGTACCTGGACGGCACCGAGAAGAAATCTCAGGACTTCATCCTGGAGTGGGCCCCCTACGATTACTCCTCTGCCGCCAAGTTCAAGGACGAGAAGAGCGGCCTGACGGTCAAGGATCTGACCTATGATATCCGGGCCATCCTCCACCTGGATGCCTCGCAACCGGGCGTCATCTGCGCCAAGGTCGAGCCGGGCGAGAAGGCCGCCGTGGCCCAGATTCACCCCTCGGTGATCCTGACCGAGATCAATGGCCGCCCGATCGCCAACGTCGAGGACTACCAGAAGCGAATGGAGGAGATCCAGGGCGGCGCCAACGGCGGCGTGGCCGACATCCGCCTCCTGTGGATGGGCAAGAACCGCATGGTTCGCATCACATTCCCTTAGCGGCCGCCTGTCGGGCTGTCGCTCGGAATCGCACCCGAAAACTCGCAGGAGCGCGGCCCTCGCAAGGGTCGCGCTCCTGTGGTTTGTGCGGGTCTGCGGATGCGGCAAAGCTCAGCCGCCACCTCCCTCGCCGGCATTCGCGCCGCCATCGGTCTCCGTCGGGGGCGGCGTGTTGGCCTCGCCGTTCGTCGACGGCGAGTTGCCGGACATGGCGCGAATCTGCTCCACGCGAGCCAGTGCCTTCTTCACGTACACGTTGCCCGGAAGGTCTGCCTCGTAGACGCTGATGACTGTTTCCTGGTAGATACCGATCACACGGGTCGGATCTGTCGCCACGTTCTCGCGGTCGAATCTCTCGGCCGCCTCGTAGGCGTCCTTCACCGAGACCAGCATCATCTCCTGATATGACTTCGCCGGTGCGGGCTGCTCGGACACGGCCTCCGGCGGCTCCTGGGTCCGTGTTGCCGGCGCAGGCGAGGTACCGCCCGCAGCGGACGCGGGAGTCGCCGCCGCGTCGGGCCGAGCCGTTCCCGCGGTTCCCGTCCCCTGCCCCTGGGCTGCGCCGCCGGGCGACGGCAAGACCGTCGGCGCCGTCCCGCCCTGCCCTGTCGGCGTCGGCAGCACGGGCGCGATCGGCGACAGCCCCTGCCCCTCGTCGTGCTGGCCGTTGCTCACGGCCAGAATGATCGCCACCACCACGGCCACAATGCAGACCACCGCCACGGCCACGCCGCCGATGATGTACCACTTCAGCGGCGTCACTTTCTCGATCGTCTCGGCCACGCGGATGCGGCTCGTGCTGACGTCGGCTCGGCGCACGGCCTGCTTCATCACGCCGGCGACGTGCGTTCCGACCTGCGGCGTCAGGGCCCCGATCTGCGCCGAGACCGCCTCCAGGCTGATCGTCGCGTTCGGGTCCAGGGCCGCAAAGTCCAGCGCCTCCAGCGCCGCCAGCAGGTCCACGGCCGTCTGGTACCGCTCGGCCGGATCCTTGGCCATGGCCTTCTCGATGATGCGGAACACGGCGGCCGGGAGCCCCGGCACGTACTGCCGCGGATCGGGCGGCGGATCGAACCGGTGGCGGTTCATGACCTCTTCGGTGTCGCGCCCTTCATATGGCGGCCGCCGCGTCAGCGCCACGTAGTAGCTGGCCGCCATGCTGTAGACGTCGCTCCGCGAGTCGCCCTCCTCGCCTTCGCACTGCTCGGGCGCCATGTACAGCGGCGTGCCGACGGCGCGGCCGTCCTCGGCGTCGCTGGTGTCGCGGAAGATGTCGCGGGCCAGGCCAAAGTCGGTCATCTTCACCTGGTTATCGGCGGTCACCATGATGTTGCCCGGCTTGATGTCGCGATGGATCAGCCCGCGACGATGTGCATGGGCCAGCCCGCGCGACGCCTCGGTGATGATCCGCGTGGCTTCCTGCGGCGTCAGTCGCTTCTGACGCACCACCTCAGCCAAACTGCGTCCGTCCACCAGTTCCATGACGATGAAATACAGCCCGTCCACCTGGCAGATCTGGTGGACCGTGACGATGTTCGGGTGGCTGAGCTTGGCTGCCGACCGGGCTTCCTGGAGGAAGTGCTGCACCTTTTCCTTGCCGGCCTTGGCCATCTGCGGCGGCAGCACCTTCAGGGCCACGTGCCGGTGCAGCGACTTGTCGAACGCCCGGAACACGGCGCCGAAACCGCCGACGCCCAACAGATCCTCGATGCGAAACGTGCCCAGCTCGCGTCCGATGAGGGTCTTGGCTTCCTGGATGGCCTTGGCCTGCTGCGGATCGAACACCTTGGCCGGCGGCGTGGGACGGTCGGGCGCATCGGCCGGACGGGCGACGGCGGTCGGAGCGGCATCGCGCGCAGACTCGGCGGCTGGCTTGGGCGCCTCGGGGGCCACGGGCTCGGGCTTCACCGGCAACGGCTTCACGGCCTCGGGATGCGCTGCGGCTGGAGCGACCGGCGGAGAGGCCACCGGCGCCGGCGACGCAGCGGCAGCTTCAGCCTTCCAGATGTGACCGCACTTGCACTTCAGGTGATGACCCAGGCGGTCCGCCGGAATCTTGTAGCTGCGGGAACAATTCGGACAGGAGACGACTACGGGTGTCAACCGTCGTAACCTCCACATGGAACGACCGTTGTGACGCAATGCCCACGGCGCGGCGGGTGCGGGGCAACGTATCGCCCCCGAATGTATTCTAATGAGCAGCAGGCGGTTGTCAAAGTCATAATGTCGCGCCCGCCGCCTCAGTGCGTTTTCCCTTGACCGGCCTTGCGGCTGCCCATAGAATCGCGTCTTCGTAGCCCTTCGACGGCCTGTTGCCGCCGAATCGGCTCGTCCGTGGAGGATTCCTGGCGCATGGTTCGCAGCGGAGACCGTTTCTCGGGGGTTGTCGATCCCAGCGGCGCCGCCGTGGCCCTGCGCCGAGGCATTATCCTGCAGCCCTAGCTCGGGGCGGCGAACCTGTGCCGAAACGCTCTCTCTGCCCCGGCGGTCCGACGACGACCGGCGGGGCGTTTGTCTTGGCGAAACGAAACCCGGGGCCGGTGCAATGCACTGCCCCATTAGACCATACGAGAAGGATGCGATGGCTGACAAGAAATCCTACAAAGAGACGTTGAACCTCCCCCAGACCAGCCTGGCCATGAAAGCCAACCTGGTTCAGCGGGAACCCGAACGACAGAAGCAGTGGGCCGCGGCAGACCTGTATGGGCAGATTGCGGCGAGGCCGTCGCCGCGCGGGCGATACTTCCTCCACGACGGCCCGCCCTACGCCAACGGCGACATCCACATGGGCCACCTCATCAACAAGGTGCTCAAGGACATCGTCGTCAAGTACCGGACGATGGCGGGGTTCCAGTCGCCGTACGTTCCCGGCTGGGATTGCCACGGCCTGCCCATCGAGCAGACGTTCCTCCAGAACACGGGCAAGAAGGTCGAGAGCCTGACCCAGAACGAAATCCGCCGCGAGTGCGAGAAATACGCCACGAAGTGGGTCAAGACCCAGAGCAGCCAGTTCCAGCGACTCGGCGTCTTCGGCGATTTCGACAACCCGTACCTGACGATGACCCACGAGTACGAGACGGGCATCATCGAGTGCTTCGCTCGTTTTGTCGATCGCGGGCTGGTCTACCGCCAGAAGAAGCCGATCCACTGGTCCTATGGCTGCAAGACCGCCCTGGCCGAGGCCGAGCTGGAGTATAAGGACGTCGAAGGGCCGAGCATCTACGTGAACTTCCCGGCCACGCGCGACCTGGAGCCGCTGGTGCCCGAGCGCAAGCCCGGCGAGCCGCTGCACCTGATGATCTGGACCACCACGCCCTGGACGTTGCCGGCGAACCTCGGCGTCATGGTCGATCCGACGTTCACTTACCAGGCCGTCCGCTACGAGTTCGACGGCGAGACGCAGATCAGTTTCATCGCCGCCGACCTGGTCAAGAAGGTCATGGCCGTCCGCGGCATCGAGAAGTATCAGGTCGTGGCTGAGGTCAAGGGCCGCGAGTTGGTCGGCAAGCATTACAATCACCCGTTCGTGGACCGTGTGGGCATCGTCGTCGAGAGCGAATTCGTGACGCTGGAAGACGGCACGGGCCTGGTCCACAGCGCCCCGGGCCACGGCCAGGAAGACTACGTCGTCGGCCTTCGCCACGGGCTGGAGCCCTACTCGCCGGTCGACGAAGACGCCCGTTTCGACGACACGGCCCCCGAGTGGCTGCGCGGCCAGTTCGTTTTCGATGCCAACCCGACGATCTGCGAGCGGCTGGAACAACTCGGCCTGATGTTCCACCAGGGCGTCCAGGTACACAGCTACCCGCACTGCTGGCGGTCGAAGACGCCGGTCATCTTCCGGGCCACGGAGCAGTGGTTCATCGCCGTCGATAAGCCGATGGACGGCAAGGGCCCGACGCTGCGTGAGGCCGCCATGGACGCGGTGAAGAAGGTCCGGTGGATTCCCGCCTGGGGCGAGAACCGCATCATGGGCATGCTCGAATCGCGGCCCGACTGGTGCATCAGCCGGCAACGGTCCTGGGGCGTGCCCGTGCCGGCCTTCCGCTGCGAGGACTGCGGCGAGAACCTGCTGACGCCCGACAGCGTCCGCAAGGTCCGCGACCATTTCGCCGCCCACGGCGCCAACAGTTGGTTCCGCAGCAGCGCCGCCGACATCCTCGGGGCCGATGCGCGGTGCCCGAAGTGCGGCTCGGCGGCCCTGAAGCAGGAATCCGACATCCTCGACGTCTGGTTCGAGTCCGGCTCGTCGTGGTACGCCGCGGCCGTCGGACGCGACGGCCTGGAGGCTCCCGTCGAGCTCTACCTCGAAGGCAGCGACCAGCACCGCGGGTGGTTCCAGTCCAGCCTTCTGATCGGCGTCGCCGCCTCGAACCAGGCCCCGTTCAAGACGGTCCTGACGCACGGATTCGTCGTCACGGCCGAGGGCTACAAGATGTCCAAGTCCCTCGGCAACGCCGTCAACGTTCAGGACGAAGTGGCCAAGCTCGGGGCCGATGTCCTGCGCCTGTGGGTCAGTTCGGTGGATTACCAGTACGACATCCGCACCAGCGAACAGCTCATCAACCAGCTCCAGGACGCCTATCGCAAGATCCGCAACACGTTCCGCTTCCTGCTGGGCAACCTGGCCGACTTCGATCCGGCCGCCCACAGCGTCCCGGTGGCCGACATGCAGCCGGTGGACCGTTGGGTTCTCGCCCAGTGTGCCGAGGTGGTCCGCGACGTCACGGCGGCCTTCGAGAACTTCGAGTTCCACCGCATGTATCAGCTCGTGCACGGATTCTGCAACAACGAGCTGTCGAGCATCTACCTGGACGTGCAGAAGGACCGCATGTACTGCGAGTCGCCCGACAGTCCCCTGCGTCGCAGCGGGCAGACGGCCATGTACCTGGTGGCTCATCGGCTGGTGCGGCTGCTGGCCCCGGTACTGGCCCACACGGCCGACGAAATCTGGGAGCACATTCCCGGCGCCGCGGCCGAAACGCCCAGCGTTCACCTGGCCGCGTGGCCCGAGGCCGAGTGGCTCGACCAGAGCGTGCTCGACCGGTGGCAGACGCTGCTGGCCGTCCGTTCGGCCGCTCTGAACAAGCTTGAGGGCCTGCGAAGCGCCGGCACGATCCAGAGCAACATGGAGGCGGCCGTCACGTTGCGCCCGACCGACGAGAAATTGGCGGCCCTGCTGGCCGAGACCGGCGACGAGGAACTGGCCCGCATGATGATCGTGGCTTCCGTGAGCGTGGAGCCAAACCTGGGTGGCGCGGCCGACCCGGCGGCCGGGGGCCTGCCACTGGGCGTCGAGGTGGCACGCAGCGGATCGCCCAAGTGCGCCCGGTGCTGGAACCTGCGCAACTCGGTCGGGGCCGTGGCCGAACACCCCGACCTGTGCGGCCGCTGCGCCGCGGCCATGGCCGGCCGGTAACGGAGTAGGGGCGGCTCGCGAGCCGCCCGCCACCCCGGCACGGGCGAGGCACATTGCTCATGGCCGCCCCTCGACGGGGCTCGGGAACTGCGTCAAGCGGCCATGGCACCCGACCGGCCGGTAACAGCAAGCAACCCCGTCGGGTGGCTGCTCCGCAGCCACGCGGGAAGCCGGAGGCGTCTCCCATGCCTGACGGGGCAGGCATGGCACCCAACAGGGGGCATGGCCGCCCCTCGACGGTGCTCGGGAACTGCGTCAAGCGGCACCCGGCGTCGGGACATGGATTTCCTTGGAGAGTCGCACGATGGCGAAGAAGCTGCGTCTGGGCGTGATGCTCTCCGGCGGCGGGACGACGCTGCTGAACCTTCTGGACCGGATCGACCGCGGCACGCTTGACGCCGAGGTGGTCGTGGTGGTGTCGAGCCTCTCGACGGCCAGGGGGCGCGAGCACGCCGAACGGCACGGCATCCCGACTCACGTCGTTCGCCGGAAGGACTTCGCCTCAACCGAGGCGTTCAGTGACGCCGTCAGCGCCCAGCTCGACGCAGCCGGCGTGGACCTGGTCTGCCTGGCCGGATTCATGGTCATGTGGCACGTTCCCGAACGGTACCTCGGCCGCACAATGAACATCCACCCCGCCCTGATCCCGAGCTTCTGCGGCCAGAGCATGTACGGCCATTTGGTGCATGAGGCGGTGGTGGCCAAGGGCGTGAAGCTGAGTGGCTGCACGGTCCACTTCGTCAACAACGAGTACGACGCCGGGCCGATCATCGTGCAGAAAGCCGTGCCGGTCGCCTACGAGGACACGCCCGACGACGTGGCCCGCCGCGTGTTCGTGCAGGAATGCGATGCGTACCCTGAGGCCATTCAACTGTTCGCCGAAGGGCGGCTGCGGATCGAGGGCGACCGCGTGCGTATCCTGCCGAAGGCCCCCTGACACAGCCCGACGAGGTCTGTGCCGCTGCTTCAGGTGGCAGGGCCAGGATGGCCCTGCGACTCACGGGCAAGATGCCCGTGCCACGGGGAGGAGGCCCCGCGAAGCCCCCCCACCCGGCCGGGATGCCCCCTGACGGTCTCCGAACCTGTTACTTGGAAAACACTTATGCCTGCCAAGCCCCCGTTGCGACTTCAGACCACGACCCTATGGGAATACCCGTCGCAGCACTACGGTCCGGGAATGCAGGGCGACCGCGACTACCGCGGCGCGACGCCGTCGTATGTGATCTGGAACCTGCTGGAACGGTACACGCGGCCCGACGACCTGGTGGTGGACCCCATGGCCGGCAGTGGGACGACGCTGGACGTGGCCCGCGAGATGGGCCGGCGGGCCCTGGGCTACGATGTCAACCCGACGCGCGAGGACATTTTCAACGTCGATGCCCGCAAGTTGCCGCTGAAGGACGCCAAGGTGGACTTCGTCTTCGTCGATCCGCCCTACTCCACCCACATCGACTACAGCGACGATCCGCGCTGCATCGGCAAGCTGGACTCGGCCGAGCGGGCGTACTACGACGCGATGGAGCAGGTCGCCCGCGAGATTCATCGCGTGCTGAAGGACCGCCGGTACATGGCCCTCTATGTCAGCGACTCGTACCGCAAGGGCAAACCCTTCTGCCCCATCGGGTTCGAGCTGTTCGCCATCCTCCGCAAGTACTTCAAGCCGGTGGACATCGTGGCCGTCGTGCGGCACAACGCCAACCTGAAGCGCGGCCACTGGCACAAGGCGGCCGTCGAGGGCAACTTCTTCCTTCGCGGGTTCAATTATCTGCTGATCATGAAGAAGGAGGATGAGACCGTGCGGCCCCAGACGGGCAAACCGGCGCAGACCACGGCCACACAGAAATCGATGACCCCGCCCCCGGGCGGGCATCATCTGCCGCCGCGGAAACCGTCTCGCCCGCCTCAGGCCCCCTCGAAACCGGCCTCCCCGCCGCCGGCATCGCGATCGGCGCCAAAACGAGCTGCCGAGAGCAGGTTCCGTCGGGGCCCTCAGCCGCCCTCGCCCCCGACGACGCCCAAGGGCCGGGGCCCGGGCAAACCTCCGCGACACGGCAAACCGCCGCGAAGATGACCTCCGGATCGGCTCAATCGGTCAGCGGACAAGGATATCGGCCCGGACCACGGTTCCGTCGTCACAGCGGCCCTCAAGAGTCGGCCAGTCCACCGGAGAGGTGATCAGCAGCGGCCCCTTCTCGGTGGCCAGGATCGTGTCCTCGCTCTTGGTGCCGGTGATGCTCGGGTTCCAGGCGAACGGCTGATCGGGCTGCACGCGGCGCGTTTCGCCGGGGGTGGCGACGTACTCGCGGCCGAGGTAGCCGGTCGGCCCGCCCTGGTGATGAAGCTGCCACTCGCCGGCGAACCCTTCGGCCTTGTAGGCCTGGATGCCCATCTTCAGGACGTCTCCGACGCAGCGGCCGGGCTGGGTGGCCAGGATCAACGTGGCGTCGATGTTGCAGACGGCCTGGTGCTTGCGTCGCAGGGCCTTCCGCAGCGGGCCGAAGCTGACCAGACGCGACGCCGCGGCCACCAGGCCGTGCCGCTCGCCGCACGTGACAACCATCGCCCGACGACGGACGGGCGTGGGCGTGCTGATCGGATGGCGGAACCGGTCGATGCGCCGGTCGGCGGCCACGAGACGAACGAACGGCCGGATGCCGCGCGCCAGCGACAACTCGGCCAGCAGGCCATCGACCTGCCATTCGGTCTCGCCGGGCTGGATTTCGAGGCAGACAGTTTCGAGGATTTCCGCCACGTCTCGGCCGAGGCGCTTGTAGCGGGCGACCTCCCCTTCGGTCATGCTGTAGCGCAGGGCGGCGAAATCGGCATCCAGCCGCGGCAATCCGTAGAGGTCCGTGTCGGCGGCCGCCTTGGCCCGGCCGCCGGCCAGGTCCATGACGGCCTCGCGCCGGGCGGCGTCATCGTGCCACGGGAAACTGACCAGGTGGAACTCGTCGGCATCCAGTTCCTCGGCCATCATGCGCGGGGCCTCGATCGCGCTGGCCAGAATCCAGGCGCCCCGGCGCGTCACGGCCAGGGTCGTCACGCCCTCGCCGGTGGCCATGGCCACATGGTTCAGCCCGCCGGCGGTGAGCCACGAGAAGTTGGCCCGCGACGTCAGCAGGACAACGTCCAGCCCCTTCTGTCGCATGTAGGCCCGAACTCGCTGCAACTTCAGTTGCCGCTCCTGGTTGCGTGTCTGAGTCATCGCACGTTCTCCGGATCATGAAACGGTTCGGCACGTTGTACCACGGCCCCGAGCGGCGTGCCACGGTTTTCCGGCGGCGGGGCAACTCGACGGGAATCCTCCGCGGACGCGGCGGCAAGGAAAAATCATCACCGACGCCGGCAAAAGTATTGATGAATGGGCCTCGGCACGCTATCTTTGCGCGCTGTGTGGCGGCCTGTTGACCTGGCAGGGTCGCTTCCATGTCTGGTGAGTGTCCAGGTGTCCGCCGTTTTTCGGCAAGCCACGAGCGCCGCTTTGTGTCGGCACGACCGGGCATCAGGAGAGGAGTCCGAATTGGTAGATCGACCCGCACTTGTTCCCACCAAGGTGTTCTTCACCAAGGGCGTCGGCAAGCACCGCAACAAGTTGCAGAGCTTCGAGCTGGCCCTGCGCAAGGCAGGCATCGAACAGTGCAACCTCGTTCGCGTGTCGAGCATCCTGCCGCCGCACTGCAAGATCATCACGCCGGCCAAGGGGGTGGACATGATCTATCCCGGCCAGGTGACGTTCGTCGTGCTGGCCGAGGCGTCCACGAACGAGCCGTCGCGCATGGTCGGCGCGGGCATCGGCCTGGCTCAGCCGGGCGAGGGCCACCAGTACGGCTACATCAGCGAGCACCACGGCTACGGCATGCGGGAGAAGGTGCTGGCCGACTACGTCGAGGACATGGCCGCCACGATGCTGGCGACAACGCTGGGCATCGAGTTCGATCCGGAGAGCGACTACGACAGCCGCAAGGAAGTCTACCGCATGTCCGGCAAGATCGTCCGGTCGCAGGCGTGCGTGCAGACGGCCGAGGGCGACAAGAACGGCCTCTGGACGACCGTGGTGTCGGCCGCCGTGTTCCTTCTGTAGCGAAACCGCACCCATCGGAGCCGCCAGGCTCCGCGTAACGATGATCCGGCATGGTCGCGCCACGGCGCGGCCATGCCCGTTCTCTGTCTCTGGAGGCCGCCGTCATGACGCCCGCGCCCGACAACTTCCTCGGACTGCCGCCGCAGTTCTGCAATCCGCGGTCGGCCCGGTACGCCGTTCTGCCGGTGCCGTACGAAGGCACTGTGAGCTACGCCAAGGGCACCGCCGGCGGCCCGGCGGCCATCCTCAACGCCTCGCAACAGGTGGAGTGGTTCGACGACGAGCTCCAGGCGGAGTTCTACGAGGCCGGGGCGGTCACGTGCCCGGCCGTGGAGCCGACGGACGACCCGGGCGAGACGATGCGCCGCGTGGCCGAGGCCGCGCGGCCCGTGGTCGGCTCGGGCAAGTTCCTGCTGACTCTCGGCGGCGAGCACAGCATCACCGCACCACTGGTGGCGGAGGTGGCAGCCAGGTACGGGCCGCTGAGCGTGCTCCAGATCGACGCCCATGCGGACTTGCGCGACAGCTACGGCGGCACGAAGCATTCACACGCCTCGGTGATGCGCCGCGTGCGGGACATCGCCGCCGGCATCTGCCAGGTGGGCATCCGCAACTACTCGCAGGAGGAGTTCGACGCCTGCCCGCGCGAGGTGGCCAACTTCATCACGCCGCGCATCGTCCGGACCGATCCCCAGTGGGTGGACCGGGCCCTGGCGCTGCTAGGCGAGCGGGTGTACGTGACCGTGGACATCGACGGGTTCGACCCGTCGGTCGCCCCGGGCACCGGCACGCCGGAGCCGGGCGGCCTCCTGTGGCACGAGGGATTGGAGTTGCTGCGACGGGTGTGTGCCGAGCGCCAGGTGGTGGCGGCCGACATCGTCGAGGTGCGGCCGATTCCGCCGAACCATTGCACGGAGTTCGCCGCGGCGCGGCTGGCGTACAAGCTCATGGCGTACACGCAGTGCGGCGCGTCGCGGCGCACATGCTGAGCGGCTAACACTACAGCGCTGCATCGTGGCATGGGCATCTTGCCCATGCGTCCCACGGGCAGGAAAGCCCGTGGACGAACCGCGTCCGGCAGGGCCAGGATGGCCCTGCGACTCACGGGCAAGATGCCCGTGCCACGGCCAAAAGGCTTCGTAGCGTTGTGGGACTATCCGCCGGTCACCTCGAAGGCCACGGCCGGCAGCGTCCCGACGAGGACGCGCTGGGTCTTGCCGGTGGGCGGCTGACCTTCCTTGGCCGGCACCTCGCGGTGGACAAACAGGTCCACGATCAGGTTGCCCTTCAGCCCCGGCTTGACCTTGGCCGGATCGGCCTCGATCACGAGCGTGGCGCCGACGGGCGTCGGGGCCGTCTCCTTGACGGCAATGCCGTCGGGAGGTTCGTTCAGAACCATCTCGATCCTGCCCGGCGGTGGGCGGCCTTGCCACTTCGCCCGGATTTCGGTCGTTCCGGCGGGTTTCAGGCGCACGGGCGTGCCGCCCTCAATCTCCCACGACACCGTCCGCCAGCCCGGAGCCACGGCCACGAACCATTGGTCGGCGGGGACGAGGTGCCGGTAGATGAAGGCCTGCATCATGTCGTCGGCGGCGACCGCCTCGCGACAGACCTCGTGCCCGTCGATCTGTGCGACGCCCTCGAGGTCGAGTTGCGTCAGGGGCTGCTCGGTCTTCGCCGGCGAGGTCAGGGTGACTCGCACCCGGTTCTGCCCCTCGGGCACCACGGCACCGACAAGGGCGAACCCCGGCGGCGCGTTCTTGAGCCGCAGTTGAATATCACCGGCGAATCCGTCCCGCCGCAGGGCGTGAACGGTGACGGGCGCGGCCGTGCCGCCGCGAATGTTCAGGGCCGACGGCACCACGCGCAACTGGAAATCGGGACGCGCCGGGCCGATGCGCAGCCGGTACGCATGGGCCGCGCCCCCGGCGCCCTGGGCGTCGCTCAGGGAAAGGACATAGTCGCCCGTTTCGGGAATCGTCAAGACGATGTGGGAATCGGCGTGGTGCGTCAGCAGGCCCGAGCCCGGGTCGTCGCAGTCGTCGCAGACGGCAACCGTGCGGCCCTGGGCGTCGCAGAGCGTCAACAGCGAATCCAGCGGTGAGCCTAGCCTCCGGGCCATGACCTCGACCGCAAGACGGTCCCCCTTGTCGGCGCGGAATCGGAACACGTCGCGGTCTCCGGGCCGGTTGATGCGCCCGTTGACGATGATGGGCAACGTCAGCGGCATCGCTGCGGCGGCATCGTCGTTGGATTCCCGCTCGCGGCACTCCGGCAGATCGTCGATGGCCAGCGGCACGGCGTTGGAGTCGCCCAAGGCGCCCCGGACGCTCAAGGGCCGCACGCCCACGGCCTCGGGCGTCAGCGTGGCCCGGTGCTGATCGGCGGGAACGTTCCAGCCGTCAATCTCCACCGCCAGGGACTCGCCCCGGCGGCCACCGAGCGGGAACACCGACGCGATGAACGGAAGTTCGCCAATACTCACGCGGTAGACGAAATCCTCGCGACCGCGATAGATCGAGTCGCGTACCTCCAGCACGTACTGGCCGTCGGCCGGCACCTCGAACAACAGCACGGGGTCCGGATCGAACCGGTAGTCGTCGGCGAAGGCCACCTCGCGGCCGTTGGCGTCGTAGAGCGTCACCGTGGCCTGGAACCAGCCGGGCACGGCGTCGGCCAGGTAGGGAACGAGACTCCTGGCGGCCACCTGGACGACGAGGCGTTGCCCGTGCTCGGCGGTGAAGCGGAAACGGTCGACGTCGCCGGGCATGATCTGACCGTTCAGGACCACCGGCAGCGACGGCACCGCCGTAGCCTCGGCGGGCAGGTCGTTCGGCTCGGACTCGCGCATCTCGGCCAGGTACCCGATTTGAAACCGCAACGGCTCACTCACGCCGAGCCTGGTCGTCACGCGCACCTGGCGCAGGCCCGGCGCGGCGTCGGGAGCCACGGTCACGCGAATCTTGAGCAGTTCGGACAGTTGCGGATTGAGCTGCCGCTTGGGGTCGTCGCGCTGTGCCCGGTAGAGGCGGAACGACTCTATCTGCTTGTCGGTAAGGCCGGCTTCGTGGGCGATGTCGGAGAACAGGCGCTGGAGCACCAGCGGCCCGGCGCGGCGGCCGGCCTTGGCCTCCTCGTCCCGCTTCTTGCGGGCCTGGTCGAAGGCGTCGCGAAGCTGCTGCATCTCCTTGCCCGTGGGCGGCGCCAGGTGCTCGACAATCTCGACGCGCACCCCGTCGCCCGAGACCAGCACTTCCCGAGCGTCCTTGAAATACTGCCCGCCGATCGCCGCCTCGACGGTCTCGCCCTGCTGCGCGCCGGCCGGCCAGACGTAACCGACGTGGGGCGGCTTGGGCTGGGCACGGACCTCGCCGCCGGCCGCCGCCACGATGACCGCCGCCGCCGGCAACCACGTCGCCCACCATCGTCGTGCCATCATGGCCACCTCCCCTTCCCTCGGGCCTACATGATTTCCTTCAGCAGTTCGATCTTGCCGTCGCGGGCGGCGTCGGGCTCCATCACGCGCACGTCCTCGCCCATAGGGTGCGGCAATCGCGCGTCGACGTCGATGCCCAGTTGCGTGTAGATGCTCGCGATCACATCGCAGGGATAGATCGGACGCTCCTTGACCGTCTCGGCGCGTTCGTCGGAGGCGCCGACCACGCGGCCGCCCTGGAACCCACCGCCGGCCAGCACGGTCGAGAACACCGTGCCGTAGTGGCCGCGGCCACCGTTCCACGGGGCTTCCCACTGGACCTTGGGCGTGCGGCCGAATTCGCCGCCCCACCACACAATGGTGCTGTCGAGCAGGCCACGGGACGACAGGTCCTCCAACAGTGTGGCCATGCCCGAGTCCATCTGCGGCAGCTTGCGCCGCATCTCCTGGAAGTGCTGCTTGTGCGAGTCCCAGCCGGTGTAGTTGATCGTCACGTAAGGCACGCCGGCCTCGACCAGTCGCCGGGCCATCAGGCACGATTGCCCGAAGGTGTGGCGGCCGTACTTGTCGCGAAGCTCGCTCGGCTCGCCCGACAGGTCGAACACCTTGCCGGCGTCGCCGAGAATGAGGTCATACGCCTGGTCGCGCGCCTTCTGGAGCGGCTCGAAGCGGTTGCTGCCGCTCATGGCCCGCGCGAAGGAGTCCAGCTTGCCGAGCAGTTCGCGGCGGCTCTGCTGCCGCTCCTGGGTAATGCCAGCGGCCACGACGCCCTCGACGGCAAAGGGCGTCCGGTTGGGGTCGCCGCCCGTGGCGAACGGCTTGTACCTGGCCCCGAGGAACCCGGCTTCGGAGAACCGACCCTGGAGCGTCGTCAGGACGATGTACGGCGGGATGAGCCCCGTGTAACCGGCGTTGTAGCCCTTGAAGTAGGACACCACAGCCCCGACGCCCGGATAGACGATCCGCCCGCCCGGGCGGCGGCCCGTCTGGACCATGTAGGCGGCGGTCTCGTGCCCGTTGATGCCGTGGGTCATGCTGCGGAGGATGGCGTACTTGTCGGCCTGTTTGGCCAGCAGAGGCAGCATCTGCCCGACCATAATGCCATCGACGTTCGTGGGAATGGGCGCATCGAAGGGGCCGGTGTAGTCGTTGCCGGTGCCGGGCTTGGGATCGAACGTGTCCATGTGGGCCGGCCCGCCCCACATCCAGATCTGAATGACGGCCCGGGCCTTGCCGGCCTTGGCCGCAGCAGGCGCGGCAGCCGGTGCGGCCGACAGCACGGAGGCGAGCCCTCGCGGCACGAGCAGCGACGAGGCCGCCGCCGCGGCGCTCGCCTTCAGAAACGCCCGCCGGCTGATGCCCGAAGGCCGCGACCCCGATAATCGCCCTGTCTTGCGATTGTCCGCCATGAGTCACCTCGCTTGCCGGTGCATCCGTTGGCGATGAGCGGTCTGCCACAATGAATGCAGCGCACGTCAATGCCGATACTGAAACTCCGTGCTGTTGATCAGCGCCCACATCATGTCCACGAGCGGATAGACGTCTTTCTTGCTGCGCTTGTCGCCGGTGTAGGACTTCAGGATGCCCAGTTCCTCGGCCGTCGGTCGCCGCGACAGGACAGTCAGATAGAGCGTCGCGGCGGCCTTCTCGGGATCGGTCCTGGCTATGCCCTGCAACCGTCGCAGCGTTTCGCCGCGCTCGATCTTCGTGCGGACGTGGCCGGAGTTGAGCAAGTGGAGCTGCTGGGCGGCCGTCGGGGCGTTGTTACGTTCGCCGACCATGCCGCTGTCGCGCGTCGGGCGTCCGAACACCTCCAGAAACGCGCTCGTGATGCTGCCGTCGGGCAGCTCAATGGACCGCTTGTCCTTCGGCACCCAGGTGAACGGCTCGGGAATCGGGCTGGAGTACTCCTCGGTGGTGCCCGTCACGCGGCACAGGGCGTCGATCAGCACTTCCGCATCGAGCCGCGCCACGTTGCAGCAGCCAAACAGCTCGGCGGCCCGCAGCGAGTCCGACCGAGGCACCGCGGACAACTGGTACGTGCTGGAATTCATGATCAGCCGCAGGACGTGCCGCACGTCGTACCGCGCTGCGATGAATTCCTTCTCCAGGTAGCGCAGGACGTCGGGGTGGCTGGGCGGATTGTCGGGCCGCACGTCGTCGGGCTCGTGAATGAGGCCTCGCCCCATGAGCCAGAACCACAGCCGGTTGACCGCGCAGCGGGCGAACCACGGGTTCTCGGCTGCGATGAGCCAGTCGGCGAACACGTCGCGAGGATCGGCCTCGGGGTCCAGGGCGGTCGTCGTGCCGTCGGGCAGCACGGCCCTGGCTGTCGGCGTCGTGGCGCGGTCGAACAGGACAATCTCCTCTTTCCACTCGATGGTGCCCTTGTAGCCGATGCGGCTGAAGAAGACGGCCATGCCGTCGCGGCGGTCCTTGGGCCAGGATTCCATGCGGTCGCCCATGAACGTCAGGGCCACGGCCTTGGCCAGGGCCGATGGTTCGCGCCCCTGGACGGCGCGGTAGAAGTTGACCTGCGGCACGCGGAAGTTGCTACCGCTGGAGGTCAGGATCAGCCGGACGAACTGGTCGTAGGGCATGTTCTGCCGCACGGCGGCGCGGATCCATTGGTGGTAGGCCTGCACGGCGTTGGGCCAGAGATTGATGGGAAACTCGGACTTCACGCGCAGGACGTCGCACCAGCGCAGGGCCCAGTAGTCGGCGAATTCCTCGCGATCCAGCAGCCGGTCGATCAGGCGGGAACGCTTATCGGGCGAGGCATCGGCCAGGAAGGCCTCGACCTCCTCGGGCGTCGGCAGGGTGCCGAGCAGGTCGAGGAAAGCGCGGCGGACGAAGACGGAGTCGGAGCAGAGGCGCGAGGGCTGGATGCCCTCCCGGTCGAGCCGGGCGAAGACGGCCTGGTCGATGGGAGAGGTTGCGGACGGTTCGCCGGGGGCCTCGAAGAGGGAGACCGAGTCGGCCTCTTGCGCGGCGGCCGCGCCGACCGAGAGAACATACCCCAATGCCGCCACGGCGACAAGTCTGCTCATCGGTTCGATCCCTTTGCAGGCGACGTGCGGGTCCGACTGGCCATGATGTCGCGGCGAGAAATGCCGTTGGGCGCCGGCCGGCCCGGCTTTTCACTTAAACGCCGGCGGGGCACAAGGTATTGCGATAAGCGGCGGTGGGGGATTACTTGCCGCAGTAGTCGATAATGGCGGCGATTTCGCTGCGGAGGTTGGTCCGATCGACAATCATGTCCACGAAGCCGTGTTCCAGGAGGAACTCGGACGTCTGGAACCCTTCGGGGAGCTCGCGCTTGATGGTCTGGAAAATGACACGCGGCCCCGTGAAGCCGATCAGGGCTTTCGGTTCAGCGATGGTGATGTCGCCGAGGAAGGCGAAGCTGGCGGCCACGCCGGCCGTACACGGGTTGACCAGGACCGAGATATACAGGCCGCCGGCGTCGTCGTAGCGGGCCAGGGCGGCGCTGGTCTTGGCCATCTGCATGAGGCTGAGGATGCCTTCCTGCATGCGGGCGCCGCCGCTGGTCGAGACGATGACCAGGGGCAGATTCAGCTCGGTGGCCTTCTCGATCGTGTGGGTCACCTTCTCGCCGACGACCGATCCCATCGAGCCCATGATGAAGTCGGGGTTGAGGCACGCCAGCATGATGGGTCGGCCCTTGATGAACGCGCGGCCGACCACGGCGGCATCCAGTTCGCCCGTCTTGGCCTGCTCGGCCGCCAGGCGGTCGGCGTACGGCTTGCGGTCGAAGAACTCCAGCGGATCGGTGGTACGGATGTCGGCCAGATGCTCTTCGAAAGACCCCTCGTCGGCCAACAGCTTGATCCGCTGCCGCGCCGACAGGCGGAAATGGTACTTGCAGTCGGGGCAGAGACCGAACCCCTCCTCGACCTGTTTGCGATAGATCAGGTTCTCGCACCCGGGGCACCGCATCCAGAGGCCCTCGGGCACGCGCTTGTCGGCGGTCGAGATCGGTTGAGTGGTCTTGGCCATATGGCTATCCTTGCCGCTCGGAGGCGGCTCTGATTGCGGCAATCGCCCGGCGAGCATCGGGCGACCGGAAGATCGAGGTCCCGGCCACCAGCACGTCGGCCCCGGCCCGGGCGGCCTCGGCGGCGGTCTCGGACGTGATGCCGCCGTCCACCTCCAGCCGCTGGCCCTCCCGCAGCCACGGCCGGACCGTGAGGACTCGCTCCAGCGCCGCCGGGATGAACTTCTGACCGCCGAACCCGGCGAAGACGCTCATGATCAGCACCATTTCCACGTCGCCGATCGCCGGTCGCAGCAACTCGACCGACACGTCCGGGTTGACCGTGATGCCGGCGTCGCAACCCAGGTCGTGAATCCGCCCGATCAGCTCCGGCGCCGCGTCGGTCACCTCGGCGTGGAACGTGATGTTGTCGGCTCCGGCCTCGGCAAACGGCTTGATGAACACGTCCGGGTTGTCGAGCATCAGGTGCACGTCGATGTACAGCTTCGTCGTGCGGCGCACGGCCTCGCAGATGCCTGGACCGAACGTCAGGTTGGGCACGAAATGGCCGTCCATGACGTCGAAATGGAGCAAGTCGGCCCCGGCCTCCTCGACGCGGGCCACTTCCTCGGCGAGCCGCCCGGGATCGGCGGCCAACAGGCTCGGCGCGATCGCCGGCACGGGAAACGTGCGAGCAGTGCGTTGCGACAACGTCGGCATTTCCTTCGGCCGTCAGGCCTCGTCAATCACGTCCAGGCACGCGAAGCCCTTGCCTTCGAGGAACTCCAGGCTCGCGCCGCCGCCGGTCGAGATATGGCTCATCTTGTCGTCGTAGCCGAACTGGGTCACGGCCGCAGCGCTGTCGCCGCCGCCGATCACCGTCGTGGCCCCCTTCAGGTCGGCCAGGGCGGCACAGATCGTCCTGGTGCCCTTGGCCCAGGGCTCTTTCTCGAAAACGCCCATCGGACCGTTCCAGACCACCGTCTTGGCGCCGGCCAGCTTGCTCTTGTAGAGCTCAACCGTCTTCGGACCGATGTCCACGCCCATCCAGCCCTCGTCAATCTCGGGCCCCTGCACCGCCGTCGGCGACGACTCGTCGAACGCCTCGACCACCAGGTGGTCCACCGGCAGCACCAGTTCGGCCCTGGCGCCTTCGAGCTTCTTCAGCAGGTCCTTGGCCAGCGCGATCACGTCGGTCTTCGACCCGTCCTTGTTCTCCTTGACGGCCTCGACCTTGCTGTTGCCGGTGCTCTGGCCCAGGGCGCGCATGAACGTGTAGCTCATCGCGCCGCCGATCAGCAGCACGTCCACCTTCTGCGACAGGTTCTCGATGACGCCGATCTTGTCGCTGACCTTGGCGCCGCCCAGGATGGCCACGAACGGCCGCCGCGGGTTCGTCAGCGCGTCGCCCAGGAACTGAAGCTCCTTCTGCACCAGGAACCCGATGGCCCGCGAGCCCTTCGGCAGCGCGGCCGGCACGCCGTACATGCTGGCGTGCTTGCGGTGGCTCGTGCCGAAGGCATCGTTGACGTACACGTCGCCGAGCGAGGCCAGTTGCTTGATGAACTCCGGATCGCTCTTCTCCTCGCCCTTGTGGAAACGGAGGTTTTCCAGGACGATCACGTCGCCGTCGGCCATGGCGCCGACCATCTTCTGAACCTCGGCGCCGACGCAGTCGGGCGCCAGCGTGACGGGCTTTCCGAGCAGTTCGCCGAGCCGCCGGGCCGCCGGAGCGAGGGAGAACTCGGGCTTGGGCTCGCCCTTGGGCCGGCCCAGGTGGCTCATGAGAATAACCTTGCCGCCGGCCTTCACGGCCGCCTTGATCGTCGGCAGCGCCGCCTGAATGCGCGTGTCGTCGGTGATGTTCTGTTGTTCGTCCAGCGGCACGTTGAAGTCCACGCGCATCAGAACCCGCTTGCCCTTGACGTTCAGCTTGTCGACGATCAGTTTCGCCATGACAGGATTCTCCTTCCGCCGGCGTCCCGCAAGGGACGCTCTGCCCAGGTCTCCACGTGCGGCCAGTCCGCTGCCGCCATCCGGACGCTCATAATACCAAACCACCGCGGAAGCGTCCATACCTCGTCGCTCCCGCGGTGGCTGTTCTTCCGCCGTAAGGCCCTCGGCCTTACAGGGCGGCGAGTTTCTTCATCAGGTCAACCATGCGGTTGGAGAAGCCCCACTCGTTGTCGTACCACGACACGACCTTCACGAGGTCGCCGTCCATGGCCATGGTGCAGCCGGCGTCGAAGATGCTCGAGCGGCTGTCGCCGACGATGTCGGCCAGGACGATCGGGTCCTCGGTGTAACCGAGGACGCCCTTCATGGTCGTCTCGCTGGCCTTCTTGACGGCGGCATTGATCTCTTCCTTGGTCGCCTTCTTGTCGAGTTCGGCCACCAGGTCCACGACGCTGCCGGTCGGGGTCGGGACGCGAAGGGCGTAGCCGTCCAGCTTGCCCTTGAGGGCCGGAATGACCAGGCCGACGGCCTTGGCGGCGCCGGTGGTGGTCGGGATGATGTTCATTGCGGCCGAGCGGGCGCGGCGCAGGTCCTTGTGGATGAAGTCCAGGATGCGCTGGTCGTTGGTGTAGCTGTGCACGGTGGTCATCATCCCGCGCTTGATGCCGAAAGCGTCGTTGAGGACCTTGGCCACCGGGGCCAGACAGTTGGTCGTGCAGGAGGCGTTCGAGACGATCTTGTGGGCGGCCGTCAGCGTGCTGTCGTTGACGCCGATGACGATCGTCGCGTCCAGCTCGCCCTTGGCCGGGGCCGACAGGATGACCTTCTTGGCGCCGGCGTCGATGTGCTTCTGGCAGGCCTCGCGGTTGGTGAACACGCCCGTGCATTCCAGCACCACGTCCACGCCCAGGCTGCCCCACGGGAGCTTCGCCGGATCCTTCTCGGCCGTCACCGGGATCTTCTTGCCGTCCACGACGAGATTCGTACCGTCCACCTCAACCGTGCCGGGGTACTGACGGTACGTGCTGTCGTACTTCAGCAGATGAGCCAGGCTCTTGGCGTCGGCAAGATCGTTGATGCCGACGACCTCGACCTGCCCCTTGGCGTTCTGCTGAATGGCCCGGAACGTCAGACGACCGATGCGACCGAATCCGTTGATTCCGACCTTGACTGCCATGGCGATTAACTCCTTCCCTCTGGTGTTCCGAAGATGGACCCTCGCCGACGTCCACAGACGCACCGACACCGGCGTTCTCACACTAAGTGAACCGAAAGTATAGGAGACAGCCTGTCGGCATGCAAGAGTTTTTGCCCGATGGCGCCAACGGCAGCGTGCCCCTGGGGCGACCGGTGAAACAACCCGGCAAAGGCTCGCCACCGCCATCCCCGCCGACCTGGACGAAACGACGAAGAAACGAGGTTGCCCCCGCGCAAAGGCCGCGTTATTGTCGTTGTTCGAGTCCCCCCGCCCACCGTGGCAGAACACATGGCCACGCGAGCGATGTCCGGACGAGCCCTGGAGGCGATCCCTTGATGACCTCGCGCGAGCGCCTGCTGGCCCTGCTTCACGGCGAACCGACCGACCGCATCGGATTGCATCTTCTCGGCGTGCGGCCCTGGACCCCCTGGTGGCTCAAGGATCGGCATCCCAGCTACGCCCCGCTCATCGAGCTGGCCCGCGGCCAGGGAGACATTCTCAGCCCGATCGGATTCGAGACCGGCTTCTGCTGCACGGCCGCTCCCCTGCACCAGACGACGTTCGCCGAAGACGTTCCCGGCCACGGCGACGTGGAGCACCACGTCACGATCGTCGAAGGCCCCCACGGCCCCCTACGACAGGTGGTTGCCCTGCATCGGATCGAACGCGAGACCATGACCGTGGAGCACTACGTCAAGACGCCCGACGACGCCGAGAACGTGCTGGCGATTCCCTATGTTCCTGTGCGGCCCGACATGGCCCCCTTTGTCGAGCGCGACCGGGCGGTGGGCCCGCGCGGACTCGCGATGATCGGGTTGGGCACAGACCCGATCGGCCTCGTACACGGCCTGCTGGGCACCGAGCGACTGGCCGTCTGGTCGGTCGAGCACCGAGACCTGATCCACGCGATGCTCCGCGAGTTCCTCCGCCGCCTGCTCGACGTGGTGCGGCAGTTCGCCGCCAGTGGCCTCCATCGGCAGATGCCGCTGCTGTTCTTCCACACCGGCGCCGAGATCGTCGCGCCGCCGATTCACGGCCCGGCCGACTTCCACGACTTCTGCACGCGCTACGACACCCAGTTGCACGCCGCCATCCACGAGGCCGGCGGACGCATCCGCGTTCACTGCCACGGCCGACTCGGCAGGATCCTCGAAGAGTTCATCGCAGCCGGAGTGGACATTCTCCAGCCCGTCGAGCCGCCGCCGGAAGGCGACGTACTCCTGGAGGACGCGAAACGGCGAATCGGCCACGACATGGTGATCGAGGGAAACCTTCAGTTCTCGCGTCTGGCCACGGATCCGCCGCACGAGTTCCGATGCCTGGTCGAACGCACCGTGGCCGCGGGCAAGCCTGGCGGCCGGTTCATTCTCTGCCCGACAGCCAGTCCGTACTGGCCGCAACTGCCGCAGTTGGCTTTGACGAACTACAGGACGATGGTGAATGTCGCTCTCAGCGCCGGCCGTTACGACTGAGCGGGCGTCATTCGGCAGCCGTGCTGAACAAGGGTTACAGCCTCGCGGGAGCTTCCTCGGCAGGTTCGGCGGCGGGAGCCTCTTCCTGGGGCGATGGGGCGTCGCCTTCGGCCGGGGCGGCGTCCTCGGACGGAACGTCCCCAGCGGCGCCAGGGCCGGTGTCGTCGGCCATGCGGAGCACGGCTTCGGTGACCGGGTCGCCGCCCAGGCGGCTCGCGGTTTCGGTGACGGCCTCATCGAGGGCCTCGGCCAGGTCGTGGTCGTTCTGGCTGACAGCCTGCCGCAGGCGACTCCAGAACCGCCGCAGCAGCGTCCCCGACGCCGCACCCGCCGGATCGGCCGAGAGGTCCACCAGACGCTGCACCAGTTCGTCCGCCGCGGGATCGGTCTCCTCCGCGTCGTCGGACGCCGGGTCCGACGCCGGCGGGTCGCGGCCCGAGTCGCCGTCGTCCAAGCTGTGCGTGCCGCGATACTCGGGATTGTAGAGTCGCACCGGATCGAACCCGACTGCGTCGAAGCTCCAGGCCCGCGAGGGTGCCGAGGTATGCCGCCCGAAGGCGCCCGACAGGGCCTCCGCCAGGTCGCCGCCCGCGAGACCGGCGCCGCCCGCGCCGAACGCGCCGGCGAGCGCGTCGCTGCCGCCGAATCCGGCGACCGTGCGGCCGCTGATGGTCTCGTACGGCAACCATTCCGGCCACAGCCGCCCGTCGTACCGGAACGGCATGCCCGAACCCATCACCCACCGCTGGCCGTTCACCGTCAGGACGCCCGAGTCGTCGAACTTGCCCATCACGTAGCCACTGATGCCGCCCACCTGGATCCGGCCGATCGCGCCGCGCGACGACCAGGCGTCGCCGCCGGCCTGGACGCTGCCGCTCAGCGTGCCGCCAACGCGGAGATCGTCGATCGCGCCGCCCGGGGCCGTCATCACGCGGCCGCTCAGCGACCCCTCAACGTCCAGCTCGTGCATGCTGCCCGCCTTGACCGAGCCGCTGCTCAGGCTCCCGGCGTGCAATTCGTACAGTCGCCCCGACACGGTCATCGGCGCCGCCAGGTCGCCGCCCACCGTCACCGAGGTCGCCGACCCGATCTGGACCGTGCCGCCCGTGACGTTGCCGCCCACGTCGAGCGACAGCAGTGACCCGCCGACCGTCAGGCCGCCGGTCAGGTTCCCGCCGATGACCAGTTCTCCGGCCGAGCCGGCCACGATTCGGTTCACGTCGCCGGCCACGTCCAGGGCGTCCAGCCGCCCGGTCACGCTCACGGTGCCGAGGATGCTCTCGCTCACGGTCAACGTGCCGACGCTCGTGATCTGGCCGCCGTTGAGGTTCGACGCGCCGCCCAGATGACCCAGGTTGCCGTCGATCGTCACGTCGCCAAGGCTGCCCGTCACACCGTCGAACCCGATCTCGTTCACCAGCGTCGATCCCGCGCCGCTCCAGACCACTTCGATGCCCGGATCGGTGCCGAGCTGCGTGACCATGATGCTGATGTACGAGGCGTCCAGCGCAATCCACATCCGGGCCATCGTCAGGCCGCCGGTCTCCAGCAGGTTGACGTGGAAATCGCCCCAGGTCAGGTCGGCCATCGACTCGAGCCGCAACTCGTCCTCGGCCACCTCGAAATCGATGCCCGCGGCCGTGGTCCAGTCGCCGCCATTGATCCGCAGCGTGCCGTCGCCGTCGAACTCGCCGGCCACTTCGCCCGTCCCTGCCGCACCGAAGTTGACCGTCGAAATGGCGCCGCGCTGGGCCGCCGTCCCGGCGCTGACGTGACCGTCCAGCAGGCCGCCGATGTCCACCGTACCGATGCCCTGCCCCGCGGCCGTGTTCACCGTGCCGCCCGACGACAGGTCACCGTCGATGTCCAGCGTCGTCAGCGGCCCCGCCACGTCCACGTCCCCGGACAGGTCGCCGCCCACGTGCAGAGTGCCCATCGCCCCGCCGACCGCCACGTCACCCGAAAGGTCGTTGCCCACCAGCAGCGACGTCACGACGCCGCCGGCGGTCACGTCGCCCGACAGGTTGCCGCCCACGTCCAGCGTCGTGATCGTCCCCGCCGACGACACCGAGCCCGACAGATTTCCGTCGATGTCCACTGTCCCGATGTTGCCCGCCTGCGCCTCGACCGTACCCGACACGTTGCCCACGACCGCCAGGTCCGCAATGTCCCCCGTCGTGGCACGCAACGTGCCGATCAGCGCGCCGCCCACGTCCACGTCCGCAAAGCCCGTCGCCTGGATCGTGTCGCCCGCCGCATCGCCCAGGTCGCCGCCGATGTTCAGCGTCCCTATCGCCCCACCCGCCGTGAGGCCACCCGTCACGTCGTCGCCAACCTGCACCGTCGTGATCCCGCCGCCCGAGGTCACCGTGCCGCTCACATCGAGGGCCACGTCAAGCGAGGTGATGGTCCCGGCCGACGACACCGAGCCCGACAGATTCCCGTCGATGTCCACCGTCCCGATGTCACCCGCCTGCGCCTCGACCGTGCCCGACACGTTGCCCACGACCGCCAGGTCCGCGATATCGCCCGTCGTCGCACGGAGCACGCCGATCAATGCGCCGCCCACGTCCACATCCGCAAAGCCCGTCGCCTGGATCGTGTCGCCCGCCGCGTCGCCCAGGTCCCCGCCAATGTCCAGCGTCGTCACGGCCCCGGCAGCCACAAGGCTTCCGGTCACGTCGCCGTCGATGTCCACCGTACCCACTGCTCCGTTGACGTTCCCCGTGCCCGCCAGGTCGCCGCCGGCGTGCAGCGTCGTCATCGGGCCGTCCACGGTGATCGTGCCGTTCAGGTCCCCGGTGCTGTTCAGCGTGCCAAGGCTGCCGAAATCGAGCGTCGAGCCGGCCTCCTGCCCCGCCAGATTGAGCGTCGTCCCGTCGCCCGTCACCGCCAGGTTGCCGGTCAGGGCTGCGGCGAGGTCGCCCTGGCCGAAGTCGCCGTTGACCGCCAGCGAGGCGAAGTCGGTGGACGCTGTGAGCCGGTCAACGCTGACGGTCGTGGCGATGGCCGCGGCCACATTGTCGATTGCCAGGTCCAGATCGATGCCGCCCGCCGGCGAACCGAGCACGTCGGCGTCGCCGCCGTCGTTCAGCGACACACGGGCCCATCCCGCTGTAGCCGTGACGCGGCCCACCTCGACCCCGCCTTCGCCGTAGATCAGTTGCCCGCTCGTTTCGCCCAGGGCCGCCAGGTTGCCCCCGGCATCCACATCGCCCGTGACATATGCCGTGAGTTGCCCCGCAGCAATCACGCGACCGATCTCCCCGTCGGCCGTGACTGTGCCGCCCAGGTCTCCGACGGAGGTCGTCACCGAGGCGATGTCGCCGCCGAGCGCCTCGATCAGTGCGGCGGCAAGAATGTCGTCGGCCACCACGCTGTCGATGTCCTGAGCGGCGCGGAGTGTGCCGCTGAGGCTGCCGCCCGTCGCCGCAATGTCGCCCAGGCTGCCGGCCAGGGCCTCGATCGTACCCGAGATATCGCCCGCCACGTCCACGTCCGCTATGTCGCCCGTCGTCGCACGCAACGTGCCGATCAGCGCGCCGCCCACGTCCACGTCCGTGAAGCCGGTCGCCTGGATCGTGTCGCCCGCCGCATCGCCCAGGTCGCCGCCGATGTTCAGCGTCCCGATCGCCCCGCCCGCCGTGATCCCGCCCGTCACGTCGTCGCCGACGAGCACCGTCGTGATGCCGCCGCCGGAGGTCACGGTGCCGCTCACGTCCAGGGCCACGTCCAGTGTCGTGATCGTCCCCGCCGACGACAACGTGCCCGACAGGTTCCCGTTGATGTCCGCCGTGCCGATATCCCCGACTTGCGTCTCGATGGTGCCCGACGCATTCCCGATGACCCCCACGTCAGTGATGTCGCCCGTGGTCGCGCGCAACGTGCCGACCAGGTTCCCGCCGACGTTTACGTCCCCGAAGCTCACCGCCTCGACCGTGTCGCCAAGGGCATCGCCCAGGTCGCCCCCGACATTCAGCACCAGGCAGTCGCCGCCGAGCGCGACGCCCCCGGTCATGTCCCCGTCGATGGTCAGCACGATCACATTGCCGCCGGAGGCTACCGAGCCGCTGACATCCCCGTCGATGTCCAGCAACGTGATTGTTCCAGCCGACGACACCGTGCCCGAAACGCTGCCGCCGATGCCCGCCGTGCCCAGGTTGCCCGCCTGCGTCTCCACCGTGCCCGACACATTGCCTGTCACCACCAGTTCGGCGATGTCGCCCGTGGTCGCCCGCAGCACCCCCACCACGTGGCCCCCGACGGTCACGTCGCCGAACTCCGTCGCACGGACCACGTCGCCCGCGGCGTCGCCCAGATCGCCGCCGACGGCCAGCGTGCCGATGACATCCTCGACGGCGATGCTCCCTGTCACGTCGTCGCCGACGTTCAGCGTGCCGATGGCCCCGCCCGAGGCCAGCGCCCCCGCCAGGTCGCCCGCCAGCGTGACCGTTCCAGCCCCCTGCGCAAGCGTCACCGCGCCCAGGTCGGTGATCGAGCCCCCGTTGACGTTGGCCGCGCCACCCAGGGTCGTCACGCGGCCTTCCACCGTCACCGACGCCAACCCGCCCACCACGCCGTCCAACCCCAGGTTCCGGATGTCCGCGCTGTCGGCCGCCCCGCCGTCGGCCACGCTCACCGTCGCGTTGTCGCCCAGGCCCTTGACGAACAGATCGATCGCCCCGGCCCCCGTCGTCGCAAAGTACCGCGCCGTCGTCGTCCCAGACGTCTCTCCCACCGACATCGCAACGTCGCCAATCAATACGTCGTTCGCCGTCGCGTCCACCGACAGGCCCGCCGCATCCACCGTAAACGTATCCCCGGCCGTCCCCGCCACGGCGATCCCGTCCCAATCGAACACCCCGCCGCCCGCAATGGCCCCTTCAACCGTCCCCGCACCCGTCACCGCGTTGTAGCTCGCCCCCGTCAACGCGCCGCGGTCCCCCACCGTCCCGGCACGCACCGTGCCGCTGATGTCGCCCGTCACCGCCACCGTACCGATCGACTGCCCCGCAGCCGTCGTCACGCTCCCCGACAAGTCGCCCCCCACAGCCAACGACGCCAGCGCCCCGCCCGACGTCACCGTCCCGCCCAGGTCGCCGTTGACCGTCACACTGGTCATCGCGCCGCCGGAGTCGATGCTCGCGCCGGCCTCCACGCTGCCGCCGACGTCCACGGTCCCGAGCGTCGTGCCGGCCTGGATCGACCCGCCCGCGGCCAGGTGTCCGGCCAGATCCACCTGCGCGATCGCGCCGGCAACGTCGATGTCGCCGCTCAGGTTGCCGCCGGTCTGGTGGTACCGCCCCAGGTTGCCGCTCGTGACTGTCACCGACGCCACGTCGGCCGCGGCCGTCACCTCGTCCAGCGTCAGGTCGCTCGCCACGGCCGCCCCGGCCGAGACGTTGCTCAGATCAATGTCAATGCCGCCGCTCATCCCCGCCGTATAGTCCGCGTCACCCGTGTCGTTCAGCGACAGCGACGCGCTGCCGGTGACGGCCACGGTGCCCGCCGTCGCGCCTGCCTGCTCGCTCAGGGCCACCTGCCCCGCCGTGCCGCCAAGCAGATGGACATCGCCACCCGAATCGAGCGTCGCCGTGACGTAGGCCGTCAGATCGCCCGCGGCCGTCAGGCTGCCAAGCTCGTCGCCGGCGTCCACACGGCCGCCCAGGTCGCCGACGGTCGTCGTGATGCTGCCGATGTCGCCGTTGGTGGTGCGGATCGTGCCGCTCACGGCATCGGCCGTCACCGAGGCAATGTCCTGTGCGGCCAGGAGCGTGCCGGTCAGGTTGCCGCCGACGGCCACCGCGCCGAACGAACCGCCGTCGCTGGTCCATGTGCCGTCAAGGTCGCCGCTGAGGGTCGCCGAGTCGAGGTCGCCATCGAGCCGCAACGTCGTGATGCCGACGATGTCGCCCGTGCCGACGTTGGCCGCGCCGCCCAGCGTGGTCAGGCCGCCCTCGATATCCAGACTCAACAGCGTGCCCGACAGATCCTTGAATCCCAGGGCGTCGAGCGTCAACGTCCCGGCGCCGAGGTAGTCCACATCGACCGTGGCGTCCGTGCCGAGTTGCGTCACGATGACGCTGACGGCCGACAGGTCGAACGGGGTGGCGATGGCCCCGAGCGTCTGGCCGGCGCTCTGGCCGAAGGTCACCTCCAGGTCGCCGTAACGGACCGTGCCGCCCGACGGGTCGAAGTAGACCGTGTCGTCGGTCAGCGTGAAGAACGTGCCCGGCGTCGCCGTCACGTCGGTCCCCTTGAGCGACAGATCGCCGTCGGCCTCGATGGCCCCGCGGATGAAACCGGCGGCCGTCACCGAACCGAAATTCACCGACCCGATGCCCTGCCGCGCCCCCATCGTCCCGGCCAGGATCGAGCCGCTCACGTCCCCGGCAATATCGATCTCCCAGATGCGTCCGGCCACGACCAGGTCGCCCGTGAAGTCGCCGGCCGTCTGCTCGAAGCGGCCCAGCGCCGCCGTGCCCGTCAGGTCCACGTCCGCCACGGCCCCGCCGGTCACGAACCGGTCGATGCCGATGCTCGACGTGGCCTCGGCCCCTGCCGTTACGCCGGTCAGGTCGATGTCGATGCCGCCCGGCAACGCCGGCAACACGTCCGCGTCGGTCGCGTCGTTCAGGTGCAGGTCGGCCGAGCCGGTCGCAAACGCGATAGCGCCGTCCACCGCCCCCGCCTGCTCCATGATGCGAACCTGCCCGTTGGTCTGCCCCAGAGCGGCGATGTTCCCGGCCGCATCGACGCGCCCGGTCACCTCGGCCGTCAGATCGCCCGCCGCCTCGACGTGCCCGATTTCGTCGGCCGCCGCCACCGTGCCGCCCAGGTCGCCCACGGTGGTCATCACGCTGCCGATGTCGCCCGTGATGGTGCGGATCGTCCCGCTCGTCGCATCGGCCGTCACCGACCCGATGTGCGTCTGCCCCTGGAGCGTGCCGCTCAACTGGCCGCCCACGCTCACCGTGCCGAACGAGCCGCCCGTGGACTGCCACGTCCCGCCCAGATCGCCAGACACCGTGGCCGTCGTCACGTCGCCCGCCGCCGTCAACGTGCCAACGCCCGTCAGGTCACCCCCGTTGACGTTGGCCGCGCCACCCAGGGTCGTCACGCGGCCTTCCACCGTCACCGACGCCAACCCGCCCACCACGCCGTCCAACCCCAGGTTCCGGATGTCCGCGCTGTCCGTCGCCCCGCCGTCCACCACGCTCACCGTCGCGTTGTCGCCCAGGCCCTTGACGAACAGATCGATCGCCCCGGCCCCCGTCGTCGCAAAGTACCGCGCCGTCGTCGTCCCGCCCGTCTCTCCCACCGACATCGCAACGTCGCCAATCGATACGTCGTTCGCCGTCGCGTCCACCGACAGGCCCGCCGCATCCACCGTAAACGTGTCCCCGGCCGTCCCCGCCACGGCGATCCCGTCCCAATCGAACGCCCCGCCGACCGCAATGGCCCCTTCAACCGTCCCCGCACCCGTCACCGCGTTGTAGCTCGCCCCCGTCAACGACCCGCGGTCCCCCACCGTCCCGGCACGCACCGTGCCGCTGATGTCCCCCGTCACCGCCACCGTGCCGATCGACTGCCCCGCAGCCGTCGTCACGCTCCCCGACAAGTCGCCCCCCACAGCCAACGACGCCAGCGCCCCGCCCGACGTCACCGTCCCGCCCAGGTCAAGCGCCACGTCCGTGGCCCCGATCGTTCCCGCCGACGACAGCGAACCCGACAGGTTCCCGTCGATGTCCACCGGGCCGATGTCGCCCGCCTGCGCCTCGACCGTGCCCGACACGTTGCCCACGACCGCCAGGTCCGTGATGTCGCCCGTCGTGGCACGCAACACGCCAACGAGCGCGCCGCCCACGTCCACGTCCGTGAAGCCCGTCGCCTGGACCGTGTCGCCCGCCGCATCGCCCAGGTCGCCGACGATGTTCAGCGTCCCTATCGCCCCGCCGGCCGTGATCCCGCCCGTCACGTCGTCGCCAACCAGCACCGTCGTGATTCCGCCGACGGAGGTCACCGTGCCGGTCACGTCACCGGCCACATCCAGCGTCGTGATCGTCCCCGCCGACGACAGCGTGCCCGACAGGTTCCCCTCAATGTCCACGACGC
>JAAYDY010000016.1 GCA_012729015.1 Phycisphaerae bacterium | reverse complement strand
TGCCACGGTGACGAGCCTCGGGCGCGAGCTTCTGGACCTGGGGATCGAGGGCGAGGCGGTGCCGCTGCGGCTCACGGCGGGGCACCGGCTGTTCTCGGAGACGCGCGGCGACTGGGTGCCGGCGGGCGAACTGGCCGTCGGCGACGAGGTCCGCACCGCCAGCGGCCCGCGGCGCGTGGAGTCGGTGCAGCCGCTCTCGGGCGCCCACGGCGTCTACAACCTTGAGGTCCAGACCCGCCACTGCTACCATGTCGGACAGACGGGCGTCCTGAGCCATAATGCCAACTCATGTACCGGGTCATACACGATCGAGTTTGAGAGTGGGAAGAAATATCATGGCAAGGGGTCAGAGCAACGAGCTCGTCGCTCTGCAAGAGAGAGGGCGCGGGCCAACGGAGACAAGGTTCGCGATATAGGCTGGACTCCCGCTAGAAATCGTCGTGAAGCATTCATACAAGAGGCACGGCGCATTCGGCGGGACGGAGGAGTGAGAAACCCGAACAACTACAATCGGATCAACTCGCCCGGCGAGAAGTACTGTAGATAGGCATGGGAGGCAAGGTGACTGGCGATCTCGATGTTTTGAAGTGGGGAGGCTACCGCATTGTTTGGGCTGATTCCCGAGACCCACATGCCGCTATTGCGTATATGGAGGCCCATGCGCTTGATGGGATAGGCATTTCGCCCGTCCATGGATTCGCAGGGGATAGCCTTGGATTCCTCGCCGAGAGCGTGAGGCTGAAAGGCTTGGTTGTGGTCGATAACGAAGGGATTGATCTCGCCCCAATCGAGGGCTGTAGCCTGCTTGAATTCCTTACTATTGAGAACGTGCGGGGGGAGTTGCATCTTGACGCGCTAACGAATCTTCGGGATTTGAATCTGGGGTGGAATCCGCGACTGCGGTTACCACCCGCTGATGGTGCGAACAAGCTTGCGAGGCTTCAACTATGGGGGTACAAAGCTGATGATCTCAATCTCATTCCTGCGTACGAGTGTTTAGCGTGTGTCTCTCTAGTCAGATCCACAGCCCAAACCCTCGCGGGCATTGATCGCCTCAGGGGATTGAAGCAGGTGGACCTTGCATATTGTCACAGGTTGCGGGATGTGGCGGCAGTAACGCGTTTAGGTTCACTGGATGAGTTTGTAGCCGACCACTGCAAGAAGATACAGGATGTTTCGGTGCTGCGAAAGTGCGTGTCGTTACGAATACTTGGCATCAACAACTGTGGGAGTCTTCCCAGTTTGGGCTTTGTGCGAGATATGCACTCGCTTGAAGAGTTGCGGTTCGTGAACACTACTGTGATTGATGGGGATTTGTCTCCTTGTGTGGGCCTGAAGCGTGTCGGCTTCATGAACAAACGGCACTATTCGCACACATGGGAGGAACTCAACGGGTAGTTATGCATATTGTGAGTGGAAGCGGTAGTTGTTGGTCCCAGGGTCGAGTGAAGGCTTCAGCTGGTTTGGGGGCCGGGGCGCGTGGTTCTGGCCACGGTGACGAGCCTCGGGCGCGAGCTTCTGGACCTGGGGATCGAGGGCGAGGCGGCGCCGCTGCGGCTCACGGCAGGGCATCGGCTCTTCTCGGAGACGCGCGGCGACTGGGTGCCGGCGGGCGAACTGGCCGTCGGCGACGAGGTCCGCACCGCCGCCGGCCCGCGGCGCGTGGCGTCGGTGCTGCCGCTCTCGGGCGCCCACCGCGTCTACAACCTTGAGGTCCAGACCCGCCACTGCTACCATGCCGGACAGACGGGCATCCTGAGCCACAATGCTTGCTCCTGTCCTGCCGGGCCCAACAGTGACCCGCCCTCGCTTTCTGCACACAAGAAGGCCCTGAGGCAGGTGCATGATGAGGTCGGCAAACTCCCAAGGGGCAACCGGGGGAGATTTGGCGGTCCGCAAGCTGGAGACTCAAGAAAGGGTTATGGGCTAGATCCAGCTCACCCTAGGGCCGCGCCGGGATCGCCTGAAGCCAAGCCCCATTGCAAGTGGTGGGACTACACAACAGGCAAACGCAGCAGTGGCCGTGGCAGAGACGGCCACATATCCATAGAGGACTGAGAATGGAAGCGTTCAAGGTTGAGCATTACGAGCGAGAGCATGGCCCGGGCACCTTCCCTGCTTGGAGGCGCTTGGACGCTTGTGAAATGCAGCAATTGCGCCTCCGTCTGACGGAGGCTCTCGGCATTCCACCGACGTCGTCCGGCCGCGAGATCCTTCAGGTGGTCCGGGATAGAAGCCAGCCTGTTGACGGGGTGGATGCAGAGGCCAAGGAATTCGACCTAGGCAAAGTATTCGATCAACTAGAGCTCTCCGTTTCCGGGAACGTTTTCATTGACTGGTATTGGTACGATGAGATCGATGAAATGCGAGCCGCAGATGTCATCGCCTGTTTCGACGACATCTGGTATCCGTCGAGTGACGACATCGATGTATTCGACCAGAGCATGGATTGGGTGGTCTCAATTACTCACCATGGAGAGGTCCTGGTGACAAGAACACGGAGTAACAATGGGGATGATGGGGACGCCGGGTGAGACTATGAAAGCGCGGGCGCCATGGTCTAGCCGAAGGCTAGGCCACGAGAGACGACGGCTGCGTAGTGGGCGCTGATCATGGCCACGCTGTTATGCGTGGCCATGATGGGCGGCTCGCCCTTCGACGAAACTCGGGACTTGCAGCGCGCCGCCCCTACGGCCGCCGCGGCGAAGCGGCACGCACGGAGCGGATGGACGCGTCCTGGCGTCGCTGGAGGAAGAGGATCACGGCCACCGCGCCGCAGGCCGCCATGAACATGTCCTTCTGGGCGTCCCACGGGTCGCCCTGGGTGCCGAGGAAGGCTTCGGCCGAGGCGCCTTGCGTGGCGGCCGCCCACCACTCGATGAACTCGTACAGGGCGCTGACGGCCAGGGCGAAGCAGAGGAGAATGAACGCGAGCCATTTGCCGCGACGGACCGGCGAGGTGCGCAGCAGCAGTTCGCGGCCGACCAGCGCCGGGATGACGCCCTGGAAGAAGTGGCCGAAGCGGTCAAAATGGTTCCGCTGCATCTCGAGCGCATCGCGAGCCCACGACCACCCGAACGCATCGCCGAGCCACGTGCCCAGCGCGCCCAGGACGTCGTTCGCCCAGAACCCCACCGGCACGCGGGCGTAGGTCCAGTGACCGCCGGTCATCAGGATCAGCGAGAACAACCACATGAAACAGTAGCTCAGCGTACTGAAGCGGAACCGGCGGTAGGTGACCACGAGCAGCGCGCCGCCGACGACCGCCGGCGCCACCTCTTCCATCCACGTGACGAGATCGTGCGGCCGCACGGCCGACCAGACCAGGTACGCCAGGGCCGAGAGCAGGAGAAACAGGTGAAACCGCTTCGCGTGGTCGCACTCGCGGGGTTCGGTCATGATCGTCGTCGCTCCTGCTTCGCCCGTCATGGACGTTCGGTCTGCCGTCGGGGCCGGGGGACCCATCCTACGCACTATTCTTTTCTGATCCGCCGTTTCAGTTGCTCCACTGTGAGCATGGGCTCATTGCGGTGGATCATGTTGTGGCAGTTCGCACATAGCAGCCGGATGTCCTTCAAGCAGGTTCGTGATGCACGCTGGCGCTTGCCCAACGCCTTCTCGTGATGCGCGATGACGAACCCGCGACCCAGATCGCCATATGTCTCCTCAAAGTGGAACCCACACACTTCACAGCAGTAATCGCTGGAGGCCTTACGGCTGTTGATGAGAGCCCGATTACGTTGCCGCCACAGAACCTCTCTGCGATGTGCCGCACCTTCAACAGCCGATTGGCGATCGCTCTGTGCCCTTTCACGTGTGACGAACCGTTCTGCTTTGCGGACCTCCCTGTCAATCAGCTCCTGTACGGTGAATTGCTGACTTGTGCCAAGGAGAATCGGAATTGGATGGAAGTTGGGATCCCAGCGAACGCGCCTGATGTGTCGCCAACAGGCCTCTCCGTCGGATAGCGTCTCACAAATGAGGCCCCGCTTGTCAAACTCGTAAGGTCCACAAATCGTTCCTCTACCTACAATGCCAATCCGCCTTGGTGTCCCCGCGATATCGCCCTTGGCGTAGATGATATCACCTGGTTTCATCTCGTGTATGAAGCAGCGCATGCTGCACTTCTGCGGACCTTCCAGCTCATTCCATTCCTCTTTGGGTTCGCCGATCGGCAGGCCCGTCATGTCTACGTCGTATATCGCCCCATAGGTAATGGCCGCAACGCCCTTGTCAAGACACTGGTACGAGAAGTCCTTGCCTCTGTAACCAGCGCGAAAAGCCATTCGCCAGTAGCGCATTGCCGTCTCCCTTCTCCGGAACCACTGCCGTGCGAAGGACACCGTCCCGCGGCGCGGGCGGCTCGCGAGCCGCCCCTACGGTTGTCGCGGCGAACAGATCTTCTCCGTTCGATCCTCACTGCCCGCCGGCATGGCCGCAAGCGGCCATGACACCTAGCGAGAGACGCGTGGGTCCGGTGGACCCACCCTACGTGCGACACTACACGCGCAGCTCTGGTGCGGCGCCCCCGCCCAGGGCGTCGGCGTTGGCCTTCAGGATCGGCTCGACGACGGCAGCCAGGTACTCGTCCGTCTGTTCGATGCTGCGCCCGATAAACTTCTCGGCCTTCAGTTCGGCGTCGAGGTCCACGCGGGCGAAAGCCTTGTCGCCGCGCAGGCGATCGATCAGGTCGTTCGGCCGGCCCTCGACCTTGACGGTGCGCGCGGCGTCCTGGCTGTGGCGGCGGATGCGCTCGTGCAGGTCCTGGCGGTCGCCGCCGGCGCGGACCCCCGCCATCAGGATATTCTCGGTCGCCATGAACGGCAACTCCTCGGCGATCATGCGATCCAGAATCTTCGGGTACACCACCAGCCCGTCGGCCACGTTCGCGTAGATCAGCAGAATCGCGTCGGCGGCGAGGAAGCCCTGGCTCGTGACGAGCCGCCGCGCCGCACTGTCGTCGAGCGTGCGCTCCAGCCACTGCTCGGCGGCCGTCTGTGCCGCCGTGGGCACCAGGCCGATGACGTACCGCGCCAGCGCGGTCATGCGTTCGCTGCGCATCGGGTTCCGCTTGTAGGCCATGGCCGACGAGCCGATCTGGTTCCTCGCAAACGGTTCCTCCATTTCCTTCGCGCCGGCCATCAGGCGAAGGTCGTTGGCGAACTTGTGGGCGCTGACGGCCACCTGTCCGAGCGCGGCGGCGACGCGGGCGTCGAGTTTGCGCGAGTAGGTCTGCCCGGTCACGGGGAGGACTTTGTCGAAACCCATCTTCTCGGCGACGCGGCGCTCGAGGGTGCGGACCTTGTCGTGGTCGCCGTCGAACAGGGCCAGGAACGAGCCCTGGGTCCCGGTAGTTCCCTTGATGGAGCGAAACGCCAGGCGCCCGAGCAGCGCGTCCACCTCGTCGAGGTCGGTGACGAGGTCCTCGATCCAGAGACAGGCGCGTTTGCCGAGGGTGGTCAATTGGGCAGGCTGGTAGTGGGTGCGGGCCAGCACGGGCCGCGCACGCTGCTCGCGCGCAAACGCGGCCAGAGGCGCGATCACCGCCACCAGCCGCCGCCGCAGCAGACGCAGGCCGTCGCGGATCTGGATCAGCTCCGCGTTGTCGCCGATGTCGCAACTGGTCGCCCCGAGGTGAAGGATGGGCATGGCCTTGGGAGCCGCTTCGCCGAAGGCGTGGACGTGGGCCATCACGTCGTGCCGCAACTGGCTCTCCAGCTCGGCGGCGCGCTGAAAGTCGATGTCGTCGACGTGGCGCCGCATCTGGTCGAGTTGCTCGTCGGTGATGGGCAGACCGAGTTCCTGCTCGGCCTCGGCCAGGGCGATCCAGAGTCGGCGCCACGTGCCGTGCTTGAAGCGCGGCGAGAACAGGTGCGACATCTCGGCCGAGGCGTACCGCGAGACCAGCGGATTGTCGGCAACGGAAAAAGGATCGTTCGACGGCATGGGGCGTTCTCCGACAGGAAAGGTCGCGCCGCGGCCCTCCGCCGGCCGCAGCAAGGGCGGCATTATAGCAGATTGCCCCCGCGCGGCCAAGCGCGCCGGGGCGGGAGGGTGCATGGACGTTGTGGGGCCGTACCCGTGGCACGGGCATCTTGCCCGTGAGTCGCAGGGCCATCCTGGCCCTGCACGGCGCGGTCAGCCCGTAAGGTGAGTCCACCGGACCCACGCGGACGCTGGCGTGCGACCCTCACCGCCCCTCCCTGTCGCTCGGGGCACCTCTCCCTGCACGCAGGGAGAGGGGTTGACCCCTCCCCCCTGGAGGGGGAGGGTGGCCCGAAGGGCCGGGTGAGGGGGACGAGCGGAACAAGCGTTGCGTGCCATGGCCGCTTGACGGAGTTCCCGAGCACCGTCGAGGGGCGGCCATGAACGGCGGCTCGCCAGCCGCCCCTACGGTGAGCGCGCCCGTAGGGTGGGTCCACCGGACCCACGCGGACGCTGGCGTGCGACCCTCACCGCCCCTCCCTGTCGCTCGGGGCACCTCTCCCTGCACGCAGGGAGAGGGGTTGACCCCTCATCCCTGGAGGGGGAGGGTGGCCCGAAGGGCCGGGTGAGGGGGACGCGCGGAGCAAACGTTGCGTGCGGGCTGGTAGTCGGCATGGCCGCGCGGCCTCATGTCAGCGTGTCGTCGGCGGGGGGCGACTTCTTTTCCAGTTCCTCGAGCGGCTGATCCCAGGCGGATTCGAGGAACTTGCGCAGGTGCCCTTTCTCGTAGAACGTCTGCACGGCTTCGCGGGTGGTCTCGTGGTCCATGCCCCAGACGCTCGCGCGCAGGTCGCCGCCGGTCACGTCGGCCTGGATGACGAACGCGTTGTCCACGGCCAGCGCCACCGGCAGACGGTGCCAGTACCGCCGGCTCAGCGCGTTGACGGCCGGCCCCCCCACGGCAATCGTCGGGTACCCGTGCATCGGCTCGTTCGCCTCGTACCACAGGTCGCCGACGACGATGCCGCAGCGCCCGGGATCGTCGCCGCCGTAACGGTCCACCTGCGTCTTCAGAAAGTAGGCCAGCGGCCGGTCTTTCTGTTCGGCGACCAGGTTGCTGCCGGTGACGAGGAACACCGCATGTTCCAGCGGATCGGTGGGCATGGCAGTCGTCTTCCTTGCAGCGTCCGGCTACGGATCTTTGCCGAGGATGCCGCGCGCCTCGATTTTCTGCACCAGGCGGCTGATGTCCTGGCTGGTCTGGTTCAGTTGCAGCACGAGCAGATTGAGGTTCCGGTGCAGCTCGTCGCTGGTCAGGAGCTTGCCGACGGTGCCCTGGCCCTCCTGGACGCCCTTGGCCAGCGTGTTCATCGTGCGCAGGAGGTCGGCCAGCGAGGCCGCGTCGTCGTGGAGCTTGCCGACCAGCCGGAGGGTCTGCTCCTTCACCTGGTCGATGTCCTGCGAGGCCTTGTCCACGGCGCCGGAGACCTTGTCGAACGCGCCGGACGCGCGGGCCAGCGTCTCGTTGGCCCGGGTGAGCGTCTGTTCGAGCTGGGCGGTGCGGTCACTGAGCTGCTTGAGCGTCTGCTTCAGGTGGGCGGCGTTCTCGTCGTCGGCCACCTTGCCGATCATCTCGTCGAAGTGCTCGATCGTGGACGACAGGTTGGGCTCGGCGCGGCCCTCGCGCACGTCGGCCAGGCGACGCTTCCGCGTCATCTCGGTCAGGTTCGCCACGAGCTGGTCCACGGCCTCGAGCTTGTCCACGAGCCGCTCGACCTTGCTCGTGACCGACCGGGGAATGAGCCCGCCTTCGCCGGTGACGCTGCGAATGGTGGCCGAGCCGTCCTTGGGCAGGGCGCCCGTGGGCGGGTCCACACCGCCGGCGGCCGACGCCGGCAGACGGATGTCCAGCAGTGTCGTGCCGAACCCGCCGACGGCCGATTGCAGCACCGCGTTGGCCGGAATGTCCACGTCCTGGTCGATGCGCATGACCACCTCGACGTGGTCGCCGCCGGGCGACAGGTTCACCGCCGTCACGTCCCCGATCTCGATGCCGAGGTAATGAACGGTCTTGCCCGGGCTGATGCCCGAGCTGTTGGGCACCGCGGTCGTCAGCCGGTAGCCGCCCGTGGCGAACGTGGCGACTTCGCTGAACTTGAAGATCAACAGGCACAGCAGAACGAAGCCGATCAGGACGAAAAACCCGACGGCCATGTTGCGACCACGTTCAGTCATGACGATCCTCCGCTCGACGACGCGTCCGATTCCAGGCTCGCGTCGCCGTAGATGAAACTGCGCACCCGGCTGTCCGTGCTGGCCATCACGCCCTCGGGCCGGTCGTCGATGATGATCCGCCCCTGGTGAACCATCACCATGCGGTCGGCGATCTTCCGCGCGCTGGCCATGTCGTGCGTCACGACGATGCTCGTCACGCCGAGCTGCTTCTGCATCCGCAGAATCAGCTCGTTGATCGTGTCGGCCGTCACGGGATCGAGCCCCGTGGTGGGCTCGTCGTAGAGAATCACGTGCGGGTCGCCGGCAATCGCCCGGGCCAGGGCCACACGCTTCCGCATGCCGCCCGACAGTTCCTCGGGCATCTTCCCCTCGATCCCCTCCAGGCCCACCAGCGCCAGCTTCTCGCGGACAATGCCGCGGATGTCGGCGTCCGAGAGCTTCGAGTGCTCGTACAGGAGAAAGCCCACGTTGTCGTTGACGTCCATCGAGTCGAACAGCGCAGCCCCCTGGAACACCATGCCGAACTGCATGCGAAGCGTCTCGAGGTCGCGCCGGCCGAGGGTCGCCAGGTCCTGCCCGAACGCTTCGACCCGTCCGGCGTCGGGGCGGATGATGCCGAGGATGTGCTTCAGCAGCACGCTCTTGCCGCAGCCGCTGCGCCCGAGAATCACCGTCGTTTCGCCGTGGCGGAACTCCAGGTCGATGCCGCGCAGGACGGGCTGCCCGTCGAACGCCTTGTGGACGCCTTCGAGTCGCACAATGGGCCGGTCCCGGGCCGGGGCGGCGAGCCGCCGGGGAAACAGCTCCGGCCGTTCGGCACGCGTCGGTGTTGCCGAGGTCTGGGGTCGCTGGGCCATCACAGCACCCCCGGCGGCGTGCCCCAGACCAGGGCATAGAACGCCTTGAAGAAGATCGCCATGAGCAGATCGATGGCCAGAATCATGATGAAGCTCAGGACAAACGCCTCGGTCGTGGCGCGGCCGACGCCCTCGGCGCCCGGACGGCTGTAGAAGCCCTTGTAGCAACTGATCAGCGCGATCGCGCCGCCGAAGAATACGCTCTTGAGGACGCCGACGACGATGTCCCAGTTCTCGATCACCAGGGCGCTGTAGTACCAGTAATCGTGAGCCGAGCCGCCGTAGACTTTCACCACCATGATGTAGCCGCCGATCACGCCGAGGAAGTCGCAGTAGATCGTCAGGAACGGAATCAGCAGCAGGCACGCTAGAAACCGCGGGACCACCAGGTACCGGATCGGATCGGCGCCGAGGCTCGTCAGGGCGTCCATCTGCTCGGTGACCTTCATGGTCCCGAGCTCGGCGGCCAGCGCGCCGCCCACGCGGCCGCTGAGCATGACGCCGGCCAGCACAGGGCCGAGTTCCTTGACGACGCTGATGTTGATGAGGACGCCGGCGACGCTGGCCGCGCCCAGGTTGTAGAGCTGGTGGAAAATCTGCACGGCCAGGACCATGCCGACGAAGACGCCCGTCAGCGACACCACCGGCAGGCTGCGCACGCCCACTTCGTGCAACTGCGGCGCCAGCAGCCGCCAGCGCGTCAGGTGCGTGAACATCCAGGCGAACACGCGCGACGAGAACAGCGTGAAGCGGCCCAGCTCGCCCAGCACGCCGCGCGCCGTCATGCCGACGTGCTCGATCATGGCTACACGATGGCGATGGGTCATGGCATGCGGCTCCGGCGCTCCGGTCTCGCCGCGGCCACGCCGCAACGCCCGGAGAACGCCTCGCATTGTAGTCGTCACGGCGCGCCCCAGTCAAGCGCGCAGCACAGCACGCGGTGCATCACCGTCTTGGGGGCCGGGTGCCATGCCTGCCCCGTCAGGCATGCCGACCGCTCTCCCTGCTTGCAGCCGTAATCCCATGAAAGGCTGCCTCCAACCGGTTATCCTCGTGGGGTAACCAACGGCCCTCGAGGGCAGGAAGGAGGCAGCGATGCGTCGGAAGCGGGATCCGTATGGGAGTGTAGCCTATGG
>JAAYDY010000015.1 GCA_012729015.1 Phycisphaerae bacterium | reverse complement strand
TCTCGATGAGGGTGGAGGTTTCGCTGGAGAGGCGTTCATGGTCGCTGGCCCGGCGGGGTCGGGCGCTGAGGCGGCGGATCTGGTCGGCCAGGCGTCGGCACTCGGCCAGGTCGTCGGCGGCTTGACGAGCGGCGCTGCGACTGCGACCCATATGCACAGCGGCGGCGACGGCGGCCGCGCCGAGGCACCCGATGAGCACCAGCGAGAGCAGAAGCGTCCGCCTGTTCATGGTCGTCCCTCCCTGGGCCTGGGTGTTGGCGAGGAGGCGGCCTGAACGGACGCCGGATTGTCTGCGGCCGGGGGCGCGGCAGTCAGCGTGAAGGTCACGCCGCCGCGGACGAGGTGCTCGGTGCTCGGGGCGTCGGCGGCCAGTCCCTGGCGTTTGAGGGCGGCGGCGATGGTTTCGGCGTCGCCGTGGGTTCGCGCCTCGCCGTGCAGGACGACGGCGGTCGGATCGATCCTGAGCTGCGTCACGCGCAGCCGCATCTGGGGCGGCAGCGACGCGGCGACGGTCCGCAGGGTCTCGAGGGCGTCGGGCCGCCGGGGCATGTCGGCGCCGTGGCCGCTGACGGCGGTCAGCCGCTTCAGGTCGCTTCGCAGGCGACTCAGGACGTTCTGCTGCGTCCCGGCCTGCGGCGAGAGTTCCCGGTACACGGTTCGTTGTGCGGCCTCGTGCCGGGAGGCCAGATCGCGATAGCGTTCGCCGCGCCACAGGCAGAGACCGGCCAGGATGCCGAGCAGCGCCACGGCAAGCAACACGGCGGCCTTGACGTATCCGGAGAGTCGCTCCAGGAGCGAGCCGGAGGCGAGGCGGTCGCGGCAGAAGTCGATCCATCCCGCGCCGCGGCCGGCCAGTTGCTCGGCGGCTGCCAGGGCGGCCTCGTCCTCGGCGGGCGGGTTGTCGGTGGCGGCCGTGATGTCGGCGCCGACGCCGTCGGCCAGGGCGCGGCACAGGGCGTCGTCGGGGCGACCGATGACGCGAACCCTGGGCGGCAGGTTCTCCAGCGGCTGCGCCAGGAGGTCCGCCTCCAGGCGTCGCAGGAGTTCCCCCGCGTCGGCGGCGCTCTGCCAGCCGACGGGCACGCCTTCGGCGATCCGGAGAAGCTGGACCGCATCGTGGCCGACGACCAGCACGTAGTCCGCCTGGTCGGCGGTGTTGCGGCAGGCTCGCCAGGCGGCCAGGAGCGTCTCGGAGCAAACGGCCGCCGCCTTGATGCCGTGGGCCGACAAGGCGTCCAGCAGCCGCCGGACGCGATCGGTCTCCACGGCCGCACCCAGCGCCCGGCCGGCCACCACCGGGAGGAAGTCGGCGGTCAGCCGCTCGGCTTCGACGGGCAACTCGTCCTCGAGTCGATAGACCATGGCCGCACGGCGTTCGCGGCGCGGCAGATGGGCGGCGTCGATGCGGCCCGTGAGGACATTGTCGGCCGACAGCGCCAGACACAGTCCTTCGCCGCGATAGCCCAGTTCGGCCAAGGCGGTGGCGGCCCGCTGCGCAGTGCTCTCGACGGCGTCCTTGCCTTCACGCGGCAGGTCGCGCCGCGTGACGGTCCGGTCCCGGACGCTTGCCGCCCACCAGCAGCGGTTGGCCACGGAGAGGATGTAGCGCATCGTGGCCACTAGCGACCGTCCTTTGCTTCGACCTTCAAGGGAACTTCCCGCCCGGCGAAGAGCACCGTGGCCCCGTCGGCGGTGATGGCCTTCACCTCGACCCCGTCGACGCTCTGGCCGACGCGGACGAACTTGGTGCGGCCTTCCTTGTCGCGGAACATGCCGTAGGTGTGCCCCGGCTCGACCACGGTGCCCAACAGCGTCACGGGCGGCTTGGGGGGCGGCGCGGCCCTGGCCGCGGCCTCGGGGGCTGGATCGAAGAGCGGGGCCAGAAGGTTGCGTTGCCAGACGACCTGGTAGTCGGCAAGCGGCCGGGCGGCCGGAGGCGCCGCGTCGGCCGTCGCCTCGGCGGCTGCGGGCGGGGCCTGGCGGGCGTCTGCGGTCTCCAGCGGCGACAGGGTCAGTCCGCAGGCGGCAGCCGCGAGGCCCGCCGCAAGGACCGCGCACAGCCCCGCGAGCCACCGCCGCCCTTGATGAATCGTCAGGGTCACCATGTGAAGAGCCACTCCTGGGCGTCGTTCTCCGGGTCGCCTTCCTGGACGACGTCGAGACGGTATCGTCTCCGTGCGCCGTCGCCGTAGACCGTCCAGAGGCTGTGGCACCGCGACGTGTCGGTGACGGCCTCGCGCACGGGGCGCTGCTGTTCTTCGCGTCGGGCCGCGGCGGCCTTGTCCGTCGGGCTTTCCTCATGCGGCTCGGCGGCATCGAGCTCCCTGAG
>JAAYDY010000014.1 GCA_012729015.1 Phycisphaerae bacterium | reverse complement strand
GCTCTTGATGACAATCAGCGGCACAGCAGGGACATCTGCTGATTACACAGACGGTCGTACTGCTAGATCGCGCAGTCTACTGGATGCTTTCCTGCAAGTTCTGATTTGGAGCCTATCGTGAATCTGATGTGAGCACCGTGGCAAGTTGTGTAGTGACAGCTTGCTCGACGTTCCGGTCCACCGGAGGTACTTTCCACGGCACCCACCGCTGCCTCCCTGCCGCTAGCATCGTGCCCTTTAAACGAAGCCCTCTTTCTTCCGCAGTGACGCGTCACCCCCTATCGAGTTCTGATGTGTCAGAAGATGGTGCAGACTGTTCTATGCGGGCCAGGCAGAATGCTGACGCATCTTGATTTATACAGCATACTGCTGTACCCTAAACTGTACCCTACAATACGGCAAACATGGGAAACATGGTGAAGATGGTAAGCTAGTCTGGCATGACGTAAGTTTCGGCATTGCCGTTATTTCCTTATTAATCAAGAACTTAGGGAAATCGACTTCTGGCGTCTCATAACCCGGAGGTCGCAGAGGTCCAGGAGTTCGAGTGCCCTGGCACATCGGGAGGTAGCTGATGGCTGGGCTGTTCTACTGGAACAAGACCGCCGGATGGTTCCCGGTTCAGTCTGGCTCGCCCGTCCTGATCGACCAGCAGGCATTCGAGGACTGCTGCTGCGTGACCTTCTCGCAGACCTGGTCGTTCACGGACACCGGCTTCATCGACGGCGGCCAGGATGGCGCCTACCGCGCCTACGACGATCCCGATGACGTGCCCACCAGCCCGTGGACGATCTTTAACGACGGCCGCAGCCTGCGGCTGGACTGGGAAGACGATCAGAATTGCCGCAGCCACAACCCGTATACGCAGTCTGCCACCGCGACGGCCGTGATCGTCGTGCCGAGAGCCATGGTGATGACGGTCAACTGGTCGGGCATGGGCGAAACGCAGGACCCCTGGTACGAGTTGATGAGCCTGTACGTGAACGGCAACATCGTGGGTTCCGCCCACGCGCCTGGCGGCGGGCAGGGCTGTAGCGGCATGGGGCCGGTGGTCTCCGATCCGCCGCCCCCACAGCAGGTGACGCTCCAGCCGGGCACGCACACGCTTTTCATTGACGCCACTACCAACGACCCGCTTTACCACTTTGGGGCGTGGTATCGGTTTGATCTGAGCTTCGCCGCCCAGTAGGGCTGGAAGGGAAACATCGCCATGACCGACGCCGAGAAGACCGACGCCGCAACAGCCGATCCGGGTGCAAACAATGCCGCCGATAGCCCAACATCCGCGCCACTGACGCCGACGCTCAAGAAGCCATGCCCCAACTGCCCGCCGCTGGTGGTCCCTCGACGGGGCTACACGCCAGCCCGGCCGAGTTGCGTGGCTTGCGTCGAGAAGCACCTCGGGGCCGCCTACGTCCTGCTGGCCGAGATCAACGACATGCCCGACGACCGCCGCGCCGAGCCCACCAGCTTATCCCGTCGCATCCGAGCCATCGGCCACCTTTTCGAGGCCGAGGACGAGTCGCAGGAATGGCCGGAGCTGCATAACGCCATCCGCAACGCTCGCAGGACCTATCAGATCGTGGGCAAAATACCCGACTGGGAGGCACTGGCGGCCGTAATGAAGGCCATCATAACCAACGTGAGTCCATCCCCTGTCGGATAGCGTTATTGCACACATGTGCCGGAAGCATAAGGCCGATCCCTTACATCTTTACCCACAGCATTTCCCATCACAGCACCGGCGCTCGGCAGCGAGCTTTCCGGTCAATCGCTGGAAGGAATCGCAGATTAGTTCGACCCCTCTCCGGAGCTGCGTCTGGTCGCTGAAACGTCCCATGCTGAAGCGGACCGAAGCGCGCGCCTCGTCCTCGGACAGGCCCATGGCACGGAGAACATGGTTCGGGCTCGGATCGTTCGTGCCGCACGCCGAGCCGGTTGACGCCGCAAGTCCCGGCGTCGTCTCCAGCAAGATGGCGGCATCGACGTCGCCGAACAGGATGCTGGAGATGTGCGGCGCACGCGGGGATTGTCGCCCCAGTACTCGCAGGCCGCCGATCCGGGCAAGAAGGCCCTCTTCGAAATTGTGGCGGAGCAAGGCAAGTCGCTGCGACTCCGCCGCCAGGTCGGCCTGTGCCAGTTCGCACGCAAGCCCCATGCCGGCAATTCCCGCTGTGTTGAGCGTTCCGCTTCGGAGCCCTCGTTCCTGCCCGCCGCCGTCGATCAGCGGGGTCAGGCGCACGCGCGGGCTGCGGCCGCGGACGTACAGGGCACCGCTTCCCTTGGGGCCGTACAGTTTGTGCGCGGACATCGCCAGGAGATCCACACCTGCCTGTTCCACATCCACGGGCACCTTTCCAACGGCCTGGGTGGCGTCGCAGAAGAACAGCACGCCGCGCTTCTTGCAGACCTGGCCGATCTCGTCCATGGGGTTGATTGTGCCGACGACGTTGTTGACGGCCATCACGCACACGAGGATCGTATCGTTTCGGATGGCGTCGGCGACCCGCCCGGCGGACACGGTGGCGTGCTGGTCAGTTTCGAGCCATGTCACGGAATAGCCCTCTCGCTCAAGCCGGCGACAGGGCTCGATGACGGCCTTGTGTTCGGCCCGCGAGACGATCACATGCCGTCCCCTGTCGGCATACATTTCCGCAACGCCCTTGATCGCCAGATTGCAGCTTTCGGTCGCGCCAGATGTGAAGACGATCTCGCCGGCCGATGCGCCAATCAGCCGGGCCACCCGCCCTCGCGCCATCTCGACCATGTCCCTTGCATGGCGCCCCATGGCATGTGTGGAACTGGAAGGGTTGGCGTAGATGTCCCGCATGACGGTAGACATCGCGTCGATCACTCGCGCGTCCATTGGAGTGGTTGCCGCGTTGTCGAGGTAGACGGGCGCAGCCAGGCTGTTCTTGTCTTCCATGGTCATCTCAAGGCTCCAGATACTCAAACTCGCCCAGCCCGCAGCACGGGCACGGCGGATCATCTTGCGGTCCGTCAAGACGGATTCGTTGCATCGTATTCGACCACAAGTCGAATCTCAGCAGGTAAGGACTGATGGTCTCCAGGCGGCCGCCGAGTATCTTCATCGCTTCCAAGCCCTCAATAGAGGCAATCGCACTCACCGCCGGTCCGAGCACACCCGCCTCGCGGCAACTGGGATCGGTGCATGCCGGCGGCGGAGATTCCATCACGCATCTCAGGCATGCGGTCTGGCCGGGGATGATCGTCATCACCTGCGCTTCGGCTCGCACGACACCGGCGAACACCCAGGGTCGGCGCGTCTTGACGCAGTAGTCGTTGATCAGGAATCGGGTCGCGAAGTTGTCCGTGCCGTCCACGACGACGTCCACGTCGCCGGCCAGCCGGTTGATGTTGAAACGGTCAAGTCGATCGTGCATGACGTCGATCTCGCAGGCGTCGTTCAGACCCTTGAGGCGATCAGACGCTGCGCTGACTTTCGGCCGCCGCATGGCGGCGTCGGTCGGCCCATACAAGGCCTGGCGATGGATGTTCGTCAGATCAACGAGATCGTCGTCAATCAGCCGGAGGAAGCCGACGCCTGCGCGGACCAGCAGTTCCGATACCCACGATCCCAGGCCTCCGACGCCGACCACAAGCGCCCGGCTTCTTTCAAAAGCGCCCTGTGCCTGCGGCCCCCATTCGGCGAAGGCCGTCTGGCGGACGTATCGACCAGGAACTGACGAGCGGGAATGCGTCATGAGACTGCCTCCTCGCTGTGTTGCCGGACATCCGGCGGCAATGAAGTCTCCTGGTTGACAACCCGTTGCACGGAGTTGATCCAGCCGCCTCCCAGCAGTCGGTCGCCGTCATACACCACAGCCGCCTGACCCGAAACAGCACAATCGGCGGGCGTATCGAAGGTGACGCTGAAGCAGCGGGCATCCTGCGACAGCGACAGCCTCGCCCCGACAGACTTGCCGTGATAGCGAACCTGTACCTCTCCGCGGAAACTGGGCGAGACAGGCTGCTGCCAGACAGCAGCGCCGGCATCCAGCGACAATGTCCGTAGCAGGCGGCGGGGGCCCAGGACTATGGAGTTGTCCTCCGGCCGAATCTGGACAACATACAGCGGCTCGGCGGCGGCGATTCCCAAGCCCCGGCGCTGGCCGACCGTGTATCTGGCGTAACCCTCATGCGTGCCGAGACGGCGTCCGAGCGTGTCGTAGACAGCTCCGGGGGAGAGGCCTTGGCTTGAATGCTTAGCCAGAATATCCGCGTATCCGCCGGGAGGAACGAAGCAGATATCCTGGCTGTCAGGCTTGTCGCCCACGTCCAGACCGAGCTTGTGTGCCGTCTGACGCACGGTCTGCTTGTTGACAACGTCGCCCAGCGGCAGCAGCAGCCGTCGCAGAAGCGACTGCCGCACCGCGAACAGAACATAGGATTGGTCCTTGGCGGCACACCTGGCGCGACCGATTGCCGGGCCGTCAGGCGAGTGGAGAATCCGCGCGTAGTGTCCCGTAGCGACAAATTCAGCGTCAAGTTCGTCCGCTAGCTCGATAAGGCTTGCCAGCTTGACGTTCGCATTGCACAGGGGGCAGGGATTGGGCGTCCTTCCATGCTGATAGTCATGAACAAACCGCTCTATGACCGGCCGCATGCGGTCCTCGATGCTTCGCACGTGGAACGGCACGCCGATCTGCTCGGCGGCCCGGCGGGCGTCGGCGGCGTCCTGGGGCGCGCAGCAAGACCGACTTGCCGAACGCTCGCTCGCATCGGCGCCCATGCAGAGAAACGCGCCGTGAACGTCGAAGCCGGCCTCAAGAAGCAGAGCGGCCGCGACGGCGGAGTCCACGCCGCCGCTCAGGCCGACGATCACGCGTCGTCCGCTTCGGATCATGTTGCGTTGCCTCCGCGCTCCGGTGGGCTGTCGCCGGAACGGCTCAGTATCTCGTTGAAAGAGCCGCTTCGAAATCCCTCCAGGTCCATCGACACGAATGTGTAACCGCAGCCCTTGAGCCTCACGACAGCCTCGGTGCGCATCCCCACAAGCCGCGCCAAGTCGTCAGCCGGTATCTCGATCCGAGCGACATCGCCATGGTCGCGAACGCGGACCTGGCGGAAGCCCATGTCCCTGATCGCCTGCTCGGCCCGCTCTATCCGTGCAAGTCGCTCTGACGTGATGGTTTCGCCATAGGGCACGCGGCTGGCCAGGCAGGCCATCGCGGGCTTGTCCCACGTCGGCAGCCCCATCAGCCGCGAAAGCTCGCGGATATCGGCCTTGGTCAGTTCCGCCTCCAGGAGCGGACTTCGGACGCCCAGTTCTGTCCCGGCCTGCATGCCCGGCCGGAAGTCGCCAGTATCATCGGCATTGGCCCCGCTGAGGACGACGCCAAGGCCGCGTTCTTGTGCTAATGCCGATAGTCGCGAGAACAAATCCCTCTTGCAGAAATAGCAGCGTTGGGCTGGGTTAGCAGCATACTCCGGGTTGTCGAGTTCGCCGGTTGCGATCTCCGTCAACTCGATGCCGAATCGGTCCGCCAGTTCGCGGGCGGCAGTCAGTTCCCGTTGCGGCAGGCTGGGCGAGACACCGATGGCCGCCAGCACACGGTTGCCGCCCAGTACGTCAACAGCCAACGCCAGCAGGAACGTGCTGTCGACCCCGGCGGAGAAGGCCACCACCGCGCTCTTCATTTCCAACAAGATCGACCGGCAGCGAGACAACTTCTGATCGATGTCGTCGCCGGATCCTTCAACAAGCAGAGGTTCCTGCGTCATCTCTGTTCCTCCAACTCGATTGTGCTTGTGGCGACACCTCGACAGCGGCGTCCGCCGGGGCCCCTTCCCGGTTGCCGGCCGATGCTCTGTATCCGCCGCCGCATGCAGGAGTGGCACTGTGCGGCCGTCTCCATGATGCAGGCCTTAGAGGGGTATATCTCGTACAGGCGGCGGTACTGCGTCAGCGTGATGTTCGGCATGAGGATGTTCGCGCCCCGCTGTAGCCCGAGTTCCCGGCCGCTGGCCAGGTTCAGTGTCGCCAGCGCGGTAGTGCTGGGGATGTTGGCCTGCGGACACGCCAGGCGGGCAAGGGCGACGAGTTTGTACGTCATCAACTCGGTATTGGGGGCTTGCCGTTCGGGAGGCAGGCGCGGGTCATCGGGGCCGGCGCCGAGCGGCGTGCCCTCATGTGGGATGTACGGACCGATGCCGATCATGTCTAGGTCCAGACGGGCGAAGAGAAGAACGTCCTCGGCCAGGTCTTCATAGCTCTGCCCGGGAATGCCGCACATGACGCCGCTGCCGATCTCGTAACCCATCTGCCGCAGTCGTTGGAGCATCTCGAAGCGGTCGCGAGATCGGCCGGGCAAGGCCGGATGGATGCGGGCAAACAGATCGCGATTGGACGTCTCGAACCGCAGGAGGTAGCGGTCAGCGCCGGCCTGCCGCCAAGCGAGCAGCTCCTCGTCGCTCCGCTCGCCCAGGCTGAGCGTTACCGCCAGCGGGTATCGGAATTTGATCTCGGCGACGATGTCGGCAATGATCGAACCGGTCAGCCCGGCGTCTTCGCCGGCTTGGAGAACGACAGTACCGTAGCCGAATTCGGCGGCAGCCCCGGCGCAGGCAAGGATCTCTTCCGCCGTCATGCGGTATCTCGCAAGGGACGGCCTGCCCGCCCTGATGCCGCAGTATGCGCAGTCGCGCCGGCAGTGATTGGATATCTCCAGCAGGCCGCGCAGATGCACTTCGTCGCCAACATTTAACCTGCGGACCTCGTCCGCCGCCCTCCAAAGACTGGCCAGTCTGTCCGGGTTGTCCTCGCGGAGCCAGCCTAGAATCTCATCGCAAGTCAGCATGGTGGCTCCTTGTGGCCATCGACCAGCTCCAACCCGAGGTCCATAACCATCTGTATGTCCATTTCCGCATCCCGGCCGGTTGTGGTCAGGTAGTCGCCGACCATGAGACTGCTGGCCCCGGCGTGGAAGACCCAGCTCTGAAGATCGCGTAACATCCGCCGTCCGCCGGCGATCTTGATGTTGGTTGTCGGCAGGACGAACCGGAACAGGGCAATGATGCGGAGGCATTCCAGAGGGCTCAGCGCTTTGGCACTGGCCATGGGCGTGCCGGGACGGGCGTCAAGGAAGTTCAGCGGAACAACGTCAGGTTTGACATGGTCGCGGAGTGTAAAGGCGAGCTCAATGCGATCATCCCAGGTTTCGCCGATGCCGAAGATGCCGCCGCAACACAACGCCATTCCCGCCGCCCGCGCCGCCTGGAGCGTCGAGAGCCTGTCGTCATAGCTGTGCGTCGTGACCACTCGGCCAAAGTGCGAGCGGGATGTTTCAAGATTGTGGTTGTAACGGACGACGCTGGCGGCCCGCAGGCGCATAGCGGTTGGCGCGTCCAGCTCGCCAAGCGAGGCGCAGGCCGGCGGCAGGCCTTCAAGTTTGAGTTTCTCGTTCAACCTCTCCAGCGACTGCAGATCCTCGTCCCGAGGCCGACGGCCGGGATTGACCATGCAGAAGCAGGTGGCGTGTGATTGCCTCGCCTTTCGAGCCGCTTCCAGCCACTGCCCAAGGTCCGGCTGCTGGGCCTCCGACACAGGCGACGTGTGTCGTGCCGACTGGCCGCACCAGGCGCAGTCCTGATCGCACCCGCCCAGCCGGCCCGGCGCGATGCAGCAGAAGCTGACCCGCCGGCCGAAGCACCGCTCGCGGATGCGACAGGCCCAATGGAGCAGTTCGCCTGTGTCACTTTGGTTCAGATCGGTCAGCGCAAGAGCTTCGGACCGACTCATCTGTCGGCCATCTAGGAGGGCGCGGGCGGTGTTCTCAATGGAGCCTGCAGTCATGGAATTACCGCAGTCTTTGGCAGTGGCACGGAACCTCGTCGCGGCCGATCCGTCGATGCCGATTACCGGCACTGCGCTCCGTGGCGGCTGGTCATGATAGCGGACCGTTCGAAGCATCAGCCGAAGTGCCCAGGGAACGGTTCGGCGAGCAGTCTGCAAGAGTCCCAGCATGCCGAAGATCTGCATCCCAGGATCAACGAGGTACAGGTGGCTCTTGGGTCGAACCAGAGATACTGCGAATCGCAGCGGATTGTAGAACCACAGATAGGCCGCAAGGATGTTCCATTGCTTTCGCCACGGGCGGTGCGAGCGTGATGCCACGACGTAGTTGCCATCGAACATGTGCGGTTCCGTGGGCCTTCGGCCCGCCTCGTGGATCACCATGCCCGAGTTGAATGTGCCTTCATAGGATTTCGATCCGGGTGCCGGCGTTATCATCAGCACCTGAAGGCTGACTGCCCCGGCTTTGCGCAAGATATGAACTTGGTTGATAAGCCCGGCCGTTCCACCGCGAGAATACAGGGGCTGCGCGTCATGGTGCATCAACATGGCCATGGGGTGAATGCCATGTCTTTGGAGCAGGCCAAAAGCCTCCAGCGTCCTGCCGGCCGTCTGGCCCTTTCGCACCAGCGAACCGGACATATCTTCCACGCCAAGCCATAAAGCCCGCAACCCGGCCTTTCGGAAGGTCCGAAGATTGTCCCCCATGTTCACCGTGTCGTGAACAGTGGCCTCAGTTCCCCAGCGGATTCGGCTGCGAAGGCGAATGCAGTTGCTCTCCTTTGCGGCCAGGGCCTCGGCTATCTCCAGCGACCTGCCCCGGTCGTTGAAGAAGTTGTCGTCAGTGCCGAAGAAGTACCGCAGCCCGAGCGTGTCGTAGAGTCGGCTGATCTCGTCTGCGATCCGCTGGGCACTCTTGAAGCGAAGTGTCCGCTGGTTGTATGCCGGGATGGGACAATAGGGGCATGAGAACTTGCAGCCTGCCGTCATCAGGATGGAACTTAGAGGCGACAATCTCCGCACATGGCTGGCGGGGATCGGCGAGCCGGCCAGGGTCGCTCTCCTGCTTGGCGGCTCGATCAGGAGGTAGCCGGTAACCGGGTCTGGCAGTTCATCCAGGTCGCCCAGGAGCCGCTGAGGCCCGGTGTTCACAAGTTCCTCGGCCTGCCCGGCGCTGCCGGTGCGGGCGTAGACGAGTCCGGGGATATCCGCCAGCGCACCCTCGTCCCTGGCACGAAAGAAGGCCGATCGCACCGATTCGCCAGTCGCCCGGTGGGAAAGCGTCATGGCCAGAAGACTGAGCAGGACGTAGTCTTCGCCGGTGACCGCGACATCCGCGCCGGCTGGCCGGGCCGGATCGCCGCTGAACAAGTCGGCAGGCTCGTAGATGGCCTTGGGGCCGCCGACGATTACCAGCGGGCGATTGACAGGGCCGATCAGGTATGCGTCCTCTATCAACCGCCTGCACTGGGCCGAGTGGATGTGCATGCTGGAGAGCAGCAGCAGGTCCGGCACGCGACCGTCCAGACACATTGCGGACGGGCTAAACCGCTTGTTCCACTGCTGGAGCACGATGCGGGTCTTCGTGAATCCGGAGTCATACAGACTGGCGGCGATGGATCGCACGCCCGCCGGTGCCATCCGCGTGTCTGCAAATAGAAAAGGCAGCATGCGGGTGCGAGGATCAAAGCAGTGAACAATCACGCAGGTCAGGTCATGCCTGGCCGCGATACTTCGAAGCCGGCGGCGAATGTTCGTGAACTCGCCGGCAATCAGCAACTGATCATCGTGTGGTCGAGCTGGAAGCTCCATGCCGTCTCCCGCAGGCGATTAATGCCTGCTATTGGGCCAGTGCTTGTCCCAGGTCATCGATAAGGTCATCTACGTCTTCGATGCCTACCGACAGGCGAATCGTGCCATCCGTGATGCCGACCTCAAGACGTTCCTCCGGCGTGAGCGTGCCGTGACTCATGGTGGCCGGGTGGCACACTAGTGATTCCACGCCGCCCAGACTCTCGGCAAAGAGCCATATCTTCAGCGCCTTGACGAAACGTCGGACTGCCTCATTGCCCCCGTCAACGCGAAACGTCACGATCGCGCCGAAGCCGTCCATCTGCGCCTTGGCCAGGTCGTGTTGCGGATGGCTGGGCAGACCGGGGTAGATCGTCTCCAGCACCTTGGGGTGTTTGCTGAGGAACTCCGCGACGGCCCTGGCGTTGGCCTCGTGCTGTCGCATGCGGACGGCCAGTGTCTTGAGGCCGCGAAGGCTCAGCCAGCAGTCCCACGGCCCAGGCACCGCGCCGGCCGCGTTCTGGTGGAACTTCACCTGTTCGTGAACCCAGGGATCGTTGGTCAACACGACTCCGCCTATCACGTCGCTATGGCCGCTGACGTACTTGGTGGTGCTGTGCAACACGATGTCGGCCCCTTGCGTCAACGGCCGCTGAAAATAGGGCGTTGAGAACGTGTTGTCAGCTACCAGTTTCGCCCCGTGCCGACGGGTGATCTCCGCCACGGCCCGGACGTTCACCAACTGAAGCAACGGGTTGGCGGGTGTCTCGATCCACACCAACTTCGTGTTGGGCCGTAAGGCATCTGCAAACGCTTCAGGCTGCCAGCCCTTCACGTAGGTGAAGCTGATCCCTCGCGGAATGTACACCTGCTCGAACAGCCGGTACGTCCCGCCGTATATGTGCTCGGCCGAGACCACGTGATCCCCCGGGCGAAGGAGCGAAAGGACGGCATCCACCGCAGCCATGCCGGAGGCGAACGCCAAGCCGAACTTGGCCTCCTCCAGCGATGCGAGGCACTGCTCCAGCGCCGTCCGGGTGGGATTGGCGCTGCGGGAGTACTCGTAGTTGTGCGGCCGACCGATGTCGTCAAAGACGAAGTTCACCGTCTGGTACACCGGCACGATGATCGACCCTGTTGCCGGGTCGGGCTGCTGTCCTGTACGAATCGCCTTGGTGGAAAACTTCATTCCGTCGCTCCTTCGCTCCGGCCGCGATTATGCGGGGACCGGCTCCGCTTCGTGTGTTCGCCGCCTGTCCAGCGGCAACCCGGTCACCTGCAGGAGTTTTCTCCTGTGCGTGGCAAGTTCCTTCAGTCCTTCCGGCGAGGACAGCGTAACACTGCCGGGTCGGGCGAACTGGGACGCCGCCAGTCTGGGGCTGATCAGGTGGGCGAACAATACGTTCCGAACTTCATGGATGAAATAGTAATCAGCGTTCATTGCAGTTTCTCCTTGGCAAGGTGCTCTCTTGAATTTCAGCCGATCGCGCGACCGGCTGGTTCTGTTGACGCCAGTCAATGGACAACAACAGCAACACCGCCATGAGAAGCTGGTATGAAGAACCCGCTGGCACCCTCGGCCGCGATTCCATTGGCCGGAGCGTGTCGCAGGCAATATGTTCCGTTCAATCCGCATGTTCGTCCTAATGGCCGACTCGATACTTATTGTTCAGGATCGCAATCACCCTGCTCGTGATGTCCGTATCCGGTCGGTGATACAGGACTTGCCGCAAGCCGATAGCCTGCGTCAGATCTGCTGAGCCGTCTGTCGGAAGCGCCGCTTGAGACTGGATGACAACCGCCAGACCATCCTCGTCGGCAACGTCGGATATTGCCTTGGTAATCTCCGCGTACATCTCCGCCGTCTTACGGGCGTACTCCTGCTGAGATCGAAGATTCTCGATCTGCACCCAGGTCTGCTGATCCGCCCGGAGGCGGGCGACCTCGATGATCTGCTTGCTGTATGCCTCCCTGCCGGGCTTGAGAGAACCCAGCATTGTCTCTGCATCGTCAATGGCCTTCGTTCGCTTGTCGGACTCTATGCGCAACTTCCGTTGCTGTTCACCGCGGCCGGCCGCCAGTTCTTTGGCTTTGGAGTATTGGCCGAAGACCTCCGTGACGTTGCAGACGGCTATCCTGAAGGTTGTCGGGCCCGTGGACGTGGCGATCTGCGCCGATGCATGGGATAGCCACAGTGTCAGAGCAACGACGGCAGTCACTCCGCTTAGAACTGCAAGTTTGATCTTCATATCGGTGCCTCCTTCCGTGTTACTGCTGACCTCAGCCTGCGACGGATGCGTCACTAAGGGCCTTATTCGTGTGTTCTTCTCTGCTGGCGTCAACTGTAACCACTAACTCCAACTCAACCGAAGCGTTGAGGGGCAGTTCGGCAACGCCGACCGCGCTGCGTGCATGGATGCCCGCGGTGCTGAAGACCGCGCCCAGTAGTTCGCTTGCGCCGTTGGCGATCTTCGCCTGGTCGGTGAACCCGTCCGACGAGTTCACGTACACAGTCAGCCGCACGACCTGGTCCACGCTGTCCAGCGAGCCTAGGACGCTTCGAACGGCGGCCAATGCGTTGAGTGCGGCCTGGCGAGCGGCTGCCTGGGCGGCTTCCACCGACACTTCGCCCGGCACCTTGCCGGCGGCCGTGAGCCTTCCTTCCAGGAGAGGCAACTGCCCAGACGTAAACACCCATCGACCTGTTCGGACGGCTGGCACGTACGCGCCCACTGGCTTGGGTGGCAAGGGTAATTCCAGCCCAAGAGCGTTCAAACTCTGTTCAATTGTCGTCCCATTCATATTGTGCTCACTTACACTTGCATCACTATTGATGACGCACATGCCTCACGTCTGCGACGCCTGCAATGCCTGGTCAAGATCGTCGAGGATGTCTTGTACGTCCTCAATGCCGACGGACAACCGCACGAAGTCCGGCGTCACGCCCGTCTGGGCCAGTTCGCTTTCAGTCAATTGCGAGTGCGTGGTCGAGGCCGGGTGGATCACGAGCGTCTTGGCGTCGCCGATGTTGGCCAGATGGCTGGCAAGCTTGACGCTGTTGATGAACTTGATGCCTGCCGGCGCGCCGCCCTTGATGCCGAAGCCAACGATTGCGCCCTGCCCGTTGGGCAGATACTTCTTCGCGTTGGCGTAATTGGAGTGGCTCTCCAGTCCGGGATAATTCACCCATGCCACGGACGGGTTCTTCTGGAGCCACCTGGCCACGGCCAAGGCGTTCTCGCTGTGCCGCTGGAGGCGCAGATGCAGCGTCTCAATGCCCAGCAGCGTCAGGAAGGCCCCGAACGGGCTCTGGCAGCCGCCCGTGTCCCGCAGCCAGTGGGTGCGGATGTGAATAATGTAGGCGATGTTGCCGATCGGCTTGAGCGCCTCGGTGAAGACCACGCCGTGATATGCCGGGTCGGGCTCGGTGAACTCCGGCCACTTCTTGGGGTTGTCCGCCCAAGGGAACTTACCGCTGTCGACAATCGCGCCGCCGATGTGGACGCCATGGCCGCCGAGGAACTTCGTCGTCGAGTACACGACGATGTCCGCGCCATGTTCGATAGGCCGCAGCAGGGGTGGCGGCGTGACCGTATTATCCACGATCACCGGCAGGCCGGCCTTGTGGGCGGCGTCTGTGACGGCGAGGAAATCAGGCACGTCGTTCTTCGGGTTGCCCAAACTTTCCAGGTAGACCGCCCGCGTGTTGGCGTCGGCCAGCTTGGCGATCTGCTCGGGATGGTCGGCGTCGAAGAATCGCACCTCGACGCCGAGTTTCTTGAAGGTCTGGGTAAACAGCGTCCAGGTTCCGCCGTAAAGGCTTTTCGAGGAGATGAAGTTCTGCCCGCTGTGCGTGATGGTCAGGATGGCCGCGGTAATGGCCGCTTGTCCCGATGCGAAGGCCAATCCGGCGGCACCGCCGTCCAGGGCGGCCAGGCGCTTCTCCAGCACGTCGTTGGTCGGGTTCATCAGCCGCGAATAGATATTGCCGAATTCCTTCAGGGCGAACAGGTTGGCGGCATGATCGGTGCTGGTGAAGTTGTATGATGCCGTGGCGTAGATCGGCACAGCCCGGGCGTGGGTCGTGGGATCATCAACTTGCCCCGCGTGCAACGCGAGTGTTCCGGTACGATAAGCAGTCGTCATTTCAGTATTCCTTTCAGTGTTTCAAGCGGTAATGTGTGCGAACAGCGCCGAAGAGAGGTATCGTTCGCCGAAACTGGGGACGATGGCGACAATCACCTTGTCCTTGTTCTCCGGCCGCTGGGCCACGAGGCTTGCCGCCCGCAGCGCCGCTCCGCTGGAGATGCCCACGAAAAGGCCCTCCTCCTTGGCTGCGCGGCGGGCATAGTCGATGGCCTCATCCTGGTCGATGGTCACGACCTCATCCACGATCTTCAGATTCAGAACCTTGGGCACGAACCCCGCCCCGATGCCCTGTATCTTGTGCGGCCCGGGCTTGAGTTCATGGCCGGCGAGCGCCTGTGTAAGAATGGGGCTTTGCGCTGGTTCGACCGCGATGGCCTTGAACGACGGCTTGCGTGCCTTGATGACCTCGCTGACGCCTGTGATCGTGCCGCCAGTGCCCACGCCGCTGATCAGGATGTCCACCTTGCCGTCCGTGTCGGCCCATATCTCCTCGGCCGTCGTGCGGCGATGAATCTCCGGGTTGGCTGGATTCTCGAACTGCTGGGGCACGAAGACGTTCTTGTCAGACTGGGCGATCTCCAACGCCTTTTTCACTGCGCCCTTCATGCCCTCGGCCGCCGGCGTCAGCACCAGTTCGGCCCCAAGGGCCTTGAGCACCTTGCGGCGCTCAAGGCTCATCGAGTCGGGCATGGTAAGCAGCAGCCGATACCCCCGCGCGGCCGCCACGAAGGCCAGTGCAATGCCCGTGTTCCCGCTGGTCGGCTCAACGATGAGGGTCTTGTCGTTCAGTTTGCCCTCCCGCTCAGCCGCGTCGATCATCGCCACGCCGATACGGTCCTTGACCGATGCCAGTGGATTCTGGCTCTCCAGCTTGGCCAATACAGTGGCGTTGTTGCCGGCGAGCTTGCGGACGCGAACCAGCGGCGTCCGCCCGATTGTTCCTGTTATGTCCTGGTATATGTTTGACATAGGTTCTTCCTTTACGCGCTGTGTTCAGAGACTCATCCCGGCGATCCGAAGCAAGGCTACGCCTGAAAGTCCCATGAACGCCATTTCGATGATTGTCCAGATGATGTCGGATGTCATGGCTTGCTCCAATTCGCGTCAGAATTCATACTTGAATTGGAGGAACCACGCGCCATTCTCCTCGCCGTTGACCAGGTTGCCCAGGCCGCCCCAGCCGGCTACGAGCGTGGCATGCTTGTTGATGATCCAGCTCACGTCGATGGCTTGCCAGTTATCTTCCTGGCCGACCAGGCCGGGGATGTTGGAGTACTGGTTGGCCTTCTGACGATACTCGTAGGCCACCAGCAGCCAGTCTGTGGGCAGATAGGCAACGCTGCCTTCAAACGTGGCCTTGTACTCATCGCCGAACCCCAGGAAGCCCAGGTTCGACGCCTCGCTGAGCCTCAGGCCGCCGGTCACGATCAGCGGACGATTCAGCGTCCAGTTGCCCAGCAAGGTCTTGCTGGCGGTCAGCGTGTAGTCGACGCCCCACTCCCTCTCATAGCCGAGCCCAGATAGTGCGCCGCCGAGCTTGTTATTGATACTGTTGATGCCATCGTTGATCTTGAAGTGCGCACCGGCCGTGAGCGCCGGCAGCCACTTGGTTCCGAAGGCGTTCTCTTCCAGCAGCAGGCCCCGGACGTTGAAGTTGTGCAGCCAGACGTCGTTTCTGCCGATGTCAACGCCCGTGGCGTCCTCGATGTCGCCCGGCAGCGTGCCCAATCCGAGGCGGTTCAACCCATACCCCAGTTCGATGCGGCCGAAAAGATTCTCGGTGACCGTGAAGGCCTGCAGGTTCTTCTGACCGGCCATGACGTTCGAGAACGCAGCGGCGGGCAAGCCGAACCAGTCTCCTTTCTTGGGCGGATTCACCAGATAGGCCATGGGTGTGATGGCCCCGCCACCGTAGCCTTCAATCGTGTGGAAGGGCAGCGGCGGACCTTTTTCGGCGGGTTGCTCCTCATTCTCCTCGACAACAGGCCGCTTGGATTCATCCAGCCAGTTGCCGTCTCCTTGAGCAGTTCCGCCGTCGCTTGTGACAGCGGTTTGCGATGCGGGTGTCGATGGACTGCCGCCTTCGCCTGCAGCAAGAGACGAAGCGGCCAGGATTGTCAAAGCCAAAGTTGCGAACAGAATGCTATTACGCACGGGAATCTCCTTCTTCATTGTTTGTTTGGGGTGTCAGGTACGGAAACAACTGTCAAACGCTTTGCTCGACCAGCATTACCGGCAGCGTCGACAGCGCATGGGCACATGAGGATTGCGACGCCAGTCGCGTCGCACAGAGGAGATGTGAAGAACGGAGGTCTGCCCAGCAACGGCTTGCTGGTGCGTTCCGCTCTCAGATTGTTGTCTTTCCGCTTCGACCATCGTTTCGCCTCACGATACATCACTGTATTGGTCGAGTTACTGTACTATCCTCGACCTTTATTGTCAATCGGGTAAATGATAATTTTCTTCGCATCATTGCATGCCTACGTAAAACCTTGCGTAGCAATTACTTCCATACAGTGATCATCGTGAGGTTCTTGTAAAGTCGCTTGAATTCATCGAGTGGGTCTGGCATAATCCCGATAGGTTTAATGAACTTGAGAGGCGACCACATGAGCATCAGTCAGAAGTGCCAGTACGCCATTCGTGCCTTATTGGAACTTGCCAAACGATCCGATCAGGTCCCCGTGCGAAGCAGTGAGATTGCGGCCAAACAGGCCATTCCCCAGCGGTTCCTGGAAAACATTCTTAACGAACTCAAGACAGCCGGGCTCGTGGAGGCCCGGCGCGGCGTCCAGGGCGGATTCGTTCTGGCGTGCAAGCCCGATATTCTGACGGTGGGCCGAGTGATCCGGCTTGTGGATGGATCGCTCGATCCTGTTCGCTGCACCAAGGGCCCGGATCAGCGCGATTGCCCTTTGAAGGATCGATGTTCGCTGCTGCAGTTGTGGGAAGAGGCCAAGGCCGCGGTCGAGGCTGTCTACGACCGAGCGACGTTCGCGGAACTGGCCAAGCGAGAAAATGCGGTGGACCGCCAGCAGACGGCAGAATACTGCATCTGACTGCGCCGATATCCGAGACGCAATCGGAATGGCGAGCATGACGGGTCTCACGACGCGTTCAGGGCCGTGAAGCCGTGGCGGGGCCAAGGGAATTCGGGCCGGAACTCGCAGATTCCTGGGGCGCTGAACATGCGGTCTTCCGGGCCATGCGGCAGTAGCGCAGGACGCCGGCGGGCGGGTGAGATTTCAGGTGAGATTTCAGACTTGTCTTCGCCCATCGGCATCGTCTCCAATGCACGCCGAACAGAGGCGTGTGTTGGGTTATGTATGCCGGGGAGAAGTGAACTGTCCGGGGGAGAGGTGAGAAGGCCAGGAATCGGCTACAACAGCTATCGCAGTGTTCGCCCCGTCGAGCTTGCGGCCAACTTGGCGTGAAGAACGCCTTTCTCTCTTTGGAGCTTGTCCGCGAGGGCCTTGATGTCTTTGCCCTTCCCGCGAACCATGATCATCTCTGCGCAAAGATGCTCATCAAGATGGACGTGCGTAGTGGCAAGAACCGTTCCGGTGAAGTGATGCTGCTGCTCGGTCAGACGCTCAGTTAGGCCGCGGGCATGATGGTCGTATTCCGCAATGTCGCCATCACCGGCATACGCGTGGACGCCCCACTGACGCATGCCGGCCAATCGCTGCCGGTCTGCGTGACGGTGCGGAACTTCTGCGGTAAACCCATGACCTGCACAATGACGGCGTCCTGCCTCGGTGAGCCGATCAGCGGGCAGGAATTGAAACTCGATGCTTTGGGCAAATCAGAAGTGACGCTGCTGGTTCCAGTGAAGAACGCCCTTCCGTTGTTCGGGAAGGTCCACCTTGAAGTGTCGGACGAACTTGCAGCCGACAACCAGGCGTGGTTTGCAGCCAATCCAACGGATTTACGCCGGGTGTACTTGCAGCCGGACCCTGCATCCAGCGGCCTGGACGCGTGGGACTATCTTCGTACGATCATCGCCCCAACAGGCGGAAATCCGCTGGCCGGCGTGGAGATGCGGGAAGATGCGTCGGAAATCGAAACGCCCGGGGACACGCCAAGACTGCTGATTCTGCGGGATGGAAGGAAGGGCAAACTGCCCCGGCGGAAAGCGGCGATGTCGTTTCTGGAGCACGGCGGCGCCATCATTTGCCTGTGGCAAGACAGCAGGGAGATGCGAGAGTTTCTGTCATATTTCGACGTTTCCTGCGCCCTGCATGGGGAATCCGCAACGAGGCGATTGAAGACGGTTGATTTCGCCCACCCGGTGTTTCGGCCGTTCCTGGACATTAAGACGGCGGGGCTTTTTGACGTATTGTTCTTCGACCCGCCGACGCTGCAACTGCCGGCTTCGGCGCGGGTGTCGGCGCGGTTCGACAACGGCGACCCTGCGATCGCGGAGTTGGACGTCGCCGGTGGGCGTCTGATCTTGATAGCTGCCCAGATGACGCGGGAGGCAACCGACTGGCCCGTCCGTGCGTCGTTTCTGCCGACATGGGCGCAACTGCTCGCCTACGCCGGTCAGACGGAAAGCCAACCGGCGAGCTTCGAATGCGGCCTGCCCATCGCGGCCGGATGTTCCATTGATCATGTGACGCAGATGGAAACCTCCCAGGCGCAGGACGCGGGGCCCGCGGGATTCAGGCCCACTCGTCCCGGCGCGTATCTGCTTGAGTCCGCAGGTCGCCGGCAGGCGGTGGCGGTGAACCTGAATGAATGCGAATCCAGCCCGCTGGCGCTGGCAGAGGACGACGATTACGAACACCGGCTGTGTGGGGAGGAATGCGACGTCGCGGTTGCGGCGATGCCAGTGGGAATTCCCACGCGCGGCAAGAATATCTGGTGGCTGGTGATTGTCATCGCCGGTGTGTTCATGACGGCCGAGATCGTTCTTGCGAACCGGACGGCGTTGTAATGGCGTCCGACGCGGGAGAGAGTTCAGACATGAGCAAAAAGTGGACGCAAGCCGACCTGAATCGATGGGTTCATCACGAGCACTGCAAGCGGCGCCGTCTGGATTCGCTGCTGCTCGTGTCGCTGCTCATGGTCGCCAGCGGCATCGTGTGCGAGTCGTATCTCCCCTCTTTCGTTTGGCAGGGGCGGCTCTTCCTTGCGGCGGGCCTCTGGACCGCGGGCGTCTTCATCCTGGCGGCAGCAGTGCTCCTGCTGACGGGCCGATTTCGCGACAACTCCGCCAGCAGGACCGGCTGTCTTCTCGACCGCATCCACCTATCCATGAGCCGCCTGGAGTCGCACCAGGAACTCAAGGACAGCTCTCATCCGCTTCGGGACGCCCAGGCGGAGGATACCATGAACTGCTTCATCGAGCCCAGAAGATCAAACTGGCTCTGGTGGCGGAATTGTTGCGGAGTGGTGATTCTGGGGGCCGTGGTTTGGCACGCGCTGTTGTTGTGCAACTACCGCGTCTCGTCATTGCAGGCTCAGGCATCCTTGGCGGCGGCGATACCTTCGGCAATCGACCGTTCGAAGCCTTCCTCCGCCCCCGCAGAGACACCCGAGCCCAGGCAAGACGATTATGCGATGCTTCAAATTACAGCGCCACGCCCATTGCTCAAGGCCAGCGCCTGGGAAGCGGTTCCTTGGGAAGGCGAAGGCGACTCAACGCGGGGATTCCACGAATTGTGCCTTGTCCTGTCGGTCAACGGAGATGAACCCCTGCGGATTCCCCTCAACAGCGACACGCGAAATCCAGAGGGGAAGCTCAGTCTGGGCGGAACGCTGGAACTGGACCTCCTTGGCGTTATGCCCTACGACGTTATGAGCTACTTCCTCGAAGGCTTCACCCAAATCGACGATGCGCCCCACCAGCAGGTCACCAGCCCCATCCAGTTCATCCAGATCAAGGACGTTTCGAAAGACAATCCCACACAGGCGAATCCCGAGACAAGGTATCACGCGGACCTGATGGCGTTTCTGCATCGCCACATCGGCTTGATCCGTGGAACATACGACGTGATCTCGGTCGGCCATTCAATCGGCGCCGTCGAACAAACCGACGCGCTGCGCTTCCTGGCGGACAATCAGAAGCAGCTTTTGGACGACCTGAAGTTCT
>JAAYDY010000013.1 GCA_012729015.1 Phycisphaerae bacterium | reverse complement strand
TTGCCCTTCCATGGCACATTCCTGATGGCTTGCCGAGACGTCTTGTCGCGGCATAGTTGAAGACGAAGGCGGAAGTTCGACGCGATCCGCACGGCAAAATGCCCGTCTTCGCCTGCGGCTACGACGTGGCAACGGCTTGCCGAGACGTCTTGTCGCGGCGTAGTTGAAGACGAAGGCGGAAGTTCGACGCGATTCGAACGGCAAAATGCCCGTCTTCGCCTGCGGCTACGACGTGGCAGTCTTCGTTCGCCGCGACACAAGTTCGCGGCGAACGAAGACTGGAGGCTTCTGGCGGGACAACTGAAGTCCTCAAAGTCCGGCCCAAATCTGGCAAGATGGGCGCTTTGCGGAGGCGGTTCAGCGTCTCAAATGGCGTCTCGATCACCGGACAGAGACGAATGGCACCGGTTCCAACCGGTGACAACCCGGTGACACGGTTCCATGGCACTGCTTTGGCACTGCAAGCAACAAAACAGGCCCGAAAGCTTCACCGGTGAAGGCCGTTCTGCATCGTCATTTTGTCACCGGCTCGTCATCGGCACCACGCCAATGGTCCACCTACGCCGTCGCCAGCGCCAGCAGATGGCACTCCCACGCCGTCACCGGTGCCGCTAAATGGCCCTGGTACGCCGTCATCGGGTGACGTGTCACCGGCGACACGATGGGCCTCCTGGCAGGTCGGTTTCCCTTGACCTTTCGGCCCGCCGATGGCTCCCTGTCCACGCGACACGACGCGTTCACGAAAGGAGCGGCGACCATGGACAACGACAATCAACGGGCCACCATCGCCAGGCACGTTCGAGAGCTTCGGCGACACCTGCTGCCGATCCTGGACTGGATCGAAGACCAGCTTGGACCGCCTGCCCCGGAGATGGATATCGCCAACGCCATTGAGACCGCTTTGGGGATGGAGCCCAGCGAAGACGCCGAGCCGCTGAACGACCGCCACTACTGGGTACTCAGCCAACTCGCCCAGGACGTCAAGCTGACCAAGCACCACGTGATGGCCCACTACGGGTTCAGCGAGCGATCTGCGAAGCGGATTCTCTCAGCCCTTACCAAGCGAGGCTTGATCGAGTTCTGCCCGGACCCGAGGCCGGGGTTCTATAAGCTCTGCAATCCGGAACTCCTGAAAGAGATTGACCAAGATACCTGGCCTGACCAGAACGGCCCAGAGGAAGGTTGAGCTTCGCCGTCAGCAGTACTTTCACGTCAACTGCTCGAAGCAGCCCAGTCTTCTACCTTGAGCTCAGAAGCCACTTCCTGGATGCGTGCCATTGCGTCGTTTGTCACGAGGACGAGGTTACGCTCGATGGCCTGTGCCGCAATCCACAGGTCATTCTCTTGGATGCCGAGTTCCTTGGCCGTGACAGGGTCGATCAGCTCTTCTGGCCGTAGGCCCTTCCTTCGTCTCTTCTTCGGGGCAAACTTCTCGAAGAGTCTGGCTCGGAGGTCCCCATACGTAGCTGTTGGCGTCCTGGCGGAAGATGGCCGCGAGACGGCTGCACGCTTCGTCGTCGAGCAGATGCAGCAGACGAGCCACCTCCAGCCGGACCGACCAGTCCGGATCGCATGCCAGGAGGTCCAGTAGTTCGACGACGATCGGTTCTTCGCCAGCGCTGCGGGAGAGGATCGCGTCCTCGATGGCCTTGACCAGGCTTCGCCGATCATCGACCGACATCTTGTCAGGTCGCTCGCGAAGCGTTTCGAGGGCGGCATCCAGATTGGGTTGAGTCCGTTCAACCATCAGTAGTTGTACCTGTCCTTTCTCCGGACGAAGGCCTCCTTGCCGCCCTCGAGCAGGTTGATGATCTCGATCTTGCAGTCGTCGACCGAGCCTTGGTTCGCCAACCGCGAGCGTTCAACGTTACTGGTCAGCACGTACACCGCCGATGCCTCGCCGAGGACCGGGATGTTCGGATTGTGCGTGATCAGGATGATCTGGCGATTCTGCTTCACGCGGTGAATGGCGTTGACCACGGTGTCGTAGATGTAGCGGTTGACCGAGCGTTTCGAGCACGGGTCGCCCGTGGCGATGCACTGATCGACGAAGTCATCGAGCGGCACGGCCTTGGACTTGCCGGGCTTGGACACGCCCAGCAGCGCCGACGTGTCCACCTCGTCGGTCAGCGTGAACAGGGGCCAATCCCACTTCAGCGCACGCGGTGCCATGGGCGGCCAGCTGCGGACGGCCGATTCCAGCACGATGATGCCGTCCTCCTCGTGCGGCCGCAGGATCAGGTGCGTGTCGGCCGCACGGCTCTGGCTGCCCGCGCCGGCACCCACATCGGTCACCGCCTTGCCGGATTGATTGCCCTTGGACGTGTGGTGAATCAGGACGAACGCGCACTGCAACCGGCTGGCATAGTGATCGATCAGGTTGTAGAGGTTGGCGATTGCGCCGTTGTCGTTCTCATCCGTGTCGCGCGGCAGCGTGCGGTAGAAGGCGTCGAGGATGACGATCTTGTACTGGCCCGGCTCGATCTGCTCGAACAGACGGGCCAGGCCGTAAAGGTCGCGGAGCCGGCCGCGCAAGGACACCATGTCGATGTTGCCGCTGTAGAGGTGGTGCGGGAAGTCCATGGCTTCACTGATCACCCGGTAGCGGTAGGCGATGGTGTTCTCGTGCAGCTCGTTGTCGATGTGCAGCACGCGGCCCGGCTCGACCGTCAGGCCCAGCCAGTCCAGGCCCGAGGCGACGGAGATCGCCAAGCGGGAGACGAACCACGACTTGCCGACCTTCGGGCTGGCGATGACGTTCATCGTCTCGCCTTCCCGCAGCAGTTCGTGGATGATCGGGCGATTGAGGCCGGTGAACCCGGTGATCAGGGCTTTGAGTCTCTGAATCTCTGGCCCACTGTCGGCATTGTTCGCCGCACCATGGCCGATGTGCGCATTGTCCGACGGACATGCGCCGGGTGCGGCGGACATTCCGCATAGGGCCGAGATGTCCGCACCATCGGCGTTGTGCGTCGAACAATGGCCACCGAAGCCCATGGTCCGCAGACAACGGGCGGCCTGTTCGAAGTCTCCGCCGTGTTCGAGCAGTGTGTAGACGGCGAACGGTGCATAGCCGGTCTGCGGCTCGAATGGCGCGGCATTCGAGCTGAAGACGTAGAAGACCGGGCCGTCGGAACACTCCTTCAGCGTGGCCGACCAGCCTCCTTCGCGCGAATCCTTGCCCGGGCGACGCCAATATTCGTTGCCGTCCGCGCCTTGTCGGTCGGTCAGGCGGACCCAGCCAGCGTTCCGCAGCACAGCCCGCACATCTCCGCGACGGTTGAAATCATCGCCCGGCCTGTCGGCATTGTCGGCCGACATGGAGCGGTTGTGCGAAGGGCCGGCGGACATCGGCGTGATGTGGGCGTTGTGCGACGCACCATGGCGATTGTCCGAATCATCGGCCGATAATCCGCAGATCTGCGAAATGTCCACCGACATCGGCCGACCATGGCCATTGTCCGACGGACCATCGCACATGTGGGCGCTCTCTGGCGGACAGCCGCCATTGTTCGAATTGTCTGCCGAGAGTCCGCCTTGTCCGACGGACAACGCGCTTCTCTGGCCGACATTCGCGCTGTGCGGCGGACATTCGTTCAGATCCCACGCCGCCTGGAGCAGAACGTCGCGCTCGGCCTCGGTCAGGACGGGCAGATCGCACAGGTCGCCCTGGGTGATCTCGTATCCGGCCGTCGGGGCGCATAGGAACAACCCGCCTTCGCCACGGGTCTCGATCAGCGTGACGATCTTCTCGTCCACGCGGCGCTGGGCCAGCTTCAGGTTGCCGCAGACGGCCACGGTGCAGCGGTAGATCACGTGCCAACCACCCGATGGCGTGCGTTCCACGACCAGCCGCTCGCGCAGGTCGGCGGGTATGCGGTCCCACCAGGCCGAGAACAGCTCACCGCCGCCGTCGAAGTCGATGATCTCCGCGTTGTCCGACGCACACCCGCAGACAATGCAGACAGCGTCGGGATGTTGCCCGGTGTTCGCCAACCAGGCGGACAACTCGGCCGAGGTGGGCAGTCTCTTCTGATACTGCTTCCACCGGCCCACAGCCGGGCGCTTCTCCGCCCGCCGGGCAGGCAGCACGCAGAGACCGGCTTCCAGGTAGGCCCGCGCCGCATCCGAAATGGACATGCACTCAGTCATGCGACGGCGTTACCTCCACCGATTCGAGGTTGCAGCGGAAGTGCCAGAACATCCGCAGCGCCTGCCGTGTGACCGGGAAAGGCTCGGCCGGCTCGGTCACCTGATGGATGTCGCACTCGTGGGCCTGCTGGACGATCCGCTCCAGGTCATCGATGCCGATGCCTTTCACGGCGTCGAGCAGGTGGGCCACACGGTCGACCGTGTTTGGTTTGTCCAGACATGCGCAGGGCATGGAGTCCTCCTTCAAAACGGAATGTCGTCTTCGGGCCAGACCGGCTCGGGCACGTCGTCGTCGACGCGTTCATCGCCGCCGTCGAGGCGCGGCGGGATCGGCCCGAGTTGGTAGTCCGTGATGCGGTCGAACTTCTCGCCCGCCACCGACCGCACGGTGATGGCGCTTGTCGGCGCGAGCGCCCCGGCCTCGGCCAGTTCGACCGCCTCCTCCGCCGAGTCGGGGAATGGCTCGTTCGACCTGGCCCGCCACCAGGCCTCGAACTTCTGCCGCGCGTAACCGGAGTGCTCGGGGCAGACCCATTCGCTGTGGTAGTCGTTGAAGCCGCAGCGGTAGTCGATCCGTAGCGTGCGGGGATGGTCTTCCGGCGCGTCGCGCTTCTGGTGGACGCTGTAGTAGGCCCCGGTGACGGTGTATTCCGTCTCGGTGACCTCGCCCGAAAGGATGCCCGCCGTGGACGCCTGGTGGTCGTGCTTCTCGCGCTCCGGCGGCGGAAACTCGTACCCGCACTCGGGGCAGGTGGCGTAGGCGGCGTGGATCACCGCTTGGCACTGCGGGCACTCCTTCGCCGGCGCTTCACCGTTGCCGCCGGCGCGGTCATCGACCTGCAGCGCATCGACCGGGCCATGCCGCAGGATGTTGCCGCCGAAGTCCAGAACCAGGCAGTCGGCCTTCGACGGATCGAGGCGGAAGCCGCGACCGACCATCTGGTAGTAGAGGCCCGGTGACATCGTCGGCCGCAGCAGCGCCACACAGTCGATGTTGGGCGCGTCGAAGCCCGTGGTCAGCACGTTGACGTTGACCAGGTACTTCAGATCCCCGACCTTGAAGCGGCGCAGCGTCTCGGCTCGCTCGAACGGCAGCGTCTCGCCGCAGACGAACCCGCACTCATGGCCCATCTCGCCAAGCACGCGCTGCACATGCAGGGCATGCTGCACACCGGAGGCAAAGATCAGCACCGAATGCCGCTCGCGGGTGTGATCGACGATCTCACGGCACGCTGACCGCACCAGTGAATCGTCGTCCATCAAGGCCTCGACCTCGCCCGCGATGAACTCGCCGCCCCGAACGTGCAGGCCCGAGGTGTCCACCTTTCGTCGGCCCGCCTTGGTCTTCAGCGGGCACAGGTAGCCCTGCACGATCAACTCGCGGACGCCCACCTCGTAGCAGACGTGGTTCAGCAGATTCTCGGGCGCACAGATCATGCCCGACGTCATACGGTACGGCGTGGCGGTCAGGCCGATCAGGCGGACGTTGGGATTCACCTCCTGCGCGTCGGCCAGGAACGTGCGATACATCCCCTCGCCGTCGGGCGGGAGCATATGACATTCATCCAGAAGGATGATGTCGAAGCTGTCGAGGTTTTTTGCCCGCCGGTACACGCTTTGAATGCCCGCCACGATGATCGGATGGTCGGTGTCGCGGCTGCCCAGGCCGGCGGAGTAGACGCCGATCTGATTCCACAGGTCCGGTGCCATCGCGTGGAGCTTGTCCACCGCCTGCTCGAGCAGTTCCTTCACGTGCGCCAGGATCAGCACCCGCCCGTTCCACTGGCTGACCGCATCGCGGCAGATGCTGGCCATCACCGGCGTCTTGCCCCCGGCCGTCGGGATGACGACACAAGGGTTGTCATCCCGACGGCGCAGGTGGTCGTAGACGGCCTCGACCGCTTCGGCCTGGTACGGACGCAGCGTGATCGCAGGCGCTTCTGGAGGTGGCAGAAGCGACTGGCTCAAGCTTTCGCCTCCTCCGGAAGCGGGAACAGCTCCTGCTTCGTCGGCATCAGCCGGGTGATCGGCTCGTCCTTCAGGAATGCCGCCAATGCTCTTTCCATCTTGGCGTAGCGCTCGCGCAGCAGATGGTTGGCGTTGCCGCCGTTGTTGTACAGGTACTGTCGAAGCAGGATCACGGCGACAGCATCGGAATTGGGCACGACGCCGGTGCTGAGCATCTCCCCGAACTCCATCAGCCGCTTCTGGTCCGTCGAGTAGTACGCCCGGGCGATCACTCCCCGCGTGGTGGCGTTGCAGATCCGCTTGCCCCGGGGCAGAGCGTTGATTGCGAACTCCACCGCTACGGCATGCCGACCCAACGCGTCAGATGCCTCCAGCGGCGTCATCGCCAAGGGGCCGGACATGCCGCCAAGCATCGCTTTGAGCGTCGAGGTGTGGCGGGTGGTCACCTGGCCGTGCTGCTGTCCGAGCCGAAGTTGGTCTGCCAGACTTCGGGCCCTGCCGACATTGATCGTGGGCAGCGCCTCGGGTGGGATGTTGAAGAACACGTGCATCTCCACAGGTCTGTCAGCAGTGACGATGGCCCACAGACGGTGTTGGCCGTCGAGCAGAACGCCATGCGGGTCGAAGGCGATGCCCTCGTGGGTCAGCCGCCATCGTCCGGCCGTCATGTCGCGAGCGAGCCTCTTGACGTAGGAGTCGCTGACCGTGCGGTTGTTCGTGTTCGCGTTGTCCAGCCAATTCAACGCCATGGTCGGAGTGATGGTCATCAGGTTGCAGTGCGGGCGGACCTTTGCGGTTCGAGGTTCAGCGAGGGCGATCATTCGGATGCTCCTTCCAAGTAAGCGGTTAGTTCCTTGACCAGCGCGCGGGCGAAGTCATGGCCCATGGCGCTGAGGATGGCACGACACGCCCAGTGCGGATCGTGCGGCAGTTCGAGTGCGGTCTTCGGTTGGTGGGTCGAGTGGCCCCGGATGGGCGTCATCGCGTTGGGCGACAAGCCCGGCTTGGGCTCGAAGCGACGGGGTGTCTTCTGACTACGGCCGATGTTGCCGGTCTTCATTGGGTAGGTCTTGCCGTTACGCTCGACCTCGCGATAGTCATCTTGCGCACGTGCGCAAGATGGAGGTATTTCCTGTGCGAGCTTGTTCACGAGCCGCAGCGAGACACGACAGGCTTGGGCAATCTCCTCCTGAGTTTTGCGTGACCATTCGCTGTCCTGCAGAAGGGTCAGCACCGCCTTCCGTTTGTCGTCGTTGCTTCGGCGCAGGCCGTGATCTGCATTGGCACCCACGGAGTAGAAGATCGCATCGCGCCTCGTGCCTTGATGGACCTCTGCGAAGATGTGGTTGCAGTTGATCTTCCGGTTGGCCCAGTAGCGATGGAAGCCATCGGCCAGCCAGTAGTTCGCGCCGTCGAAGAACACAACCACAGGGGGCAGGTTCTTGCCGTTGCCGTAGTCGTCGGCGTACTCATCGACGACGGCTTGGTCGATGGCCACGCGGGGTTGTGTGCCACCATCGATACGGATCTGGTCGAGCCGCAGGTTTGTGGGTTCATCAGTTGTCATGGTGGTGCTCACTTTCTGTCTGGGAATACCTGCCCCCACAGAGCGGGCAGCGACGCAGGGGTATCTCGGCGATTCGAATCACGACCGTGCCGTTCCGAACCACCTCACATCGCCGCACGGCCAGCAGGTCGATCTGGCTGTCGTCCTCGAACACGCCGGCGTGCGCCAGCGAGTCCTGCGTGCACTTGATGAGGTTGTCGAGGTCGCGCCGGCGTCTATCGGGTGGGAAGGCGTCCATCGCCAAAGCGATGCGTCCGCCCGCAGGCGGTTTGCGGATGCCGTTGCCGCCGCTCGGGGCCAGGAGCCCGCAGATCGCTCTGCGGTACTCCCGGCCCTCGCGGCTGATCAACGTGCGCGGCCCGACACGCCGGTAGTAGTGATTCACGCTCGGGGGCCAGGGCAGAGTCAGATGCACGACTGCTCCCTTTCCGCCACGCTGTCGATCCAAAGCACTGTGTGGCATTTCTCGGCCGGCAGGACCAGGACGAGGTCCATGTTGTGGTGCGCCAGGCTCTCGTACCGACTGAGGCGAATCAGGGCGGCGCTGAGGCTTTTGGCGAGGCAGTCAATTCGTCTACGGTCTTGCTCTGCTGACATGGCTCTACCTCTTCCACGGCGGCGTGGTGTCGTTGGTCGGGGCCTGCTGCGGACGACCGGCGGCTGTCGCCTTCGCCTCGTAGCCCTTGACCTCGTTGGTGATCTCGCCGGTGTCCTCGCGCTTCTTGCACTTGACCGAGATCACGAGCGGGATGTTGTGCAGCTCGACGCTGTCTTTCGGCTGCATCACCCCGACAGCGCGGCAGATGGCCGAGAGGTTGCCCCTCGCGATCTTCTGCGTCAGGTCGTTGGGGTGGTTGATGCAAAGCCGGTCCCAGGTCTTGCGGCCCTTGCTGTCGCCCTCGAGGACGGTGAACTCCAGCTGCAGATAGCTGCCGTCGCCTTTCTTCGTGGCCTTCATCTCGCTGGCGGTGATGGCCACGAGGTATTTGCCGGCCGGCAGCGCCTCGAACGACGTGGTCGGCTCGACTTCGTTCGCGTTGAATCCATTCAGATTTGCCATGGATCAGTTCTCCTCTGGAAGTTGGCTGTTGGGATAGAGGTCGGTTTCGTCGGGCACACGCTCGTCGGACTCGCCAGGGGCTAGAGCGTCCTTGGCTGCCTGGAGCAGATGAATGAGACAGCCGAGCGATCGTCGCCGCAGCCTCGCCGAGGCCGTCGAGACGCCCATGTCGGAACCGAAATCCAGCACGACGCTGTTGTCGTTCTCGTCGATGCCGACGTGGATGGCTGCGTACTCATCTCCTGCCTCAGTCACGCACGAATCATCCGGCCACATCTGACCCAGCGGCATCGTGCTCGACCCGTTGATGCGGTTGTATCGATGTCCCATGGATCAGCTCTCCTTGCTGTTGTGGTGTGGGTCGCTGACAAGCCGTAGGTTGGGCTTGTCGTCGGTGTTGACGTTGCTGCTCATGGCCTGCATCAGCGCGGGCCACGAGAGGGGAAGCTTGGCCGGCAGGCTGTAGCGGTTCTTCGCCAGGATCACGTTGGTGCCCTCGGTCAGCAGCAGACGCTGATCGTCCTGCCGGTGGGCGTACAGCACGCAGTCGGCCCACTCGATGAAGGGCGGCGCGATCCAGTGCGGCAGGTCGGGCGAGGCTAGACGCTGGTCGTAGCCCTCGGGCATGGTCATCTTCGTGTTGGCCGCGTGGGCCAGGAGGATGATGGCCGCGCCGGTCTCTGCCACGGCGTTGAGCATCGGCAGCAGATCGCGGTAGACAATGTTCTGCACGATCTCGCGGGCTTTGAAGTACCCGCCGTGGGCGGTGCCCAACGTGCTGGTCAGATCGGCACCGGCCTTGGGATCGAGGTCGTGCACGACGTGCTCGACGATCCGCTGGACCATCCAGTCGATGGTGTCGATAGCCAGGGCCTGGGGCGCGTCGGCCTTGTCCAGGTCTGCCAGTTCGACCAGCCACTTGCGCATCTGCGGCCAGGACTGCAGGTACGGCGTGCGGGTCAGGTTCGCCACGGCACCGGCACCATTTTCGCAGTCCAGCAGGACTGCATTGGCCGAGGCCGCGAAGGTGGTCTTCCCGACGCCCGGCTGGCCGTAGACGATCATCTTGGGCGGCGCGGGCGTGGTGCTCTTGATCAGTGAGTTCATCAGGGTCATGCCAGTTCTCCTGCGCAGTGGTTGCCGACGTTGGGGTGCCAGGTCAGAGCCTGCTTGCCGCTGACGGTGCAGGTGCGGCTCTTGCCGTTGCGGACCATGCCGGCGCGGCGCAGTTCCGGCAGACGCTTGTGGGCCTTGATGCCGAGGCTGTCCTCGATCTCGCGGGCCGTGAGCCCGGGCGTCTGCATCACGGTCTGAAAGCACATCGCCCGATGCTGTCGGGCCGAGCCGTTGGCTTCGGCCTCCCGCCCGGCCAGCGCCGACGTGGGCGGGTCTGTGTTGCGGTAGTTGGGGTTCATGTCGTTCTCCGGTTGTCTGTTGGTCTGTTCATGTCCTGTCTCGCTGGCCAGCGAATGCGACGGCCGGGGATCGAACCCGGGCGGGCCTTCAGCTCACGGCAGGCAGCCCGACGTGGCCAGGGGGGAGGTCTTGGCCGTGATTCACGCTCCTTCCGGCAGGAGCTTCCGTCGCAGTAATGGCAGGTGCGGGAGTCGAACCCGCGTCCCGGGGCTTATGAGGCCCAGGTAGCCCGGCCCTGCCGAAAAGCGCCCGGGCGGGCGTAGGGAGTCCGGCCGCGTTCCTCCGTGATGGCATCCATGCCGCACGGCACGCCGTCCCGCCCGGGCGCGGAGATGGATCAGGGGAAGTCGAGAATGCGGATGACCTCGTAGCCGGTCGGGAAGGCGTCGATCTCCCAGGCCCGACGCAGGCGACGGATCGCCTCCTCGTTCTCCTGCCTGGCGATGGCGAGAGTGTTGTCGCCCAGACGCCAGACCCCGCAGCGGAACGGCTCGGTCTTCTCGATGCCGATGAGGTAGACCGGGACCAGTTCGTCGATCACCTGGCCCAGGACGGCCTGATAGAAGGCCATCTGGTTGTGGTAGCGCCGGCGCTTGGCGTCGTTCTCGAACCAGGTCAGGTCGGCCGTGGTCTTGAGGTCGACTACGCCACGATGAGGATGAATCCAATCGAATCGAGCCTGGCACGGCGTGTCGCAGTAGGTCGTGCGGATCACGCCCTCGGAACGGCCATAGAGAAGAAGGTCCACGGCTTCATCGTTCATGGCCACGCCGCTGGCCATCTGCTCGATCAATTCGACGTGGTCGTGGGAGAGGACGGGCCTGCCCTGGGCCTCGGCCCACTCGGCAAAGGCCTTGGTGGTCGAGCCGAAGGGCTTACCGGTGCGGGGATTGATGGGACCGCCGATGGCGAACTGAGTCTCGTAAGCGTCGCGGCCCTCGAGGATGCGGACGTGGGTGGCGCGGCCGATCAGCAGCGCGGGCGAGTCATGGTCTTCGATCAGGCCCAGCTGCTTCTTGCGGTAGAGCCACGGGCAGGCCATGAAGTCGAGCAGTTGATGGCTCGACAGATACTCGCCCGCCTTGGCGTGGTACTCGTGGGCCGGCTCGGCGCTCAGCACGCCAAGGTCGATCACCAGGTTGTCGTTCGCGGTCTGCGGCATTGTCGGACTCCCATGCTTGGGGCAGTGGTCGCTGCCCTGCGTCCGTAGTGCCTATTGCCGCAGAGGCCAAAAACTTCGCGGTGCCATTCAAAATCACATGAGCGCTCACATTCCGATCATGTGAGCGCTCTTGGCACCGGTGACACGTCATGTGACGATCACATGACGCTCATGTGATCTTCGCCGTTCACATCCACGGCTAGATACGTGGCACCGGCTTGGCCGTGACCATCGCTTCCGTCGCTACGGGACAGGCCCGAGCGCAAACGAAGCCCTGGTTACGGAGAGCCGAGCCATGAAGAAGAATCGAGTTCGAGAGCTGTATCAGCAGTACGTCGGCGGGATGGATGAGTGGCAGATCAAGTTGGCCATCGCACGCATGATGCACTTCCGCGTGCCGCAGGAGGCCTGGCAGGACACGATGCAGGAACTGGCCATCGTGGTCCACGAGTTCACGTTCGATGCGGGTAAGGCCCATGCGGCCAGCGAGGAAACCATCCTCTGCCGCCTGCTGGACAACCGCATCCGCATGCTGGCGCGGGCCAATGCCCGCCGTCGGGCGTTGATCGAACGCCTCGGCCAGATGACCCAGACCGAAGAGGACGGCCACACGCCGGACGGCATCGCGTCCGATGGCGAGGTCCGGCAACTGGTGGCCGCGCTGACGCCGCTGCAGCAGCGGATCTGCTTTGGGTTGATGAACGGCATGAGCGAGTTGCAGATCGCTGCGGCGCTGGGCCGGCACTACACGACGATCTGCCGCCACGTCGGGCACATTCGCCAGGCTCTTGCCGACCGGGGGTTCGACACATGGTCTGCCTGAACACCGACCGCCGCGTGCCGTCCTCGGCCGACGCACGCATGGACGAACTGGCCGAAATCCTCGCCCGAGGCATGCTTCGTATGGGGACGAAAAAGAGTGGTTCGGGTCGCGGGAACCGCCTTGAGCTTCCGGCCAAAACGAGGCTCAGTGTCACCACTTCCGAAGCACGGAACGATTGCGAGGTGACATGATGCAGAAGACCGTTTTGAAGCAGATCGACGAGTTGAACCAGATGTCCATGGCCCAGCTCCGCAAGCGTTGGGCGGACCTGATGGGCACCGACCCCGGCAGGCTGGGGAGGCAGTACCTGATGCGACGCCTGGCGTACCGCGTCCAGGAACTGGCCTATGGCGGGTTGAGCCCCCAGGCCCGGAGGCAGCTTGAGGCTGCCGCCGAGGGCAAGACCAGAACCGCCAAGCCATCCAAGTCCAAGAAGACCATTCTCGCGCCGGGCACGCGGTTGCTGCGCGAATGGCGGGGCGACAGGTACGAGGTCATCGTCGAGGCCGACGGGTTCCGCTACGACGGCAAGCTCTACCGCAGCTTGACGGCCGTGGCAAAGGCCATCACCGGCTCGCACACCAGCGGCAACCTCTTCTTCGGCATCCAGCGCAAGCGAGGTGACTCATGAGCAAACCCACGCGAGAGGTGCGGTGCGCGATCTACACGCGCAAGAGCCACGAGGAAGGCCTCGACCAGGAGTTCAACTCCCTCGATGCCCAGCGACAGTCGGGCGAGGCGTATATCGAATCCCAACGCCACGAGGGCTGGAAGCTCATCCGCAAGCGGTACGATGACGCCGCCTATTCCGGCGGCACGCTGGAGCGCCCGGCCCTCCAGCAGCTGCTCGCGGATATCCGCGACGGTCACATCGACTGCGTCGTGGTCTACAAGGTGGACCGGTTGAGCCGGTCGCTGCTGGACTTCGCCAAGCTGATCAACCTGTTCGACGAGCACGGCGTCAGCTTCGTCTCGGTGACGCAGCAGTTCAACACGACCACGTCCATGGGCCGCTTGACGCTGAACATCCTGCTGTCGTTCGCCCAGTTCGAGCGCGAGATCATCGGCGAGCGCATCCGCGACAAGAAGCAGGCCACGGCCCGCCAGGGCAAGTACGTCGGAGGCGGGCCGATCCTCGGCCTGGACGTGGTGGACAAGAAATACGTGGTCAACCGCGAGGAGGCCAAGCTCGTCCGCGACATCTTCGACCGCTTCGAGAAACTCGAGTCCTGCCGCAAGGTCGCCGTCGCCCTCAACGCCGAGGGCTACCGCACCAAGGCTCGACCGACGACCAAGAGCGGCAAGCAGCGCGGTGGCAAACCCTGGCGGCAGCGGAGCGTCTACGAGGTGCTCATCAACCGCCGATACATCGGCCAGGTGGTTCACAAGGGCAAGGCCTACCCCGGCGAACACGAGGCCATCGTGCCGACCGAGCAATTCGAGCGCGTCCAGAAGCAATTGAGCGCCAACAAGACTTACACGCACAAGCACCAGGTGCGCCGGTTCGTCCTGCTCCGGCGGATGATCCAATGCGGCCATTGCGGCGGCCGCGTGCAACCGACCTGGACCCGCAAAGCCGGCCGCGAGTACCGCTACTACGCCTGCACGAAGAAGGTCAAGGAAGGCTATGGCCAGTGCCCACTGCCGAACCTGCCCGCCGGCCAGATCGAGACGGCGGTCGTCGACCAGTTGCGGGCGCTGCTGCGTCACCCCGACGTGATCGCCAGGACGTACCGCGAGATCAGCAAGTCGGGCGGCAGCGGACCAGACACGGCCACGCTCGCCAAGCTGGACGAGCTGCGGATGCGGCGAGGGCAGACGCAGAAATCCATCCGGGCGGCGCTGAACGTCGCCGACCAGGACGAGGGCTTCCTGGCCGACGAGCTCAAACGGCTCAATGACGAGCTGCGGTCACTGGACAGGAGCATCCGCGACCTCGAGGCCAAGGCCACGCAGGGCGCGCCGGTCGAACTCGACCGCGTCGGCGAAGCCCTGCGGGCCATCGATCCGATCTGGGACGTGCTGTTCCCAGAGGAGCAGCGGCGCATCGCCCAGCTTCTCGTCGAGGAAATCACCGTCAGCACCAGCGGTATCGACATCCGCTTCCGCACCAACGGCATCGAGCAGATCGTTGAAGAACTCCAGCCCATCGAGGAACGTGCCCATGCATGACACGACACTCATCGAGGACCAGCAGAAGGACCGCTATCCCGGCCTGCGCGTCCGCCGCGACGGCGACGCCGTGGTGGTCCACATCCCCATGCGGCTGCGCCGTCGCAATGGTCGGTGCATGGTCTTGGCCGAAGGGGAGGCCGCGCCGGTCTCAGCGGCCCGGCACGTCGAGTACACCAACGGTGCCAACCGGACGCTCATTGAGGCCATCGCCAAGGGACGCCGCTGGCAGGCCCAGATCGAATCCGGCGAGTACGCCAGTCTGGAAGACCTGGCCAAGGACGTCGGCTGCGACCGCACCTACGTCGGTCGCATGCTCCGCCTGACCAGTCTCGCCCCGGACATCATCGAGGCGATCCTGCGGGGGGACGAACCCGACGGGCTCAGCCTGGAGAAGTTGCGGAAGAACCTGCCCGTGCGGTGGGACGAGCAGAGGAGAATGCACAACCGCCCTGGATAGCAACTCACATCTGGTTTATCTCATTGATCGCATCGATCTCCGCCTCAACCTGCAACCGCACCTGCTTATCCAGAGCCTGCTTCATCGGCTCAAACTCACCCTCGATGGTTGACTGGATGTCGTCGGCAAGCTTCGACCGAGTTTCCTTAACCTTCTTGTCTGTTACCGCTCGTCGGCGTATCCAGCCCGGCACCTCCCACCCCTCAGCCATGTCCTTGGCCGCCTCTGCTCCATAGAACATCACAAGAGCGCCGACCACCAAGCCAATGATCGCCCCGATAATCCATCCCAGTGGGCCGGAAGCGATCAACGCCATGCCGCCTCCTCCGCAGATCATCGCCACGACGCTGGCGATGATCCCTGTACTGAATGAGGCGACGGTGTTGAAGATGTCGGAGTAGAAGTCGGGCATTTCCACGCTGACGGCAACGTTATTCGTCGAAGACCGAGACAACTCAAGCGAGCCACTTGGCGCGGCCAAGCCATACTCGTCAAACCACGCTCCCACAGCTTCTGTAACGTCCGCCGGGAGCGCCCTGCTCAGCACGGTCATCTTTTCCTCGATGATGCCGAGCAGGCGAGGCTCGAATGCTGACGTGGCGCTGGCGATCTGCTTCTTGAGCGAGGCCACTGTGCCGCCCTTGTCACGGAATTGCACAAGGATCGGCCGAAGCTTTTGATCGAATAATTCCCCAGTCACCGCAGTGGCCACTGCTTTTGCGACCTCGTCGACTCGCTTCTTCACCAACGGGTCCAGCTTCTTCGACACGAAGGTTGGCAGATTCGCCCGAAGGTTTTCCTGAGCGTGACTGAATTGGCGGCGAAGTGCTGGCACGATGGACAGCCCCTCGGAAATCGCTGCGTACGGCCTATCGCTCCGTCTGATCCGGGACTCATCGATCCCGAGTTCTTCGACCACCGTGTCCACGACGAACGGCCATTGGCTGCTGCCGCCCGACAGGATGACGAACTTGATGTCACTGCGGTCAATGCCCTTCGCTCGTAGGCCGTCGCACAGGCATCTGCGGAACCACGAGACAAGATCGATTTGCCCGTTCGCCGCGATGGCTGTGTACTCCATCACATGATTAGTTGGGCGATAGACCTTGGCCCTTTCGGCAAATTCCTTCCAGGTGATCCCAGCGAGACGACCGTAATGTCGCACAGTCTTTGTAACCGCCTCCTTGCGGTCTCGTGCCATTGTGCGCGAGAAAGCCTCCTTGACTTCCCGACACAGGAATGAATGGACGAAGTACTCGCATCCATCCTCCCGCATCTTCTCCACAGCATCAGGGTTGCAGTCGACAAACCATTGGAAGAACAGGTCGTCGAATAGTCGCCCGCCCAGGTGCATGTCTCCCCAGGAATGCTGCACGACTCCCCGGCACATGAAGGCGAAGTCGCACGTACCGCCTCCAAAGTCAATCGCAAGCAGCCCCTTCAGTGCGTCTCTGGCCGGAATATCCTTGTGAAAAACGTGATAGAGGAGAGCCCCCCGTGGTTCGTCGATCATGCTGACCTTGCCGTACCCGGCATCCTCGGCCAAGGTCGCCAGTGAGCGACGAAACGCCTCGTCTGCTTCGCTGGGCACGCCAAATATGACTTCTCGCCCATCCGGCACCAGGTCTACGCGCTGACTTCGGGCCTCAGACAAGACTGCGGCCAAAAAGTCCTGAGCTGCGGTTCGGGCCTCATCACTTGTCGCGATGTCTGGCTTGAATCGGGTCCTGAGCTTGCATGATCGCCGTTCAGCAGGAGTGGATTCGCCGTACTCCTCAAGAGCGACATGGCCGATCAGCGATGATCTACTGTCTCGATAGAGGATCGCGCTGGCTAATCCGTCACGACCGTCACCAAAGTCGACGCCCTTCGGTGATAGCTGGTCGCCGGGACACCGGCAGTAGTATGTGTTCGACGTCCCGAAGTCTATCGCCAGTACATCCTTGGTGCCCATGGCTACCTCCGCTCTCTCATCTTGCGAACCAAGCCCTTCTGCTTCAGAGCATCATTGAAACGCACCGACTCGCGCTCGATGACCACGAGATCGCCTGGCTCGACATGAGCAAACGTGTCGTATTCCTCTCGCATGGATTCCTCCCATACGAACTGCCGAGGGCCGCCTTCACCCGCGAAACCCATGTTCTTGGTTTCCTGGATGAGTTCCTGGATGGCGAACTCCATGTTGTCGCGGCCTACAGCAGGCAGGGCTTTGATCTTCGCAACAAGGCTACAAAGCATGTTGTCGGTATCCGCGACGGCTTGCTTTGGTGACCCGGGATGCAGCAGCAGTGCCAGAAGAATGACCGCTTCATCAAGCCACTGCTGAAGAATGCAGTTGACCGTGTCTTCGTAACCCCGCCGATCGATTCTTGGAATACGTTTGGAGAACACCAAGACGAGGATCGCCAACGCATAGACCACGACACGTTTGAAGCCCGACTGCCGTCCTCCCAATGCTCTCCACAACCTGCCGAACACGCCGCCGCCGCTCAACAACGCCCAGACCTCGACAATTGTGGCGACGCCAAGGGAGGCGATGAGGGTGTTCTTAATCCACTTGTTGTGGGCGGCGTGCCAACTGGCGAGAACGAGCAAGGCTGCGCCGACCGGTGCGCCGATGAATAGCCCTGTGTCGCGCATGTCAAGCAGAAGGCGGGCAAGAGGCGTGAGGACCATCATGCCGAAGATCGCTCCGACAGCTGCTGCCAGTGCCAAACGAACCGAGGACATGGTCGAGGCATCCTGCGGCTGAGGAATCGCCGGCGGCGGCAAGAGCGTATCAAAGACCAACTCGATGCGAGATCGCTGATCCTGGCTGATCTCCTGGTCGCCGCCGACGACTGACAGCCACTTCTCCGATAGGGCGTGTCGCTTCAGTGTGGCATGAGCAGCTGCGGTAGCAGCAGCAACGTCGGCGTCGCCAGGGGCGTTCTGGGCTCCCAGGCTACCCAAGAACGCAGAGGCGGCTTGCTCAGCCGCAGCGGCGAATTGTGGTTCAATCGCTGTTCTGATGCGCTCGATGTGGTCCTGCTGTTCGATCATTGCGGGCGCTCCGATTAGTGACCCGACAGTCTGGCCCCCAGCGAGTACTGTCTGGCGCGCTTAACCTCAGCGCCCGGGGCCGTGGAGGCGGCATCCGTGACGAGGAACCGGACCCATCTCAGCCTCGGCCTTTGGCATCGCCAACACCATTGCCATGATCGTCGGCTGGACTGTTGAGTTTCGAGAGCATTCTGCCTCTTTCAGGCCAGGCCGTCAAGGGCTTTCCTGGTCTCGCTACACGCGCCAAATCGGTTTTGTCACCGGTGACACGCCCCGCGCCGCCGGTCGCGTCCGTCCGCGCCCACGTGCCCGTTGCAGTGCCAAGCAGTGCCATTGCGGTGCCACGAGGCGCTCACGTCGCGCTCACATGACGGTTTTCTGGCACTGCAAGCGTCACAGTGACGGGGTTGCAGTGCGGTCGCATGGGGCAAGGTCGGGTGCAACTCGCACCTGCCCTGATTCTGCGTAAGTGCCTGTAACAAAGCATCTTGTCTCTCACGTGACGGGGTAAGACCCCGTCACGCGATTCAGAGACTTTGAGACAATCTCGGCCCCCGGAACGACGTTTTCGGGGCCTACCCCGTCACGTGGTTGGGCGTCGCGGCGCGGCGGTGAAGTCGCCAAACCCCTTTGTTTACTGGCCCAAACGCACAAAGCCCGCTGCCGGATGGCAACGGGCCTTGTTTGGTCGAGAGACAGCCCGCGCAGGCTGTCTGAATGGAGGCGGCGGGAATCGAACCCGCGTCCCGTGACGTTTCAACGGCGGCTTCTACGTGTGTAGTCGGCGGTTTAATCTCGCCCGGCTGACCCGCGCCGACGCGGTGCAGCAAGGCCAGACCTGCCGA
>JAAYDY010000001.1 GCA_012729015.1 Phycisphaerae bacterium | reverse complement strand
TGCCCATGCCTGACGGGGCAGGCATGGCACCCAGCAACAACGAACCACACAACGAATTGTCGGACAGGCCCGACGGGGCAGGCACCCAGCAACAACGAACCACGCATCGAATTGTCGGACAGGCTCGACGGGGCGGGCATGGGACCCGGCAACCGCGTGGGTCCGGGGGACCCACCCTACGGGTTTCCGGCGTTCGACCCTCACCGCCCCTCGCTGACAGCTCGGGGCACCTCCCCCTGGGGAGGGGGAGGGGTTGGGTATGCAGCGTTTGGGGGTTGGATGTCTGGTGCGAGGCGGGGGCGGAGGGTATACTCGTGGTTGCCGGTGGCGGACGGGAGGTTCTGAGATCGGGCTGAGGGAGGATCGGCGATGAAGAGGATTGCGGGTATTGCCTATGCGCCGGAGCACGGGGAGCGCGGGACGGGGGATCTGTACCTTCCGGAGGGCGCGGGCAAGACGCCGGTGGCGATGGCGATTCATGGCGGCGGGTGGAACGCCATGGACAAGGGCAGTTGGGCGGGCGTGGCGGAGTTCATGTGCGAGCAGGGGTACGCGGTCTTCAACATCAACTACCGCCTGTTGGACACCGCGCCCTGGCCGGCGTGCGGGGACGATTGCCTGGCGGCGGCGAAGTTTGTGCTTGAAGGCGGGCACGAGGCCCTGGCGCCGCTGGATCGCAAGGGCGGGCTGGTGATCATCGGCGGGTCAGCGGGCGGGCACCTGACGCTGATGACGGGTCTGCGGCTGGCGAAGGGGCAGTGCCGCGGCATGGTCAACGTGTCGGGGCCGACGGATTTCCACATCAAGATCGCCGAGGGACGGCGGGAACAGTTGCAGCAGTTCTTCGGCGCCGAGACGATTACCGAGCAGATGCTCTACGCGGCGTCGCCGGTGAGCTACGTCAAGCCGTGGTCGCCGCCGCTGCTGTGTACGCACAGCGTTCACGACAAGCTGGTGTCGATCGAGCATTCGCGGCAGATGATCAAGTTCTATCACGAGGTCCACGCGCGGGCGGAGTTGTATGCGTACGCCGGCCCGGGGGAGCAGCACGGCATCTGGATCGAGGGTTCGGAGCCTCACCGGCTGCTGCCGGAGATTGAAGAGGCGATAGCGACGTTTCTGAAGACGGTGTGAGGCACAACGCCACGAGGCTTTTTCACCGTGGCACGGGCATCCTGCCCGTGAGTCGCAGGGCCATGCTGGCCCTGCAAGGGCGCGGTTCGTCCACGGGCAAGATGCCCGTGGGACGCATGGGCAAGAGCCCATGCCACGATGCGGCATTGTAGTCAGGAGGCCAGACGATGACGAGGCAGACGGCGTGGGTGGTTGCGGCAGCACTGTGGTTGGCGATGCCGGCGGTGGCGGCGCGCGGGGCCGATGAGGTCCTCACCGAGTACCTGGCGGTCATGATCGACAGCGAGAAGGTCGGTTACATGGTCAACGAGCGTCGCGCAGCGGAGGGGAAGGTGACGACGACCTCGGCCATGGAGATGTCGCTGAACCGCGGCGGGTTCCCGATGACGGTGAAACAGCGCAGCGTGTGCGTGGAAACGGCGGCGGGCAAGCCGCTGTCGTTTGAGACGTCGACGGACATGGGGTTCGGGAGCACGCGCACCCGGGGCACGGTGGCCGAGGATGGGACGATGACGCTGGAGCGGTCGTCGGGCGGCACGGTGGCGAAGGAAACGCGGCCGTATCCGAAGGCGGCGCTGATGCCGGAGGGGATGGACCTGGAGGTCCGGCGGCACGGGTTCGTGTCGGGGACGAGTTACGAACTGATCAGTTTCGTGGCGGAGTATGCGTCGGGGGCGCGCACGTCGATGACGGTGGGGGAGCGGGGGACGGTGGACCTGTTCGGCCGCATCGCCGAGGGGGTCCGCGTGACGATGGTGCAGGCGTTTCAGGTGGAAACGCCGATGGGGCCGATGGACGTGGCGGTGCCGGTGGTGCTCTGGGTGACGGACGAGAACCGGGTGCTGCGGATGGACATGGACGTGGCGGGGATGAAGGTGACGGCGTACCAGTGCGACCAGGCGTTTGCGATGAGCCCGGCCAAGAGCACGAAGGATTTCTTCGATGCCTCGCTGGTCGAGTTGCCGAAAGGGGTGCCTGCGACGTCCGAGCGGGTGACGTACGTGCTGAAGGCGAAGCCGGGCAAGGAGAAGGAGCTGTCGATTCCGACGACGGATTCGCAGCAGGTGGCGGCCGGGCCGGACGGGACGGTTCGCGTGACGGTGGTGCGGCAGAAGCCGAAATCGTCGCAGACGATGCCGTATGCGGGCAGCGACGCCGGCGCGCTGGCGTCGATGAAACCGACGGCCTATGTGCAGAGCGACGATCCGGCGATTGTGGCGGCGGCGCGGGAGGCCGTGGGAGACGAGACCGCGGCCTGGGGCGCGGCGCGTCGGATTGCCGAGTGGGTGCGGACGAACATCAGGACGAAGGATCTGTCGATCGGCTACGCCTCGGCGTCGGAGGTGCTCAAGAGCCGCCAGGGCGACTGCACGGAGCATTCGGTGCTGACGGCGGCCCTGTGCCGCGCGGTGGGGATTCCGGCGCGGACGGTGTCGGGCATGGCCTATGTGGGCGAGATGTTCGGGCGGAAGTACGTGATGGGCGGGCACCAGTGGACGCAGGTGTTCATCGGGGGGCAGTGGGTGGACCTGGACGCGACGGTGCAGAACGTGAGCTACGGTCCGCGGTCGATCGCGTTGATGGTGGGCAACGGCGACACGATGGACTTTCTGTCGCTGCTGAAGAGCTACGGGCTGTTCGAGGTGGTGGACGTGGAGGTTGGGGAATAGACAGATCGTTGGTGCGCGTGATGCGTTAGGACTGCAACGCTGTGTCGTGGCATGGGCATCCTGCCCATGCGTCCCACGGGCATCTTGCCCGTGGACGAACCACGCCTTGCAGGGCCAGGATGGCCCTGCGACGCACGGGCAAGATGCCCGTGCCACGGTGGCAAGGCCTCGTCGTGTTGCAGTATCAGAGCGAGTGGATGAAACGTCTGGGAGCGATGTTCGCGTTGTGGGCGGCAGGCGCGGTCGTGTGGGCCGACGGCGGCGGCAAGGCTGCGCCCGAGGCTCCCGCGGCGGTGGAGCGGGCGGTGACGGAGGATTACTACGCCGTCATGGTGATGGACCAGAAGGCGGGCTACATGGTGCGTCGCCGCGAGGTGGAGGGCGAGACGGTGACCTCGACCGAGCGGATCGTGACGGCGGTGCTTCGGGGCGGGGCGGAAGTGGAGTCGGTGATCGAAACGGTCAGCCGGGAGACGACGGCGGGGCAGCCGCTCGGGTTCGAGACGACGTCGCAGGACGGCGGCGCGGCGACTCGAACGTCGGGTCGTCGTGAGGCGGACGGACGCTGGACGGTGACGCAGGAGACAGGGGGGCAGACGCGGACGATGACGGCGGAGTATCCGTCGGAGGCGTTGATGCCGGAGGGCGAGCGTCTGGCGGCGCGGAGCCATGAGTTCAAGCCGGGCACGCGCTTCACGATGAAGACGTTTTCGGCGTCGAGCATGGCCACGGTGTCGATTGACGCGACGGTGGTGGGCAAGGAGCGGATCGACCTGCTGGGTCGTGTGCTGGAGGCGACGCGCGTGGAGCAGGTGATTCATTTGCCGCGGGGCGACATTCTGGAAGTGCGGCACATGGACGAGCAGGGGCGGCTGGTTCGGATCGAGGGTCCTGCGGCTCACCAGCGTGTGGTGTTTGTGCTGTGCGACAAGGCGTTTGCGACCAGCAAGGTGCGGAGCACGGGGGACTTCTTCGCGTCGAGCTACGTATCGTGTCCGAAGGCGTTGCCGCCGCTGGCGGCGAAGGTGGTGCTGACGCTGAAGCCGAAGGCCGGGGCGACGATTGACGTGCCGCAGACCGAGAGCCAGAAGGTGGAGAAGGCGTTCGGCGGCACGGTCACGGTGACGATTGAGAAGAACGCGCTGGAGGGGTCGCAGGCGATGCCGTACGACGGCGGCGACGCGGCGGCGCTGGAGGCGTTGCGGCCAACGCGGTACATCCAGAGCGACGACGCGCTGATCGTGGAAACGGCGAAGCGGGAGATCGGCAAGACGGGGGACGTGGTGCAGGCGGTGCGTCGGCTGGCGACGTGGGTGGACCGTCAGTTGTCGAGCAAGAATCTGTCGGTGGGGTACGCCTCGGCGTCGGAGGCGGCGCGGTCGCACGAAGGCGACTGCACGGAGCACGCGGTGCTGTTGGCGGCGCTGTGTCGCGCGGCGGGGGTGCCGGCGCGGACGGCGTTCGGGATGCTCTATGTGCGTCGCGTGGGCGAGCGGTCGAATGTGCTGGCGGCGCATCAGTGGGTGCAGGTGTATGTGGCGGGTCGGTGGCGCGACGTTGACGCGACGGTGGCGCCTCCGTACTATACGATCGGCCGCCTTGTCCTGGGCACGGGCCTGGGAGACCAGAGCGACTGGTCGGCATTGCTCGGCAGGTTCGGCACGTTCGAGGTGGCCGAGGTCGAGATCGTCAAGTGAAACGTCCGCGTGGGTCCGGGGGACCCACCCTACGGTGGGCCCGACGGAAGGGTTCCTGGCGTTCGACCCTCACCGCCCCTCGGCTGCGCTCGGGGCACCTCTCCCTGCGTGCAGGGCGAGGGGTTGAGGGAGCGTGCTTCGCACGCGCGTTGACAGGACCGCGTGGGTCCGGGGGACCCACCCTACGCGTTCTCCCTGCGAGCAGGGAGAGGGGTTCAACGGCGGCCAGGGGCAAGATGCCCCTGGGACGCACGGGCAGGATGCCCGTGCCACGGGGCGGACGGCGTTCGGCGCGTGGGTCCGGGGGACCCACCCTACAGGCTGAGTCTCAGTCAGAGGCGACATCGGTGAAGATCACGGTTATCTGCACGGGCGGGACCATCGACAAGGACTACTCGTGCGACCTGGGCGGGTACAACTTTGAGGTTGGTGAGCCCGCGGTGAAGCGTGTGCTGGACCGGCTGCGGAGCGTGAATTTTCAGTACGAGGTGCATTCGGTGGTGCGCAAGGACAGCCTGGACATGACGCCGGAGGATCGGCAGGCGATTGCGCAGGCGTGCCGGGAATGCGTGGACGACCGGATTCTGGTGACGCACGGGACGGACACGATGCTGGAGACGGCGGCGGTGCTGAGCGCGATCGGGGGCAAGACGATCGTGATGACGGGGGCGATGCGTCCGGAGAAGTTCGCCGACAGCGACGCGCAATTCAACTTCGGTCTGGCGGTGGGGGCGCTGAACGTTCTGCCTCCGGGGGTCTACGTGGCGATGAGCGGTCGGGTGTACCCGTGGAATCGGTGCCGCAAGGACCGGCGGACGGAGATGTTCGTCGAGTCGCAGGGATGAGGGTGGGGCGTGCGTTGCGCGCGGGGGAGCCACACGGAAGGGCACGGAGACTTGCCCATGCCTGACGGGGCAGGCATGGCACCCAACGTCGACCCTCACCGCCTCTCGCTGATGCTCGGGGCACCTCTCCCTGCAAGCAGGGAGAGGGGTTGAGACGCTCGCTTCGCGTGCGGTGGTTGACGGGAAACCGTGCGGTGGCCGGTGCGACCGCCCCACGGGCTCACGCCTGATGCTGCACGATCTGTGCGGCGATGTCTTGCAGGAACCATGCCGAGTCACTGTCCAAGGCGTAACAGGGGTCGCCCTTGTCGTTGCGCACGGCGTCCAGCTCGTGCGGCAGGCCGCGCGGATCCTGCGCGGTGAGTTTCGCGGCGAAGACGCAGGCGGCCAGGTAGCTGCCCTTGTCGTTGGGGTGGAGCTGGTCCTCGTGATGGAGGACGAGGCCGGGCCGTGCGGCGAAGGCGGCGGCCCACGCGTCGCCGACCGGGGCGAGAGCGGCGCCGAGTTCGGCGGCCAGGCGACGGTAGGCGTCGCTGATGGCGGGCTGGTCGTCGGGACGCGTCTGGTGGGCGAAGGTCTGATAGAGCATGGTGCGTGCGCCGTTGGTCGCGGCGGCGTCGTGCAGGCGGCGGCCGTAGGCGGCGAAGTCCTCGGGCGTGAGCAGCGGATCGCGGCTGTGTCCCTGGAGGACGACCCAGTCCCAGCGTCGCTCGGCCAGGGCGTCGTCGAGCCCGCCCTTGCGCTCGGGCGCGGGTTCGAGGCAGAACATGTGCCTGCCTTCGGCGATGCCGAGGTTGTCGAGCCAGTGGGTCTCGAGGCCGGCGCCGCCGCGGATGTATCGGCCGACGTGGACGCTGACCCCGCGCGACTCGCACAGGGCGGCGACGGCGGCGGGCAGGTCGTTGAAGTAGGTGAAGCTGTTGCCGATGAACAGGATGTTCATGGTGCGGGGTCTCCTTGGGGGGCAGGGTCGGGCAGAGGCGCGGCGCCGGCGGCCGGCCGCGTCAGGAGCCAGTAGACGACGGCTCCGGCGGCAACGATGACGGCGGCCAGGAGGATCGAGAGCAGGTAGTTGCCGGTGTGGTCCCTGATCCATCCGCCGATGCCGGGTCCGGTGATGCCGGCGAAGCCGTAGGCGAGGTACATGACGGGATAGACGCTGCCGACGCGGTCGTGCCCCCAGACGGCGGCAACATCGGAGGCGTAGAGGACCATGGTGGCTCCGAAGGAGGCGCCGAGCCATGCGGCAGTGACGAGAAAGAGCGGCAGCGAGGCGGCGGCCAGCAGGGTGAGGATGCCGGCGAGCAGGGCAGCCAGGGAGAGCAGGACGGCGGGTCGTCCGAGGCGGTCGTAGACGGCGCCCCAGCCGAGTCGTCCTGCGGCGTTGCCTGCGGCGTAGACGGCGACGGCGAGGGCGGCGGCCTGGTCGGTCTGGCCAGCGCCGAGGCCGATGGTCTTGAGGTGGCCCATGACGATGAGGGCGCCGAAGGTGCTTCCGAACAGGGCGCAGGTGAGGGCCCAGAAGTGGCGTGTGGCGAGCAACCGCGCCAGGGGCACTTTGGGTCTTGCGACCGCGGCGCCGCCGGGGGGGGCCACGAGCAGGGCGGCGCAACAGAACATGACCGAGCCGAAGAGGAGTCCGAGCGAGCGGAAGATGATGAGGACGTCGTAGCCTTGGGCGAGCATGTGCTGGGCAATGGCCGTGAGGAGGATGGCTCCGGCGCCGGTGCCGACGACGGCGGCGCCGGTGGCGCGGCCGGGGGAGGCGGGGAACCAACGGACACAGGCGACGAGGGTGCCGATGTAGGCGAAGCCGTTGCCGAGGCCGGTCATGACGCCGATGCCGGCGGCCAGGACGGGGAACGAGCCGCCGGACGCGGCGGCGACGAGCCAGCCGCCGCCTGCCAGAAGGCTGCCGAGCAGGGCGGTCTGTCGCGGACCGCGGGCTTCCTGGAGGCGGCCGCCGATCAGGCTGCCGAGAGTGAACACGGCGATGTAGAGTCCGAAGATGAAACCGGACTGGCCGCCGTTCAGGCCATAGGACGCTTCGAGCGAGGGGCCGAGGACGCTCCAGCCGAGGATGCTCCCGAGCGCCAATTGCAGCAGTACGGCCGCGGCGACCACGAGCCATTTCATGATGTCGATTCTCCACAGGCCGCGCCGTCGTCACGGGGTTGCGGCGTCACAGTCGGGTGCGGCCGATCTTCCGCGGCACGAGCGTCTCGGTCGCAGCCGAAGGCTCACGGCGCCAGGGGCAGGATGCCCCTGGGACTCACGGGCAAGATGACCGTGCCACGGTACGGCGGGCGGCCGCGGCGGCGAGGCTCGGCCTGTCATCACGGGTGCTCGAACGCGGCCTTGAGGCCTCGGAAGAACAGGTCGTGGCCGAGGTCCACCGGGTGATTGATGCAGGTGCCCAGGAACACGGCGTAGTTGTATCCACGTCGCGGCAGGTCTTCCCACGCCTTAAAGTTGTCGACGAGGCAGGCCTTCCTGTCGGCGGCCACCCGGCGCGCCGTGGCGGCGTACTCGTCGAGATTGCCGGCGGTGCCTTCCCACGGGAGCATTTTCATGCTGGTGGTCATCAGGACGGTCTCGGCTCCGGCGCTGCGGACTTTCTCGACGATGGCCGTCAGGTTCTTTCCGTATTGCTCGGGCGGCACGTTGTTCCTGGCGGTGCGCCCCTTGTTCTCGTCGTTGACGCCGAACATGACTATCACGGCGTGAGGCCGGTGCGCGAGCACGTCGGTGTCCAATCGCTTGAGGCCCTGGCCGCTGTCATTGCCGCCGATGCCGGCCTTGACGATGACGATCTGCCCGTCCTTGGGCTCGACGACAGTCGCCTTGTCGGTGACCGTGACCTCGCGGTCGGCGTAGAGTTCCTTGAGATAGGCGGTGAAGCGGTCCACGAACGAGCCTTTGCCGTCGCGGAAATCCTTGGGCTGCTGCGCGGTGATGCTGTCGCCGAGGAAGACGATGGTGACGGCCTTGCCCTCGCGGAGCCTGGCTCGCGTGGCCGCCAGGTGCTCGGCGCCGATGACGGGCGGCACGCCGTCGTAGTCCGGGTCGATGAGGTTGATGTTGGCCATGGTGAGCGTCGTGGTGTTGGGGGCGAGGTAGACGCTTGCCAGCGGGAGACATCCGGGCGTGACGTCGGGCAGCAGGGGGCGGCCGCGATCGGGTGTGCCCTGCTTCACGGTCACCTTGCCGTCGGCCGTGCGTTCGATCAGGTCGATCCGCGACAGGGTGTAGGTGTACTTACACTGGACCTTGGCGCCGGCGGGAGATCTGCCGCCCTCGATGCCGGTGACGGCGCCCCAGTTGTAGTTGACCTTGTAGTCCTTGCCTTCGGTCAGCACGGTGCTGGGGTCGTCGGCCAGAGTGACCACGAGGCTGCCGGGAGTCATCGCGCCGCAGATCCACGCCACGCCGGGCAGCAGCGGGGTGGTGCGCCACGACGGTTCGCCGGCGGCAAGCGCCATGACGTGTTCCTGGGTCTTCACCTCCAGGGGAGCAATGTCCACGGTCTGGCCGGCCGGGACGATCGTGACCTTCATGCCGCTCAGTTTGACCTGGGCGGGCGTCAGCGGCTTGGCCGCGGCACTTGCGACAACGCACGCGACCATCGCCATGGACCACAACGCGGTTCTGTTCATCGGTTGGCTCCTTGTTGCCTGTCGGTTTTCAGTGGCCTGCCGCACGCTCGGCGGCGGGCAGCAGCATAGCATATACGCAGAGGGCGCTCAACAGCGTGGGCGTCTCCCACCAGGTGAAACACCGGTTGCGGCGGTTGGGGGTCGGTCGTGCGGCGCCTTGGTCCGCGTGCAGTCTGCCGCGGTGTGCCTGATTTTCCTGGTAGCACGACAGAGATGGTCTTGCCGCGGCAGGTGACGAGCCGAACAGCGGTTGTCGAGCGTGAGGATCGCCTGCGTTTTGCCGAACTCTGCACATGGATCGAAAACCCAGGCCCGACAGGGCCGGCAGGAGTGTAGCCGGAGGCGCTGGGCCGGCCGTCGTTGGCCGGACCGAGCCTCCGGTATCCGAGTCCCACCTCTCCTTTAAGCCCCGAAGGGGCGCGACCTGTTTGGCCACAGAACAGGTTGCGCCCCTTCGGGGCTTGGGGTTCTGAAGGAGGCCGCCACCGGGGGCTGCAGCTCGACAATACGGCCGTCGAGCCTCCGCCCCCGGCTAAGCTCTCGTCGGCCCTTCGGGCCTCAGGTGCCGGCGTACGAGGGGCTGACTTTGACAGCCTGAGGCCCAGGGCCGTCCACTCCAACGAACGACCGCCACGCGCTCTCTGGCGAACGACCGCCGCACATGCCAGAAGGGCACACCCGTCTGCCGGTGCGGCAACGTCTGCTTGAGTTCGGCGTTGCGGCGTGATACCATTGACGTTCCGTGAGTTTCGGTGGCTCTGTTCTGGAGATGCGCTATGGCCAAGAGGGCGGTGACGTACAAGGCGGCAGGGGTGGACATTGACAAGGCGGAGCGCCTGATTCGCAAGCTGATTCCGATGATTCACACGACGAACCGGCCGGGCACGGTGGGCAAGATCGGCGGTTTCGGCGGCCTGTTCGCCGCGCCGACGCGGGGGATGAAGCGGCCGTTGCTGGTGTCGGGAACCGATGGCGTGGGCACCAAGCTGCTGGTGGCGGTGGCCGTCGGGCGGCACGACACGGTGGGCATCGATCTGGTGGCGATGAGCGTCAACGACATCGTCTGTTCGGGGGCGGAGCCGCTGTTCTTCCTGGACTACTTCGCCACGGGGGGGATCGAGGACCGGGTCTACTGCGACGTGCTCAAGGGCGTGGTCAAGGGCTGCAAGCAGGCCGGCTGCGCGCTGCTGGGCGGCGAGACGGCGGAGATGCCGGGGATGTACAAGCGCGGCGAGTACGATCTGGCGGGCTTCGCGGTGGGCGTGGTGGACGAGTCGAAGGTGATCGACGGGCGTCGCATCCGGCCCGGAGATGCCGTGATCGGGCTGAAATCGTCGGGGCTGCACAGCAACGGGTTCTCGCTGGCCCGGAAGGTGTTCACGCGGAAGGAACTGGGCGGCGCGTGGGGGCGCAAACTCCTGACGCCGACGATCATCTATGTCCAGCCGCTGCTGAAGCTCATTGCGGCCGTGGACGTGCTGGGCGTCGCGAATATCACGGGCGGCGGGTTCTACGACAACATTCCGCGGTGCCTGCCCAAGGGGGTCGGCGTCCGCATCGACCGGTCGTCGTGGCGTGTGCCGGCGCTGTTCGAGGAGATACAGCGTCGCGGGCGCATCGACGACCACGAGATGTTCCGGACGCTGAACATGGGCATCGGCATGGTGGTGGTGGTGCGGGCGGCGCAGGCCGACAAGGCCCGGCGGCTGCTGGAGGCGGCCAAGGTCCGGACGTGCCTGCTCGGCGAGGTCGTCCGCGGCGACGGGGACGTGGAGGTTTGACGCACCACGGCCGAACGGCCCAGCGGTGACGGGACGTTATCCGAGGGACTCCAGGTACCGTGTGGCCTCGATGGCGGCGGCGCAGCCCGTGCCGGCGGCGGTGATGGCCTGGCGGAAATGGGGGTCGGCGACGTCGCCCGCGGCGAAGACGCCCTCGATGTTGGTGCGGGTCCGCTTGTCGGTGACGATGTAGCCCTGTTCGTCGAGTTGCAGGGCCGGTCCGGGCGCACCGGCTGCCGGCTTGAACAACTCGGTGTTGGGTGTGTGGCCGATGGCGACGAAGAGGCCTTGCACGTCGAGCGTTCGCGTCGTTCCGTCGCGTGTATCCTTGAGCACCACCTGCCTGAGGCCGGCCTGGTCGCCCTTGAGGTTGGCGACGACGGCGTTCCACGCAAAGTCGATCTTCGGATTCTCGCGAGCCCGCTGCTGGAGCACCGGACCGCCGCGCAGGGCGTCGCGGCGGTGGATGACGGTGACCTTGGAGGCCATGCGGGCCAGGTAGACGGCTTCCTCGAGCGCGCTGTCGCCTCCGCCGACGACGGCGACGGGCTTGCCCTCGAAGAAGCGGCCGTCGCAGGTGGCGCAGGTGCTGACGCCGCGATGCTCGAACTCCTTTTCGGCGGGAATGCCCATCCTCCGCGGCGACGAGCCGGTGGCGATAATCAGTGCCTTGGCGGCCAAATCGTCCTGCTGCATTTTCATCCTGAATGGCCACGCGGACAGGTCCACGGACTCGACGATGTCGAACAGGAACTCGGCCCCGAACCTGCGGGCCTGCTGTTCGACAAGCATGCCCATCTTGGGCCCCTCGACGCCTTCGGGGAAGCCCGGAAAATTCTCGATGAGGTGGGTGGTGCTGGGCAGCCCGCCCGGGACGGGCCCTGTGACGAGGGCGGTGGTCAGGTGCGCGCGGGCTGCGTAGATGGCGGCAGTGCCGCCGGCGGGGCCCGAGCCCAGGATCACGACGTCGTAGGTCTTCATCGTTGGGGCATTCCCTTCTGTTTCGCCGCGAACGGCTATCGGTGCATGGGGCACGCGCCGCCGGAGCAGCACGAGCCCTGTGGGCATCCTTCGCCGCACGGTGGGGCCGAGGAGGCGCCGACGACCGCGCTGAAGGCCGACAGCTTCTTCTGCACGTCGGTGCTGTCGCACTTCGGACACGACACCTTCTGTTCGGCCGTTCGCAACAGTTCCTCGAATTCATGGCCGCACTGGCGGCAGGCGTATTCGTGAATGGGCATCGGGCATCCTTTCAGAAACTGTACCGCATGGCGGCATAGACGTTGGAGTTGTCCTCGAACTGGCCGTAGAAGGTGTAGTCGCGGCTGCCGACGAAGAAGTTGGCGCCGGCCTCGACCAGCCAGTTGTCGGTGATCTTGTAGCTCAGGGTCGGTCGCAGGTACGTGTCGTCGTCCGACGGCGAGTAGAACGCGACGAGCGACAACGTGAGGTTCTGGTTCATCGCCAGTCGCGTGACTCGCGTGGAGAGGACGTGGCGGTTCTGTTCGGCCGTGGCCATGCCGCGCAGCAGGCCGGCGCGGTAGTCGCCGTAATCGGTCATGTGCTCCAGGTAGTACTGAAAGCCCAGGCTGAGGTCGCGGGCGAGTTCGAACGTGTACCCGGCGAGTCCGCGGAACTCGCTGTTGCGGACCAGGGGGTCGTCGCCGTCGCGGTCGTCGCGGGAATCGTAGTAGGACATTTCGACGTTGGCGATACCTTTGCCAAGCGGACCGCGCACGCTCCAGCCGTAGGCCGACAGGGGCGGAAAGGTGGCCTTGCCGCCGAAGGATTCGTATCCGGCCGGACTCTTCCAGAAACCGTAGTAGCCGTAGAGGGCCGCCTCGTACCCCTTGATCGTCCTGGACAGTCGCCACGCGGTTTCGCTGTCGCTGAACCAGTTGTCGGGCCGGTCCACGTGGACATAGTGATGGCGGCCGGTGCGGCGACCGTACTGGGCGTTCCAGAACGAGACGCGGTCGCCGTCGATGTAGCGGTCGGCGTCGAACCGCGGGGTGAAGACGACGTCGAGGTTCGCCAGGTCGCTGTAGAGGCTCGTCTTGACGGCGTCGGACGGGGCCTTCAGGTACTCGACGTTGCGGCCGAGGAGGAACGAGTTCCAGTCTTTCGGAAATAGGTCGTTCAGGAAGACCAGGTCGCCGGTGCCCCAGGTGAGAATCTGACGACCGAGCTTCAGGTCCATCCACCGGGTCGGGCTGAGGGCGACGTTGGCCTCGCGGAGGTCGAGCCACCCGTGGCCGTCCTCCAGGTCGAAGCGGTCGGCCCCGCGGCTGGTGACGGGATCGAAGACGAAGTCGGGTCGCAGCCTGAGGATGGCTCCGCCGGCAAACTCCTTCTCGACGTCGAGTTCGAGCCGCGTTTCGGCCAACGACATGCGCCGCTGTGTGCTGTCGCGCTGGGTGCGGAGGCCGCTGCGGATGTCGATGAAGCCGCCGGCGTACAGGTCGTGCTCGTCCTGAAGGCGTTCTTTCCACTCTTTCCAGCTCGTGCCGGGCTGCGGCTGGTCGGGTTGGTGGCGATCCGGCGGTGGGGGAGTCCCGGCGGCGTCGGCTGTCGGCGCGCCCTGGGACGGAGCGTCGTCGGCTGGGGTCGAAGCGGCGTCGTCGGCCGCCTGGGCGCAGGCGCACAGCAATGCAGCCGAGACGAGCCACCCCAGGGCGGCCGTGACGGTGCGTCGGGCGATGGCGGGCGTCATTTGCGGGCCTCTCTGGGCGGGCGCCTCAAGGAACGTTCCTCGAACACGTCGTCCTTCAGGTCGATATTGTAGCGGATGTCGCTGAATTCGGACACGGTTTCTCCGCCGCCGAGGGCGTCGCGGGCCACGCTGCGCACGACCGTCGGGAACCCGTCGATGGTCTTGACCTCGAGGGCCTCGACGACGCGGTAGACCTTGCCCTGGTCGTTGAGGTACTCGGCCTTCATCGGCAGGAACGTCGTGCGGTCGATCCAGACGGTGTACGAGGCGAACTCGACCGCCTTGGGGTCCTTCGGCACGTTCTTCAGGACGTAGTGCTTGTCGGTGGTTTCGGCGAGCGTGTGGGTGTCGTCATTGACATCGCGGCCGGAAATGTCCTCGTAGAGGAAATGCGATCCGACGAAGCTGGTGCGTTTGTCGCCGGCGGCGATGCGCTTGACGAGGTCCAGCGCCGGCATGTAGAGCCACCGGTCGTCGTCCTGGTCGCCGACGTGTTTCCAGACCAGGTAGGTCATGCGTCGCACGTCGGAGGGCTGGTGGAAATGGACGAAGAACTTCTGGTCGCCGCCTTCCTTGACGGTCTTGCGCAGGACGGTGAACTCGCGTTCGCGGGTGGAGCCGCCGGCGTCCTTGATGGTCATTTTGACGTTGCTGCGGCCGTCGGCGCCCTGGTAGTAGGCGGCCAGGTTGGCCTTGTGGACGATTTCGTCCACGGTCAGTTCCTTTTTGTCCGCGCCCGGCGCTTCGCCGTCGGCCAGGACGGGCAGCGTCAGGGTTGCCAGGGCTGCGACAGCCCATAGGGCGATCTTCGGCAGATCATTCATGGGATTCCTCCTTCTCGCTTGCCTTGGCGGCCCGCGCGGCGCACGACTGCCGCCGCGACATCGCGCAACAGACGCCCCACAGCACCGGGACCAGGACCAGGCTGACCCAGGTCATTGTAGTGATACCGACGTTCAGGTAGTGCCAGACATTCACGACGACCACGGCAATAGCCGTGAGGCCGGCGACGACGCATGTGCCGCAATAGCAGGCCAGGGGATGCCGGCGGTCGGCGAAGAGCCGTTTCCGGAGCAAGCTGATGAGGGCCGGCAGGATGATCAGGGTGCCGACGCCGGAGACCAGGAGGATGGTGGCCAGGAAGATGCCGACGGTCTTGTACGGCATGAGCGGCGCGGCCAGCAGCGGCAGGAAGCCGACGGCGATGACGATGATGTTGCGGGTGATGGCCCTGGCGGGTTCGCCGAAGACGGGTTCGGCGGCGGCGTCCCAGGAGCCCAGCTCGGCGACCATCTGGCGGCTTCGGGCGAGGAAGTGGATGGCGAAGTCCACGGCCATGCCCAGCGTCAGGGACGAGAGCACGGCGATGGGCATGTCGTAGTCGATGCCGAGGAAGCCCACCATGCCGTAGATCAGGGCGATGGTCACGGTCAGGGGGATCATCGACAGCAGGCCCCACAGCGCCGAGCGGAACAGGACGATCATCATCAGGAAGACGACCAGGAAGGAGCCGAGGAACGACATCATCATGCCGCTGACCATCCGGTCCTGCCAGACGACGTTGATGTAGGTGAGGCCGAACCATCCGGCGTGCTGCTCGGGCGGCGGCTCGGAGGCGTCGAGGGGGGCCTCGGCCTGGAAGCGGATCGGCATCGGGGCCGGCTCGTCGCCATACTCGAAGAAGGTCTCCACGGCTCGGACCACCTGGGCCATGTCGCGGTTGTCGCCGGTCTTCAACTGCACCCAGAGGGCGCATCGTTTGTAGTCGCGGGTGACCATGTGGAACAAGTCGTGCGGGCGGTGGCCGCTCTGGAACTGCATGAGGACGTTGCCGACCGCGCGGCGGGAGTCGGGAATGCGGTACTAGGCCACGTCGCCTTCGTACATGTCGCGATGGACGGTTTTGACGATGTCGGCGACGGAGGTGGATTTGCCGACGAGGCCGCCGGCGGCCAACGCCTCCTGGAGCCGCTCGACGTAGCGCAGCAGGGCCGGATCCATCATCGGCTTGGTGATCAGAAGCTGTTCCTCGGTGACCCAATCGCGAACCTGGCTCCAGGCGTCATACGCATCGTCGTCGGCGTCGTTGTTGGCCTTGTCCTGGCGGGTCTGGGCGAAGGCCTGCAACTCGGCCAGCAGGGCATCGGCCCGCAGATCGCCGTCGGCAGCCAGCCGTTGGGCCTCGGCGACCAGTTCGGCCGTCGCCTGGCGGCCCTTCGGCAGGCGCTCAGGGTCGATCCGGCCGGCCTCCTGCTCAAGACGTGGGAGGAACGATGCAACGAATTCCGCGGCCGGCGGGTTCGGGGGTTGCGGTTCCAGGACGAGGTACGCCAGGTACGTTCCGGCGAAGTGGTCGTTCAGCACGTGGTCGGCCACGCGGATCGGGTGCGACGGGGTGAACCACTTGACGGGGTTGTCGTTGATGTTGATGCGGCTGATGCCGTAGGCGGCGACGACAGCCAACAGGGCCGTCAGGGCCACGATCGGTTTGGCGCGGTCGTGGGTCAGTCGCCCCAGACGGCCCAGCAGCCGCGACAGGCGCGACGTGGGCTCGCCTTCGTGATGGTGCATCGACCCGAAGTTCCTGAAGCGGGCCTCGTTGAGCAGCATGACGTAGGCCGGAATGAACGTGACCGTGAGCACCCAGGCCAGCATGACGCCGACGGCGACGAAGAGGCCGAAGGTCTGGACCGGCGGTATGGGCGTGAGGGCGAGGCTGCCGAAGCCGGCGGCCGAGGTCAGCGACGTGTAGAGCATCGGCATGAACAACTCGTCCATGACGGTGACGAGGGTTGCGCGGCGGTCGCGCGTCGCCTGGTAGCGGTCGAAGAACTCCGACAGGATGTGGATCGAATCGAGCACGGCGATGGGCATGATGAAGATCGGGATCATGCTGCTCATGATGTGGACGGTGTGGCCGGTGCCGATGAGCAGCCCCATGGTGCAGATGACCGAGACCATGGCGAGGATCATCGGCGAGACGATGAGCAGGAGCTTGCGGAAGAACACGAGCATGAGCAGGAAGATGACGCCCATGGCCATCGGGGCCGACACGGCCATCTGCTTGAACATTTCGACGCCGAAGGTGTCCTCGGCCACGGGCAGCCCGGTGATGTAGTACCGCTCGTCGCCGCTGAAGGTGGCGATCTTCTTCAGCAGGCCCTGGTAGACGCTGTGGCTCAGACGCTTCGAGACCAGCGGCAGGTAGATGCAGATGGCCTTGCCGTCCTCGCTGACCATCGTTCCGAAGAGAATCGGGTTGCGTGCGGGGGCGTCCGGTTCCTCGGCCTTCGGGACGATCCGGTCGCGGATGGCGCGTGCCTCGTCGCGCGTGGTCGGCGGCTCCTTCATCAGCCGCTCCATCCGCACCTCGCCCGGCGATCCGGGCTCGACGTTGTCGACCACCGACGGCGAGATGATGTTGCGCTCGACCAGGGCGGGCTCGGTCTGTGGCGCGGGCGGCTCATCGCCGAACAGTTCCCGAATCCGCCCGTACCGCTCGGCCAGCAGTTGCAAGACGCCGCGGTGCGCGTCGGACGGGGGCTGGACGTTCAGCTCCATCCTGGCGTACCGGGTCAGCTCGTGAATCCGCGCCAGACTCTGCGGATTGAAGACGCCGTCGGGATCGGTTTCGTTGACCACACCGAGGACGACCATGTCGTTGAGGTCGAACAGGGTCTTCATGCGGTCGTGGAAGGCGCGGACGGCCTCGTCTTCGCTGAGCATGTTCTCGGGGTCGGTATCGACCTTGACGGCGGGGATGAGGGCGCCCAGGATTGTCGTCAAGGCGACCATGGCCACGACGATCAGCCGCGGATGGTTGATGCCGAACTCGACCAGCCAATGCTTGCTGTGCATACGCGGTTCCTTGTGCCGAATCAGCCCGGGCGGGTGCGCACGTCCGTCGCCGCATATCCGCCCCGTGCGTGAATCGTACACGCATCTCCGTCGGCGGGAAAGGCCGCTTCTCGGGAGGATCCGGGGTTTCCTGCGAGGATCGACGGCATGCGACGGGCGATCGCGCCGGCCACGGGCGCCTACGGCGACTGGGGACCTGTGCGTGCCTCAACGTTCTAAAGACGCAGGGGCAGGATGCCCCTGCCACTCACGGGCAAGATGCCCGTGCCACGGTGCGGCCTCAGCACGTCAATGTACCCACGGCTCCGTCACGGCTCTGTCGAGGGCTTGACCGGGGGAAGAATCCCTGGATAATGGCCGGTTCGCATGGTGCGACCGGAGCCGCGGACGGCGCAGGACCGCGGCACGGGGGACCGGCCCAGGCTGCCTGCGAACTGAGGATGCCTTGTCATGAGCCGTTACGAAATCGTTTACAGCAAGCAACCGCCGAAACTCGACCCGTGCGACGGCGCGGCCTGGGCCGCGGCCGACTCCGGCACGATCGAGCACTTTCCGTGGTACAAGCAGGGCGACCGGCAGGCGACGACGTTCCGGGCGCTGTGGTCCGACGACGGCCTGTATCTGCGGTACGAGTGCCAGGACCGGCACATCTCGGCCGTCACGACCGAGACCAACGGTCCGGTCTGGGTGGACTCGTGCGTGGAGTTTTTCGTGGCGCCGAATCCGAAGAAGCCGCTCAACTACTACAACTTCGAGATGAATTGCGTGGGCGCCTTCCTGATGGGCACCCACTGCGACTGGGGCGAGGGCTACGCCGACCGCTCGCGCGACCTGGGCATCCAGGTGGCGACGACTGTGCCGGGACCGACCAAGGACGAGTCGCCGCAGGACAACGGGTGGACCCTGGTGGCCCGGATTCCGTGGGCGCATTTCGAGAAGGACGCGCCGCACCTGCCGCCGAAACCGGGGGACGTGTGGCGGGCGAACTTCTACCGCCTTGGCGGCAAGACCGATCCGCAATGTGCCTGCTGGGCGCCGATTGATTACTTCAAGCCGCAGTTCCATCTGCCGCAATTCTTCGGACAGATCGTTTTCGTGAAGCGGCCTTGAGTCGGTTTCTGCGAACGGGTATCATGGCGGCCATGAGACACGGTATCCTTGTGGCAGCGGCGCTGGCGGTATTCCTGGCGGGGCAGGGCGGTTGTGCCAGAAAGTCCGCTGCGCCGCTCATCGAGCGGCGGGAGATCACCGCCGAGAGCGTCAGCGGCGCCCTGACGGCCGGCAACCTCCGGCGCATCTACGGCGTGGACGTGTTCGTCTATGCCGACGGCCGGGGCGGCATCGTTGCCTCCGACGACAAGCCCGCCGACACACTGCCGCTGGACGACGGGCGCGTGATCGTCCTGGTGGAGGGGTCCGGGGACTCGTTCGAGGGGTTCCTGTTCACGGCGCGGCTCCTGGCGGCAAGCGACTCCGTGGTCCGGTCGGGCGGCGCGGTGCTGCTGCTGCCGGTTCACTGGTCGGAGTCGTCGAATCCCGTCATGGAGCACATCAACACGGCCGGCCAGAAGAGGGGGGCGGCGGTCCTCCAGGACCTGGTGCGCGTGTGGCATCTGCGGCGCGGCGACGACGACCACCACCACCCGTGGCTCTCGATCCTGGGATTCTCGGCCGGTTCGCGCGTGGTTCAACTGGCCTTCGGCTGCGAGGTGCAGCCCGGCAAGACCACGGCCCTGGATACGGGAGTCCGCCCCGAGGGCATGGACGCGGTTCGCCACGTGGTGTTCGTCGGCAGCAGCCTGTCGCGTCACGACGTGCTGCCGTTCGACCACATTCGCGGCCGGTTCCTTAACTTCGTGAATCCCCGCGACACGCACTTCGGCGATCGGGCGGCCTATGCTTCGCCGCCGGGGGCCGGGCCGGTCATCAGTCACATGTTCACCGCCAAGTCGCTGGAGCGGTCCCCGCGGTTCGGCGCTTCGGCCAACGGCTTCTTTGCCATCCCGACGCTCACCGCGGCCCGCCAGTTCGACGTGGCCGACGACACCAGCGACTCCCGCGACGCCTTCCGCAAGGTCAACGTCCACGTGCCCGAGGAACTGGTGGTCTATGGCCTGCTGGGCGAGCAGTTTCCGAACGACGACCTCGACGACTTCGTAAACCTCGCGCCGAACCACTACATCATGGTCGGCCGCGGCCCCGGCGGGGCTACCGGAGGACTCCAGTTCGGCGTCTATCGCGAGCTGGCCGCGGAGTTCGTGCAGCGGTTTGTCGCGGCGGCCCTGCTGACCGGCCGCACGCCCGATCCGGTGCTCCGCAGCCAGCCGCAGAAGCGAGGCCCGCTGAAACTCTTCACGAAGGACAAGTCTGACAAAGCGGAAGAGCCCGCCGACGAACCGGTCGACGACCCCGGGGCCGCGCCCGACACGGAGACGCCCCGCACCGAACCCGAGGCGGCGCCGGCCATGGCCCCGGTCGCCCAGTAGCCGTAGGGTGGGTCCACCGGACCCACGCGGACTCCGGCGTTCGACCCTCACCGCCCCTCGCTGTGGCTCGGGGCACCTCTCCCTGCAAGCAGGGAGAGGAGTTGTGGACTCCTCTCCCTTGAGGGGTGGCAGCACACGTTGCACCCAGGCGTTGATTCCGGCGCACCGCATCATGCGCCGCCGCGCTCCAGAACCGCCCTGACCGCCTCGAAGGTGGTGAAGCCTCCCGTCATGTTATAGGCGTCGTACCCGCGCTGGCAGAGCAGGCGCTGGGCCACGTAGCCGCGAAGGCCGACCTTGCAGTATGCGTGGATCGGCCTGTCGCGAGGCAGTTCGTCCAGCCTCTGGCGCAGCTCGTCCAAGGGAATGAGGACAGCGTTGTGAATGTGGCCGTTGTCGTATTCCTGTCGCGTGCGCACATCCAGCACGAGGGCGTCGGGCACGCTGCCGCGGGCCACGGTTTCGGCCTGGACCAGGCGATGGTCGCCGCGGAGCACGTTGGCGGCGATGAATCCGGCCATGTTGACGGGGTCCTTGGCTGAGCCGAACGGCGGGGCGTAGCACAGCTCGAGGCGCTCCAGGTCGTAGACGGTCATGCCGGCGCGCAGGGCGGTGGCCAGGACGTCGATCCGCTTGTCGACGCCTCGCGTGCCGACGACCTGGGCCCCGAGCAGACGGCCGTCGTCGGGGTCGAACAGGAGCTTCATGGCCATGGGGGCCGCGCCGGGATAGTACCCCGCGTGGCTGCCGGGGTGCAGGTAGACCTTCTCGCACCGGCGTCCGGCACGGCGCAGCGTCTTCTCGTTGGCGCCGGTCATGCCCGCGACGAGGGAGAAGATCTTGACGATGCCGGTTCCGAGGGTGCCGCCGTAGCGGCTGTCGCGGCCGCAGAGGTTGTCGGCGGCGATGCGTCCCTGGCGGTTCGCGGGACCGGCCAGCGGTACCAGGGCCGCCCGTCCGGTCACCGGATCGGTCACCTCGACGGCGTCGCCGGCGGCGTAGATGTCGGGGTCGCTCGTCCGCATGCGGTCGTCCACGGCGATGCCTCCGGTGGCGCCGAGTTCCAGGCCGGCCTCCTTCGCCAGTCGCACCTCCGGCCGCACGCCCACGCCGACCAGCACGAGGTCCGCTTCGACCGTGGAGCCGTCGGACAGCGTGGCGGTGATGCCGGCGGGCGACCCGGTGAACGCCTTGGCGGCGCTGCCCAGTCGGACCGTGACGCCGTTGGCCTTCAACTCGCGCAGGAGCAGTTCGGCCATCTCGGCGTCCAGGGGCGGCATGACCTGATCGGCCATCTCGACGACGGTCACGTCGAGCCCGCGATGGCGCAGCGCCTCGACCATCTCGAGGCCGATGTACCCGCCGCCGATGACCAGGGCCCGCCGCGCGCCGGCATCCACCCGGGCCTTGATGCGGTCGGTGTCGGCGAGGTTCCGCAGGGTGAGGATGCGGCGGTCGTCGATGCCTGGAATCGGCGGGCGCACGGGTTCGGCGCCGGGGGCCAGCAGGAGCTTGTCGTAGGGCTCTTGCCGCTCGGTGCCGTCGGGGCCGCGCACCCGCACCTGGCGGGCCTTGCGGTCGATGGCCAGCACCTCGGTCCGCGTGCGGACGTCGATGCGGAACCTCTGGCGGAGCCCCTCGGCCGTCTGGACGAGGAGCCGGTTGCGCTCGGTGATGTCGCCGCCGATGTAGTACGGCAGGCCGCAGTTGGCGAACGACACGTGGTCGCCGCGCTCGAAGATGACGATCTCGGCGTTCTCGTCCAGCCTTCGGGTTCTCGCGGCGCCGCTGGCTCCGGCGGCGACGCCTCCGACAATGATCAGCCTCATAGTCTCTCCCTTCGCTGGGCAGTGCCATCCGCCATCCGGCATGCGATCCCCGCCGGTCCCGTGCAAGAATAGTCGCAATACCGGCATGAGACAAGGCCCCGAGGGGCGGTCGGCCGCCGGCGGGGGGCGGCGGGCTGGGACGCCGGCCGAGTGCGGTTGCCCTGGCGGATCCACGGGCAGGCTCAACGAATCAAGAAGGCTCGGGGGTTGTGTCGATAGGACACTTGGTGTGGGTGGTCCGCCGGAGACCCCGGCGGCGCCGGTTGCCGCAGCCGCGGCGGCCGCCGGCGTGGAGGCCCGGACCGCGGCATCGCCAGTTCTCGGAGGATCGGTCGGATGAAAGCACTTGTGGTCGTGCTGGTGGTGGTGGGCGTGTTGGGCGTCCTGGTGGCGGTCAGTGCGATGGCCCAGGAGTCGCGGCCGAGCGGTTCCAGCACGATTGCGCTGGATGTCCGCGACGCGGTGGTGGAGTTCACGAGCGAAGCCGGCGGAGATCCGCTGCGCGCCTCACGGTGCCGTGTGAAGGTCATGGGCGATTGGGTCCAGATCGATCAGCGCGGCGACAACACGATCTTCATCCCCCGCCGGTCGATCAAGACGGTGACGACGAACAACTGATAGGGTCGCGGCGTCGGAGGCAGGGCCGGTCCTGCCTCCATGCGGAGAGCCGCCGGGGCCGCTGGGTCGTGGCGGCTTTGCGACCAGTCCGCATCCCTCCGGGACTCTGGTCTTTCAGAAGCCAGGCGCCCAGCGCCATCTGTCCCAGCCACAACCCGTTGCATGCGTCGGAATCCTTGGGGGCCGCTTCCCTCTCGGGGCCGCGCCCTGTGGGTAGGCAGGTCACTCGTCTGAGAGCCCCGCCCATCGTAGGGGCGGCTCGGGAGCCGCCCTCGCAGGGACTTGCTCCTGGCGGGTCGCTCGCGAGCGCCCCCTGCGGCGCTGCCGTCCCTGCCCACGAGCGTGATGTGGGCCCCTCCCGCCGGCACCCTCTTGATAATTGGCGCAATCTTGACACAATGTGTGTCGAACGGAGAGCTTGCGCATGGACACGGGTTACAGCGAGTCGAACTGGGCACAGATTCTTGACGAGCAGTTGCCGGCCATTGTCAACGGCCTGCGCGCTGGGCGTCTGAAGCTGCTGGACGGGCGTCCGCCGACGGTCAACCGGCGATTCAACTCGCACAACCATCCGGAACTGTGTTTCGTGACGCGCGGCGTCATCGAGGTGCTGAACGACGGAGAACCCATCCGGATTCGCGCCCGCGAGGTGCTCCTGGTGGCGCCGCGGATGCTGCACGAGACGCGGTCGGTGGGTCGCATTGCGGAGACCATCTGGATGGCGGCGTCGCCGAATCACCTGGGCAGCCAGGTGGCGACGTTCGATGCCCAGGGCGGTCACCAGATGCTCGGAGCGCTGGACTTCCTGGACTTTCCACCGGCCAACCGCGTCCTGACGCAGTTGATCGAGGAGTTGAACAGTCGCCGCCGCGGCTGGGTGCTGCTATGCAAAGGGTTGCTGAACACGTTGCTGGCGCAGGCGTTGCGGCAACTGGGCACGGACGGTCGCCCGCTGCCGCCTCACGAGGACTGGTCGGATGCGCAGGTGGTGGCATTCAATGCCCGCGACTTCATCCAGCGCAACTACAACCGCGACGTGACGTTGGCCCGGGTGGCGCACCATGTGGCGCTGTCGCCGAACTACCTGGCGAGCCTGTTCAAGCGGCAGTTCGGGCGCACGATCATCGACTTTCTGACGGAGGTTCGCATCGAGGCGGCCAAGCAGTTGCTCGAACGGAGCGATACGAAGATCTCGCACATCGCCGAACAGGTGGGCTACAACAGCCCGTACTATTTCAGCCGCGCGTTCAAGAAGGTGGTCCGCTGTTCGCCCAAGCAGTTCCGCAGTCGCAGTCAATCGTGACATTTTGCACGTATATCGTAACCCAGTGCATGGCGTCCGGTCGGTTCGGCGGTACACTGGTGAGGATGGAGTTGGTGTGTCAGGATAACTCTCTGGATTCCGTGAACAGGAGCAACTCGGTATGGCGAAACTGGCGATTAAGGGCGGCAAGAAGGTTCTTCCCAATGGGATCAAGGTCAAGTGGCCACAGTTCGACAAGAGCGACGAGCAGTCGCTGTTGAAGGTGTTCCGCAGCGGCGTGTGGTGGCGTGGCGGGACGATCGAGCTCCAGGCGGCCAGCGCGTGCGGCAAGTTCGAGCGGGATTTTGCCGCGTACCAGAACGCGAAGTTCGGCCTGTGCGTTCCGAACGGGACGATCGCGGTGGAGTTGGCGTTGCGGGCCGCGGGCGTGAAGGCGGGCGACGAGGTGGTGGTGCCGGCGTTGTCGTTCGTGGTGTCGGCCTCGGCGGCGCTGCCCTTGGGCGCGATTCCCGTGTTCGCCGACTGCGACCCGAAGACTCTGCAGCCGGATGCCGACTCGATCGAAGCGGCCATTTCGCCGCGCACGACGGCCATCGTCATCGTCCACTTCGGCGGATACCCGGCCGACCTGGACCGCATCGTGAAGGTGGCCCGCAAGCACAAGCTGCCGCTGATTGAGGACTGTGCTCACTCGCAGGGCTCGCAGTGGCGCGGCAAGGGCGTGGGCTCCTACGGCCAGTTCGGCACGTTCAGCTTCCAGCAGTCCAAGGCGCTGACCTGCGGCGAGGGCGGCATCGTCGTATGCAACTCCAGGGATGATTGGGGCAAGATGTACCGGTTCCACAACCTGGGCCGCCTGGAGACGCAGGGCTTCTACGACTTCTACGAAGTATCGTCGAACTACCGGCTGACGGACCTTCAGGGGGCGTTGCTGAACAGCCAGTTCGTCAAGATGAAGAAGCAGGTCAACGTGAAGATGGCCAACACCAAGGCCCTCAGCGCCGCCCTGCGCAAGATCGGCGGCCTGGAGCCGCTGCCCGAGGACAAGCGCATCACGCGCCGCGGGTACTACTACTACTGCATGCAGTACGATGCCGACGAGTTCAAGGGTCTGTCCCGGGCCGACTTCCTGGAAGCCATGGCCGCCGAGGGCGTCACGATGGGCCGCGGCTACGGGCGCTCGATTCACGAGTACCCACTGTTCCAGAACATGAAGGTGCCGACCAAGTATGCCGGCGCCCAGTACAAGAAGGTCGAGTGCCCGAATGCCGTGAAGGCGGCGGGCGAGCGGCTGTGCGCGATTCACCAGGCGTTCCTGCTGGCCGAACGTTCGCAGTTCCTCAAGATCGCCGACGCCGTGGCCAAGATCAAGGAGAACGTCGACGAGCTCGTGAAGGCCAAGAGCACGGCTCGCAAGGCGACGGCAAAGAAGAAGTAGTCGTGGTCCGAACACGCCGAACCGGTGGGTGTCGCGTTGCGATGGGCCGTCCATGGCGGTCGATCGCGGCGCGGCACCCCTTAGTTCCTCGGTGCCGTGCGGCGTTCAGGTGTTCAGGATATCGCGCAGCTGGGAGGACATTCCCGTGAAAGGCAACTCCGACCTTCTGATCGGCATCGCTTCGGTCGATATCACGCCGCCGGTCGGCGTGACGCTTTCCGGGTACACGCCGCGGATCTCGCGGTCCATCGGACACGCCCTGCGTGCCGAGGCCATGGCCTGTCGCCGCGGCGACAAGGCCTGGGTGCTGGTCGCCAGCGACACCATCGGCTACGGGCGCGACGACGTGGCGGAGATCCGCGACCGGATCCGCCAGGCGTGCGGCCTGCCGGGCGAGGCCGTCATGATCTGCGCCACCCACACGCACAGCGGGCCGGCCACCCTCTTTGGCGGCGACGGTTTGAACGACCTGGACCGGCAGTACCTGGCCGACCTCAAGGGCAAGCTGGCCGACGTGGCCGTGGCGGCATTCCGCTCGGCCGAGCCCGGCCGTCTGGAAACCACCTGGACCGAGGCGCCGAGTCTGGCCCACAATCGGCGCGTCAAAGGCGAGGACGGCGCGTGGGGCAACGAGTGGTGGGATCCCGACGGCAAGCATCCCGGCTACGTCGATCCGTCCGTCATGCTGGTCGGCGTGCGGCGGCCGGACGGTTGCCTGGCCGCCCTGATGGTCAACTACGGCTGCCACCCCGTCACGCTCGGTTACGACAGCTTCGCCGTCTCGCCCGACTACCCGGGCTACCTGAAGGACGCCCTCGAACGGCAGGCCGTGGCCGGAACAGTCCTCTTCGTCAACGCCGGCGGCGGGAACGTTAATCCGCGCGTCTGCATCGAGGTGGGCGACGAACATCCGCGAAAGATGGGCGAGGCGCTGGCGGCCATTGTGGCGTCAGCGGTGGGGCGTCTGGCCCCCGTGGCCGACGGTCCGCTGGCCTGGCGCCGCGAGCCGTGGACCCTGGTGCGCACGCGGGAGCCGCGAAAACCTCTGGATCGGCCGGGGTTCCATGTGGGCGACTCGATTCCGACGGAAATCCAGGCTCTTCGCGTCGGCGACCTGGGCCTGATCGGGTTGCCCGGCGAGCTGTTCAGCGAGTATTCGCGGATGTTGCGCGACATCAGCAGCGTGCCGCAGACGGTCGTCGTGCAACTGGCCAACGATTGCATTTCGTATCTGCCGACGGACGAGGCGATGGCCCAGGGGGCCTACGAGAGCAAGTCCGCTCCGGTCGAAGGCATGCAGGACATGATCATGGAACATGCCGGCAAGGCCTTCGCGGCCATTGCCGACTGAGGCGCACGGCGGTCCGCCGCCGCATGGGGAGGAACGACGCATGGGCAAGAAACCGGGTCTCGAGATCGGCGTTGCCGTGGCCGACATCACGCCGCCGGTGGGCGCCATCATGGTGGGCTACAAGCCTCGCCAGTCCACGGCTCTCGGGCACACGCTGCGGGCCGAGGCCCTGGTGGTCAGGGACAGCGGCGGCGGGGCGTGGGCCCTGATCACGAGCGACACGATCGGCTACCCGCGGGGCTACGTCCAGGACGTTCGCCGCATGATCGCCGCGAGAACGCCCCTGGCCGCCGAGGCGGTCATCGTCTCCGGCACGCACACTCACAGCGGTCCGGCCACGAGCATGTTCGGCGGCGAGGAGCTGAAGCCGCTGGACGTGAAGTACCTGGAATCGTTGAAGGAGACCCTGGCCGACCTGGTCGCTCGCGCGTGGGCCGATGCGGCACCCGGCGTTCTTGAGGTCGCCTATACCAAGGCGCCGACGCTTGGGTCCAACCGCCGCGTCAAGCTGGCCGACGGAACCTGGGGCAACGAGTGGAACGATCCCGACGGCAAGCACCCCGGGTTCTTCGATCCGACGGTCATGCTTGTGGGCGTTCGACGGCCCGCGGGGCCTCTGGCGGCGCTGGTGGTGGCCTATGGCTGCCACCCAGTCGTTCTCGGGCCGAGCAGTCTGGACATTTCGGCCGATTACCCCGGCTACCTCAAGGACGAGTTGGAGCGTCGCGGCGTGGCCGACACGGTCCTGTTCGTCAACGGCGGCGGGGCCAACATCAACCCGCGCGTCTGCATCCAGGTCGGCCCCGAGCACCCGAAGCGGATGGGCGAGGCCCTGGCCGGCATCGTCGCGCCGGCCGTCGCGAATCTGAAACCGATTGCCGCCGGCACGGTCCGGTCGCGCCAGGAGCCGTGGAACATCGTCCGCACCCGTGACGCCATCAAGGGTCAGCAGAGTCCCGGCCGCAAGACGGGCGAGACCATCGCCACCGAAATCCAGGCGTTCCGCGCAGGTGACCTGTCGCTGGTGAGCCTGCCCGGCGAGCTGTTCAGCGAGTACCAGGGCATGCTTCGCGAGGCGAGCCCCACGGAGCACACCGTGGTGGTGTCGCTGGCCAACGACTACATCGGCTACTTCCCGACGGACGAGGCCCAGGCCCAGGGCGCTTACGAGACCAACATGTGTCCGGCCGCGGAGTTCGAGGGCCTGCTGATGGGCTGCGCCCGGAAGGCGTTCGGCGCGATTGCCGACTGATTCGATACAACAGCGCGGGCCGGAGCACCACTTCGGCCTCAGCGCAGGTGCGTTGCTGTTGCCAACCCCAGAGCCAGCGCACCGACACGGGGCGACTCCCACCGAGTCGCCCCGGCTTTTTGATGAACTCTCTTCTGTGGCTGCCGGACAGCCGCTGACCTCATTTGCCGGCGCCGAGTTTCGCCTCGACCTCCGCGGCCAGGGCGAGCAGTTCCTCGTTCATCGTCTGCCAGTCGGCGCTGAGCAGCCACGAGTGGCCGGCCGTATTGTTCCACTGGAACCATCCGCGGGCGTTGGTGACGTGGGACCAGTCGGGACCACCCAGTTGGAGGCCGGACGAGGCTTTGGTCAGCAGGCTTGCACGCCGCCGCAACAGGTCGGCCGCCCGCGCGGCCAGGGCGGCGCCGAGGCGGGCCTTCGTGGTCGGGGCGTCCAGGGCGCGCTCGACGAACACGCGGGCTTCGGTCTCCAGGAGCCCCTGGCGGACGGCCTCGAAACGGTAGGTTGCCACCGCGCCGTCGGGTCCGGGGGCGAGCATCTGGATATTCGCGTCGAGGTTGCGCCAACTGCTCTGCGGATAGCGGTCGCGGGCGAGTCCGACCCTCAGGCCGCGCTGGTTCCTGACGCATCGCCACCAGTCGCCGCCCAGGCGCCCGACGCCGCGCTGGCCGCCCAGCACGTTGACCTCGGGCATGTTGTGCCAGCGGGTCATCGTGTGAAACTCCGCGTGGCGGTCGTGCTGCACGTCCACAATCGGGTTCTTCCAGCCCATGAGGCTGTCGCCGGTCCGCGATTCGTTGGGCATGGTCAGGCTGAAGACGTGGGCCGTGTAGTCGGCCCGGGCCAGGACGGCCATCTCGTCCTTCGGGGCGGTCACGGTGGGATACGAGGCCTCGCGCATCGACCGGCTGGCGTTGCCCGAGGCCAACTGCTCCATGTGTCGTTGCAGGTCCGCGATACCCGGATGCGAGTCGGAGAACCACCTCAGATCGCCGGCCACCTCGGCGAAGAACTGCACCTCGCTGCGGCTCGGCCAGGCGTCGCTCATGGTCCCCAGCCGCAGACGGTCCGTCAGGCCGCGCCGGTCCATGCGGCTGCGGAGCTGCGAGAACAGTTCCTTCCACAGCGGCTTGCCGTTCGGGTCCAGCAGTTGCGGCAAGTGCCGCGCCTCGACGGCTCCCGTGGCAGGATCGACCACGGTGACCATGGGCCCCTTGCCCTTGAAGGCCTCGCGGGCCTCGACCACCTCCTTGCCGAGTTCCCGGGCGTCGAAGTCGGGCTTCAACTGCTTCGATTCGGCGAAGTAGATTTCCCAGGCGTACAGGACGATCATCGACGGTGGGCCCATGTGCTTCAGGCAGTGGTCGAGGTACTTGTCCATGACCGAGAAGTCCCACTCGTACCGGCCGTTGCCGCGGTCGATCCAGCGGACCATCGATTCGGCGTTGCCCAGATTCGACTGGCAGATCAGCGGCACATAGAGCACGCGGTTGCCGACGCCGCGCAACAGGTCCATCGACCGGGCGATCAGGGCCCAGTGGCGGTCGGACCAGAGCGGCACGTCGTACTCCAGGGCGAGCGTGTCGGGCGACTGGATCATGTCGATCCAGGTGCCGAAATCCTCGGGCTCGGGCAACGTCCAGCCGACCACCTTCACGGCCAGGGGCACGTCGATCGGCGCGGCTCCCTCGGCGACGACGGTCACCTTGCCTGTGTAGTCGCCCGGGGCGGCACCCCTGGGCACGTTCACCGTGATCCAGACAGGGACGACGGCTCCGTCCATGGGCTCCGGCGGCGCGGGGATCCGCGGGTCCGGCTCAAACTCCTTCGTGGGACGCGTCGCGGCGACGGCCACCTCCTCGTCCGGGCGATCCATCAGGGCGCCCAGCAGCGTCGGTTTCCGCGTGTACCGGTAGACCAGGGTCCGATTCAGACTGTTGTCGGGGTTCCGCGTGGAGGTGCCGAACACGTCTCCTTCGCGGCCCCAAGGCTCGGCGAATCGGAAGCTCACGGCTGAGGCCGGCAACGTCGCGCCGCCCGAGGCCAGGTCGCCGGCGGTGACCGTGAGCTTGCGGATCGGCTCGGACGAACCCACCACGAACTTGCCGCAGAACGCACCGTTCCTGACGGCCGTGATGCGCACGGGCCGCAGCGGCTCGCCGCCCTGGCCGCCGAAGTCCATGTCGAAGTCCGCGGCCAGGAGGTCGCTGTTCCACGCGCGCAGGCCCGCGGCGCGCACGGCGTTGGGCTCCAGGCCGTCGCTCCGGGGGGCGGCAAGCTGAAGGCCGACCAACTGGCACGTGTTGAAGTCCGGCTCGTAGATCATGCCGTTGGTGTGAACGTCGTTCCACGCGGGCCGGTCCTTCTTGCCCGTGCGGATGGCGGGTGGGTACGGCGCCCGGACGATTTCGACGGCCAGCACATTGGGCCCCTTGCGAAGCAGGTCGCGCGGCAGGGCGACGTGGCGAAGCGTGCGGACGCGAAGGGCCACCCGTCGCCGCGTCTCGGTGTCGGCCTTCTCTTCCGACGTCTGCCAGCCGCGAAGCAGCTTGCCGTCCTTCGCCACGAACGCCTCGACGGGGTAGGCTGCGGCCAGCACGGGATGCCCGGGCCGGGCCGGGGCGATGTCCTGGCGGGCGATTTCCTTGCCGTTCAGGTAGACGATGGCGCCGCCCTGGTAGACGAGCGTCAGGTTCAGGCCGACTGCTTTCGACGGATCGGTCACGCCGAAGACGCCGCGCAGGCACAGCCGCGACAGGTACGGCGTGCGGCAAGCCATGCGCGCCGGGCCGCGCAGCCACGAGCCGTCGTCGAACTCGGGGGCAGCCCATCCGTCGGGCGCCGCGGGCGTTTCGATGTCCGTCCACTGCACGTCCAGCAGGGCGGGGCTGAGCGTGCCGGCGTTGTCCAGAAGCACCGGCGGCTGAAGCGTATGATGCATCCGCCAGAACCCGTAGGTGTCCAGGACGACGCACGCTGGCGTTTCGGCGCCGCCCGGCTCCGACTGGGCGACCGCCACACGCGCCGGAGTCGTCGCCGCGACAAGCAGCGCGATCGCCGGTATCGCCATCGACACGAGGAATCGCTTCATGAGGTTCATGGGGGGACCTTTCATCGCTTGTCCAGTACGCAGGCCGGACTAACAGCCCCGACGGATTCGTCGCCTCGTGCCCGCTTCGCTCCGTCGGGCCTGTTGACCCAACCTACGCGTTGTCGCGTTGATGATATGAACGCCTGTCTCGGCGGAAGGTGGCGGTGCTTCGAGGCGCCGCATCCCCCTCCCCCCGGCGGGGTGTACGTCATGTTTGTAGGTACACAGGCTCTCGCACTGAAAAAACAGGGGTGCCACACTTTGGAGGCCGGACGAAGTCCGGACCAAAGTGTGCGCTGTGTGACGGAGTACAGGCAGAGGCAGCTTCCTGCGGCGCACACTTTGGCGCCGCCTGCGGCCCTCGACTGTGCTCGGGCCAGGGCGTCGCTCCAAAGTGTGGCACCCCTCACCACAAACGTGACGTGCACCCCCTCCCGGCGCGCCCTGTCCGGTTTTGCTTGACGTTGCCGCGGGGGCGTGCTATCGTATATGTGTTGCAGGTGTCCCGGCTTGGGGCCGGGATGAAAAGGGAAGCCGGTGCAATTCCGGCACGGTCGCGCCGCTGTGATCGGCCGACGGGTCCGCACGATGCCACTGTCCTGCCGCAAGGACGGGAAGGCGCGGGTGCCCGAAGAGCCGTAAGTCAGAAGACCTGCCTGCGATGGTTACGAGCGTCTTCGCGAGAAAGACAGCGTAGCAGGACAGGTCCCATGGCGATCGGCACTCCGCGGCTCTGCCGGTCATGCGATGCGGCTGTCATTGTTGCCCTGGCTTCGCTCGGCGAAGGCGGGGTTTTTTGTTGCCCCGCCGGCGCCGGCACGCCCTGGACCGTTCCGGGCGACCGGCCCGTCGGACAGCAGACTTCCCCCTCGTAATCTCCTTGTTCATCAAGGGCCGTCCCCCGGCGCCGCGTCAGCGCTTCGGGACGGGACGCGACGCATCGCACTTCGCGAGGCGGCGCGGAGCACCGTAGCGCGACCCTCACGGAACGGGGGCCGCCGACATCGCGCAAGGAGACTCGGATGAATCGCATGATGCTGTGCAGTGTGTGTGTCGTCGTTCTGTGTGCCCAGGCTGTGTGGGCCGACCCGTGGGCCGATACCGTAGTTCTCTACAATCCCGGCGACGTGACCAACTACACCAATTCGCTGGTGGTTCTGGGCGAACCGACCCGCACCACGGCCGCCTTCACTGAAGGCAGCGAAAGCGTCCGGATGACCGTCGGCCCCTGGCAGGACAGCGAGATCCTGAAGATCGGCAACGGCGGACAGCTGATCGTGTCTTTCGACTCGCTTGTGGAGAACGATCCGCTGAACCCCTTCGGCATCGACCTGCTGGTGTTCACGAACGCCGCCTTCGCATCGCTTGACTGGATGACGGAGAACAAGATCATCGGTGATCCGGTCTATACCTTCGGCGGCGCCCTCGGCGCAATCTCCGTCAGCCAGGACGGCTTGAACTGGCACCAGGTGACCTCTCTCGGTCCCATCTTCCCGATGCACGGTTATCTGAGCGACGAAGCCGACGCGTACGCTACCGGCGCGACGCCCACCGACTACACCCGGCCGGTTGATCCGTCGCTGTCGCTCAACGATTTCGCCGGCCTGTCGCTGGCCGAAGCCCTGAGCCTGTACAACGGCAGCGGCGGCGGTCTGGGGATCGACCTGTCGAACCTCGACGGCGGCACGATCACGCTCAGTTCCATTTCGTTTGTGAAGATCGAAGGGTACACCAATTCGCTCGCCGGATTCGCCGATGTGGCGGCTGTGCCCGAACCGGCGACGATGGCCCTGGTGGCCTGCGGCCTGGCGGCCCTGGCCGTGCGCCGTCGCTCGCGGTGATGTGACACGATGTGGCGGCAACCGGATCGCGGCAAACGCCCCGTTCCGCCGTGACCGGTTGCCGCTCTTGCTCATCGTTCTTCGGGGACTCTCGGCCAGAGGCGGCCGGCCCTTCTCCCTTGAGGGCAGAAGGTGGCCCGCAGGGCCGGATGAGGGTGACGCATGGAAAAGACAATGTCTGCTGTTCTGGTGGTGTGTCTCGCCGTGGCGTCGCTCGCGTCGGCCGGTGACGTCTGGACCCACCGCGGCCGCGACGCGTCACGCAACAGTGCCGTCGAAGCAGCGCCGCCGTCGATTGCCGTGCCGCGCTTCGTGGCCACGGCCGGTGACATCGAACTGGTTGGCCAGAGCGCCCCGGTCGTCGCCGACCACAAAGTCTTCGTCTGTGGCCGGCGGACCACCATCGTGAACCGAACCCAGACCGTCGTCACCGACATGCTGGTCGCCTTCAGCGAAATCGACGGACACCTGCTCTGGGCCGAGCCGGTCGGTGTCGCTCAGTGGGACAGCTTCAGCCCGCCGACCGTGGACGTGGCTCGCGGCCATGTCCTGATGGCCTCGGGCATGACGGTCACCGCCCTGGACATGGACACCGGCGCCCTGGCGTGGCAGACCACGCTCGGCACGCGCCCGGTGGTCAACAGCAGCATCTGCGTCTGCGGCTCGATGGCCTACGTAACCGATTACACCGGCGCGGCCACGGGCGCGAAACTGCACGCCCTCAACCTCGATCCGAACCATCCCACGCTGGCGGAAGGGGCTGTCGCCTGGCGGCAGTCGATCCACATGGGCGGCGGCAACGAGGTGACCGTGGCCCCGTCGTCGCCAATGCTGATCGCGACGGACGCGGGCGGCTACCTGCGGCAGTTCTCGCCCGGCGGCAGCGCGGGGTGGATCCTGGAGGTGCCGGGCGCCGGCGGCTTCTGGCCGCCTCCGACCTACGGCGCGTTCTTCGGAGGCGCCGCCGTCGTCGATGGCTGCATCTACGCCGCCACGTATGAGTTCTACGGCTACGAAGACTCCGGCCAGCTCTATTGTGTGGACGCCGGCACCGGCGAGACGCTCTGGGCCGAACCGGCCGAACGCACCGACACAATTCCCATCGTGACCGGCTCGCTGGTCCTCCTGAGCGCGGGCATCGATGGCTACGGCAGCCGGCCCAAGGTCGAGGCCTTCGACCGGGCCACCGGCCGCAAGCTCTGGGAATGGACCGGTGGCGGCGGGTGGTCGGTGCAGCCGGTGCTCGTCGGCGACATCCTTTACGTCGGCGTGCTGCCCGTGGACGACGAGTATGCGCCGTGCACTGAGCTCGTCGCCCTGGACATCACCCGGACGCCCGACGATCCGGGTTTCGTGATCGAAAGCTTCCCCGGCGCCGGCAGCAGCCCGGCCTTCGCCAATGGCAACCTCTACACCATCGGCGAGAACGGGCTCTGTGCCTTCGGGCCCGAGATCATCCTGGCCGGGGCGCCGTCGGTCGTGGTGACCGTCGAGGACGGCCTGGACTGGGTCTACCAGAACACGCCGGGCATCATGGCCAGGGGCGGCCATCGCGTGACGTTGACCGTGACGGTTACCGACCTGAACGGGAACCAGGGCGTGACCGTGACGGCGGCGAAGCGGCCCGGCAGCGGCACGGGTGAAGTGACCGTCGCCGACGGCGCGACGCCGCTGGAGAAGATCCTCTTCGGCAGCGACCGCAGCCTCGGCCTGCACGGTTCGCTGGTTGTGGACGTGACGGTGACGGGCGACGTGGCCGGCAGCACGACGATCGGCGTTCCGTTCACCTGTCGCAAACTTGGCGACATCGACGGCAACGGCGGCGCGGAGCCTACGGACATGGCCCTGCTGGTCAATACGCTGAACGGGAGGCAGCCGGCGGACATTCACAACAAGGCCGTGGACCTGGACTGTAACGGCGGCGCGGAGCCCACCGACATGGCCCTGCTGGTCAACATCCTGAACGGCATGCCGGTTTACTGAAAGGCCTGCCCGGCTACAGGCCGAGCCGGTCGCTGACCGACTTCATGGCTTCCAGCACGAAGGCGATGTGCTCGTCGAGCGGCACGCCGAGCTCGGCGGCGCCGCGTTCGATCATCGCGCGGTCCACCCCTGCGGCGAACTGCTTCTCCTTCCACTTCTTCCTGACGGATTTCACGGTGACGTCGCCGAGTTTCTTCGAAGGTCGCACGAGGGCCACGGCCGTGATCAGGCCGGTGAGTTCGTCGGTCGCGCAGAGGGTCTTCTTCAGGAGCGAATCGCGCGGCGTGCCGGTATGGTCGGCATGGGCCAGGATCGCCGTGACGAGTTCCTCGTCGTAGCCCCGGCTGCGGAGGTGTTCGGCGCCCTTAAACGGATGCTCTTCGAGGCTCGGGTGCTTCTCGTAGTCGAAGTCGTGCAGCAATCCGACGATGCCCCAATGGTCTGTGTCCTCACCGAACCTGGCGGCATAGGCCCGCATGGCCGCCTCGACGGCGTAGGCGTGCTTGCGAAGGCTTTCATTGACGGTCCACTGTGTGAGGAGGGCGTGAGCTTCCTCGCGGGTCGGCCACGTGCCCATGACGACTCTCCTTTGCGTGCATTCCGGCGCGACGGATGGCCCGACTCTAGGGTGACGGCGGCCCGCTGTCAAGCCGCGGGATACGTCCTTGGGCGGCGATTGGCCCGGTGGTATAATAGTCCCCCATGTCGAAGGACCTCTTCGCAGAGAGTTTCCAGAAGCGTCTGGCCCAGGCGGCGCCGCTGGCGGTGCGCATGCGTCCGCGGACGCTCGACGAGTTTGTCGGCCAGGAACACTTCATCGGCCCGGGCAAGCTGCTGCGACGGATGCTCGAGGCCGACCGTCTTCAGAGCGTGGTCTTCTTCGGCCCGCCTGGGGTCGGCAAGACGGCCCTGGCCACGATTGTCGCCGGCATGACCAGCGCCGAGTTCGTGCCCCTGGACGCCACCGCGAGCGGCGTCAAGGAGGTGCGGGCCGCCATGGACGAGGCCCGCGCGCGGCTCGATGCCTCGGGCCGGCGGACCGTCCTGTTCATCGACGAACTGCACCGCTTCAACCGGGCCCAGCAGGACGTGCTCCTGGGCGACGTGGAGCGCGGCGTCGTGATCCTCATCGGCGCGACCACCGAGAATCCGTACTTTGCCCTGAACAGCCCGCTCCTGAGCCGCAGCACCGTCTTCCGGTTCGAGCCGCTGTCGCAGGTCCAGGTCGTGGCCCTGCTGCGCCGGGCCCTGGCCGACGAGGATCGCGGCTACGGCAAGTACGAGATCGCCGCGACCGACGAGGCCTTGGCGCACCTGGCCCGCACCAGCGACGGTGACGCCCGGCGAGCTCTCGGGGCCCTGGAGATCGCCGTCCTGAGCCAGATGAAGGCCGGCGGCGTCCGCAAGGGCCGCAAGCTCAGGATCGACCTGGCCGTGGCCGAGGAATCGATCCAGCAGAAACAGATTGTCTACGACGGCACGGGCGACGAGCATTACGACTCGGCCAGCGCTTTCATCAAGAGCATGCGCGGCAGCGATCCGGACGCCGCACTGTACTGGATGGCCCGGATGCTCGAAGGCGGCGAAACGCCGCGTTTTATCGCCCGGCGCATCGCCATCTGTGCCGCTGAGGACGTGGGCAACGCCGACCCGATGGCCCTGGTCGTGGCTTCGGCGGCACTGGAGGTCAGCGAGTTCGTCGGCCTGCCCGAGGCGCAATTGCCCCTGGCCCAGGCGGCCGTGTACATTGCCTGCGCGCCGAAGAGCAACGCCGTGACGACGGCCATCTTCGCCGCTCGCGAGGACGTGCGCGAGAACCGGACGCTGCCGGTGCCTGTGCATCTGCGCGACTCGCACTACCGCGGCGCCGAAGCGATGGGCCACGGCCAGGGGTACCAGTACGCCCACGATGCCGCCGGCGGCGTCGCGGCGCAGGATTACCTGGGCGTGGAGCGGACGTACTACACGCCCACCGATCGCGGTTACGAGAAGAAGATTGCCGCACGCCTGGAGGAGATTCGAGCCGTGCTCCGCCAGGGCAGGATCGATGCGGCCCAACGCACGAGGAAACCAGAAGGTCGTGACTGAACCGAAACACCCGCACTGCCGCACGTGCCCCGTCTGGCAGTCCCGTCGCCTCGACCTCGCGTTCGACTGCCCCGGGCTGCCGGAACGCAAGGGCGAGCTGCGCCGCGCCATTGTCGCCGGCCTGGCGGCCATGACGCCCGAGATCCGCCGCCGCAAGAGCGAGGCCATCTGCCGTCATATCGCCGCGCTGGACGTCTATGCGAAGGCTCGGACCGTGATGGCTTACGTGGCGATGGAGATGGAACCCGATCCGTGGTCGCTGGTCCGCGCGATGTGGCAAGCCGGCAAACGCGTGGTCCTGCCGCGCGTCGAGCCGCCCTTCGAGGAGCCCCGCATCGGTTACGTCCACCAGCGGCAGATCGTTCCCGTGGTCCTCGGCGCGCAGCCCGTGGACGACCCGCGCGACCACGGCGAACTGGCGATGACGGTGTTCGGCATCCTGGAGCCGAAGTCGGCCGCGGCCGCCGTGCCGCCCGCCGAGATCGACCTGATCCTCGTGCCGTGTCTGGCGTTCGACCGCCGCGGCAATCGCATGGGCAAGGGCGGGGGCTTCTACGACCGGTTCCTGTCGCGGCAGGACGTGGCGGCCGCCACCTGCGGGCTGGCCTTCACCGAGCAGGTGTTCGCGCGGCTGCCCGTCTGTCCGCACGACTATGCCGTTGACGTGCTGGTAACCGAGACCGGGGCCGTGGATTTCGCCCGCGACCGGCGTCGCTGAGTCGCGAGCCTCGTTGCGCCCACAACGCCCGGTGCCCTCAGTGTAGTGCATCAGAATCAACGCGGGTTCTGGGGTGCCACACTTTGGAGCGACGGCGCAGCCGGCGCCAAAGTGTGCCGGGCGGAACGCGACGCACACTTTGGTCCCCGACTTCGTCGGGGCCTCCAAAGTGTGCCACCCCCGCTGTGGACGAACCGCGCCTTGCAGGGCCAGGATGGCCCTGCGACTCACGGGCAAGATGCCCGTGCCACGGTAAACAAACCTCGTGGCGTCCGATACCGGCCTCACCCACGGGCCATCGGCTCCGAGAAGTCCAGGCCGTACTTCTTCATCTTCTTGTAGAGCGTCGTGCGGTTGATCTCCAGCAGGTCGGCCGTGAGCTGGCGGTTCCAGTTGTTCGCCCGCAGCGCCCGCTCGATGATCTCCTTCTCGGGCTTCTCCAGGGCGTCCTTCAGCGGCAGGATGCGACCGTCGTCGCCCGTGGCGGCCTTCTCCTCGGCCTGCCGCAGAAGCGTCGGCGGCAGATCGTCCACGTCGACCGTGCGGCCGCGGGCCAGCACCGTCGCACGCTCTACCACGTTCTCCAGCTCGCGGACGTTGCCCGGCCAGGCGTACGTCTGCATCAGCCGCATCGCGTCCTCGCTGAAGTCCAGCAACATGCGACCGCTGCGCTCACAGTACAGCTTCAGGAAACTGTCGGCCAGAAGAGGAATGTCGCTGATGCGCTCCCGCAGCGGCGGCAGCTCGATCGCCACTACGTTGATCCGGTAATAGAGATCCTGTCGGAACTTGCCGTCCTTGACGTCCTGCATCAGGTCGCGGTTGGTGGCCAGAATCACCCGCGTGTCGGCCTTCATCGTCTCGGTGCTGCCGACGCGCTCGAACTCGAACGTCTGGAGCACTCTGAGCAGCTTTACCTGCAACGCCGGACTGGCCGTCGAGATCTCGTCCAGGAAGATCGTCCCCTTGTTGGCCGCCTCGAACTTGCCGGCCTTGTCGCCGATGGCCCCCGTGAACGAGCCCTTGGCATGGCCGAACAGCTCCGACTCCAGCAGTGTCTCCGGCAACGCGCCGCAGGCCACCTCGATGAACGGCTTGTCGCTGCGGCTGCTTCGCTGATGGATCGTCCGGGCGATCAGGCTCTTGCCCGTGCCGCTCTCGCCCGTGATCAGCACCGTCGCCTTGCTGTCGGCCACCGCCTCGATCAGGTCGAACACGCGCAGCATCTTGTAGTCGTTGCCGACGACGCTCTCCAGGCTGTACCGCATGTTGAGTTGCTGCCGCAGGCTCCGGTTCTCGCCCACCAACGCCTGCTGCCGCATCGCCCGGTCGATCACCAGCTTGATCTCGTCGTCGATGATCGGCTTGGTCAGGTAGTCGTACGCCCCCATCTTGATGGCGTCCACGGCCGACTCGATCGTCCCGTAGCCGGTCACCATGATCACCGCCACGTCGCTGTGCCGGTTCTTGCAGACCTTCAGCAGTTCGAACCCGTCCACGTCCGGCATGCTCACGTCCGTGACCATCACGTCGAACGGCTTCTGGTCCAGCCAGGCCACGGCCTCCTCGAATTTCTCGGCCGTCTCGACCTCGTACCCTTCCAGCCGCAGAAACTCGCTCAGGCTGTTCAGGATGATCTGGTCGTCGTCAACGACAAGAATGTTCCCCTTTGCCACGGTCTTCGTCCTTTCCGGTGATCGGATCAGTGGTTCCTGCAACTGCCCGGCGCGCCGTCCTGCGGGCGAATTGCGTGCGTGGGAATCCGCACGACGAACTCCGCTCCGCCCTCGGCCCGGTTCCGCGCCACCAGCGTTCCCCCGTGCTTCTCCACAATGTCCTTGCAGATGGCCAACCCCAGGCCGGTTCCCTGGCCCGGTTCCTTCGTCGAGTAGAACGGCTCGAAGATCGTCGCGAGCCGCTTTTCCGGAATGCCCGGTCCCGTGTCGGCCACGCGAATCTCCACCGCTCCGGCCGCCAGCAGCGCCGACGTCTCCACGCGGCCGCCGTCCGGCATCGCCTCGATGGCGTTCTTGATCAGGTTCGTGAACACCTGGTACAGGCTCGCGCTCTCCAGCGGCGGCAACTCGTCCGCCACCGACAGCCGCAGTTCCACCTTCTGCTGCTTCGCTTTGCCTTCCAGGCTCTTCACGGCGTCGTCCAGCGACTGCCCGATGGTCACGGCCACCGCCATGTCGTTCGTGGACCGGGAGAACTCGAGCAGCTCGCCGACGATCCGGGCCATCCGCCGCAACCCCTTGCGGGCCTCCTCCAGATACGCCACGGGCCGCTGGTCGGTGGCGTCGCCGCAGACCCGCGCCGCCAGGCTGATGTACCGCAGAATGCCGTCCAGCGGATTGTTCAGCTCGTGGGCGACCTTGGCGGCCAGTTTGCCGACGGCGGCCAGACGCTCGCTCGTGGCCAGCCGTTGCTCCATGGTCACGTTCCGCGTCACGTCCTCGACCGTGAGGATGCCGCCGACAATCGCCTGCCGCCCGCCGACCAGCGGCGACCCCGTCAGCCGCAGAATCAGCGGCTCGTCCCGCCCCGGCCGCTCGCAGCGCACGCCATCGAACGAACAGACCTGCCCGAGGCGGACCACGTCGCGGAAGATGGCCTCATATTGCTCGCACCGCGACGCAATGTCCGTGCGAGCCAGGGCGGCCAGTACGTTGCGGTCGTCGGGAAACACCTCGTCGGCCAGACGATTGCGGAAGATCACGCCGAACGATCGGTCGAAGACGACGATCCCCATCGAGATCGACTCGAAGATGTTCTCGTTGAAGCTCTTGACCTGGGCCAGCTCGGCCATGGCTCGGTGCATCTCGTGCGTGACCTCGACCACCTGGAGCCGCAGGCCGTCCCCGAACTGGCGGAACTGGATGGTGCTCTCGAGCACCGAGGCGGTGAAGTTAGCCACCACCTGAAGCAGCGCGAGGTCCTGGGTGTCGAAGCGGCGACCGGAAGCCGTCGAAGCCACGGCCATGGCTCCGGTCACCCGTTGTCCGGTGACCATCGGCGCCACGATCACGGCCGCCACGCCGTCGGTCGCCATGCCCAACTGCCGCGCCGGATCGTTGGAGCAGAGGCCAAGCCGCCGATTCACCACGTGGCCGGTCACGGTGCGGCCGGCGAACAGACCGGCGTCGACCAGGGCCCGCCCGCAGCCAAGCGTTTCGCCGGGGGCCAGCGACTTGGTGGCCTCGTTCCACAGGGCGATCGCGCCGCCATCGACGCCGAACAGCCGCGCCGCCTCGGCCAGCACGGCGGCCTGCATCGGCCCGGGCTCGGTCTGGTCGGCCAGGCGCGCGCCCAGGTCGGCCAGCGACGCCAGCGTCGGCGCGCCGAGGTGACCTGCGTCGATATTCTCGGGCCGATCCGGGTTCGACAAATGCAGACTCCCCCCACCTTGATCCACCCACACGCCAACCCTGGCACGAACGCCGCTTCTGACGCTGATATCGCGGACGGCCAGACCACGGACCGACAGCCCAGAAGGCCGCGCGCGACCCCATCGGCGTTAGACCACAACACTCACGTTGACAAACCTCATCGAGCGTGTCGGCGAAATGCAACCCCGGTACGTTGATAAAATACAACATTCTGCCGAATTGTCAAGTGAATCGCCGCTCTGCGGACGGAAGATTTGCCTGGACGGTCCGGCTGCGGCTGGGCGAGGCGGGAATTGGCCCGTTTGTGCGGCGCGCGGCGTTGACATGGAGCGACAGGGCCGGTTATAGTGTGGTTCTACTGGTCTGGTAGTTCCATCGATTCCTTGGAGGTCCGCCCATGCCGCAGAGCAACTCGCCCCTGGTCAGCGTTGTGATGGGCAGCGACAGCGATCTGCCCCTGATGAAGGCCGCCACCGACATGCTGGACCAGTTCAATGTGCCGCACGAGGTCCGCATCGTCAGCGCCCACCGGACGCCGGAACTGGCCCACGAGTACGCCCGAACGCTGGCCGACCGGGGCGTTGCCGTGGTGATTGCCGCGGCGGGCGGCGCGGCCCACCTGGCCGGTGTCATCGCCAGTCTGACGCCTCTGCCGGTCATCGGCGTGCCCGTGCCCAGCGACCTCATGGGCGGACTGGACAGCCTGCTATCGACCGTCCAGATGCCCACGGGCGTCCCCGTGGCCACGGTGGCCGCCGGCAAGAGCGGCCCGAAGAACGCCGCGATCCTGGCCGTTCAGATTCTCGGCGTCAAGGATCCCGCCATGCGCCGCCGCGTGAGCGACTACAAAGCCGCTCTGGCCCGCCAGGGAAGCGAAAAAGACAATCGTCCGAAGGGATAAGTACATGCCTGTGCCTACTGTCACCTGGGAAGGCGGCCTCGACGGCCGTCTGCGGATTATCGACCAGACGCTGTTGCCGGGCGAAGTGCGGATCGTTACCTGCGATTCGGTGGAGGCGGTCTGGGACGCCATCACGCGACTGAAGGTCCGTGGCGCGCCGGCCATCGGCATCGCGGCGGCCATGGGCGTGGTGGTCGGCGTTCGCGACGTCCCGCCGCAAGCCCCTGAGGCGGAACTGTTTGCGAAGCTGGCCGAGGTGGCCGACTACTTGGCCACGAGCCGCCCGACGGCGGTGAACCTGTTCTGGGCCCTGGATCGGATGAAGGCGCGGGCGGCGGCCCTGCGCGGCCAGGGGACGGCGCGGATTCTGAACGCCCTGTGCCGCGAGGCCAAGGCCGTTCGCGACGAGGATGCCGCCATGTGCCGCGCGATCGGCCGCCACGGCGCCCCCCTGGTGCCCGACGGCGGCGGCGTGCTCACCCACTGCAACGCGGGCGGCCTGGCCACGGCCGATTACGGCACCGCCCTGGCCGTTCTCTACAGCGCCCACGAGCAAGGCAAGCGATTCAAGGTCTATGCCGACGAGACGCGGCCGCTTTTGCAGGGCGCGCGGCTCACGGTGTGGGAACTCATGCAGAACGGCATCGACGTGACGCTCCTCTGCGACAACATGGCCGCCCAGGTCATGAAGGAAGGCCGTGTGCAGATGGTCGTCGTCGGCGCCGACCGCATTGCCGCCAACGGCGACACGGCCAACAAGATCGGCACCTACGGCGTGGCGATCCTGGCCCGCGAGCACGGCGTTCCGTTCTACGTCGCCGCGCCGTCCAGCACCTTCGACTTCTCGTTGCCCGACGGCAGCGGCATCCCTATCGAGCAACGTAGCGGCGACGAGGTCGCCGAAGGCTTCGGCCGCCGCACGGCTCCGGTCGGATGCAAGGTCTACAACCCCGCCTTCGACGTGACGCCGGCGAAGTACATTGCCGGCATCATCACCGAGCGCGGCGTCATCACCACCCCCACGCCCGATCGCGTGGCCGAGCATTTCAGAGCCTGATCGCCGCGGCGCGCCGGGGGCGGGTCGCCTGAATGGACCTGCGGACGGAGGGGTCGCCCCGAATCGGCACGGCGGGCAGAGACCCGCCGTGGCACGGAAGCTCGACCCGGCCACCCGCCGCGCCCCTCAAGGCAATTCCTGCACTACTCCCCCGCCAGCAACGCCAGCACCTGCCGGGCCCGGGCCTGCTGGCGGGCCAGCGCCCCGGGCAACCGGTTCGTCGCCTCGCGCTCCAGGCAACCGCGAACCGCCGGGGCGGCCGACCGGCCCATGTCCTTGAAATGCCGCAACGCCCGGATCGATACGAGGTAGTTGGCCGACCCGAGTTCCTCGTACACCGCTCTGGGGGTGACCTTCCGCGACAGTTCCGTTTCGATCAGGGCCACGGCCTCGCTGGCCCACCTGGCATAGGCCGCGTTCCGGCTGCGGGCCAGGTTCCGGAGGCGTGGCAGCGCTGACCGCGCGTCGCGCCCCATCTGTCCCAGGGCCCACGAGGCGTGCGTCGTTGCCCAGCCATGGTCCTCCAGCAGCGGCACCAAGATGTCCACGGCCTCGTCGCTCCGGCCGCAGCAGCTCCACAGGGCCATGGCTGGGGCCACGCGCGACTGCGGCTTGAAGCCCTCGACGAGGGTCCGCAGGGACGCCGCGGTGCCCCGCGTCTCCGGTGTCGGCCCGACGGCGACCAGGGCGGCGGCCACGTCGTGCTTCTCATGCGCCGTGCCGGTCTCCATCAGGCGAATCATCTTCGCGGCCAGCGGCGCGGCCACAGCCCCATAGTGGAAGATGGAGTACGTGAGAACGTGGCTGATGCTGTGCCTGCGTGTGCTCCTGTCGATGTCGTCGCGGCACTGCTTCTCCAGGGGACCTACGTCGCCGGTGAGCATGAAGTAGCCGAAGCCGCCGTTGCCGCTTTCGGCCATGGCGGCCAGCCTCGCGTGATACGGTCGCAGCCGCTCGGACTGGGTGGGATCCACCTCGGCCAGCAGGTCCATCACGCGGTCCCAGGAGTAGGCCTTCGGGTCGGGGGCGTCGAGGATGCGGATCAGCCCGTCGACCAGCAGGGCAGGGTTGCCGCTCGCTTCCGAGAGCGCCCAAGCCACATACGGCTGCGCCTCGGGCGGCGCCGGCCCGTCCAGCAGAGCTGCCAGCGTGGCGGCCAGTTCCTTGTCGCCGCGGCCCACGGCAATCAGCGTCTTGGCCAGTTCCGGCGTTTCCCAGCACGATTCGTAGACGGGCTCGGTGGGCGGCGCCTTGCCGGACTCCTCGGCGTCCTTTTGCTGCCGGTTCGCGGCGGAGTGCCAATCTTCGACCATGGCGGCCAGCAGCGGCCTGATGAAGCGGCGATCGCCGGCGGCATGGTTCTGGACCCAAAGCAGGCCCCTCGAGCCTATTCCCTGGCGACCCGGCGGGAGGCCGAGGAGTGCCTCGGTCACCGCCGGCGTCCCTGGTAAGTATGGAATGATATAGTTCAGAGGCTCCGCGTTGGCCTCGTCGCGGATGCACGAGAGGACCCTGAGGCCCGCGTCCTGCGGCGCCCAGTGCATGTCGTACATGATCCAAGCGGCGATGTTGGCGTCCGGGCCGATCCTGTCAACCTCGTAGATCACCTGGTCGGAGGATCCGGGCGATGGTGGCCAGACGGTGCTGGCCTCCTGCGGCGTCTGTGCGCGGATGTCGAACTGGGCCAGCATGGGGTCGATGTGGAGCACTGCCGCGGGGCCACACTGCCGCATCGTCCAGGCGGCCGAGCGGCGAATCTCCGGCGACGGATCTCCGAGCAGCAGCGCCAGGCGGTGCACCCACGGGGCGATGCGTCCGTGGTACTGTTCCAAGGCGTCGAGGGCGGCCCTGCGGTCGGCCTCGGACGGACCCTCGGCGGCCAGGGTCACCAGGCGGTCGATAAGAGTGGCGAACCGGGGATCGAGCCGGCCTGCGTCCTGGAGTAGCCAGCCCACGCCGCCGGCCACCAGGCAAGTCCGGAATCGCACGTCGGCGTTGCTGTCGCGCAGGCCAGCCAGCAGGACGGGCACCGCCTCGACGCCGAGTGAGCGGCAGAGCCAGCCGGTGCCCGAATACAGGACGCGCGAAGTGGCGGTGGCGGTGCCCTCGCGGGCCAGCGAAAGCTCGATCCGTATGTCACTGAATCCGTCGGCCAGGAAGCGCCAGAACAGCGACTGCTTCTCTTCGACGGTCAGCGTGGTCAGCCACTCGTCGCGCGCCTTCTCCTCGGGCTCGTGCGACCACAGTTGCTTCCGGGCCGCCGCAGCCAGGTCCGCCGAGGGCGCGACCGGTTCATACGGGGCCACCTCCGCCAACTCCACCCGCGGCGAACTCGCCTGCCACGGTGCCGGTCCGCAGCCCGCGATCAGCCCCAACGCCAGGCCCGCCCACACCAGCCGCGCAGCACAGTTGTTCGTCATGGTCCACCTTCAGCTCAAGCCGACATTTCCCGTTTGTCCTCTGCCGGCACCGTTGCCGGGCTTTCCTTTATGCCAATATGACACATCCCCGCCCGGCACACACGGGAATTCCGGGCACCATACTTATCTCCTTGAGGGTCGGGCATGTGGACAGCTAAGAGTATGTCATGGCGCGGTTGGCATGAGTGGTTGTTCCTGGGATTCCGCATCGCGTCACCCGACGAGGCCGCCCGGCGACAGGCCACCCGTCCGGCCACCCCGACGCTCGCTCGTGGTTTCATCTGGCCGATCCGCGTACTCCGCGCTCACGGACGCCAGAGGGTGCCGTCGGGGAGGCGGCTGACGGTCCAGGTGGGGTTATCGTTGTCGCACGGGCACTTGGCGGCCAGGGTCTCGTCGAAATCGATGCCCAGGCCCGGCCGGTCGTTCGGGTAGGCGTAGCCGTTGCGCACCTCGGGCATGCCGGGGAAGATCTCCAGTTCGCGGTCCTTGCGGAACGACCATTCCTGAATGCCGAAGTTGTGCATGGCGACGTCCAGATGGACGGCGGCGGCCATGCCGACCGGCGACACGTCGGCCGGGCCGTGCCAGGCGGTCCGGACGCCGAAGGCCTCGCACAGGTGCGACAGTTTCAGGGCCGGCGTCAGGCCGCCGATCTGCGACAGGTGGACGCGGATGAAGTCGATCAGCCGCTCGCTCACCAGGGGCGTGATCTCCCGCGGGTGGTTGAACAGTTCGCCCATGGCGATGGGCGTGGCGCAGACGGCTCGAATCTGGCGGAACCAGTCGATATCCTCGGGCGCCAGCAGGTCTTCCAGGAAGAACAGCCGGTACGGTTCGAGCGCCTTGGCCAGGTACACGGCATCGATGGGGGCCAGGCGTTCGTGCACGTCGTGCAGCAGTTCGACGCTGTCGCCGAGTTCGTTCCGCAGGGCCTCGAACAGGGCGGGAATCGAGTGCAGCTTCTCGCGAGCGTCGAAGTAGGCGCCGTCGGGGGCGCCGTCGGGCCTCACGTGCTGCGCGCCCTGACCCACGTAGCCGCCCAACTGGCAGCGGACGTGTCGGAAACCCTGGTCGGTCCATCGCCGCACGCCTTCGACCACCTCGGCGGGCGTCCGGCCGCCGGCATGCACGTAGACGGCCGCCGCCGGGCGCGACTTGCCGCCCCAGAGCTGGTAGCACGGCACGCCGGCGAGCTTGCCCTGGATGTCCCAGAGGGCCATGTCCACGCCGCTGATGGCGTTGTTCAGAACCGGGCCGTTGCGCCAGTAGCCATTGACCATCGCCGATTGCCACAGGTCTTCGATGTTTCGCGGGTCTTTGCCGACGACAAACGGGCCGATGTGGTGATCGACGGCGGCCTTGACGGCCATGTGCCGCTGGGTGAACGTCGCGCAGCCGAGGCCGTAGAGGCCGGGCTCGCTGGTGAGCACCTTGACCACGATCAGGCGCTGCGTGTCGGGCTGGGTCAGGTGACACTGTACCGCTTCGATTTTCAAATGAGCCATGGATTGCACTCCTTGTGTCAGATGTTGATGCCGGGCGGCGTGAGCTGCGCGGTCAGGCCGCCGTCGACGTAGAGAATCTGCCCGGTGATGTAGGCGGCGGCGTCGGAGGCGAGGAAGGCGACCACGGCGGCCACTTCTTCGCCGGTGCCCTCGCGTCCGAGCGGAATGCCGGCGGCCTTGCTGCGGACGGAATCGGCATGGCTGAGGCGGACGGGGTCGTCGGGCGTGAAGCCGGGGGCCACGGCGTTGACGCGGATGCGGTGCGGCGCGAGGTCCAGGGCCATGGCCCGGGTGAGGGCGTCGATGGCGCCCTTGGAGGCGTCGTAGCCGGGCGTGCCGCGATGGGCCCTCAGACCGCCGACCGAGGAAAGGTGGATGATCGATCCGCCGCCGTGGTCGGCCATGTGGCGGCCGGCGAGGCGGCTCATCAGGTAGACCATCCGCAGGTTCTTCTCGAAGCTGCGATGGTAGACGTCCTCGTCGAGGTCGAGAAACGAGCGGCCGCCCTTCCACGCGGCGTTGTTGACCAGCAGATCGAGGCGGCCGAAGGCGCGGACCGCCGTGGCGACGACCTCGCAGGCGACGGCCTGATCGGAGACGTCGCCGGTGACCCATTCGCACCGGGCTCCGGCGGCGCGGACCTCGGCGGCCACGGCTTCGCCCAGGTCGGCCGACCGTCCGGCGAGGACCACGTCCATGCCCTGTCGCCCGCAGAAGAGGCCCACGTGGCGACCGATGCCGCGACTGGCTCCGGTGACGATGACGGTCTTGCCCTCGAGGTCGGGAAACCGGGCCGAGACGTGCGGCCCAAGATCGGAACTCATGGCACGCTGCTCCAGCGCAATTCTCTGAGCCGACGCGGGAAGCCGTCGGCAGGAAACGTCCCCCATCGAGATAGTACCCGTCCTGGTGCCGCGGTCAACTCGAAAAGGCGTGCCCGGCGCAGGGAGGGGTCAGGCCATTCGGCATGCCTGGCGGGGCAGGCACGGCACCCGGCGCGTAGGGTGGCTGCTTGACGTAGTTCCCGAGCACCGTCGAGGGGCAGCCACGCGGAGGTGTCGGGGGATTCGGCGTGCCTGACGGGACGGCCAGGGGCAAGATGCCCCTGGGACTCACGGGCAGGATGCCCGTGCCACGGTACGACGACGGCCATGCCTGACGGGGCTCGGGAGCTGCGGCGAGCCGGCCGTGCGGACTACTCCAGGTCCTTGAGGTTCGCCAACAGGGCGGCCAGTTCGGCGTTGATCTTGTCGAGGCGGTCGCGCTCGGCCTGAACCACCTCTGGTTTCGCGCGGGCGACGAAGTTCTCGTTCGACAACTTCTTCTGGCTGCCGTCGCGGAACTTCTCCTGCTCGGCGATGCGTTTGCGCAGCCGCTCGCGCTCGGTCTCCAGGTCGATGACGCCGGCCAGCGGCACGTAGACCTCGACGCCCTCGACGACTTCGGTGGCCGAGGCGGGCGGCTTGGCCGTGTCGACGGCGGCGGCGACGGAATCGAGCACGGCCAGATGGCTGATCGTGTCGGCGGCGGCGAGGAGGCGTGCGACGGCGTCGGGTGCGGCCTTGATGGCGGCGGCCAGGGGCGTCCGCGGCGCGATGCCCATGCGGGCGCGGATGTTGCGAATGGCCCGGATGGTGGCTTGCACGAGGGCGAAGTCGGTCTCGGCGTCAGCGTCGCGGAACGCGGCCACGGGTTCGGGCCAGGGGGCCACGGTGCAGGCCGCCGCGGCCGGGGCAGGGGCCTCGGCGTCGAGCGAGCGGTCCGGCACCAGGGCGTTCAGGTGCTGCCACAGGGTCTCGGTGATGTGCGGCACGAAGGGGTGGAGCAGTCGCAGCAGGCGGTCCAGGGCGTAGGCCAGGATCTTCTGCGGCACGGCCCGCGTGGCCGCCTCGCGCATGCGCGGCTTGGTGATTTCCAGGTACCAGTCGCAGAAGTCGCTCCAGAAGAAGTTGTAGACCGTCTCGATGCAGTCGTGGAACCGGAATCCTTCGAGGGCGGCCGTGGCCTCGGCCACCGTGCCGGTCAGCCGCGACAGAATCCACCGGTCTTCCAGCAGCAGGTGCGAGCGGTCCAGCGGTTCGTTGCTGAACTCGGCCAGGTTCAGGAAAGCGAACCGCGCGGCGTTCCAGAACTTGTTGCAGAAGTTGCGGCCGATGTCGAACCGGGAACTCGTGAGGCGGCCCTGGTCGTCTTTCTCGACGGGCATGCGGATGTCCTGGCTCTCGGTGGTCATCTGAGCCAGGGTGAACCGCATGGCGTCGGCCCCGTAGGCGGCGATGATGTCCACGGGGTCGATGCCGTTGCCCTTGGACTTGCTCATCCGCTGGCCCTTGCCGTCGAGGATCACGGCGTGGATGAAGACGTCGGTGAACGGCACGTCGCCGACATTGTAGAGGCCCATCATGACCATGCGCGAGACCCACAGCGTGATGATCTCGCGGGCCGTCACGAGCGTGCTCGTCGGGTAGTAGCGCTTCAACTCGTCGGTCGCCTCGGGCCAGCCAAGCGTCGAGTGCGGCCACAGGGCGCTGGAGAACCACGTGTCGAGGACGTCGGGGTCCTGCTGCAACGTTACGCCGTTGCCCAGCTCGTCGCCGGAGAGCTCGCCTTCGCACGGGCAGACGTACCACGTGCCGCTCTCGGTATCGCGGCGGCAGGCCACGTCGGATCGGCCGCCGAACGCCTTCTGCATCTGCTCGTCGGTCACCTCGGCCGGGGCGTACCAGATGGGGATGCGGTGTCCCCACCAGAGTTGGCGGCTGATGGGCCAGTCGCGCAGATTCTCGAGCCACGACAGGTACGTCTGGGCGTAGCGGTCGGGGTGGAATCGGACGCGGCCGCTGGAGACCGCCTCGGAGGCGGCCTGGGCGAGGTTGTGCTTTTCGTCCTTGACCGACACGTACCACTGGTCCGACAGGTACGGCTCGATGGGGACATGGCTGCGGTAGCTGTGGCCGACTTCGTGGGTGTAGTCCTCGATCTTCTCGACCAGGCCGAGGGCCTCCAGGTCGGCCACGATGCGCTTGCGGGCCTCGAACCGGTCCAGGCCGGCGTACTTGCCGCCGTCGGCGTTGATCGTGCCGTTGGGCTCCAGGACGTTGATCGCGGGCAACTGGTGCCGCTGGCCGATGGCCCAGTCGTTGAAGTCGTGGGCGGGCGTGACTTTCAGGCACCCGGTGCCCGTCTGGCGATCCACGTAGTCGTCGCCGATGATCGGGATGTCGCGGTCCATGAGGGGGAGCCTGACCGTGCGGCCGATGAGGGCCTGGTACCGCGGGTCCTGCGGGTTGACGGCCACGGCGGTGTCGCCCAGCATGGTCTCGGGCCGCGTGGTGGCGACGATGACGTGTCCGGAGCCATCACTCAGCGGATAGCGTATGTGCCAGAAATGGCTGTGGACGGTTTCGTATTCGACCTCGTCGTCGGCCAGGGTGGTCTCGGTGGCGGGGTCCCAGTTGACGAGCCGCTTGCCGCGATAGATCAGGCCGTCGCGGAACAGGCGGAAAAACGTGTGCCGCACGGCCCGGGCGCACAGGTCGTCGAGCGTGAACCGTTGCCGCTGCCAGTCGCACGAGCAGCCCATGCTCTTGAGCTGGCCGGTGATGCGGGCCTCGTACTGGTCTTTCCATTGCCAGATGCGGCGGACGAGGGCCTCGCGGCCCACCTGGTGCCGGGTTTTGCCTTCCTCGGCGAGGATGCGTTTCTCGACGACGGTCTGCGTGGCGATGCCGGCATGGTCGGTGCCGGGCATCCAGAGGGTGTTGCGGCCCTGCATGCGTCGCCAGCGGATCAGGATATCCTGGAGCGTGTTGTCCAGGCCGTGGCCCATGTGCAGCGCGCCGGTGACGTTCGGCGGGGGAATGACAATGGTGTAGGGCTCGCCGCGCGCGGCGGGATCGGCGTGGAAGTAGCTGCCGCGATCCCACAGGGCCCTCACCTGGGCCTCGAAGCCTGCGGGGTCGTATTGCGGCGGAAGGTCGGGCGTCTGTGTCTGGTTCATGTTCTGCTCGCATTTCTCCGTGCGTTGGCGTCGCGGTGCGGCGGTCACTTCTTCCCGGCGGCCTCGCGGTCTTTCAAGAGTTTGTACTCGATGGAATCGGTCAGGGCCTGCCACGAGGCGTCGATGATGTTCTCCGAGACGCCGACGGAGCCCCAGTGCTCGTCCTGGTCTTTGGACTCGATCGTGACGCGGACCCTGGCGGCCGTGGCGGCCTGGGAGTTGATGACGCGGACCTTGTAGTCGGCCAGGTGCATCTGCGACAGGTTCGGGTAGTCGCCGAGCAGGGCCTTGCGCAGGGCGGCGTCGAGGGCGTTGACCGGACCGTCGCCTTCGGCCACGTGGTGCTCGGAGCGGCCGTTGATGCTGATCTTCACCGTGGCCACGGTGACCGGCTGGTCGCCGTTGTCCTTGTAGATGTTGACGTGGTAGTTGTCGAGGTCGAAGAAGCGGGTCTGCTGGCCGATCTCGCGCCGCAAGAGCATCTCGAACGACGCCTCGGCGGCCTCGAACTGGTAGCCTTCGCTTTCCATCTGCTGGACGCGGTCGCGCAGGCGGGCCATGAGGGCCTTGTCGTCCTGGACGTTGAACTTGCGGGCCTTCAGGGCGACGTTGCTTGCACCGGCCAGTTCGCTGATGAGGATGCGCCGGGTGTTGCCCACCAGGTCGGGCGTCACGTGCTCGTAGCTGCGCGTGTCGCGGGCCATGGCCGAGGCGTGCATGCCGCCCTTGTGGGCGAACGCGCTGGTGCCGACGTACGGCTGGTTCGGCACGAGGTTCAGGTTGGCGATTTCGTAGACGAACCGCGACGTTTCGGTCAGGCGGCGCAGGTGCTCGGCCGGCAACAGGTCGTAGCCGAGCTTCAATTGCAGATTGGCGATACAGGCGCAGAGGTCGGCGTTGCCGCAACGCTCGCCCAGGCCGTTGATGGTGCCCTGGATCTGGGTGGCGCCGCCGGCTACGGCGGCCAGCGAGGCGGCCACGGCCAGGCTGGTGTCGTTATGGGTGTGGATGCCGGCCGGCACAGAAAACCGGCTCCGGACCTCGCGCACCGCGGCCTCGATGTCCTGGGGCAGGGTGCCGCCGTTGGTGTCGCAGAGGACAAGCCAGTCGGCCCCGGCCTCGGCGGCGGCCTGGAGGCAACGCATCGCGTAGTCGGGGTTGGCCTTGTGGCCGTCGAAGAAGTGCTCGGCATCGAAGAGCACCTCGCGGCCGCGGCTCTTCAGATAACCGACGGACTCGGCGATCATCTTCAGGTTCTCATCGAGGGAGACCCTCAGGGCCCCAGTGACATGGAAGTCCCAGGACTTGCCGACCAGGGCGCAGGCGGGCGTTTCGCCGGCCACCAGGGCGGCCAGGCCGGCGTCGTCCGACGCTCGCGTGCCGGCGCGGCGGGTCATGCCGAACGCCGTAACGCGTGCATGGTTCAGGGGTTGGTGCTTCAGCTCACGGAAAAAGGCCTCGTCCTTGGCGTTGGACTGAGGGAAGCCGCCCTCGATGTAGTCGATGCCCAGCAGGTCGAGCCTCCGGGCGATCAGGAGTTTGTCGTCGAGGCTGAAGGAGACGCCTTCGGTCTGGGCGCCGTCGCGGAGCGTCGTATCGTATGTGACGAGCTTTGTCATATGTCTTTCGGCCGCAGGGGCCGCCTCGCTTGGAACGAACGTCGTGTCAGGACACGAAAAAACCCCGAAGCACCTGGTTGGGTCGCCTCCGGGGTTTGAGCGGTTGAAGCGTGGCGTCACGCCCCGGAGGGACCGGGTACGATGACGATGATGCGGCGCACGGCCGGCCGGGACCCGTTCCGAGCGTCAGAACGCCAAGTCACTTTCCGGTTGGCCATAGCGCCACATTCTCCCACGTGCCTGATTCGCGGAACACTATGATAGTCGTATCGGCTTGACGGTCAAGGGAAAACGCGGCCTTGCCGTTGCATCATCTGACGCAGGCCGGGCGTCGTGACGGTGCCCACGTAGCGGCCCTGGGCGTCCTCGACGACGAGCCAGAAGGTGTTCATGCGGCCCATGCGGTCCACGGCCTCCAGGAGGGGCGAGGAATCGGCCACGCGGCGATTCGGTTCGATGAGGGCCGTAGGCCAGTCGCTGTCGGCACCGGGAACGTGGCGGGGGTTGCCGGGCGGGACCATGACGGCTGCGGCACGGTGCTGGTCGTCCAGCACGAGCACCAAGGGCAGGGTGGTCTGTACGACGACGGGGCTGGCCGGATCGGCCGACGCCGCGGCGTCGATGGTCTGTACGTTCGGATCGACGGCCTGCCCGGCGGTCATGGCGCTCATGCGGTCGACGTTCCGGGTGGCGCGGTAGGCCCCGAGGGCGGCCGTGGCCACGAACCCGCCCAGGGCGATCGGCCAGACGGTGCCGATGTTCAGGCCCTGGGTCAGCAGGAAGAACAGGCCGACGGCACCCAGGGCGGCAGCCAGGAGGAATCCCACCGCGGCGGCAATGCCGGCCGCAAGTGTCCTGCGGCCGGTGAGCCACCAGAGCAGCCCCTGGAGCAGTCGCCCGCCGTCCAGGGGATAGGCCGGCAGGAGATTGAAGAGCATGATCGCCGTATTGAACAAGGCCACCTTTTGCCAGAGATCGACGATGACCGGGGGCAGTTGCAGGACGAAGACGCTGGCCGCTGCCGCCATGGCGAACAGGACGGCCAGAATCAGCGACACGGTCGGTCCGGCGGCGGCCATGACGAATTCGTCGCGAGGGCGTCGGGTGAATCCGCCCATGCGCGCCACGCCGCCGAGGGCGAACAGTTCGACCGAGAGCACCGGCACGTCGAAGGCCTTGGCGGCCAGGGCGTGGCCGAACTCGTGCATCAGGAGCGAGCCGAGATAGAGGATCGTGGCGACGAGTGACATCAGATAGATCTGGCGGCTGGAGAGCCCAAACGAGTCTGTGTAGTACGATTGGGCCAGCCCCACGAAGACCACGGCGAACAGGATGAGCCACGAGACGCCGAGTCGGACGGGGATGCCGAAGAGCCGAAACAGGGTCAGGCGGCGTTTGAGCATGGTCGCATCCCACGGAGGGCCGGGCGTTCGACGGCCGCAGAACGATGGCAGCCGCGTGCAGAGGCGCCGTCGCGTGGACGACGCGGCGACACACTGCGACTATACCCGGGTGTTGGGCGGCGGGTCAAGGCGATTCGCATGTTGGGGTGCATTAACGTTTTGCGGGCTGTACCGTGGCATGGGCATCCTGCCCATGAGTGGCAGGGGCATCTTGCCCCTGCTTCCCCAAAACGTTAATGCACCCCGCATGTGTGAGGCGCCGGGCGTGCGACATTATGGCGGGCGGGGGGCCGTGGAAACGTCCACGGCACACCCCGCCGCCTCGCACCATAGGTTGCGGCGCCGAGCCCTGGCGCCGGGCTCAGGGTCGGTCCGCATCACCCAAGCGCCCCAACCGAAACCACCGCCACGCACGGTCGCAGATCGGTGCAACTCGCGGTGCTGTGCATGCGACCGTGCGTCGTTCAGACAACGCATGGTCGCCGTCGGGTCTTCCCGGCATTTCGCCGCGGCACGGATCGCTTTTGACTTTTTTTCGACTCCCCCCTAGACTCTCGGTCATGAGCGTTCATGGGTTGCCCCTCTGTGGCCGTGCGGCATTGTCGGCGGCGTGGGCGGCTGTTGTCGCATTGGCGGCGACGGGCTGCACGGAGGAGCGCGCGCTGTCGCCCCGGCCGCCGGCCGAGCGGACGGTCGTGAGCCTGGTGCCCAGCGCCACGGAAATCCTGTTCGCCCTGGGTGCGGGAGACCGCGTCGTCGGGCGGAGCATCTATTGTCGCTATCCGCCGCGGGCCCTGATGCTGCCGGCCTACGGCAGCTACACGGACGTCCGGGTCGAGGAACTGCTGGCCGTTCATCCGGACCTGGTGATCTTCAACACGTCGAAGGCCGACAGCTACGGGCGGCTGACGGCCGCGGGCATTCGCTGCATCGCCCCGCCGACGGACACCGTGCAGCAGGTGTACGAGACCATCGAGGTGCTGGGCGCGGAAGTGGGGGCGGCCGACCGGGCGTCGGCCCTGGCCGACGGGCTTCGCGAGCGGCTGGAGGCCGTGCGGCGGCGGACGGCGTCCTTGCCGAGGGTGCGGACGCTGATGGTGTTCCCGAGCGTTCTGGGCGAGGGCAACCAGGTGAGCGTGATTGGCCGCGGGACGTTCGTTTCCGAGCTGCTCGACGCGGCCGGCGGCGAGAACGTCGTCGAGGCCGAGGGGTACCCGCGCGTGCATTTCGAGAAGGTGTCGCAGTGGCCCATCGAGGCGATTCTGATCAGTGCGCCGGGCGACATCGCTCCCGGGCTCACGGACGAGCAGTACCGCGAGCCGTGGATGCGATGGCCGACGATTCCGGCTGTGGCGTCGGGGCGCGTGGTGGTGCTCCGCGAGGCGTATCTGACGATCCCCGGCCCGCGCATGGCCGATGCGGCAGAACTGCTGGAACGGACGCTCCACGGCGAAGCGGCGGCGGGAACATCAACGTCCTGGGGAAGCAGCGGCAAGATGCCCCTGCCACTCATGGGCAGGATGCCCATGCCACGGTACGGCCCCCAAACGTCAGTGTGTCCAGCGGCGGCGGGGGACGCCGGGGGAGGGGCCCTGTGACGCTGACCGCTCGTCGATACGTCGTGGTGGTTCTTGTGGCCGCGGCCGCATGGCTGGTCGTTGCGGCGGCGGCGCTGACGATCGGTCCGGTGAACATCTTCGGCGTGGGCGGAGCGGTGCAGCGGCAGATGCTCGACGGGCGCATCGGGGAAGTCGTCACGGCGTCGCTGGTGGGGGCGGCTCTGGCGGTCAGCGGCGCGGCGTTTCAGGCGCTGCTGCGCAACCCTCTGGCCGATCCGTACATTCTCGGCGTCAGCGGGGGGGCCAGCCTCGGCGTCATTCTGGGGACGCTGGTGCTGCCGCCGGCGTGGCTCTACCTGCGCCTGCCGCTGGGCGGCACGGTGAGCCTGCCTGGGGTGTGCGGGTTCCTGATGGCCCTGGCGGTAATTGCGGTCGTGTATCTGATTGCCCAGCGTCGCGGGCGGCTGGACCCGTACCGGTTGATTCTGACGGGCGTGGTGGCCAGTGCGTTTTTCTCGGCGGCGATCATGCTCGCCGTGGCTCTGGCCGGCGACCGGCTGCGCAACGAACTGATTTTCTGGCTCATGGGCGGCCTGGGCAGCCCGCGCGACCAGCGCGGCGAACTGGCCGTGGCGGCCGTCGTGGTCATGGCGGGGCTGGCTGTGTTCGTCTGGCAGGCCAGGGGATTCAACCTGCTGGCCTTCGGCGAAGACGTGGCCGCCAGCCTGGGGCTCGACGTCCAGCGACACCGCCGGACGGCGTTCGTCGTGGCGTCGCTGCTGGCCGGCATCTCGGTCAGTCTGGCCGGGCCCATCGGGTTCGTCGGCCTGATCGTGCCGCACCTGGTGCGCATGGCATTCGGCAGCGACCACCGGCTGCTGGTGCCGCTGAGCGTGTTCGGCGGCGCGGTCTTCCTGACGGTGGCTCACCGCCTGGTGCTCCTGGTTCCCTACGAGGTCGGCGGGGGGCTGCCGGTGGGCATCGTGACGGCGATGTGCGGCGTGCCGTTCTTCGTGCTTCTGCTGGTCTGCGGCCGTGGGATCCGGGGAGGCGTCCTATGACAACGACTCCGGCCGGGCCGATGCTCAGGGTGGATCGCGTGTCGTTCAGCTACGGACCCGGACGGTTCGAACTGCACGACGTGTCGCTGGAGGTGGCCCGCGGGGAACTGGTGGGGCTGCTCGGTCCCAACGGCAGCGGCAAGAGCACGCTCATCAAGCTGGTGATGCGGCTGCTGGAGGGTGGGTCGGGCCGGATCGTGGTGGACGGTCGCGACGCGCTGCGACAGCGGCGGCGGGAGTACGCCCGGCAGGTGGCCTACCTGCCGCAGGAGAGCCGCGCGGCCTTCGCGTTCACGGCGATGGAGGCGGTGCTGATGGGCCGCAGCCCGCACATGGGGGCGCTGGGGTTCGAGACGGAGGACGACCGTGCCCGGGCCCGATCGGCGCTGGACTGTGTGGATGCCGGACGGTTTGCCGACACGATGCTGGACGAGCTCAGCGGCGGTGAGCGGCAGCGCGTGATGCTGGCCCGGGCGCTGGTCCAGGAGTCGCCGCTGCTGGTGCTCGACGAGCCAGCCTCGTTTCTGGACATTCGGCATCAGTATGAATTGTACGAGTTGCTGCGGCGGCTGGCCCACGAGCAGGGGAAGGCGTGCCTGTGCGTGGGTCACGACGTGAACGTGGCGGCGGCGCTGTGCGATCGGCTGGTGCTGCTGAAAGAGGGCAGGGTGGAGGTGGCCGGTGGCCCGCGCGAGGTCGTGACGGCCGAGTCGATCCGTCGCGTGTACGGGATCGAGGCCGAGGTCTGGACCGGATCGGCGGGTCAGCCCGTGGTTCAGCCGGTGGTGAGGCCGGCGGGGGCCATGGCTTCGCCGGGGAGCGCCTCAAGTTCCGACGGCGAACGGCCGATATGAGGGGATGAGCGGTGCTCTGCGCCCGCACCGGGCCGCAGTCCGCCGGCAGGAGGGTGTTCCGTGAAACGCTTCGTCGAATCCTTTGGCGCCTTCGCGGTGGCCATGGCCATCGTGCTGCTGTTGTGCGCGATGGCGGCCTGGGAGCCTCCTGTGTTGTCGCAGACGGCCGGTAGCGGCGGCCCGGACGGGCTGTTCGCCAGGATGACCTGGACGCCCCCGCTTTCGATCATGCCGGATGGGCAGCGGTGGTACTGCGGCGAATGGGGCGACGCGCTGCGGCACACCTGGTAGGGCTCCAACGCACATCGTGACATTGGCAGCGAAGCCCACGAAAGAACGGCGTTTTGCAGGGCCAGGATGGCCCTGCGACGCACGGGCAAGATGCCCGTGCCACGGTGAAAAGGCCTTGTGGCGTTTCAGTGGTACAGGGACCGCGAATGGTGACGAGGCAGGTCACCTCCCACCCACAACCCGTGGATCGTGTCGCCTGAGCCGTCAGTGTCGCGGCGGTCGGGCGGCCTGCCGGCGCGGGGCGCGGCACGCGCGGCTCGGAGAGCCGCCGCTCGGGCGGCGGGGAAATCGGATCGACACATGAGAGTTCGCACGTACGGCGCGGTTGGGCCGAGGGTCATCGTGGTTCATGGCGGGCCGGCGGCGGTCGGCTCGGTGGCTGCCGTGGCTCGCGGGCTGGCCGACCGGTTTCGCGCGATCGAACCGTTTCAGCGTCGCAGCGTCGCCGGCGGCCCGCCGCTGACGGTGGCGCAGCACGTGGCGGACCTTCAGGAAGTGGTGGAATCCTGTGGTGACGGAGTGCGGCCGGCGCTGGTGGGTCACTCCTGGGGCGCAATGCTCGTGCTGGCCTGGGCGGCGGCCCATCCGGATGAGGCCGGGCCGCTGGTGCTGGTGGGGTGCGGCACATTCGATCCGGCGGCCAGGGCACGCCTGCGCGAGATCGTCGCCGAGCGCACGACGGCCGACGTCAAGAGACAACTGGACCGGCTGGCCGAGGAGATCGCCGACCCCGGCGCGCGCACGGCGGCCATGGGCAGGATCATGGAGCGGCTCTACGCCTTCGACCCGGTCGAGGGCGACGATCCGGCGGCCGACGCGGGCACGGCGCCCGACGAACGCGAGCCTTTCGACGCCGCAGGCCATGAACAGACCTGGCAGGACATGTTGCGGCTCCAGGGCGAGGGCGTCTACCCGGCGGCCTTTGCGGCCATCCGGTCGCCCGTGCTGATGCTGCACGGCTCGCACGACCCGCATCCGGGGCCGATGATCCGCGACGGCCTGCGCCCCTTGATTCCACAACTGGAGTACCACGAACTGGCCCGTTGCGGCCACCACCCCTGGCAGGAACGAGCGGCAAGGGAGGAGTTTTTCGCGGTGCTGCGCGAGTGGCTGCTGCGTACCTGCGGCGGCCAGTCGCACAGGGCCCACGCATAGTGCGTCAGACTCAGAGATGATTTCCGAAACGCCTCACCTGGCGGCATCCCTCTTCAGGTCGTCGAGGATTCGTTGTGCGCTGTCGCGAAGTTTCTGCGGCACGTGCTTGCCGTGTTCGTCGAGCATCTCTTCGACGAGTTGGACCGATGGCGCCAGGGCGGCCGGTTTGGCTTTGCCTCGGTTCTGTCGCAGGTAGGTCACCAGGCGTTCGAGCTTCTGCTGCTTGCTCTGGGGCATCGGCTTGCCCTCGGGGATCGGCTTCCGCAGCGTCACCTGCGCCGGGGGCGGCGGCGTCTTGCCGGTGCTCTTGGGCGTCGCGAACTCCTCCAGGTCCTTCCCTTTCAGATCGTTCTCGCCCACGAAACGGTACGTGCCCTTGTGGGTGCGTGCGATTTCCTGGAGCAGCCGTTCGCCGTTGGAATAGATGAAGCAGATGGTGTGAACCGTGACTTTGAGGCCGGAGTTCAGTGTCAGCAGCAAGTCCATGACGGAAGGTTCGAACTCGCCGTCGGTCAGGAGGTAGATTGTGTCGGGCTTGAGCTGGAAGGCCCGTGTCAGGGCATCGGACGGGTCGGTCTGGCCGATCGGCGCGATGGACTTGATGAACTCGATGGCCGCCTTCTTGTTGACGTCGAGTGCCAGGGCCATTTCGCCGTCGCCCATGACGACGGCCGGGCCGGACGAGTAGAACATCACCTGGAACGACTGGTCTTCGGTCAGCGACGCGATGGCGCGGGCCAGCTCCCATTTGCAGTGAGCCATCGAGTCGGTCATGGAGCCGCTTCGGTCGATGACGAAGACGATGCGGCTGTTGCTCTTGATCGGCACGCCGAAGAACGTCTGGACATACTCGGTGTCGCGGCTGGCCTTCTGGCGGACGCCCTGCACCTGGTCGCGCACCAGGGCCGGCAGGGTGCCCATCGCCAGGGCCGATCCGCTGGCGGCGCGTTTCTGTAGACTTCGGGCCTCGGCGCCGCGCGACCGCACGAGGCCGGGATCGGCCAGGCAGGCGGCCAGCTTGCCCTCGGCTTCCTTGTAGAGCAGCAGTTGCAGGTAGGGGTCGCTCAGGCTGTCGGCCAGTTCGACGGTTGCTTCCGCCATTTCGTAGGCGTTCTCCAGGTTGGATTCGCCGCTCTTGAAGGCGGTCAGCCGCCCGGCCAGCTTGGCGGCCTTGGGGTCGCCGGAGGCCGTCAGGTGGCCGAGGGCGGTGTCCAGATCGCCGTCGCGGGCCAGCGTGACAATGCCCAGGAACACGCGGGCCTTCCTCTGATCGGCCGATGGGCTTGCGATGTCCTTCTCGTACTGGCGGCGCGTCTCGACGAGCCGCTTCAGAAACTCCAGGCCGCGGAGGTCGTCGGCCACGGAGTCCTTCGTGTCGATGAATCGCGCCTCGGCCGCCGTCAGTACGACGGCCAGGGCGGCCATGCCGCGAAGGTGCTGCTCCTCGGCGTCGGCGAGCGCGGCGAAGCGGCGGGCGTCCTCGGCGCATGTTGCGGCGAACCACGCGGCGAACTGCTCGTCGCCCAGTTGGTCGGCCACGCGCGGCACAAGGCGCATCATGGTCTCGTAGCACGGCAACGCCGGCCGCAACGAGTCGGTCGCCTGGCGTTTCAGGGTGTCGTAGGTCAGCTTCTGCCGGCCGGGGCAGACGCCGGCCAGCCGGATGGTCTGGTCGAGGACGTATGCCAGCAGTGTGGGATCGGACTGCAACCGTGAGGCGTCCGCGACGAGCCGCTCGACCAGCGCGTCGTCGTCCTCGACGGCCTCGGAATCCATCGCCGCCTTGAAAGCCTCGCCGTACCGCCGGTCGAACTCCCGTTGGGTCTTCGCCGGGACCGGTGCCTCCGGCGCCACCGGTTCGATCCGCTTGAGGTCCGCCCCCGCCGCCGAACACGTCCAAGTCGCCACCAGGCACATGACAAGCAGCAGTTGCCGTTGCATCGCAGGTCCTCCTGATTGTGGAGACGCAGAGTTGGGACGCCGTTACGCACCGGTTGCCATGATAGCACGAGGTGTCTCGTCGTGCCACATGTTTACCTGGGGCACTGGTGTGCGGGCAGGGCGGGGAAACAGCGAGGGCCGGTCGCATGGCGCGGCCGGCCCCGCATGGGTGATTCCAGTGGCTGCTACCAGCGAACCTGGACCGAGCCGGTGGTTTTCTCGACCACGGCGGCGCCGGTCACCGGATCGATCTTCCACGTCAGATCGCGTTCCAGTTCGCTCAAGTCGCGGACCTTGTAGAGCTTCTTGAACCGGTCCTCGGCCGTCGGGTCCTGGATCGTGTAGGGCATGATGCGCCGGACCTTGAGCGTCTTGTTGGCGACCGCGTCGTGCGGCACGTAGAGCGTGAGGACGGCGTCCTTGAGTCCGTGGATGTCGAACGCGCGGCCTTCGTGCGGCAGAGTCCGCTGCTCTTTGTAGCTGACCAGGGACTCGGCTTCCTGTCGGACGAACGCGAAACACTCGTGATGGAACGAGCGGTCGAGGAAGTAGCTCGCCGTGTTCTTGCGGATGCGTGTCTGCCGCTCGACCATGAGCGGCGCGCCGTCGGGGAAGCTGAGCTCGGCGCTGACGGTGGCGTCGCGTTTGTGGCCGTTGAACAGATAGCCGCCACGGGTGCGTGAGGCCAGGAGGCTCATGGCCTTGGTGGCGGCGTCGTGGCGCCTCTGGCGGATGACGATGCCCAGGTCGGCCAGCAGGTACCGCATCCATTCGGTGGCGTCGTGCGACTCGTCGGCGCCGAAGAGGACCGGCTCCAGGCTGGTCGGCTGCGCGTCGAACGGCAGGCTGCCGCGAATCCACGCCACCTGGCCGCCCTTCCACGTGCGGCTCTTGCGGACCAGGGCGTAGACGCGCCGCTTGGCGCCCAGGGCCACCGTCGCCCGGAGGGAGGTGCACTTCAGACTCCTGTCGGCCACCACCTCGCAGACGCCGCCGTCGCAGATGCGCCCGATGTGACGCAACGGGCGCTTCTTGCCCTTCACGTCGAACACGTCGCCGGCCATCTTCAGCGACACGTCCAGGTCGCCGTCGATGGGCGCGTCGAGCTTCACGTTCAGCAGCTTCAGCAGTTCCTTCGGCGCGTCGTGCAGCGACCCGTACAGGAGTACCTTGCCGCCGGCCTTGACGAAGTCGATCAGCCGCTGGGTGTACTTCCAGTCGGCCGCGGGCGTCGGCGCCACGAGGATGCGGCCGGCCAGGACCTTCGGATGATCTGCCACGACCTTGGCGAAGTTGTCCGTCGTGATAACCGTGTTCAGGGGCAGGCCCGTGTCGATGGCGCGGGCGATGTACCAGTCGCCGAAGAACGATTTCTGAATCTGCCCGTTGGGGCGGTGCAACTCGTCCTGGTACTCGCTGAACGGATAGACCCACACCAGCGGCCCGGCCTCGTCGGGCGCCAGGTTGAAGGCGCGGCGGAGGTGCGGCTCGACCTCGCCGGCCTGCGTCGGCGGCATCTCACCGTAGCCGGTGCTGACGGTCATGACGCTCATGTCCGTGGCCCCTTCGGCGTCGCCGCGGTCGTTCAGCCGGCTGCACGCCATCGGGCAGTAGATGTCGAACGGCTCACGGTTGTAGTAGTCGTACCACGGCACGACGGTGAACCAGCTGTCGTTGATGTAGTAGCGGAACAGGATGGACCGCGTGGGGGTGGAGCTGATGCGCGACAGGTGCGATGCCAGCTCGAGGCCGAGGTTCGCCGAGCCCCAGGGCGGGTTCGGCGCGGGCGTGATGAGCTGCCCGCGGCGGTAGATTTCGCGGATGTCGATGCCGTGGCTCGTGGCGTCCATGCCGATCGAGTAGTTGGTGCCGCGGATGTCGATGCGGCCGGCGGGGTATTCCTTGCGGAACTCGTCCCAGAACGAGACGAACTGCTTGATGCTCTCGGGGGCTCGCTCCGGATGGTATTCCAGGCCGTTGAAGACCTCGCCGATGTAGTTCCAGGCGTAATGAGTGAGGCCGAAGCCGTTGGAGAGCCAGACGTAGTCGAGGCCGACGGCCTCGCTGAACAGCCGCAGCTGGCGGCCCAGGAATGTTCCGAAATGCGTGCCCTCGGGCAGGCCGCCGGGGAAGCCGGCGTAGGAATACGTGTCGGCGGCCATGTGGGCGTAGCAGCACAGGAACGCCAGACTCTTGGGCATGTCGCTGTTGGGGCCGCCCTTGAGCAGTTCGGGGTGCCGCTCGAACTTGAACTTGCTCTCGACAAACTCGGGTCCGGCGTCGATGGTGGTGCCGACCTGGATCTCCACGCCGCACATCTCGCGGGCCGTCGCCTTGAAGATCGCGATGACGCGCTTCAGGTCGGCCGGCGTGAACTTCGGCGGGTTCTCCATGTAGGGCCGCGGATACCACGTGCGGTAGTGGCGGTTCTCGGGATAGGCGTTGTACTGAAGGTTGTTGAAGCCGACGCAATCGTTCCACTTGAACTCGGCGTTCATGTCGCCGGTGAAGTTGAAGACCTCGTCGCCGTCGCCGATCCAGAGCAGGACCGAGACGACATCGGCGTCCTGAATCAGCCGCCGCCAGTTGTCGATGGCGGTGCGGCACCTTTCGCGGATCGAGTCGTCATCCAGCCGCGTGAACACCTTCAGGCCGGTCTCCAGAATGACCCGCTTGAGTGTCCGTTCCTTCTCACGGAACATAAACCCGTCTCCTTTCGTGGGCATACGGAATCACGCGCCCGGCGCCGCCGGCGGCCCATCGCCGCCGCGGTCCGGCCGCATGCGAAGAGACACTATACCCAAGGCGGCCGCCCAGTCAATCGTCGGGTGCGGTATTCGAAGAAGGGGCGTCTCGGGCCCCCTCATGGCGTTGGAGTCGCCGCGGGTGGCTCCGCGGCGGGCGGTTCCGGCTGCGGATCGCTGGGGCGGACCTCGGCCTGCATCCTGAGGAAGTAGGCCCGCCACATCTCCATGAAGGGCTTGTCCTCGGGCAGCCGCTCCAGCGGCCCGATGGACGGTTTGTCCTTGGGACGGTCGCGGCCCAGGATGTCTCGTGGCGGCACGGTTCCCGGCACCGCGGCGCCCAGGGCAGGGGAGCCCTCCTTCAGGCGGAAGTCCCGAGCCGATCGGTCTACGAAGATCGTTTCCGGATCAACCACCGGCAACTCGGAGCCCCAGTTGTCCTTGGCCCAGTGTTTCTTCATCACGAGGTTGGCCGCGACCACGTCCTGGTCGCGTTTGGCCATGCCGAACAGGTGCAGGAGGTTGTTCTGAAGCGTGACCTTGCCCTGGAGGTTGCCCAGGTTCACCGTCTGCGTGCTGTACTTGTGCTTGGGGTCGCAGATGATCAGGTTGTTGCGGATGGTCAGATCGGTCGAGGGCGTGACGGTCAGGCCGTGGACCTGGGCGGTAATGCAGATGTTGTTCTCAATGACGATGTCCTCGTAAGTGGTCTCCTTCTTGGTCCAACTCAGGAAAAGGGTCTGCATGTCGGGACACTCGAAGAGGTTGCCACGGACCGTCAGTCGCCGGGTGTTGCCGAGTTGCAGTCCGTCGGCATGGGCGCCTTCCTTGCGTCGCATATCGTGAACCCAGTTGCCTTCGATCAGGATGTCGTCGCCGTTGCCCTGGAAGGCGTCGGAGGTGCCCTGGGTGACCTCGTTGAAGCGGAACTCGGCCTTCTTCAGTCCGCCCATCATGATCTGGGAGTCGGTGTCGGTGGCGACGTTGCAGCCATAGACGCCAGCGTTCTCGCATTCCATCAGCCCGACGCCCCAGTGGCTGGCGCCGCTGAAGCGGCAACGAACGAACTGGACCCACCGGGCCTTGTGGATCCGCACTGGGTTGGGGATTGCCAGCCCCTCGAACCGCAGGAACGAGTAGCGGCCGTCGTAGTCGGTCTTCAGGCCGGTCACTGTGACCTTGTTTGCGGCATCTGTTACAGCGCGGATGGTGAGCATGCGACCATCCAGCTTTTTTTTCGGCAGGGCGAATTCATAGCTGCCCTCGGCCAGCAGGATCGTGTCGCCGGCAGCGGCCGCGTCGATGGCCCTGGCGAGCGTCTGCCACGGGGCCTCGGCCGTGCCCTGGGCCGCGTCGTTTCCGCTTGCCGCCACGTGATATGTGGCGCCGCAGGCGGGTTGCGCCGAGGCTCCCATTGCCGCCAGAAGAACCACCGTACCGATCACTGAGCGAGTGTTCATGGGCGCCTCCCTGAAATCGCGGAAAACTTGCGATACCTCGAATCTCGTCGTATAGTTTAACGAGCAACGGGTAAGGAAGTTCCACGCAATTGCGGACCCTCCGGCTGTCCCGTTTCCCTGCTGAGCAGGCGATCTTTGTTGCAGTTCGGAAGGCGACGGGGCTGTGCAGGCCTGGCGTCCCGCGGCCGGGGGTCAACTATCCCGTGGAATTAGCTGTGGAAGCAGGTGGATGCGCTTGACCCCATGGTCTTCCGGGGTACCATGTGGGGTCTGTGAATTTCGAATTCGTCTGGGTCTTGTCAGCCGGGAGAGTTGCTGTGACCCGCATGCTACTGAAGCTGCTCATCGTGATCGCGGGGCTGTTTGTGCTTTTTCAGGTGGCCCAGCGGGGGACGACGCGGATTGCGCGTTCCTCGGAACGATTCCACCTGGCCGCTACGGGGCAGTCGCCTGACGGCACGCCTGTTCGGTGGTCGTTTGCCATCGACAAGGCCGGCATGATGACACTCGATGGGTTGCCGGTTGGCGATCTGGATGTTCTGGCGTCGCGGGTCCGCGATTCTCGAGGCCCCTTGACCCTCAAGGCCCACCGCGTGCGGATGCCTCATGAGGCCGAGCTTGGCGACACGGTTGCCTGGGACTGGACATTCACGGTCTCGGCCGACGGCGAGATGTCGCTGGACGGGCGGCCGGCCTCGGTCGCGGACGTGATGGCCCGCATCGAGCCGCTGACCATCCAGGGCGTCACGCGTCCGGTGATGGTCAAGGACGTGCTGGCCAAGGCCGAGCCGCTGGAGATGTCGCTGCCCCGGTCTCAGCTCAGGAGCTACTCCAGCAGCGGCATGCCCGGTCTGCGTCCGGCGCTGAACGAGGTCGGACCGGGCGACGACCTGATTCGCATGCCGACGCGGTCGAAGGTGTCATTTCCTGGCCGCATGACCTACAAGCAGGCCTTTCCGCAGGACGAAGACGAACCCGAATATGTGATTACGGAATTTCACGAGTCGCCGCTTCTTCGGGATCGCGCGGCCCAGGATGCGGTGAATGCTTATATCATGGCCCAGGGCCGCAAGCACTACTACCTGCCCGAGCCGGAATCGCTGCCACCGGTTGCGGATCGGCTGCCGTTGAATCCGGCGGTGGTTCATGGCCCCGACACGTCGAAGTACGGCCTCGGCAAGTACGGCCGCGTGTGGTACCGTGCCGCGGCAAGCACATGGGATGTGCCCCGGAAGCTGGGCATGGTGAGTTTCGTCAAGACGGACCCCAAGGGCGACATTCAGCCGGACCTGGCCTACAAGTGGGAGATTGAAGGGAATCGCGTTTACACATTCTACCTGCGCCAAGGGACAAAGTGGTCTGATGGTCATCCGTTCACGGTTCAGGACATCCTGTGGGTGGCCAATACCGTGATCGGGTCGCCGTACTGGGCGGACCGCTCGATGTGGATGATCCCGACCGACGGTTCGGCAGCGCTCTACGTGGATGACATTCTGGACTGGCAGCGTCTGGCGGCGACGATCGTGGCGCAGGGCCGCTCCGACGCTCCCTCTCCGGGCCGACAGCTATGGACGCTGTCGGACGAGTCGTTGCGGCAGATGCTGAGGGAGATAGCCGACGGCCAGCGTCCGGACGAGGAACGACGCTATGCGTTTGTCAATGCGCTCGGCAAGTTGTTTCGCCGGGCGGAGTTTTACGACGAGGAGGCGTGGCAAGGCATCGATCTGGAGAGTGATCTTCGGGAACTCGCCGACCATGTCGATTCGCTCGACACGGAGGGTCTGTGGCAGTTGCAGGCCTTGCGGGTGCGCAACGACTGGCTTCAGCGTCGCAAGATTTCCCGGACCGATCCACGCTATGAGGAACTGAAACTCAACGACAGCGAGGTGTTCCGCCTCAATCTCCAGATGTTCCGCGCCGCCTACCGAGGTCTCGTCCAGCCGCCGGTCCGTACGTCTGTCAAGATCGAGGCGGTGCCCGACGAGACGGGCGACGACACGCACATTATCCGGTTCACGTTCAACAAGCCCAACTCGTTCTTCCTGATCGAAGCCACGCACTTCATGTTCTATCGCGGGCTGTTCGAGATGGCCAGGCACAAGAGCGGCCCGCTGCATCCCGACGGCACGGACCGACTGTCGGACGTGGACATCCGCTGCTGGAAGACGTTCATCACGACCCTGAAGCGGCAGGCCGCCGCCGAGGGCGACAATCCGGGCAAGCGGATCTGGTCGTTCCTGTCGGCGGATGTGCGCGCCCGCGTCGATGAGGCGCTGGCCTCGAACCTGCTCCGGGACGACATGAAGGCGTCCGACCTGCCGCCGGCGGCTCGGGACGTCGTGGCCGACCTGAACCGAGTCCTGGCCAGGCGCGACTTCTATCGTGCCGACGTCTGGACGCGGCCGGACGGCGAGCCCGTCGATCTCGATCGCGAGATGACGTCGCTGTTCACTGACGGCGACGGCCTCCAGCGGTACATTTCGCGGGAGCGGGAATTCAAGACGAGCGAGGTGGCTCGCTACAACCACCTTCTGATCCGTCGGCGGCTGCTGGAGCGGGGGATCGACGCGCTGAGCGATGCGGACGTGTACCGTCTGAACCAGATGATGTTCCGTGCGGCTTATGACGGTGACGGCGTCTACGAGGAGGAAGGCGACACGGTTCTGGTGGCCAGAGATCGGGTCGACGCACTGGACAAGGAAGCCCGCCGCATTGGGTGGAAGGGGTGGGTGGATCGCCTCCGCAAGATGGGCAGCTATCATGCTCCCGACCACAAGAAGGAATCCAACTTCAACAAACCTGTGCTCAATGCGTGGCGTCTTGTCGGGGAGGAAGGCGACGCCGTGGCGCGGGTTGTTCGCAATCCCTATTACTACAAGGTGGACTCCGAGGGCAACCAGCTTCCCTACGTGGACATGATCCTGATCGAGAAAACGACCGATGTGAACACGCGGCAGGGGAAGATGCGCGCCGGCAAGGTCGGGTTCCAGTCGCGGGACGTTGTGTTCAAGGACTATACGTATCTGAAGCAATTCGAGAAGAGTGGCGACTACCGTGTCCTGCTGTGGGCAAACGATTACGTCGGCGAACTGACCTTCTACATGCAGCAGGACAACGAAAGCCCCGTTCTTCGGAAACTGTTCGGGGACTGGAGGTTCCATCATGCCCTGTCCCACGCCCTGGATCGCAAGCAGATGATCGAGGTGATCTGGCGGGGCATGGGGCGGCCGGCCCAGTGGTCTGTGCCCGAAGGATCGAAGTACTACGTGAAGGAACTGGCCGAGGCCGCAGTGGAGTACGATCCCGAGAAGGCGAATCTCCTGCTGGACGAGATGTTTGAGGAGTTCGGGTGGGACCGCAAATCGCCCGACGGCAAGCGCATGTATCTGGACGAGTCCGGCCAGTGGAAGGTTCTGACGATTGATGTGAATTCAGACGAGGCCCATGAGCTGCTGGCGGTGGAAATGGCGGTTCACTACTGGCAGCGTGTGGGCCTGAACGTCCAGATGCAGATTCGTGCGGCCAATTACATCAACCGGCTCGCCAGTCTCGGCAAGAACGAGATCGGCGTCCACATCGAGGGAGGCAACTTCTTCGGGCCGCTGCTGGCCGGCTACATGGCGCCGACGCACCCGGCCGAGTGTCCCCAGTGGCCCTTGTGGGCCGCGTGGATTCGCTCCGGCGGCATTGATGGGCAAGAGCCCCCCGAACGCGTCAAGCAACTCGAGTTGATCTGGACCAGGGTGATCGAGGCGCCAAACGAACAGGCCCAGTTGGATGCCTGGCGCGAGCTCAGCCTGCGCACGGCGCACATTCTTCCGACGCTTGGCATCATGACGTCGCCGGGCAAGGTGGTCTACGTGCACAACTCGTTCCGCAATGTGCCCGACCTGGCCCTGGCCGGCTGGGGTGCTCACGAGCCGGCCAATTGCTGCCCTGAGGCCTTCTACATCGTTCCGGGAGACCACTAGCATGCTCGGCCGATACATTCTCAAGAGAGCGCTGCTGGCCGTTCCGACCCTGCTGCTGATCTCCTTCTCCATCTTCATGTTCATCCAGTTGCCTCCCGGCAGCTACGTCGAAGTGAAGATCGAGCAGATGAAGAAGGAAGGCACAGTGGACATGTCCGAGGTCAACCAGCTCATCAGCCGTTACAAGCTGGACCAGCCGGCCCATGTTCAGTATGTCTTCTGGATGGGCGGCCTGCTGCGCGGCGACATGGGTGAATCCTTCGTTGATGGGAGGGACGTGGTTGACATTCTGGCCGAGCGGCTGCCGCCGACGGTCGCCATCAGCGTCATCACGATCTGCCTGACCTGGGCCATCGCGGTCCCCTTCGGCATCTTCGCCGCCGTCAAGAAGAACACCGTCTGGGACTACCTGCTGACGTTCATCGGCCTGGCGGCAATGGCGACGCCGGGATTCGTCCTGGCGCTGGTGTTTCAGATGGCGGCCGTCGGCTGGGCGGAGTCCCATGGGGCGACCTTCGACCCGTCGGGCCTGTTCAGCCGCGAGTACCTCGGCGAGCCGTGGAGCTTCGGCAAGGTCATCGACATGGCCAAGCACATCTGGATTCCGGTGGCGATCCTGGGCGTGGCCGGAACGGCCGGCATGATCCGTATTCTCCGCGCCAACGTCATCGACGAGCTGCGCAAGCAGTACGTCCTCTGTGCCAGAGCCCGCGGCCTGCATCCCGTGCTGGTGATCCTGCGGTACCCGGTCCGCGTGGCCATCAACCCGATGATCTCGAATATCGGCCTCGTGCTGCCGCAGATCATCTCGGGGTCGCTGATTATCGAGAAGGTGTTGAACCTGGAGACCGTCGGGCCGAAGCTGCTGATGTCGCTTCAGAATCAGGATACGTACATGGCCGCGGGGATCGTGCTCATGCAGTGCGTGCTGGCCATCGTCGGCATCCTGGTCTCGGACGTGCTGCTGTCGATGATTGACCCCAGGATCAAGTTCGGCGCCAAGTGAGGGAGTTGTCGGAGTCGGTCCCGAGCGGCCCGGCGAAAGAGTGCAGGTGACCATGAACGCCGCAAAGACAACGGCTGTCGCACCCGTGAGCGCCGACGAGGCGAAGCTTGCCTATTACGAGGCGTCGCAGTGGTCTCTTATGCGGCGGCGATTCTGCAAGCACAAGGTCGCCGTCTGGGCTATCTACATCCTGGTGGCCCTGTACGTCGTCTGCATGAACTGCGACTTCTTTTCCGCCTACGATCCCAACGAGTTTCACGAACGCTGGGTGGACATGCCGCCTCAGATTCTGCATTTCGGCAAGGTCGAAGGATACCGGTGGCCCCGGTTCTACGTCCACCCGTCGATTCGCGTCCGCCACCCGGTCACGCTGGACGAATGCTACTATGCGGACACGAGCCGCCGAGTGCCGTTGGAGTTCTTCGTCCAGGGACGGCCGTGGCGGTTTCTCGGGCTGATCGACACCCAGTTGCACTTCTTCGGCGTGCCGGACGGCGAAAGCTGTTTCCTGCTGGGCACGGGGCGACTCGGTCAGGACATGTTCAGCCGCCTGCTCTACGGCGGCCGCATCTCCCTGCTGGTGGGTTTCACGGCCGTGTTCCTCAGCTTCTTCCTCGGCATTTCGCTGGGCGGTATCAGCGGCTTCTTCGGCGGGAAGGTGGACATCGTCATTCAGCGCGTCGCGGAAGTGCTCATGACGATTCCGCACATTCCGATCTGGCTGACCATGGCGGCCGCCATCCCCAAGGGATGGACCTCCCTTCAGACGTACTTCGTCATGACGCTCATCCTGGCCTGCATGGGCTGGACCGGCCTGTGCCGCACGGTGCGCGGCAAGCTGCTCAGTCTTCGCGAGGAAGACTATGCGCGGGCTGCCGTCCTGGCCGGGGCCAGCCAGAAGCGCGTTATCTTCGTTCACCTGATTCCCAACTTCCTCAGCCATATCATCGCCACACTGACGCTGGCCATTCCGGGGATGATCCTGTCGGAGACGTCGTTGAGCTACCTCGGCCTGGGCCTGCGGCCGCCGATCGTCAGTTGGGGCGTGTTGCTGAAAGAGGCTCACAACGGTCAGGCGGTGCTGAACCAGCCGTGGCTGCTCGTTCCGGCCTTGGCGGTCATTCTGACCGTCCTGGCCTTCAACTTCGCCGGCGAAGGGCTCCGTGACGCGGCGGATCCGTACTCGACATAGGGACGACCGGACATGCAGAAGGATCCGATTCTCGAATTCGACAACGTGGCCGTCGAGTACCAGCTCGACGAAGGCGTGGTCCGCGCCGTTAACGGCGTCAGCTACAAGGTGTTCCCCGACGAAACGCTGGCCATCGTGGGCGAGAGCGGCTGCGGCAAGAGTCAGAGCAGCTACGCGGCGATGGGGCTCATTCAGCCGCCCGGGCGCATCACCCGTGGGCACATCTGGTTCCGCGAGGCCGACGGCAAACCGCGCATCGACCTGGCCGGCCTGGACCGCAACAGCAAGGAAATCCGGAGCATCCGCGGCGGCAAGCTGGCCATGATCTTCCAGGAACCCATGACGGCCCTGAGCCCCGTGCATCGCATCGGCCGCCAGCTCGACGAGGTGCTCAAGCTCCACACCGACATGGGCAAGCCGCAGCGCATCGACCGCGGATGCGAGATGCTTCGCCGCGTCGGCATCCCCGACGCCCGCAAGCGGTACGATCAGTTCAGCTTCGAGTTCTCGGGCGGCATGCGCCAGAGGATCATGATCGCCATCGCGCTGGCCTGCAATCCGCGGGTGCTCATCGCCGACGAGCCGACCACGGGTCTCGACGTGACCATCCAGTCGCAGATTCTCGAACTCATGAAGACACTCCAGGCCGAGCACCACATGGCCGTAGTGCTGATCACTCACGACCTGGCGGTCGTGGCCGAGACGGCCGACCGCGTGGCCGTCATGTACCTGGGCAGGATCGTCGAGATGGCCGACGTCAAGACGCTCTTCGCGGCGCCGAAGCATCCGTACACGATCGCGCTGATGAAGTCGGTCATCGGGTCGCCGCTGGCGGCCGACGGGCGTCTCCAGACCATTCGAGGCAGCGTGCCGGGACCGCTCGAACGGGTGCCGGGCTGCGATTTTCACCCGCGGTGCGATGCGTGCATTCCCGGCCTCTGCGACAAGCAGGAGCCGGTCTTCAAGGATATCGACGGCAAGACCCAGGTCAGTTGCCACCTGTTCTGCTGAGACGGAAAGCGAGCCGCCCATGAAACCGCCATTGCTCAGCGTCAAGAACCTGCGGGTCTGGTTCCCCAAGGACGTGAGCTTCTTCGGCAAGCCGCTGACGTGGGTCAAGGCCGTTGACGACGTCTGCTTCGACCTGCACGAGGGCGAGACGCTCGGCCTGGTGGGCGAGAGCGGCAGCGGCAAGAGCACCACCGGCCTGGCCATCCTGCGTTCGCACCGCCCCCGGGACGGCTCCGTCCTGTTCTGCCCGGACGGCCAACGCGTCCACGATCTGTCGAAGATGGAGCACCGCGAGTTGCAGCCCCTGCGGCGCCACATGCAGATGATCTTCCAGGATCCGTTCGCGTCGTTGAATCCGCGCATGACCGTTCTGCAACTGGTCAGCGAGCCGCTCAAGGTCAACCACGTCGGCAACGCCGAGCAGCGCAAGCAGCGCGTCCGCGAGCTCATCGTCGAGGCCGGGCTCAAGGCCGAGTTCCTGAACCGCTATCCGCACGCCTTCTCCGGCGGCCAGCGGCAGAGGATCGTCATCGCACGGGCCCTGGCGCTTCAGCCGAAGCTCATCGTCTGCGACGAGCCGGTCTCGGCCCTGGACGTGTCGGTGCAGGCCCAGATTCTCAACCTGATGATGTCGCTGAAGGAGAAGTACGGGTTGTCCTACGTCTTCGTCGCTCACGATCTGGAAGTGGTGCGCCACATTGCCGACCGCGTGGCTGTGATGTACGCCGGGCGGCTGGTCGAGGATGGCACGAAGGCCCAGGTGTTCGGCAACCCGCTGCACCCCTACACGCGAGCTCTGCTGGCCTCGTCGCCGAAGCCGAACCCCAGCCACCGGGCCAAGCGCGGCATCCTGCACGGCGAAGTGCCCGACCCGTCGAACCTGCCCTCGGGCTGTGTCTTTCACCCGCGATGCCCCGAGGCCCGGCCCGAGTGCAGCCACATCGTGCCGGCCCAGACGCGCATCGACGGCCGCAACGTCCGCTGCCTGCTCTACGAATCCGGCCGCACTCTCACCGACCCAGCCGGCGCCGACAAGGCCGCTTCCTAGGCTCTGTTTGCGTCGTGGCACGGGCATCCTGCCCGTGCGTCGCAAGGCCATCCTGGCCCTGCCTTCTACACCTTCCGCGGGTACGAAGCCCATGCTGCGGTTCTTCAAACAGAGCTTCGGCCGCGCGTGTTCCTCAGTCCATCCGCGGCACGCCGATGTCGGCGACCACCAGTTCGCCGACAAACTCGCGAGCCTCGGGCGATGAGAATCCGGTCTTGGCGGCGGCGAAGGTGACGGTCGTGTGGGCCATGACGGCCGCGCCGAGCGGGCAGCCGGTGTCGGCGTCCAGGCCGCTGGGGATGTCCACCGCCAGAATCAGGCGGCCGGATGCGTTCATGGCCTCGATGGCCGACAGGTGCGGCTCGCGGACGTCGCCGCGCAGGCCGGTCCCGAGCAGGGCATCCACCACCAGGTCGGCGTCCTCCGTGGCCAGGAGCACTGCCGCGCGAGCCGTAGCCGCCGCCTCCGGCAAACGGCGCACGTCGATGCCCAGCGGCTCCAGGACAGCCAGGTTCGTCGCCGCATCGCCGACGATCTGTGCCGGATCGGCCGCCAACAGCACATGCACCTCGTACCCGCGCGTCAGCAGGTGCCGCGCGATCACGAACCCGTCGCCGCCGTTGTTGCCGCGGCCGGCCACGATCAAGGCCCGGCGCCCATGGGCGGCGCGAAGCATCCTCTCGGCTGCGTCGGCGGCCTGTCGCCCGGCGTTCTCCATCAGCACGAGGCCCGGCACGCCCAGTTCCTCGATCGCACGCCGGTCGAACTCCCGCACCTCGTCCCGCGTCATCGGTCTCATGGCTCATCCCCTTGGGTGTCACCGTTCGGGCGGCGCCGTGTCGGGCGGAAACCGTTTGTGTCGCCGCGTTTTCAGTGTAATGTGTGTCCGGGCGCCTGACAAGCCATGGCCGTGCCACGGGTGCATTCACGCTTCGGGAAAAGCAGGGGCAGGATGCCCCCTGCCACTCATGGGCAAGATGCCCATGCCACGGTACGGCCCCCGAAGCGTGAATGCACCCCCGCGCCCATGGCAGTGCCCGGGGTTCCTTTCAGCGAGGAGGCCACTGTGAAGACAGCACTGTCATGCGCCTTGTGCGTCGTCGTGTTCTCTTGTTGGGCCACAGCGGCGGACGACTCGTCCCTGACGGTTCAGGGAGGGCAGGCGCACATCCGGACCGTGGGCGGCGCGGAAGCTGGGGCCTGGAACCTCTGGTCGAACGGGGAGTGGGGCGACTTCGTGGCTTTCGCCCAGGGCGGCGCCTACGACGTGAGCGTCCAGTGCTTCGGTTCTCCGGCCGGCGGGGTCTGGCCCACGATGGCGTTCTCCGTGGACGGCGTGGTCCGCGACACGGTTACGGTGGGCTCTCCCAAGGCCGCGGACCACGTGTTCAGGATCACGGTGGAGCCGGGACACCACCGGTTGACCGTGTCGTTTCTCAACGACACGCGGACCGAGGCAGAAGACCGGAACCTCTACATCGTCCAACTGGCGGTGACGGGCGTCGGCGGGCTTCCTGCTCCTGCGCTGTCCACGGAAGCGCAGTGGCGTGCGCAGTGGGACGCAATCGGGGCGAAAGCCGAGGAACAGACGCTGGCCAGGGCGGCGCAGGCCATCGAGACCCATCGCAAGCGCGACGTGGTCGTGCGCGTGGTGTCGCGGGACGACCTCCCGGTCGAAGGGGCGAACGTCGCCGTGCAATGGGTGCAGCACGAGTTCCTGTTCGGGTGCAACATCTTCATGTTCGACCGGTTCAGCACCCCAGGCGACAACGAGTTGTACAAGACGCGTTTCCGGGACCTCTTCAATGCCGCGACGACCGGCTTCTACTGGCGGTCGTATGAGCCGCAGCAGGGACGGCCCGAGTACGACCGCACCGACCGGGTGGTAGCCTGGTGTGCGCAGCACGGGATTCGCGTGAAGGGACACCCGCTGCTGTGGGCGTGCGAGTCGGGGATTCCCCGGTGGTCCTCCGGGCAGCCGCCGGCCGACGCTCGCAAGCGCCGCGTCGAGGAGATCATGACCCGCTATGCCGGGAAGATTGAGTTCTGGGAAGTCGTCAACGAGCCGTCTCATCTGCCGGACCTTCCGATTGACGATCCGTATCGGTGGGCGCGTGCCGCGGATGCCGGGGCCCAACTCATTGTCAACGACTATCAGGTGCTGGCCGACGGGTGCCCGCCCTTTTTGCAGCTGCTCCAGGGGGCGGCGAGCCGGGGCGTGCCGTTCGACGGCATCGGCATCCAGGCTCACGAGCCCCGAACGATGCGCTTCCCGCTGGACCGGGTCTGGGCCGTCCTCGATCAGTACGCCGCCCTGGGCAGGAAGCTCTACATCACCGAGTTCACGCCGACCTCCGGCGGCGAGGGCATCACGGGTTCCCATGTGACGGGAGTCTGGGATGAGGCGTCGCAGGCGGACTATGCCGCCAAGTTCTACACCGTCTGCTTTGCCCATCCAGCCGTGGCGGGTATCACGTGGTGGGACCTGTGCGACGCGGGCGCCTGGCTTCCGGGCGGCGGGCTTCTGCGCAAGGATCTGAGCCCGAAGCCCGCCTACGAGGCACTGAAGAAGCTCATCACGCAGGACTGGGTGACGAATGCCGCCGGCAAGACCGGCCCGGGCGGCGTCTTCCCCTTTCGAGGCTTCTGCGGGCACTACTTGGTTCGGGTCACATGTAACGGAACGACTGTCGAGAAGTCGTTGCGCGTCGGGCCCCAGGAGCAGCAGCGCATCGACATCGTCCTGGAGTAGTCGACGGTTGAAGACGGCCGCCAGGTCAACAGACCTCGCGCAACAGGGCCAGGGCCTCTTCGCGCGTCACGCGGCGCGGATTGGCCTTCAGGCTGCCGCTCGGCAGGCTCTCGTCGGCGATCGTCGGCAGGTCGTCCTCTCGCACGCCGAACCCCGTGAAGTCCGACGGCAGGCCCACGCGATCCAGTAGCTCGGCGCAGAACTCCGCCGGGTCCGCGCCGCCCATCAGCGACCGCAGCCGCTCGTACTTGGCGCCCATCGCCGCGCGGTTGTACCGCAGCGCCGCCGGCAGCATCACGCCGCAGGCCAACCCGTGCGGAATCTCGTACCGCACGCCCAGCGGATGGACGAGTCCGTGGATCACCCCCAGCCGCGCGTTGCCCAGGGCCATACCCGCCATCAGGCTGCCTTCGGCCATCTGCGTCCGGGCTTCGCGGCAGCTACCGTCGCGCACGGCCGTCTCCAGCGACGCCACGATCTCTTCGACGGCCCGCACGCTCAGGGCCTCGGTTACGGCCGTGGCGTGAATCGACGCGTACGACTCGATGGCCTGGCACAGGGCGTCCATGCCCGCCGACGCCGTCACGGCCGCGGGGCAGGGCACCGTCAGTTCCGGGTCCACCACGGCCGCCCACGGCATCAGCCCTTCGCCGCGGATCGACACCTTCACGCGCCGGGCCCGGTCGCTGATCACGCCGTTGACCGTGACCTCGCTGCCCGTGCCGCTGGTGGTCGCCACAGCGATCATCGGCAACCCCGGGCGCACCGCGACGCGCCCCGCGTGGAACTCCGCCGTCGAGGCTTCCTTGCCGTGCAGCCCCGCGATCACCTTCGCCGCGTCCATGGCGCTGCCGCCGCCCAGGCCCACCACGCACTCGGCGCCCCACTGCCGCGCCACCTCGCGCCCGCGGTCCACCGTCGCCACCTCCGGCTCCCGCTCCACTTCGTCGAACAGAGTCACCACGATGCCGGCTTCGCGCAGCACAGCCACCACCCGGTCCGTGATGCCCGATGCCTTCATGGCCCGCCGCCCCGTGACCAGCATCACGCGGCCGCCCAGTGGCGACGCCAGCCTGCCCAGCTCAGCCACGGCGCCCCAGCCGAACACAATTCTCTGCGGCACACGAAACGTGTTGCTCATCTTCGTCCTCTCCGGGCGCATTAACGTTTTGGGAAAGCAGGGGCAGGATGCTCCTGCCACTCATGGGCAGGATGCCCATGCCACGGTACGGCCCCCAAAACGGTAATGCACGCGTCCTCTCCACGATGTTTGACATCCGCCTGCACGAACCGTATCATGCCCTCTGCCGAACCGGAAGACAATACCCCGCTTGAGAGACCTGCAATGCGCATTCTCCTGACGAACGACGACGGCATCATGGCTCCGGGCCTGCTGGCCCTGCGGGCCGAACTGGCGACGCGCGGCGACGTCACGGTCGTCGCACCCGCCACGCCGCAAAGCGCCGTCGGCCACGCCATCAGCGTTTCCCAGCCGCTGTTCTGCCAGGAGATCGACCTGGCCGACGGCGTCCGCGGCTTCAGCGTGGACGGTCGCCCGGCCGACTGCGTGAAGCTCGCGCTGCTGGTCCTGATGAAGGACCGCAAGCCCGACCTCGTCGTCTCGGGCATCAACCACGGAGCCAACGTCGGCATCAACGTGCTCTACAGCGGCACGGTGGCCGCCGCCATCGAAGGGGCGTTCTACGGCGTGCCCAGTGTTGCGGCCAGCCTCGCTTTCAGCCAGTCCATGCACTTCCGTGAGGCGGCCCGCCTCGTCTGCCGCGTGGTCGATCAGGCCGTTGCCCGGCCGCGCGGCGACAAGAGCATGCTGCTGAACGTGAACGTGCCCGATCTGTCGCAGCGTGAGCCCCGGGGGCTGCGCGTCTGTCGCATGTCGATTCCGCCGTCCCGGGAAGAGATGATCCGCCGCGCCGATCCGCGAGGACGCCCCTACTTCTGGATCACCGGCGGTGAAGTGCCCGCCGGGCCGGCCGATCCCGAGAGCGACCAGGTGTCGCTGGCCGACGGCTACGTCACCGTGACGCCGCTTCAGTTCGACCTGACCGATGCCGCGCGCCTCAAGGCCGTTGCCGCGTGGAACCTGTCCCTGGGCGAATGAGGCCGCCGGCGCCGGTCAGAGCTTTCTGACCACTCTGGGAAGCGTCAAACGTTCGTCGGTCAGACACCTTACCTGCGACACCCGCCACTGGCCGTCGGGGCTGGGCCGGAACGTCACCTGCCACTGCGAGCTCCACCGTTCCACCGGCTTGTACCGGACGAACATGGTCGCGTCCACCTGCGAATCGCTCTCGACCAGGTCGCCGTTGCTGAGAATCACGTCTTCCGGGGCGTTGGTCTTGAAGGCGATGGCCACCAGGAGCCGCATCGCCTCCTTGTCCTGCCCGTCATGGGTGAAATCGTCGGCCACGTAGCTCAGCAGCCGCTCGGCCTGCCGCTCGTGGATCGCCTGGCGGATTTCGACCCACGCCTTGGCCACCTTCTCGCGAGGCGTGTCCACCAGTGTCGCTGCCACGTACACGCCCACGCCGAACGCCACCCAGAACGCCATTGCGTACAACGGGCCTCGCGTGCGGCGGCTCTGCCACACGGCGATCGTGACCAGCAGCGCCAGGCCCGAGGCCAGGCAGAGCCACAATGGTTCCTCAAGAAACAAGGTCTTCAGCATGTTCGGGTCTCCAACGGGTGTTCGTGCAGGCCAGCCTATCGGGGGCGGGGCGGGCCGTCAAGTCATCGTGTCGCGATTCGCTTGCTTGAAATGTGGGTTGACAACCGCCCCCGTCGGCGGAGAATCTCCAGTAGTCGCACCTCTCGCTCCGGCACCATGATCCGTTGCTCGTCGCGTCGTCTCACGGAGAACTCGCGATGTCGAACCGGCCGAACATTCTGCTGATCCTCAACGACGACATGGGCTACAGCGACCTCGGCTGCTACGGCGGCGAGGCTCGGACGCCGAAGCTGGACGGCCTGGCCGGCGGCGGCATCCGCTTCACCCAGTTCAGCAGCACGCCGCGGTGCAGCCCGTCGCGGGCCAGCCTCATGACCGGCCTGCACCCGCACCAGGTCGGCATCGGCATCCTGACCGGCTACGACGGCCCCGACGGCTACGAGGGCAACCTCAACCGCAATGGCATCACGCTCGCCGAACTGCTCCGCGCCGGCGGCTATCGCACCTCCATGTCGGGCAAGTGGCACCTCATGCGCAACGATTACCTGGTGGACCCCGACTGCGACTCCCGGCCTGAGCATCGCGGTTTCGAGCGATACTTCGGCACCCTGTGCGGCGCAGGCAACTACTTCTCGCCGCGCATGATCGTCCGCGACGGACGTTTCATCGACGACGAGGTCCGCAACGATCCGGACTTCTACTACACCGATGCCGTCAGCGACCACGCGGTCGACTTCATCGACCGTCATTTCCGCGAGACGCCAGGGCAACCCTTCTTTCAGTACGTCGCCTACACCGCCCCGCACTGGCCGCTGCACGCCAAGCCGGCCGACATCGCCAGGTACACGGGCCGTTTCGCCGCTGGATGGGACGAACTGCGCCGCCAGAGGCTCCGTCGCATGATCGACCTGGGGCTGATCGATCCGGCGTGGCAGCTCTCGCCGCGCGATCCGGCCGTCCCGGCCTGGGCCGACGTCCCCGACAAGCCGTGGCAGGAGCGACGCATGGAGGTCTACGCCGCCCAGATTGATTGCATGGACCAGGGCATCGGCCGCATCCTCGACGCCCTGCGTCGCCACGGGCAACTGGACAACACGCTGATCCTGTTCCTGGCCGACAACGGCGGCTGCGCCGAGGAGTTGTCCGCCGAGTGGGGCCGCCAGGCCGCCGGCCGCGAGATCGGCACGGGCCCATGCACTCCCGACGGCCGCCCCGTCCGCTACGGTAACGACCCCGACGTCATGCCCGGCGACGAGTCCACGTACCAGTCCTACGGCGTCGAATGGGCCAACCTCTCGAACACGCCGTTCCGCCTGTACAAGCACTGGACCCACGAGGGCGGCATCGCCACGCCACTGATCGTGCACTGGCCGGCGGGCATCGCCGCTCGCGGCGAACTGCGCCACCAACCGGGCCAACTCACCGACATCATGGCGACCCTCGTGGACATCACAGGCATCCGCTATCCCGAGGAGTTCAACGGCCGCCGCATTCTGCCCATGGAGGGGGCGAGCCTGGTCCCGGTCTTCGAAGGCCGCGACCGCGATGTGACGCTCCTGTTCGAGCACGAGGGCAACGCCGCCGTGCGGTGCGGCAGGTGGAAGCTGGTCCGGAACTTCACCGCCGCCACGAGCGGGCGTGGCGGGTTCGACCCCGCCGACCGTCGCGGCGGCTGGGAACTCTACGACATGGACGCCGACCGAACCGAGTCCTGTGACGTGGCCGCCGCGCATCCGCGCCGGGTCGCCGAGATGGCCGCCGAGTACGACGCCTGGGCCGCTCGCTGTGGCGTGATTCCTCGCGACGACTTCCTGCGTGCCGCCAAAGCCTGGCGCGAGCGTCGGCAATAGTACTACAACGCCACGAGGCAGTCTCGCCGTGGCACGGGCATCCTGCCCGTGTGTCGCAGGGCCATCCTGGCCCTGCACGGCGCGGTTCGTCCGCGGGCAAGATGCCCATGCCGCGATGCGGCGTTGTAATGGTTGTCCCTGGGTCTCCCTTGCGAGATGTCATGCCGGCTACGTTGGGTCTTGACGGTCTCTGCGGTCCCTTTACAATGACGGCGACCGGCGGGCCAGGGGGGCGTGCGGTCATGTCTCGGCCACCTTGCCTTATCTGGAGCGGCGCATGCGCGCAATTGTGAACAACATTGCACCGGTTCGCTACATCCCGATCAAACTCCTGTCCCGGTTCTGGCGAGGCGTCTTCTGGAGTCGCCTGGTCAAGCTGCGGTACCGGACCGACTGGCCCGAACCGCAACTGCCGTCGCCGCAGTGGGTGAAGATCCGGCCCATCCTCGGCGGCATCTGCGGTAGCGACATGGCCATGGTCACCCTGGGCAACCCGCCCGACAGCTTCGCCAAGGCGTTTCTCTCGACGCCGATGGTGATGGGCCACGAGAGCATCGGTCGCATCACCGAAGTCGGCGCCGAGGCCACGGGCCTCCAGGTCGGCGACCGCGTGAACGTGGAGCCGATTCTCTCCTGCGAGCCGCGCGGCATCGAGCCCGTCTGCCCCATGTGCCGCGAAGGTCTGCTGGCCAGTTGCCATTGCCTGACCGAGGGGGCCTTGCCTCCGGGGATGTCGATCGGATTCAACGCCTTTACCGGGGGCTTCTGGAGCGAAGCGGTCGTGGCCCACCGGTCGCAGGTGTTCAAGGTGCCCGACCGCCTCACCGACGACCAGGCTGTCCTGGTCGATCCGCTGGCGTGCAGCCTCCATGCCGTGATGCGCCATCCGCCGCAGGACGACGAGAGCGTCCTGGTTGTCGGCGGCGGCATCATCGGCCTGGCGGTCATCGACGCCATCCGGGCGGTCGGCAGCCGCGCGAGGATCGTGGCGCTGGTGCGACACGATTTCCAGAGGGAACTGGCCGAGGCTCGCGGCGCGAATCTCGTCATCCTGCCGCGGGACTACGCCCGCAGCGACCTCATCACGTACCTGGGCAAGGTGTTCCAGACGAAGGTCTTCAAGGGCTCGTTCGGCAAACCGATCCTGCTGGGCGGCGCCGACCGGGTGTACGACGCCGTCGGCTCGCGCAACGCGACGGAGGATTCGCTGCGCGTGGTCCGTTCGGGCGGCCACGTGGTCGTGGTCGGCATGGGCCACGCACGCTGGGTGGACTGGGACCCGGTGACGCACAAGCACCTGACCCTGAGCGGCACGCACGGCCGCGCCCTGGAGGCGAGCGACCCCCAGCGGCGGCACACGTACCAGATTGTGCACGAGATGATTCTCGACGGCCGTCTGAAGACCGACGGCCTGCTGACGCACACCTTCCCGCTGGCCGACTACCGCGACGCCTTCCGCACCGTGACCGGCAAAGGGCGCACGCGCTGCGTCAAGGCGGCATTCCGCATCTGACCGCTGGCGCGGGCCGCGCCCGCATCGGCGCCCAGTCCAGAGACGGTGCGAGAGACAGCCGGCGGCGATGCGCACACGATGCATTCGTTGTTCCAGGCCGCTTGGTGAAAGGACGTGTTCCATGGATGACAGTATCGAGATCGTCGAGGACGCTTTCTACCAGGTGCTGCGCGACGACAGCCGCCTGGAATGCCTGGCCGACGGATTCCGCTTCACCGAGGGCCCGGCGTGGTGGGCGGCCATGGGGTGCCTTGTCTTCAGCGACATTCCCGGCGACACGATCTACCGCTGGACGCCCGCCGAGGGGGTGAGCCCCTGGCGCCGCCCGAGCCGTCACGCCAACGGCCACACGACCGACCTGGAGGGCAACCTCCTGACGTGCGAGCACGGCAGCCGCACCGTCACGCGGACGTCCCCCCAGGGGCAGGTGACCACGGTCGCGGCGGCATTCCAGGGCCGCAAGCTCAATTCGCCGAACGACATCGTCGTCAAGCGGGACGGGACGATCTGGTTCACCGATCCGCCCTACGGCATCAAGCCCGATCAGCGCGAGCAGCCGGCCAACTACGTTTTCCGCCTCGACCCGGCCGCGACGGAGCCCGTGGCAGTCGCGTCGGACTTCTCGCGGCCCAACGGCCTGTGCTTCTCGCCCGACGAGCGGCTGCTCTACATTGCCGACAGCGACACGACGATCCACCATGTCCGCCGCTTCACGGTCAGCGCCGACCACACGCTCTGCGGCGGCGAGGTGTTCGCCGTGATCGCCCCGGGCGTGCCCGACGGCATGCGGATGGACGCGGCGGGGCGGCTGTTTGTGACGGCCGGCGACGGCGTCCACGTGTTTGCCCCCGACGGCCGGATGCTCGGCCGGATCCACACGCCGCAGACGGCCGCCAACTGCGCCTTCGGCGGCCCCGACGGCGACACGCTCTTCATCACCGCCACCAGCAGTGTCTGGTCCATCCGCCTGGCCACGCGCGGCGCGGGGTTGTCGTAGCGACGGAGGATTGGGGCAGAGGGGCCCATGTCCCATTTCCCCGCCCCCCGGCGACGGCGGCTGTGTTAGATTGCCCGGGGGGGCATCGCGCCTTTTCGCTGGGAGTTCATGCCATGAGCCGATTGCCGACGCGCCCGCTCGGACGCACGGGCGTCAACGTCACGGTGCTGGGGCTGGGCGGCGTGACCTACAACCTGCTGCCCGACGCCGAGGCTGCCGCCGTGGTGCATCGGGCCATCGACCTGGGCATTGGCTACATCGACACGGCCCACAGCTACAAGGACAGCGAGCAGAAGATCGGCCAGGTGATGCCCGAGCGGCGCGACGAAGTCTTCCTGGCCACCAAGACGACCAGCCGCACCCGTGCCGGCATGGCGGCGGACATCGAAGAGAGCCTCAAGCGATTGCGCACCGACCGCCTCGATTGCGTGCAACTGCACGATTTCAAGGACGAAGACGACCTGAGGGCCGTCCTGGAGCCGGACGGGGCACTGAAAGCCATCGAGCAATTCCGCGCCGACGGCACGGTTCGCTTCGTCGGCATCACCGGGCACCGCGACCCGGACATCCTGGCCAGGGCCATGGCCGAGTATCCCTTCGACACGGTTCTGTGCGCCCTCGGCGCGGTGCATGGCGCCGTGCGACCGTTCGCCCCCGCCGTCCTGTCGGCCGCCCGGCAGCACGGCGTCGGCGTGGTCGGCATGAAGGTCATGGCCTACGCCTTCCTGAAGGACCATGCCGAGCGAGCCCTGCGATACGTCATGGGCCTGCCCGACGTGGCTACGGCCGTGGTCGGCATGGACAACATCGCCCAGGTCGAGGCCAACGTGGCCGTGGCCAGGGCGTGCCGCCCGCTGTCGTCCGAGGAAGAGGCCTCCCTGCTGGCCGACGCGCGAGTCATCTACGAGGCCCGAGCCCAGGAAGCGTGGTTCGTCAAGTTCCCGACGCCGTCGGCTCCGTAGCAAGGCAGCCGACCGTGGTGCCTCTCAGCGCGGCCGTTGTCCCGTGGCACGGGCATCCTGCCCGTGAATCCCGAGCCCTCGCCGCGGGGTGGGGGGCTTCATTCGCCAGGCATCGCGTGGCCCAGGAAGGGCCGTATGGCCGCCATGTCCGCCGTCGTTACGGCGCCCGAGCCGTCCACGTCCAGTCTTGCTGTGGCGGCCTCGACCGCGCCGGTCGCCGCGGCCCGCACGGCCAGCATGTCCGCCGCCGTCACCGAACCGCTGCCGTCCACGTCGCCGGCCAGAACCTTCAGCGTCACGTCGCCGTCGCCCTCGATCGACACGCCGAACGTGTCCTTCAGTTGCGGCGTCACGGCGACGGTGTAGGTGTCCCCGTCGGGCAGGGCGTCCGACAGCGCCACCGTCAGCACCTGCTGCGACTCGTCCAGCGACAGGCTCTCGATCATCGACGTCTGGTCGCCGCCCGCGGCGCCCGTGACGGTGACGATGCCCGGGGCAATTGTCGCCGGATCGGCTGCGCGCGTGAAAGCGATGCGCAGCGTCCTCAGTCCGGCGGCCCGGGGCTCGGTCCAGCCGTCGCCGACCTCCGTCGCCAGGAGTCCCGCCGGACCGTGGTCGGCCGCCACCTGCCAGCTCGTCACGGCGAATCCCGCGCCCAGGCGCCAGTACAGCGCGTTCGGGCTGGCGTACGGCGGCGGATAGACCCACGTGCCGAAGCAACTGCCGTGCATCAGATCGCCGGTCAGCGGATGGACGACGATGCCCCCGTCGCCCGTCCGAGGCATGTTCAACGTGATGTCCTCCCACGTGTCGCCGCCGTCGAGGCTCCGGAACAGCATCGGCAACCCCGCCGCCTGCATCTCGGCGTAAAGAATCTCCGGGTGCCGCGGATCGACGGCCACCATGCGCACGAAATTGTGCACGAAATCGCCGCCGGCCAGGGCCAGCACGCCCAGGCTGCGCCACGTCGTCCCGTCGAACACCGCCAGATCGCCGTACCGATCCACCGTGTACACGCGGTCCGGATTCGCCGGATCGACGGCGAACGTCGGCTTGGAGTCCAACCGGTTGAACGCCCACGAGGTCGTCGCGTACACGCGCCACGTGACGCCGCGGTCGTCGCTGCGCAGAATGTCGTCGCGCGGCCGAGTCAGGGCGTAGATCGTGTCCGGGTTCGAGCGGCTCATGCCAAAGATCGACGCCGTGCGGCTCTCGAGGTACGGAATGCTCTCCCACGTCACGCCCGCGTCCGTGGACCGCTTGTAGCCCGAGAACACCAGGTTCGGATCCTGTGGGTGAAACGCCACGAACAGGTGGTTCTCGCTGTCGTTATCGACGATGGTCCACGTGGCGCCGCCATTGGCCGAACGCACCAGCTTCGTGTCGAAGTACATGCCCACCGAGCCGACGATCACCTGCGACCCTGCGATCGGCTGAATGTCGCCGGCGTACATGCCCGGCCAACTGATGAGCCCCTGCTGGTACCATTCCCACGGCACCCGGTGCCGCGTGAACCAGTCGCCGCCGGTCGTCGTCGCGTCCATGCTGATATCGCAGCAGAACAGGACGAAACGGTTCGGGTCGGCCACGTCGAAGCCCACGCCGTCGGCCCACCAGCCCCAGGCGTGGCCCGTGTAGAGCGTTGAGCTGTCCGTCCAGTGCAGGCCGCCGTCCGAGGTCCGCCACAGGCACGCGCTGCCGTAGGCCACGGCCACGCTCGCGTCGCGCGGATCGGGCGACACGGCACAGAACTCGCTCAGGAGCTTGTTTTTCCACTCCCGACCCAGCCCCGGGGCCGGAGTCACGGACACCGTCGTCCACGAGGCGCCCCCGTTCGAGCTCACGAGGCTGTTGGCGTTCAGGCCGATCAGGAAGATTCTGTTCGGATCATTCGAACTCAGGAAGACGCGCACCGCATCGAAGCTCCGCACCAGGGAGAACGTCGCGCCGCCGTTGGTCGAGCGGTAAAGCCCCGCGCCGCGCACCACCGCGTAGAGGGTCTGTGCGTTCTGAGGGTGGAGGGCGACGGAGGTGACCGTGCCGGACGGCAGGTTGCCGAGCGCCGTCCACGAGGCGCCGCGGTCGGAGCTCTTCTCAAGCCCGCGGCTGGAGGCCATGTAGAGCGTCTGCCCGTCCGAATTGTGCGCCCAGATGCCGTAGACGTTTGCCACGGAAGCCAGGCCGGCGGCCAGTGTCCACGTGACGCCGCCGTCCTCGCTGCGGTAGAGGCCGTTGGTCGGGATGGCCACGTACCACCGCGACGCCCGCTCGGGGCCGATGCTCGCCGGATCCCAGACGATGCAGTGCTGGTAAAAGCGCTGCACGATGCCCTGGGTCTTCAGGACCAGCGACCAGTTCTCGCCGCCGTCCGTCGAGCGGTAGACCCCCTCATAGCCTTCGGCCAGGTAGTTGCTGGAAGCGTCCACCACAGCGACGACCGTGTCGGCATCGACCGGGTCGGCCTCGATGCCCTGGCTGTTGGCCACCCACATGCCTTTGCACAGGAGCTTGGTCCAGGTCAGGCCGTTGTCGTCGCTGCGCCAGGTCTGCCCGCAGTCGTGCGCCAGGTAGAGGCGGTCGGGCAGGCTCACGCAACGTGCGATGCCGGTGGGATGCTGTTCGCCTTCGCCGCCGACCATGCCGGCGTCCCATTCGGCCTGGCTCCGGATGGGCATGACGCGCCACCCGCTCTGGGCCGCGGCCGGAGCCGCCGTCAGGCCGACGCAGGCGACCATCGCCACGACAGCCGCCGTCCGACGCACAATGTGTCTCATCTTCCGACTCCGTCCCACCCCCAGGCCCAGCGCACGAGCCGCACAGAGAGTATAACACGTCCGGCGTGCTCTACGATTCGAACGGATTCTCGCCCTCGTAGAGCGTGCCCGGGTGCAGGGGACCACGATGTCCGCGCCGGCTCATCAATTCCTGCCCGATAGCAGTGCGACCAATTCGTCGTGACCGTGCTGGCCGGCGTGATCGGCGGCCGTGCGACCCTTCTTGTTCCTGATGCCGGGATTCGCGCCGCGAACCACCATCAGCCGCACCGTGTCGGCCAGCCCGTGCGCCGCTGCGGCCATCAGCGCCGTGTCCCCGTCCTCGTCAGCGGCATCGAGATCGGCCCCGGCCTCGATCAGCACGGCGGCCACGTCCGCATGCTCCTGATGACACGCCTGCGCCAGCGGCGTGATCCCGGCCTCGGCGGCCTTGTTCAGGTCGGCTCCGGCTGCAATCAGCCGACTCACGACCGCCGCGTGACCCTCCTGGCACGCCACCCACAGGGCCGTGGCGCCGTGCTCCTCCGTGGCGTCCACTTCGGCTCCCAGACCGATCAGTGTCCCGACCGCCTCGTCCTTGCCGCGTCCGGCGGCCGCTGTCAGAGCCGTCCATCCCTCGTTCGTCGCAGCCCGAACGTCGGCCCCGAACTCGGCCACGGCCTTGATCGCCCGAACGTTGCCGCCCACAGCGGCGGCCATCAGCGCCGTGATGCCGGTTTTCGTTGCGGCCCTGGCGTCGGCACCGTGCAGGAGCAAGGCCGTCACGGACCTTGCGTCGCCCGCCTGCGCGGAGAACATCAGGGCCGTTGCCTCATCCTTGTTCACCACGTTCGCCGCCGCGCCGGCGGCAAGCAGCTTGCCCACCAGGTCGGGCGATCCGGAATGTGCCGCCGCCATGAGAGGTGTCATGCCTTCCCGTGTTGCGGTGCTGACGTCCACGCCCGCGGCAATCAGGTCTGTCGCCGTGGTCCAGTCGCCGCCGTCGATGGCTCGGTGGAGCAGCGTCTTTCCATGAAGGTCGGCGGCGTTCAGGTCCGCGCCGCGGGCTCGCCGCTCGGCCACCGACTCCGGGCCCTGGTACTCCGCCCAGAGTCGCCTCCCGCGATAGTCGAACGTCAGGCGGAACTCATCCAGCAGGCCGAGTCCCACCATGCCGATGATCTCGTTCGGTCCGATCCGTTCCTTGGGGTCGCCGGGTGCGGCCCTCTCGGCGCCCTCGGGCTCAGCGACATCAAACGGCACACCCTCGAACCGATGGTCCAGCAGGTCCAGCCGCGACCATCGTCCACGGCGGAACCACGCCCTGCCGGCAATGCCTGCCGCCTGACCGCGCTGGGCCTCGGGGCCCGGACGATACTCGGGAAACCGGGCAACAAACTGCGGCTCCAAGTCCCCGTGGACGCTGGCCCCCGTGTCCATCAGGAACCAGCCCGTGTGACGCCCATTGATCGTGGCACGCACATGCGGCCGGCCGCTCTCGAAGATCAGTTCGGCGGCTGCGACCCCATCGGGCGGACGGAAGCCCTCCCGACGATGAAACGTGAGAGTTTCCCGGCGAAAATCGATCGTGAACGGAAGATCCCACAGCAACGGCTGGCCGAGGATGCCGCCGTCGATGCCACCAAGGACATCGCCGAAACTGATTTCGCCAACCAGATGCGGACCGACCGTCACGTCGCCGACACCCAGCGACCCCACGTGGCGAACGTTCTCGCTGGACTTTCCGCCGACGCCGCTGAACGTCCAGCGCCAGAACCAGAGCAGGCCGAGCTCTGACGCCGTCTTCGGACGGACGCCCGTGCACTGGCCGCCGGTGTCCAGCAGGAAATGCCCTGCCGGACGCCCGTTAATGGTCGTTTCGACCAGGTACATGCCGCCGGCGCGATGCAGCGGCACGACGACCTCGTCGCGTTCCGCGGGCATTGTGATCGACGGGTGACACACCGCGCAGCCCGCCGTCACGGCTGCCAGAAGCCCCACCGCTGCCCACAGTCGCAGACACGCCCGTTGTCGCACCATGAAGGATCCTTCCGCTGTCAGGGGCAGCAGGCCGGCGACAAGCCGGGCTGTGCCGCCGCCACCCGTCCGCTGACGAAGGCTCTCACATCGTCAACCGGCCGCTACGCCTCGAATGGATTCTCGCCCTCGTAGAGGGTGCCCGCCGGCAGGGGCGCGGCAACGTCGGTCACGCCCAGCAGCCGCACCGCCTCGAACAGCACGCGGCCGGCCCGGGCGAAGCCCACGGCCGCATGGTGCGGGAACCGTTGCCCGATCAGCACGTGGCGGTAGAACCGCGCGAAATGCGGGACCGCGATGATGCCGATGCCGCCGAACGAGCAGGGGTCGATGTCCAGCATCTCGCCCTCCGCCACGTAGCTGCGGAGCCAGCAGTCCGCGGTCGATTGCAGGCGGAACAGCGTCATCGGGCCCGGTCGCAGTTGCCCTTCCAGCGTGCCGCGCGTGATGTCCGCCTCGCGGCCATCCTCCATCAGGCGGTTCATGATGAGCTGGTACTTCAGCTCGCACGTCTTCATGCACTCGCTGCACGTGTTGCCGCAATGGAAGCCCATGAACAGGTCTGCCGCCGCGGCGCCCTTCAGATCCGCCCGCTTCGGCAGCACATCGGCCGGCACGCTGTTGTTGATGTCCAGCAGCGTCGCCGGGAGCAGCGTCGCCAGTTGCGCCATGTACTCGCTCAGCGCCCCGTACAGGTCCACCTCGCACGCCACCGGAATCCCGCGCCCGGCCAGGCGGCTGTTGACGTAGCACGGCACGAACCCGAATGCCGACTCGAACGCCGGCCAGCACTTGTCGGCGAACACCGCGAAACGGCTCGCCCCGAGGTTCGCCTCCATGAAGTCCAACAAGGCGACTTCCAGTTGTGCCATCTTCGGCAACAGGTCCGGGTACGCGCAGCCGCTGCCGAGTTCCTTTTTCATGTCGCCCGCCACCCGGGCGATGCGCTGCTTGTGCTGGCCAGCCTTCTGGTAGAGCTGGTACAGGTCCAGTTCGCTGTTCTCCATCACCTCGACGCCCAGGTCCGCCAGCGGCTGAATCGGCGCGTTGCAGGCCAGGAAGTCCTGCGGCCGCGGACCGAACGACAGAATCTTCAGGTTCTGCACGCCGATGACCACTCGCGCGATGGCCTCGAAGCCGGCGATCTGTGCCGCCAACTCGTCCGGCAGGCCGACCGGCATCTGGGGAATGTAGGCCGGCACGTTCCGCAGGCCGAGGCTGTACGAGCAATTGAGCATGCCGCACAGGGCGTCGCCTCGCTCAGAGGCCAGGACCGCTTTATTCTCCTCGGCTGCGGCGCAGACCATCACCGGGCCCGCAAACCGCTGGGCAAACATGGCCGTCGGCCCCTCGGGGCCGAAGTTGCCCAGGTAGATCACGGCGGCATTGCAGCCCCTTTCGGCCAGTTCGTCAAGCGCCGCCAGGGCGCCGGCCTCCGACTCGATGATGACCGAGCACGTGTGCGCGCCGCGAAGCCCCGCCTTCTTCATCGCCGCCGCCAGCGCCGACGTCCGCCGCCGCGTCAGCTCAATCGGAAAACAGTCTCGCGATACGCCCACTAAGCCCAGCTTCACCTGTGGAGTATTCACCAGTTTCGCCATCACTCGCTCCCTTGTGAATCAACGTGCATCCGTTGTGTGTTCCCCTCCCGAACCGTGCTACGCGCGTCGGGGGGTATCCTGTCCATAATACGCGCCGCTGCCGTGCTTCCGTTGATAGTGTTTGTCCAGCAGGTACTGCGGCAGGGGCGGAGTGTCGCTGTTCAGTCTCAGTGTGCCCAGCGCCATCATCGCCACCTGTTCCAGGGCTATCGCATTGTGTACAGCCTCGCTGACCGTGCGGCCCCAGGCGAACGGGCCGTGGCAGGCCGCCAGGGCCGCAGGCATGGCTCCTGCATCCAGTCCCGCGAGGCGCTCGGCGATGATCCGCCCTGTTGCCGCCTCGTAGTCGTTCCTGACTTCGTCCTCTGTCAACAGACGCGTCACCGGCACCTCGCCGCAGAAGTGGTCGGCATGCGTCGTGCCGAAGCAGGGGATCGGCCGGCACGCCTGGGCGAACATCGTCGCGTGCGCCGAGTGCGTGTGCACCACGCCTCCGACGTCCGGCCACGAACGGTACAACTCCAGATGCGCCGGCAGATCCGACGACGGTTTCAACTGCCCTTCGACGATGCGGCCGGCCAGGTCGACGACAACAATCGTCTCAGGCGTCAGGGCGTCGTACGGCACCCCGCTCGGCTTGATGGCCACGAGTTCCTGCGCGCGGTCCCTGCCGCTGGCATTGCCCCAGGTCAGCGGCGCCAGACCGGCCCTCGACAGATCGATGTTGGCCCGGCAGACCTGTTGCCGAAGTTCGTTGAGTATCATCGTCCTTGTCTCCGGCTATCGCGAATCGCGATCAGTTCCTTCATCACCCGATCGAGCCGGACCGGAGCCCCGGCGGTTCCGAACGAGTCGTGGAGGCGACGGTAGATGCGATACAAGTCGGCGTACACGCGTACCGCCGCCGCACGCGGCCGATACACGGTCGGCTTGACGCCGGTCATGCGTCGCTGTGCCGCCGCCATGGTCTTATGCGCGCCACCGACCACGGCGCCGAACATCGCCGCCCCAAGCGCGCAGGTCTGACCCGAGCGGCTGCTCTTGATCGGCCGGTTCAGCACGTCGGCGTACAGCTGCATCAGCAGCGGATTCTTCTCGGCGATGCCGCCGCAGGTCACCACCTCGCGGACATGCACGCCATACTCCTCGAAACGGTCGATGATCGTCAGGGCCCCGAACGCCGTGGCCTCGATCAACGCCCGGTACACCTCCGCGGCCGTGGTGTGCAGTGTCTGGCCGAGCAGCAACCCCGTCAGCTGTGAATCGACCAGGATCGTGCGGTTGCCGTTGTTCCAATCGAGAGCCATCAACCCGCTCTCGCCGGGCATGAGCTTGGCTGCCTCGCGAGACAGGTTCTTGTGCGGGTCGCCCTTGGCCGTCGAGGCGGCGACGAACTGCGTGACGAACCAGTGGAAGATGTCGCCGACGGCCGACTGGCCTGCCTCCAGCCCCGTCATGCCGGGCAGGATCGAGTCCGGCACAATGCCGCATATCCCGGGAATGTCGGCCAAGGCACTCTCCCCGGCATGAACCATCATGTCGCAGGACGACGTGCCGAGAATCTTGACGAGGGTGCCGGGGCGGATGCCGCTGCCGACGGCCCCGAAATGGGCATCGAAGCCGCCCACCGCCACAGGGATGCCCGCAGGCAGGCCGACCTTGGCCGCCACGGCCACAGCGAGGCGCCCGGCGATGCGGTCCGATGGCACCGCCTGGTCGTACAGCCGGTCACGCAGCGAAGCCAGGTCCGGCGAAAGCCGCCCCAGAAACGCCTTGCTCGGAAGCCCTCCCCAGGACTCATGGTACATCGCCTTGTGCCCGGCGGCGCACACGCTTCGCGACATCGTGGCCGGGGCCAGGCGATCCGTGACATACGCCGGCACAAAGTCGCAACACTCCACCCACGAGTGCGCCGCGCGGAACACGTCCGGCGAGGTCCGCCGGCAGTGCAGTAGCTTCGACCAGAACCATTCCGAGGAGTAGGTGCCGCCGCACTTGGCCAGGTACGGTTCGCCGCGCCGCCGAGCCAGATCGGTGATCTCCTCTGCTTCGGCGTGGCTGGTATGGTCCTTCCACAACCAGGCCTGTGCCGCCGGGTGGCGGCGAAAGCGTTTGTCGAATGCCAGCGGACGGCCCAGGCGATCCACCGGCAGCGGCGTTGAGCCCGTGGTGTCGATGCCGATGCCGACCACCCGCGACGCGTCGAAACCTCGCGCTCTGCGGGCCCGCCGGACCGCTCCGGAAACGGCCGTCAGAAACCCATGGACATAGTCGGCCGGGTTCTGGCGTGCCTGGTTGGGGGCTTTCGCATCCAGCAGAATGCCGTTGCGTCCGCTCGGGTAGGGAAACACCTCGGCGGCCAATTCGCGGCCGTTGGAGACGTCCACCACCAGGGCACGGACGCTGTTGGTTCCGTAATCCACCCCTACAGAGAAGGTCGCCTTGTCGTCTTTGCTCATGGCTGTCCCGGATCAGGCTGTCGTGTGATCATTGCCACCGCAACGTGCGGCGATCGCGTGCCGCTGTTCCGCCAACAGAGTATCATGCGCCAATGCCGAAAGCAATGTCGCACAGTCCCCGTCTCGGCGGCAAAAGCCCGGCAACCGAACTGTCCCCCCGTATTCTCCATATTGCACGTGGAAGGCGGTCGACAGTATACTGGTCCGGAATCCATTCCACTCGCCCACGTGTTCTCGAAGGAGGAAACCATGTTCTCAAACGCGCTCAGGACGCTGGCTCCGTCTGCGATGGCGATCGCAGCGTTTGCCGCGGCGGCCTCGTGTTGTATGGCCGCGGGTCCACTGTTTGCCATGTGGCAGGAAGCCGAGGACTTCGCTTCGGCTCGCAAGGATGTCGAGAAGCAGATCGACCTGCGCCCGCCGGCTTCCGGCGGCAAGCTCCTCTACAGCGCCACACTCAACCAGCCCGGCAGCCAGGTCACCTACTCCCTGAATCTGCCGCAGGACTTCGCCAACGCCCGAATCGCGTTCCGCTACGCGAGGCTTCACTGGCGCGAGGGCATGGTCCCGGCCGTCCTCGAAGTGGATGCCACCGGCGGCGGCCAGTCGATCAAGCGAGAAGTCGCCTTCGACAACACCGGAGGATGGGGACGCAAGGCCACCGACTACGGTCTGGCCACGGTTGAGCTCGGCGCCCTGAAGAAGGGCCCCCTGACGATTACCCTGTCGTACATCAAAGACGGCGACCTGAACATGGACGGCTTCTTCCTGACCGAAAGCGACGTCCACATCAGCGCCGAGGAACTGTCGCGGCTCGTCCGGTTGCAGGTGACACCCCAGGGCTACTGCGGCCTCCTGAGCCGCTCAACCCTCATGCGACAGGGCGAGGGCGGTCGCGTGGCCGTCGCCGTCCGGAGTTTCGCCCGGCCCCTGGGCGACGTGGGCGTGACGCTCAAGGCCGGCGACAAAACCTTCGAACTGAAACCCGCGGACGATCAGCCTGTGTCCGAGGATCCCATGTTGGCCGTGCGCCTGTTTTCCCTGCCCCAGATGGACGACGGCACGTATCCGATGACGATCACCGCCGAATCTCCGGCATGCTCCGTCGCCTGCGAGGTGATCCTGGCCGGCCAGTTGCTGGCCACCCTCGACAGCGAAATCGCCGGCATCGAGGCCTTCACGCAGGAAATGGCTGAATCCAGGGGCGGGCTGTCGTTGGGGTACCTGCCCGACATGCAGCACATGGTCGAGTACCTGAAGGAGGGGCACAAGCGACTCACCGAGAGCGCCGCTTCGACGGCCGAGGCGTGGAAGGCCGGGCTGGCCGAGCACGAAGGCCTCACGGAAGCCGAGCCCGTCGCCGCGCTGCGACAGGCCCTGGCGCAGGCCCGCGAGACCGTGCGCCGCCTCAAGGCCGGCGAGGACCCGTACCAGGGCCGCACCGGTGACCTGCGACGGGCCTACCGGTCGGCCGCCGACAATGCCCTGGTGCCATACCGCGTCTTCCTGCCCGAGGGCTACTGGACGCGCGAGAAATCGCCGATGGTCTACATGCTCCACGGCGGCGGCGGCAACGAGAACTACTGGCCCGAGATGGACGGCGGCAAGCTCCTCGCGATGCTCAACGAAGCCGGCTACGTGGCGGTGATGCCCAAGTGGCATTCCCGCAACCGCCCCGCGGGCGACGTCAGGCAACTGCTCGATCTGGCCTTGGCCGACTACGCCCGGGTCGACCGCGACCGCGTCTACCTGACCGGCATCTCGATGGGCGGCTTCGGCACATACGCTCTGGCCACGGCCCATCCGGAGTACTTCGCCGCCATCTGCTGCGTGTCCGGCAGCGCACGCGAGGGCGAGGACGGCCGCCCGGCGGGCGTCGAGCGGCTGAAGAACGTGCCGACGATGATCATTCACGGCGGCGCCGACGGCGTCGTGCCCGTCGAGGGCGCACGCAAGCTCGAGGCCGCCATGAAAACGCTCGGCATGACCGTGGAACTGCACGTGTTCGACACGCACGGCCACGCGTACTACACCGACCAGTACCTGCCGCTGACGCTGAAGTTCTTCGGCCGCTTCACGAGGGCCGCAAAGAACGAGTAGGCCCAGCGCAGGGTGGCTGCTTGACGCAGTTCCCGAGCACGGTCGAGGGGCCGTCAGGTTCCGAGCTTGTCGAGGAGCAGCCACGCGGGGGGGTGAGGAGGTTCGCGATGGCAGGACAACCGAAATCGGGAAAGCGGTCCATCAGGACGATGCTCTTCAGCGTCAGCTACGCCGGCCTCTGGGGCCAGGTGCGGCTCCCGCTCGATGCGTTCATCGACAAGGCCGCCGAACTGGGCTACGACGCCGTCGAGCTGATGTGCAAACGCCCCCACCTGTCGCCGCTGGACTGGGACACCCGGGGCCTTCGACGGCTGGCCCGCCGGGCCGAGGCCGCCGGCGTCGAGATCGGCACCCTGGCCGCCTACACCGACTTCACCGCCGGGTTCCGCCACGCCGAGGTGCCGCAGGCCGAGATCCAGATTGCCCACGTCGAGCAACTCTGCCGCATGGCGGGGGAACTGGGGGCTTCGGTGGTCCGCGTCTTCACGGGTTACGAAGTCGATCCGGCCAAGTGGCACCTGGAGCGGCGCACCTGCATCGACGCGCTGCGCGAGTGCGGCCAGCGGGCTGCCGCGTGCGGCGTGACCGTCGGCGTCCAGAACCATCACGACTACGGCGTCGGCGTCGACGACTATGCCGCCCTGATGGACGAGATCGGGCACCCCAGCGTCCGGGCCATGTTCGACGCCTGGAGCATCACCAAGCAGGACGACGTGGACGTTCGCGCAGCCGCCCGACGCATGGCGCCGCTCATGGTCCAGACCACCACGGCCGACTACGAGCGGTTTCCGCAGTATCGTTACGAGGAAGGGCTGATCCACTACAAGCGCACGATGGACGCCTACCGGGCCGTGGCCATGGGCCGCGGCTGTCTGGACTACGATGCGTTCTTCCGCGGGCTCAAGGACGGCGGCTTCAGCGGCTACGTCTGCTACGAGATGTGCTCGCCTCTGCGTGGCGGTGGCTCGATGGAGAACCTCGACGCTACGGCGAGGGAGAGTCTGGCCCATCTGAAGAAGCTCGTCTGAGGCCACTCAGCGCCTCAGCAGCCGCCGGAGCCACGTCAGCGGCCGCTGCATCGAGAGGCCCAGGACGGGCGTCCAGAACACGAACGTGGCCTGTCGCGAGAAGCCGCCGGTATCTATCGGGCGTTTCGGAATCCACTGGACCTGGTCCGGATGGGCCAGGCCCCAGGCGATGAACGCACTGGTTTCGGCGGCCATCCGGCGGCGTGAGTCCTCGAAGCTCAACGACGGCATCACCACCGGGTGAGTCCTTTCTGCTGGGCGCGTCGAAAACCATTGTACGGGATGGCGGCTCATCCGACCAGTCGCCTCCGGCCGATATTCTCCAAAACCACCTTGTCAGGGGGCCGTCGGCGGCTATCATGGAGGCGGGAGTGACCTTCGTCACCGCGACAGGCGCTCCCTTATGGTACGAACGAGGCATGAAGAGCCCGAAACCTGTCAGTCACGCTGAGGGAATCCGACAGATTCCCATTTTCCGGTCCCTGAGTGCTGGGCACCTGCGCCTCCTGTCGGGGCTGCTGAACCGCCTGGACGTGGACAAAGGCGACGTCCTCTACCGCGAAGGCCAGCCCTGCGACCGCTTCATCATCGTCCTCGAAGGCCGCTGCAACGTCATTAAAGTCAGCACCGAAGGCCGCGAGAAAGCCGTCGCCGAAATCCGACCGCACCAGCATTTCGGCTTGGCCGAGATCATCACCGGCCGCCGCTCCAACGCCACCGTCGAGGCCACCGAGCCCGGCGTCGTCCTCACCTTGTCCAAGGACGACTTCATCCGAGTCCTCCTCGACAACCCGCGCATGTGCTTTCAGCTCATGCAGACCATGGCCGGCACCATCATGGACCTGTCCAACCAGATCCAGGAAGTCAGCTTCGAGTCCGTGAGCGTCCGCCTCGCGCGGCTCCTGGTGCTCCTGGGCGACCGCGAAGGCACCTGGATCGACGGACGCCTGGTCATCCGGCACCGGTACAGCCACCAGGAAATCGGTCGCCGCCTCGGCACCTCGCGCGAGACCGTCACGCGCATGCTCAAGCGGTTCCGCGACATGGGCCTCATCGACACGCGCCGCCGCATCCTGACCCTGGCCGATCGCGAGGGACTGCTCGAAGTGATCGACAGCGGCGGACTGGAAGACGAACACGGAAACCACTGACACGCCGACCTGCGGGAGAAACCCATGGCCGAGAAGACACCCAAACCGACGATGACGATCATCTACTGGGGCGGCTTCGCCGTGGCGATCATGGCCTTTGGAGTCTGGTGCGTCCTGGACGGATGGTTTCACGAAGGCTACGAACATGCCGATGCCAACAAACTCATGGCTGTCGGCTCCTTCGTCGGCGTCGCCTATGTGCTCTGGCTGGGCTTCAAGGAATACCGCAAAGAATCCGAGCGACTGAAAGCCGCGAGCCGGCCTCCCGCCGACCAGGGTCCCGCCGACTCCCCCGGCCCCGACTCGTCCGACCGCTGACCCCCGTCTCCGGTCGCCCCGCGTAGGGTGGGTCCCCCGGACCCACGCGGAACGACGTTCACTTGTGGACCGATGACCGGGCGGGGGTGGTATGACTCTGAGTCCGTAGGTCGGGTCAACAGACCCGACGCAGTCTGAGTGTGAACAGGTGATCTTTATGAATGGCGATACGAGAAGATTGTGATGCGTTCTAAATCAGAAGGCACATCATCGAATGTCCGCAACAACAGCAGCGATGATCTGATGGCGGTCATCACTGCGGCGGCGGAGTTAGGGAAGCGGAAGCAGCATGTATTCAAGGTCCTGAAACGACTCAGGATCGAGACGACCAAGGAACGCAGCTCAGTCCACAATGGCCAAGCCATCGCGTTTATTACGAAACGGGATTTCAATAGGCTTCGCGAGCATTTCGATGGACAAGACCACCCAGCAGACGAGGGACATCGAGCCAATGAGGAGAATCCAACTGAACAGGGCTGGTTCTACTTGATTCAGTTGGAGCCAGACCATGATCCGGGACGCTTCAAAGTCGGTTTCGCTAACAACTTTGGCGAGCGAATGCGCCATCTCCGATGTTCGGCGCCGCTTGCTCAGCTTGTGCATAAGTGGTGTTGCCGGCGGTTGTGGGAGAAGACTGCGATTGACTGTGTAACCGCAGGCTGCGAACAGTTGCACACGGAGGTCTTCCGAAGCGATTCGATTGTCTCTATTCGGGAAAGGTGCGAGGGCTTCTTCAAGCTGATGGCGCCTGCTCTGAAGGGATCTTAGTCCGTAATAGGGTGGGTCCCCCGGACCCACGCGGAACGAGGCGTGCCAGTCTGTCGGTTGGGTCAACAGAGGTTGTGAGGAAATCCCCCAGAGCAGCCAAGAGCCACCATTGCCAAAACTGATAATGTGGCCCAGAGCGGCTCCTGTTCGATTTCTGCACAACCTTTGTTGCCCCGGCCTGCCAGCTTGTTTGGAAACGGGTTCTGTGTTAGTCTCCAGTAGGGTATGTAGTGGACGAGAGCACCCGGGGATGGTTGCCACAGGGCGGCGTTGGGCAGCGCTGCGGCAACCATCCTCTGTTCTTGGTCACGCGCTGGACCAAGCCTATTGGAGGGTCTGCGATGCGACGGCATGTCACATTGGCGATGGCGATGGCAGCAGTGGCGTCATGGGCGACCGTGGTTGGAGCAGCGACGGTCTCGGTGTACACCGACAAGGCGGCGTGGGAAGCCGCCCTGGGCGCGCCGTACCTCACGGAAGCTTTCGCCGACGATGTGCTGAACGCCGGCGTGAGTTTCGTGTCCACGGAATCAGGCCACATCAATCCGGCCGAGGAGTGCTACCAGGACGTCCTGGCCTCCCAGAGCCAGAACGAGCCCATGACCACCTGGAGCTTCGTTCCTCAAACCGTCGCCTATGGCGGAACCTGGACGCTTGGCGGGCCGGGCGGCTCGGGCAACAGCCTGCTGGTCTATATCCCCGAGTTCTCCCTCTACGTCGGCGCCATCGGCAACAGCTACTACGAGGAGTTCTGGGGCCTGGTCTCGGACACGCCATTTACCTCGGTCCGGTTGGTCGGCGGTTCTGGCAGCAACCAGCAGAACTACAAGATGGACGACATGGTCTACTCGCCGATTCCCGAACCCGCGACACTGTCGCTGCTTGCCCTCGGTGCGGCGGGCCTGGCTCTCACCCGGCGGCGACAGGCATGAAATGAACCCATGGGGACGGTCTGCGGGGCGGGTCCACAGTCTGTAGGTCGGGTCAACAGACCCGACGCAGTTCCCGTTCGACCACCCGTGTGCCGGGTCCGTTGCGCCGACCCGCCTGCTACATACGGCATCGGAAAGGCATGAGCATGGGACTCCTCGACTTCATTCTCGGCAGGGACGCGACCGACCCGTGGCCTCCGGCGAAGTGTTTCAACGTCTCGCTCGATCTGCGAAACCATGCGTTGAACGGCATCTCGCTGGACAAGGACGTGTCCGCGCTGCAGAGTCTTGGGCGGCCCGACAATCGTCATCCTGTCCGGAGCGGTTGCTTCACGTACGGGCTCTCCGGGGCTCAGTTTGTGCTCCTCGACGGCAGAATCAACTACTTCGCCATCGCCGTGGCGGACGATCCTCGGGAATCGCTGCGTGCCGCCAAGGCGCAGATCATCGGTCCGGACGGCAGAACGCTCAAGCTGTCCGGCCAAACCACGCTGGACGACGTCCGGGCACTGGTCGCCGTGGACCCGGCCACGGACATCGACGACGAGGAGATCGTCGCCACCTACCCGGTGGGCCGATTCACGCTGGAAGTGGAAGCGACCCTGAGCGGACACGTGAAACGAGTGTCCTACTGGGAGACCTGACACGGCATCCGCGCGCGGAAAACCCGTTGGATCGCCCGGCGGCCCTGGATATCATAGGTGAGCCGGGTGCGCGTCTGCGGCAGCGATGGGAGCCGGGTGCATTAACGCTCTGGGGGCAGCACCGTGGCATGGGCATCTTGCCCATGAGTGGCAGGGGCATCCTGCCCCTGCTTTCCCCGAAGCGCTAATGCACCCTGGGAGCCGCGAGGCGGCCGTCGTCGCCGACGGGCTCGCGCCGAGGACCAGGATTCGCGCAAGACAAGGAGATGGTTGTGCGGGCGATTCTTACCCATACCGACAAGTCGCTTCAGTGGTGCGACGTGCCCGACCCGGTGGTCGGCGCCGGCGACATCCTGGTGGAGGTCCACGCCGCGGCGCTCAACCGGGCCGACCTGATGCAGCGCGAGGGCGCCTATCCGCCGCCGCCGGGGTGGCCGCAGTGGATGGGCCTGGAAGTGGCCGGCGTGGTCTTGCAGGCCCCTGCGGGCGGACGCTGGAAGGTCGGCGACAAGGTCTGCGCCTTGCTCGGCGGCGGCGGCTACGCGGAGAAGGTGGCTGTTCCGGCCGGCCTGGCCCTGCCGGTCCCGGCGGGGCTCTCGATGGTCGAGGCCGCAGCCATTCCCGAGGCCTTTGCCACGTCGTACCTGAATCTGCGCCTTGAGGGCGGCCTGGAGGCGGGGCAGACCGTCTTCATCCAGGCCGGAGCCAGCGGCCTCGGCATGGCGGCGATTCAACTGGCCAAGGCCCTCGGCGCGAAGGTCGTCACGACCGTCGGTTCCGAGGACAAGGAGCGGTTCGTTCGCGACCTCGGCGCCGATGTCGTGATCAACCGCCGCAAACAGGACATCGCCGCCGCGCTGAAGGGGCATCCGCCCGACGTGGCCATGGACTGCGTGGCCGGCAAGGACCTCGGCCCGTGCCTCCAGGCCATGGCGCCGGGCGGGCGGTGGATCGTCATCGCCACGCTGGGCGGCACCGCGAGCGAACTGAACATGAGGGACTTCTTCAAGCGCGGCGTCAGGCTGATCGGCAGCACGCTGCGCAGCCGCAGCAGCCAGGTCAAGGCCGAGATTCTCGCCGGCCTCGAACGGGAGTTGTGGCCGGCACTGGCCTCGGGCCGCATCAAGGTGCTGATTCACAAGACGCTCCCGATCACGGACGCCGAGGCGGCTCACGCGATCCTGCAACGGCAGGAGAACCTCGGCAAAGTGGTGTTGACGGTCCTCTGAGGCCGGCCCTGCGAAGGAGCTTCCCATGGCGTCGCGATTCCAGAACAAGACGGTGGTGCTTACCGGTGCGGCGTCGGGCATCGCGCTGTGTTGTGCGCAGAAGTACGCCGACGAGGGCGGCAGGGTGTGCATGGTGGACGTGAATGAGGAAGGCGTCCTCGCGGCGGCGGCCGCTATCTGCGCCAAGGGCGGAACCGCCGTGGGCGTCAGAGCCGATATCCGCGACTATGCGCAGGTCAAGGCGGCCGTCGCGCTGGCCGTGGAGAGGTTCGGCGGCGTCGATATCATGGTCAACTGCGCGGGCGGCGCGTCGTCGAGGGTGAAGGGCTACGTCGGCGTGCCCTATCACGAACTGCCGGTCGAGGTCATCGACTGGGGTCTGGACGTGAACCTCAAGGGGGCCGTCTACTTCTGTCACGCCGTGCTCGGCCAGATGATCAAGCAGAAGGGCGGTGTCTTCATCAACCTGGGTTCGGTCGACGGCCTGACCGGCTCGACGTGTCTGGACTACGGTGCGGCCAAGAGCGCCATGATCGGCCTGACGAAGTCGCTGACGGTGATCGGCTCGCCGCACGGCATCCGCGCCTGCTGCGTGTCGCCCGGCCCGGTCCTGACGCGCCCGGAGATGGCCCGGATGAAGACGCGGCTGGGTCGCGCCGCAGAAACGCACGAAGTCGCCGACCTGATCCTGTACCTGAGTTCCGACCAGGCGGCGTTCATCACCGGCGCGAACTACGTGATCGACGGCGGCCGCAGCTGCGGCGGCATCTGACCTCCACTCCAGGAACGCACGATGAGAAGATCCTTCCTCCATCAGCCGCCACCGGTCGTCACGGGCATCATGGCCGGACAGACGCCGCAGGAGCTGATTGCCGAGTCGCGGAACGCCGAGTTCGACGGCGCCCGGGGCATCGCGATTGACCTGGCGGACCTGAAGCCCGAGTTCCGCAACGCCGACGCACTGCGCGGTATCGTCGAGGCCGTCCCTCTGCCGTTCATGTTCTTCTTCTACCGCAACGACAAGTGGGGCGCCTCCGGCGACGACCAGCGCCAGGAGTTGCTGCTTGCCGCAGCCGACGCCGGCGCTTCGATGATCGACGTGATGGGTGACCTGTACGATCCGTCGCCCATGGAAATCACGCACAACGCCGCGGCCATCGACCGGCAGCGGCGGCTCATCGATATCATTCACGCCAGGGGGGCCGACGTGGTCGTCTCGTCCCACATGGCGTGCGCGCGAACCACGGAGCAGGTCGTTGAGCACCTGCTCGCGCTGAAGTCCCGCGGTGCCGATGTCGTGAAACTCGTTGCGACGGCCGACACCGACGAAGAGCTTGCTGAGGCGCTGCGGACCACGATCGTCCTGAAACGCGAGCTGAAGATGCCGTTCATTCACCTGTGCAACGGGCGGCTCAGCCGCCTGCACCGTTTCTTCGGCCCGGCGCTGGGCGTCTCGATCGCGTTCGCCGTCCACCGCTACGAGCCGCGCTACGCCATGACGCAGCCGACGATCCGGGCGATGAGGGCCGTGCTGGATAACCTTCACTGCCACCTCGACGAGGCGACATAGCACGTAGGTCGGGTCAACAGACCCGACGCCCCGTAGCGGGCCGGGTGCCGTGCCTGCCCCGTCAGGCACGGCCGTTGTTGAATCGGGCATCGTCTTCGTCGTGCCGGAGACTGCACGCCGATCAGAGACCGCCCCGCGTACTGCCAGAAAGATTGGGCACACCCCCAACCAGGAGCATCCCAACCCATCCTCTGTCACTGCCTCCCGCGACCGTGCCTTGCGTGATCCATGCCGGACCCTGCAGCAACTCCCCCGACCGCGTCGAGAGGATGCCGAATGTGCTCCGCCGCGTGATAGACGAAGACGGCGTGTCGCAGTGCGCCGAAGGCGATGCTGACGCATTGTGGTTCCGGTGGCGCCTAGCCACAACGGGTGGTGTGTTGTTGTCGGGAGGCAACTGGCTGATAGGAAAAGCAAGCATCTGTCCGGGGCGATTTGACTTTCTGTGTTGTATGAGTCATAGTGTAGGACGGTGAAACGATGAGTCGTGGGCCGTTCCGGCAAGAGGCAGCCGGAAGTCGGCCCTTTTTCTATAGATGGCCTCAGGCACAACGAGTACCAAGGCCGCACACGCGGCGAGGGGAAACACGTATGGTGAGGAACGCTGTGGCGGCAAGTGCTTTTCTGATCGTCTGTCTGGCGGGTGCTGTGGCGGCTCAGGCCGATGTCCTTCACACAACGGCGGCGGGCGACGGCATGATTGGCCGGGACTGGTACTCCAGTCCCAACTCCTACTGGGTGACCGACTCGGGCGCCACGGTCGAGGCGTATCACGACGGGGCGAATCGTTGGTGGCATCGGGGTCTGATCATCATTGACATCAGCAGCCTGTCGGGCAAGACGATCAACCAGGCCAGTTTCAACTTCTACTCCAATGGTTTCTCCGGGGTGCAGCTTCAGTATGCCGCCAACACCGGACCGGTTCTGACAACGGCCTACGGGCAGATCACGGGCAGCTACGTTGCCTCGCTGGACGGCACGACGGGCTGGAGGTCGTACGATGTGACGAGTCTGCTTCAGTCCAGCATCGACAGCGGCTACCAGAACGTCGGCTTTGTCTTCAACGCCACCGTCAACTACGGCGGCGGCTCGGCCGCATCGATCGAATCGGGCAACCCCGCCTATCTCAACGTCGCCGTTCCTGAGCCCGCCTCGCTGTCGCTGCTGGGCGTGGGTCTGGCGGCCATCGTCGCCCGGCGGACCAGACGGTCGGCCGCGGCGAGCAGGACCAATCGCCGGGCCTGAGTGAACGACGAGTGTTGGCTTGATCACGAATCGCGCATCGTGTGCCACGGCGGGCCTTGCGGCCCGCCGTGTTTTTGGCGTCACAGCAATTCCCCCACCGCCTCCAGCAGACGCTGAATGTGCTCGGCCGTGTGGTTGGCGAAGACGGCATGGCGCAGCACGCCGCCGGGCGAGGCGCCCACGTAGTGCGACAGGTACACGAAGAAGCCCCGGTCCAGCAGGCCCTGGTGCATCCGGGCGGTCTCCTCGGCCGAGCCGGGGTCGAACGTCACGATGGGCGACTCGGTGTGCCCTGTGTCGATGCCCAGGGGCCGCAGTCCGTCGCGCAGCATCCGGACGTTCGCCCAGAGGCGATCGCGCAGCTCGGGTTGCTGCTTCGCGATTTCCAGGCTCTTGGCCGCCGCGGCGGCGCACGGCACGGCCGGGGCGGTCGCCCCGCGCACGGTCGGGCACGTCCGCAGCCTGTCGATCCACGCTCGCTCCCCCGGAATCACCCCGCCATGAGCCCCGAACGCCTTGCTGAGCGTCCCGCCAAAATGGATCCGCGGCGACGAGACCCCGTGGTGATCGAACGAGCCCCATCCGTGCGGCCCCACCGCGCCGACCGAGTGAGCTTCGTCGAGCACGATCTGCCCGTCGTGCGGCTCCACGGCCGCCAGGTACTCGTGAACCGGCGCGATTTCGCCGAACGTCGGGAACACCCCGTCGCTCATCACGAGCGGCCGCTCGCCCGGACGCAGGTGCGACGCCAACTGCCGCCGCAGGTCCGCCCCGTCGCAGTGCGCGAACCGGAACACCGGCTTGCCCAGCAGCGACGCCGCATCGCAGACGCTGTAGTGGGCGGTGCTGTCCAGGAAGACGGCGTCCACGCGGTCGGCCAGTCCCCAAGCCAGCACCGTGGCCACCAAGTACCCGGTCGGCAGGCACAGGGCCGACTCCGTGGCGAAGAACTCGGCCGCCCTGGCCTCCGCCTCCAGCAGCGGCCCGCTGCTGACGGAGTAGTGCCGGCTCAGGCCGCAGGAGAGGCCGTATCGCTGCACCGCCTCGGCCGCCGCACGGAGCACGTCCGGGTGCCCGTGCAGGCCCAGGTACCCGCAGCCGCCGAAGTTGACGTATCGGCGTCCGCTCAGAACGACCTCGGGGCCGTAAGACCCCTCCATGACGTACTTCACCGGCAGCGGCTGTCCCATGATCTCACCTGTCGCACTCACTGGGGTTGTGGGTTGTCCGTTTCCACTGGCGGCACAGCAATATCCGCGTCGGCGTCAGCCGATGGCGGCAATTCTACTGTGGCGGCGTCAGATTCTCCAAGGGAGTTCCGCGGGAATGCGTTCGGACGCGACCGGCCTCTTGTGACCGATCGCGTCCGAGGTGGCTGCGTGCGATGTCGTGCCGCCGGTGGCCGACGTACTACCGGCGAGCCCGGTTGCTGGGTCTCAGTGGTTCCTCTTCCTCCGGTGCTGGCACAGGGATTGGCTGCGGGGCGACGTTGACGGGCCGGGGCGTCACGTTCGGCCGCACGGTCGGCGTCGGCGCGGGGGCCGGGGTGGGCGTCGGCTGCGGCACGGGCTGTGGTCGCGGTGTCGGCGTCGGGGTGATTCTCGGCTGCACCGGCACTGCCGGGGCGGGCGTCGGCGACGGGCGAACCGTCGGCCGTGGCGTCGCCTCGGGCCGCGGTGTAACCGTGACGGGCGCCGTCGCGGGCGGTTCCACGCGGGAGGGTGTTCGGGTGATCGCACGGTTGGCTGCCGGTGCCGTGGGCTGCGCGGGCGCAGGTCGCACGGTGTTCGCCTGCGGGGTCTGCACAACGTTCGGCCGCGGCCGCGGCGTCACGGTCGGCGCCGTCACCTCGCGTTGCGGAGCGGGAGCCGTCGGCGTCGGCGCCACCGTGGAACGAGTCCGTACTGTCGGCAATGTGGTAGTCGGCGCCGTCATCGGTCGCGTCACACTCCTCGGCGTGGTCAGGGTCCTCGTGGAGGCAGCCGGCGGCGTTGCAGCCGGTGTCTCAGCGGCCGGCGCCGTCGTAACCGGGGCGGGCCGTGTCCGCGTCGGCAGGACGTTGTTCGGCGCAGGTTGCACCGTGTTCGGTGTCGGACGGACGCTGTTCGGCGTCGACGGGGCCACGGTCGGCGCGGCGTTGCGCGTCGTCGTGGATGCCGGAGGTCGGGCCGCAGGGGCAGTCGGCGCAGCTACGTCACGAGACCGCACAGGCTGCCTCTGCCTGGAATCCGTCGGCTCCACCGGCGTCGTCCTTGCGGCAGGCGTGCCGGGGGCGACCGGGCTGGTCGTTGCCGCAGGGACCGCGGTCGGAGCCGTCGGACGCAGCAGCTTCTGCGACTCCACCCGCGTGCTCGCCCGCCGCGGCGTTTCCAACGGCCGAGTGACGGCAATCGGCGCCGCCGGTGTCGCCGTGGCCTCCAGCTTCTGCCGCTCCCGCGCACTGCGAAGCATCGTCTTGCCCTGGACGGCGGCCGTCTCTCGGTCCGTGCGGCTCAGTGGTTTCAGGGACGCTCGCGTTGATACCGTCCGCTCGCCCGTCGCCAGGGACCGAAGCGGCGAGGCAAGCGCCGGCGTCGATACGGTTCGTGCGGCCCGCGGTTCCAGCGCCAGCTTCCGCTGCCCGGCCAGGTTGATCGGCGGCCGGGCGTCCGCGTGCAGGTACCGGTAATCGTAATCCCGCCGCAGACGGTCTTCCCAGTGCGGGTCGTGGCGCCGGCGGTCCCACCGGCAGTGGGCCAGCACCGGATCGTGCCACCGGTGGCGATGGTGACGCCAGAACCACGGCACGATCCCCATGTTCGTGAACCGCACCTCGAAGTAGTCGCCGAAGTAGTAGTAGCCATACGCCGGCCGGGAGAACAGGTACACCGTCAGTACGCTGGTCTCGATGACCACCGTCGGCCGGTACAGCACCACCGGACGCACAAACGCTCTCGGCCGGAAGCGGACCGGGGCGAAGATCATGCCGCGCCGCTCAAAGGGGTGGTCCCAGTAGCCGGGCACATAGACGTACCCGCGCGGCGTCCAGAGGTAGTGCGACGGCACCCAGACCCAGTCGGCTCGGCCGATCATCCACCCGCCGGCCTGCCAGACGTACCGCGCGTTCACGCGCCGCCAGGTTCCCGGCACCCACAGGTAATCCGGCCCCGGCGCGTCGGAGCTCGGCCCCGACTCCAGGCTCTCGGGCGGCGCGGGCAGATACTGCACCAGGCCGACGTTCTGTCGCTTCCAGAACCCGCTCACCCACTGGTATCCGTTCGTCACCGGCGTCCAGTAGCCCGGCACCCACTCGCACTCCGGCGGCGCGTCACGCCACAGGCCGCTGATCCAGATGAAGTCGTTCAGCTCCTCGTCCCACCACCAGTAGCCCGGAATCCACGTGACGTTGCTGCCGGCGGGCTTCATCTCCGGCGGCAGTTCCTCGACCGGCGCCGGCGGCGCCTTGGCGATGAGGATACCCGGCTGCGGGTTGTAGGCGACGAGCTCGCCGTAGGCCTCGTGGAGCGGGCCGCGCGTCAGTACGTCGGCCTCGTCCGGCTCGACGGCAATGGTCTGTGTGGGCGTCGGCAGCACCGGCACGAGGGCCGGGGCCGTCTCGATCATTGGAGCCATCGCCGGGGCTGCGGCCGGCTGCGGGGCAGGGGTCGGCGGCAACGCCGCGACCGCCTCGGCCGGTACTGCGGCGGTTTCAGACACCGAAGGCACCGGGACTGGCTCGTAGATCAGGTCCGGCGGATTCGTCGGCGCCTCCGTCGGCGCGTAGGCCGCGCCGCGCGAGATCGGCCCCAGCACCACCGGTGCATAGGCCTCGTCGCGATCCTCGCAGCCGTGGATGGTCAGCAGGGCGGAGCCCACACCCAGCACGACGGACATGCAAGCCAGCAGACCGTTCACTCCAGGGCGTTTCATGGGAGACTCCTTTCGTGCGACGTGCTGTGCCTTCTACCATTATTCGCTGCTGGACGACAGGTTCAAGGCAGCACTGGCGATCCCGTCGTCGTCCTGCGGCTATATTCCGTGTGTGGCTGCCTCCGCACGAGCTGCTCTCTGCCTCGAAACCTGCCGGAATAGTCCGGATTCTCTTGCGTTGTACACCTTGTCGGACTAGAATCAGTGCTGCCTTATTCACTCACAATAGTAACGGACAATTCGTCTAACTATTGGCGAAATAATTCCGAAGGAATGGCGAAAAGTGACCGACAAGATTGTAGCAGAAGTGCTGACAAAGGTTTATGGCATCGGTCTGAAGGCGAGAATGCTGGCCGAATGGGTCCGGATTCATCGCCCTGTGCGCGACGATTACTCCGACCGGCAGATGTTCGCGCTCGAGCTGATCCACGGCTTCGCGCCGATCACCCGAAAGGATCTGGGGGTCATTTTCGGCATGTCGGCCAGTTCTGTCAGCGACATGGTCCGGCGGTTGGTGGATGATGGCCTCGTGACCGAGGAGAAGGCCAGCGGTGACGCCCGCGAGAAGCCCCTCGCCCTGACCGAGCAAGGCACCGCCTACCTCGACTCCGTGAGGAAACAGAATGCGATCCGATACCGCTATCTGTTCGACAGTGTGACGCCGGACGAATGGCGGACTCTTACCGACATCCTCGACAAGGTCGATGCGGCTGCCAGGCGTCAGGTGGACGAGATGATCTTCGGCAAGTAACCTTCCCCTCCCCACACGTACCACAAGTAGGGTGGCTGCTCGCAGCCACGCGGATTCTCGAGCAAGAAGCGTCAGCAGTTCTCCCTGCTCGCAGCGCGTAGGGTGGCTGCTTGACGCAGTTCCCGAGCATCGTCGAGGGGCAGCCACGCGGAGGGGCCAAGAAGTGGGGCAAGTCCCCGGACCCACGCGGAGGCTGATCAGCCTCCGCGTCTGCGGCGGCGGTTGACGGCGAAATGCCGGTCGGCGTAACGCAGGAAGACCCTCCAGTCCTGGTTGCCCATCGAATGGCGTCCGGGGCGGATCCAGTAGCCCAGGCGGCTGCTGACCAGTCGCCCCAAGGGCGGCATCGACGCGGCCTCCAGCCCCTCGACGCCCAGGAACCGGTACACCCGGTCGGCGGCGCGGAGCACCTCGAACTGGCCCGCCGGGTTCGCCCACTGGTCCTGCTCGGCATTGGTCAGCAGACACGGACGCGGAGCCACCATCGCCACCAGGCAATGCTGATCGAACGGCAGCCGCTCGGGGCCATCGTTGAACTGCTTGAACACGTTGTTGAACCAGTGCGGGAAGGCCGTGTTGATCTGCCGCACCGACTCGCCGACCTCGCCGCGGCTCGGGGCCGCGCCGCCGCACCCGCTCTGGTGCGAGACGACCAGCGCGATTCGCTCGTCGAAGGCGCCCGCCAGCAGGGCGGTCTTGCCGTTGCGGCTATGGCCCACGGCGGCAATGCGCGACGGGTCGATCCGCGGATCGGTTACGAGGTAGTCCACCGCGCGGCTCAGGCCCCAGGCCCAGGCGGCAATCGTGCCCCACTGGTGCGCCTCCGGGCGCGTCTGGCCCGGGCGGTAGTAGTGGGCGTGAACCCCGTCGCGGAAGTCCGGCCGGTCGGGGTCCACGTCGCCGTGGTAGAACGAGGCCACGGCGTAGCCGCGACTGACGGCGTAGGCGATCTGGAATCGTCCGACCCGGCGTCCGCGGCCGGCGTCGGTGGCCCGGTTGGCCGCCTGGCCGGGACACCAATTGGGCACGTAGCCGCGCGGCAAGGCCACATGGTCGCAATGCACGAGCGTATGGTTGCCGCAGAAGTTGGGGCCGACAAAGCAGGGGACCGGGCCATCGGCCGCGTTGGGCGTCACAACCAGCAGCCGCAGCGTCGGCGCGCCGTCGCCTCCGAGCCGCACATCCACTTCGCGCAGGGTCGCCTGTCCGTCGAGGTAATCCGGCACGTGACACAGGGTCCGAGCGACGAGCCGCTGCGGCGGCGGAGGCGCCTCGCCGTACATGGTCCGCTCGAACAGCCGCTGCAACTCGGGCCGTCGACGGGCGAACCAGTCGTCCGGCGTTCGCGCCGGCGTTCCGTCGAGCATCGTCAGCGGGTCGGGAAGTTTCAGCTCGGATGGGCGCACGGGGAATGCCTCCATGAGGGGGCCCCGGGTTGCGACCGTCGCGTCGCCGGAGCCGGCGTCCTTGCAGTGAGGGAACACCGCAGGCCCGCACCGGGTGTCGTGGATTGCCGGCGAGGCTTTTTTCTAGAGCCTCGGGCCGTTCGATGCGATGATGTCTATAGAGTCGGCCTGGCTCGCCGACCGGAAAGGACCGTTTTCGTGCGAACCTGGATCCGCGGTCTTGTTCTTGCGACCCTGCTGCTGCCCGCCTTCCCGGCGTGCGGCCAGGGCGGCGACGGCACCCGTCCGTCCCCGTCCATCGAGCGGCCGTCGGTGCCGTCCGCGTCGCGGCGACTGACCCTGGACGAGGCCCAGGCGTGGCACGGGCGGCACCCGCGGCTGCTCCTGGCGGCCGACGACGTTGCCGCGCTCCGCGCCCGCCGCGCGACCCAGCCCTACGACCGCATCGCCGAGATGCTGCTTCGCCGCGCGGACGAGCACATGGCCCTGGCTCCCGCCGACGTCGGCAAGGCGGCATTGGCGGGGCCGGACCCTATGCCGCACGTGCTCCAGCGGCTGGCGATGGCGGGCCTGCTGACCGGCCAGCGCGACTATAGCCGCAAGGCCATTGCGATGCTGGCGGCCCTGGGCGAGCAGGGATATCCGCGGCGCGACCGCAGCGTGGCCGGGGCAGGGGACCTGGCCGTTGGCCTGGCCCTGGCCTACGACTGGACGTACGAGTTCATGACGGCCGCCGAGCAGCGGACCATCCAGCGGCAGCTTGCCGCCCTGGCCACCGAGATCGAGGCGTCGATGTCGCCCGACGGCGGCACCTTCGGCAAGCTCGCGGCCCAGGAAGGCATGGCCGGGCACCATGCCGTGGCGCTGGGCGGCGGCGGACTGGGGCTGATGGCCCTGGCCCTGCGCGGCGAGGTCAACTACCTTCAGAGCAACGCGTGGCAGACGACCGCCGAGGCGTGCCTTCGCGCCTACTATCGCGACGCCTTCGGCAGCGACGGAGCCGGCATCGAAGGCTTCGAGCTGACCCTGCGGGCCCTCGGGGCGGCGCTGCCGTGCACGATCGCGATGCGGCGGATGGATGGCGTGGACCTGGCCTCCGCAACCGCCCTCGGCAGCGTCCCGGCCTGGGCCGCCTACGAGTTGCTTCCGGGGCCGAGCACCCTGCCGGCGGGCGAGTCCGGCGGCGGCCTGGGCTCGCAGGACGCCATGGCCCTGATGTTCGCCGCGTGTCCCGACAACGCCGCACACGCCTGGCTCTACGACGTGACCCACGGGAGCCGCGGCAGGGCCTCGTTCGGCCGTGCCGCCGCCGGGGATGCGAGTTTCGCAGGTCCGGGCGCCGGCGACGTGATGACGCTCCTGGCCTATCCCGGCGAACGGGCCGACGCCGGGCCGCCGGCCCTGCCGCTCGGAAAACAGTTTCCCTCGGCCGGACTGGCCTACTTTCGCAGCGGCTGGGGCGACCCGGCAGGCGACGCCGTGGTCGCTTTCCGCTGTCTGCCTCGGCCGCACCTGGGCCGCTGGCACCTGGACGTCAACCAGTTCACTTTCCACGCCTGCGGCTGGGGCTGGGCCATCGACAGCGGCCCAGGTTGGGAAGCAGCCGACGGCGAGCCGACCCTGACGCCCACCGTCGGTGTCGCCGCACATAATCTGTTTCAGATGGACGGGCGCGAGGCGGCTGCTCCGTGCGGTCGCACGCTGGCGTTTGTGGACGACAAGGCAGGCTGGGGGCTCGTCGTCGGCGACGGCAGCCACGCCATGGGCGTGACGACGTTCCGCCGGTACCTGGCCGTCGGCAAGCGCGACGGGCGGCCGCGCTATGTCGTGGTGATCGACGAGATCGACCCGGCCCCCGCGGGCCAGGCCGCCAACGGCCCGCAGAACCCCGCAACCGCCGGCGAGCCCCCGGTGCACCAGTACCGCCATTTCCTGCACACCGGCGCGGGCAACCGCGTGGACCTCTCCGGCCGCGTGGCCACCCTGACGACGCCCGACGGCGGCACAGGCCAGTTTGCCGTGGTGTCGCCGCCCGAGGCGACGCTGAAGGTGGCGGAGATCCGCACGCACGCCATGGGCACGCACCCGCGGATCGAAGCGCAGCACGCGACGGCGGGCCGATTCTACTTCGTGGCCGTCCTGGTGCCCCGCGCCGCCGGGGACGAGCGGCCCATCGCCGTCCGCCCCGAGGGCCGCCCCGGTCCGGCCATTGCCTTCCGCGTCACGGCCGACGGCGTAACCGACCGCGTCTGCGTCCTGACCACGCCCGAGGCCCGGCCGCCGAACGGGTTTGGCAAGGCCCGCCACCGTCTCCAACTGTCCCGGGGCGACCTCACGCAGTCCCTTCTGTTCGACCTGGAAGAACCCGGCCACGACGCCCCGTCAGCCCCGGATTCCGCACCCGGTGCGACCCCAACACCCGCCCCCTGACCCGGTTTTCAGGGTCGTCCGTTCACAAACCAGCCAAGCGGGGTGTAATAATACAAGCCGGCCAACTAGTTACTACATTGTCTGTGTGTCGTGGTCCACATGGGTGGATCATTTGTCCACAAAAAGCGGGTCGGTTTTTTGACCGGCTGCGAGATTCGTGCTATACTTCGATGACACCTCAGAGCATGCACCTCGACGCACAGCCTTGAGACCACATCTTCGCGCGAATGAACTCGGCACATCTGTTGGAGGAGAAGCTATGAGGTACATCGCGAGTCTCGCTATCGTTCTGTTCGTGGCGACGGCCGGCCAGGCCGGGTTGGAGTATTCCGGAGCCGATCTGTCGGTGGGCGGTGCCGGGACGATGACCATTGCCGCCAAGGACGGTGCGACCACCCTGTGGGAACTGGACGTGGTCCGGGCCGCGGCGGGCGGCACGAAGTTTCTGCGCTTCGTTGACGCGTCCGGATACAACTACTCGCCGACGAGTTCCCTGGGCGACGGGATGTGGATCGTCCAGAAGAGCGGCATTTCGACCATGACGAGCTGGACCGAAATCGAGAAGTCGGCCAGCCGCTATGTGTTCGAAGCGGCCCACACGGAAGGTTCCTTCAGTGTGGTGACGCGGTTCACGATCAACATGAGCGACGCCAGCGGAACCTCGTGGACGGCGACGAACACGATCACCAACATCAGCGCGACGGCCACGAAGCCCTACAACCTCATGGACTGGCGGCTGGGCCTGGCCGCGGGGACGGGGTACCACGGCGCGGACGGTTATGTTCTTGACGGCACGAGCGGCATGGCCGACCGGTATCAGAACAACGGGACGGATGTCGGTCCGTGGCTGGTCAATGAGAACGTGGATCGCAACGCGACGGGTCTGGTGACGACCGACACGCTTCACGGCCGCGCGACGGTGCTCGACAACGCCGCGTCGCAGGGCCTCGGCATGACGGCCGGGCTGATCTTCGAGGCCGGCAGCAGCACCATCGCGTACTACCCGGCCGATTCCATCGGCAACGCGGACAACAACGGAACCTACGCGAGTATGTTCATCGCAGGCGCTCCGCGCGAGTTCATCGGCGCATCGCGGACCGAGCACGTGGCGTTGAACCCCGGCGAGTCGTATGTCGGCACGTTCTACCTGAACTCGAACATCGTGGTTCCTGAGCCGGCGACGATGGGTCTGCTGGGCTTGGGCCTGATGGGCCTGGTGCTTCGCCGGAAGCGGTAAGTCGCAACACGCACGTCGTCGCATGACGGCGTGACGGTTACTGCGGGTCGGTCCGATTGCGTGCGGGCCGGCCCGCTGTGCATGGATCGTGGCACGGGCCTCTTGCCCGTGCGTGGCAGGGCCCTGGCCCCGCCGTCTACGCCTTCCATGGGCCCCTTCCTGCCCGTGGCACTTGTGGGCAAGATGCCCACGCTACGGTTTTCAGGCAGGGTCTAGAACTCTTCGGCGATGCGGCGGACGGTGCGGACCCAGCGGCCGATGCGCGTCGGGTCGTTGCAGAACGTGTGCGTGTCCTTCAGGATCATCTCCACGCAACAGCCCTTGGCGATCCGCAGGGTGTCGCGCGTGACGCGCTCGACCTCGTCCCACGCCGGGACCGGAGCGCAGACCAGGGCCGGATTGGGTTTCCACGAGAAGATCGCGCGGCCGCGGAGCTTTGCGGCCGCGGTCTCACGGTCGCACCACGGCGACACCGACGCGCGACGCAGGTGCGGCACGTGCTCCAGCAGCATGTCGAAACGCTTGTCGAGCGGTTCGCAGCATCCGTAGCAGACCAGGCCGAACCGCCGCATCAGCGGCAACTGGTACGGCAGGATGAACTCTGCGAACTGGTCGGGGCCGACGCCGACGGTCTCCTGGCTCTCGGCGAGGCACCACATGTCCCTGGGCCGCACGACGCCGTCGAAGTCGGCCGCCGGCAGCTCGTCGGTGCATCCGACGCCGCCGGAGCCGACGTAGTCGTCGGGCCCGTTGTTGAGAGACAGCACGCCGGCCTCCTGGCAGACGTCGATCAGGTGCATCATGTCGTCGCGCAGGAGGGCCATCAGCCGGTGCAGGAACTCCGGCCGGTCGTACATGTCGAACATGATCTGGTCGAGGCCGCGCAGGAACACCAGGTCCTGCGTCAGGCCGACGGTCCACCAGAGCATGCCGCCGGGACGGACGTCGAGCAGGTCGCCGAAGAGGTCGCCGGCCAGGGCGAGCCGTCGCTCGGTCTCCGCGCGGTCCACCTCGACGGAGCGGATGTGGAGCTTGTCGAAATCGGCCTCGGTCTTCACGGGCGGATCCCAGTGGAACGAACCGACCTCGTCCGTCCGATCGCGCCGCTCCTGGAGCCCGAAATCGCCGACGCGCACCACGGGCCGCACGCTCAGCCGCCGTGTGATCGGCCAGTCGTCGCCGATCTGGTTGATGCGGAACACGGTGCACCGCAGGTGATGCTCCCATTGCCGGAGGACGGGGTCGGAGCACACGCAGAGCGACTCGGGCACCAGTTCGCGCCAGCCGCCCTCGGGAAACGCGAGCACCATCGGCCCCGCGGCGTCGAGGCGGTTGAACCGCCGCCACAGGTCGGCCACGTGGGTCTGTGCCGGGTCGGCGGCGGCCTCGGCCACGCGGGACGCCAGACGCCTCAGGGTGTCGCGTTCGTTTCCGGCGATGGTCACAGCCTTCTCCTCCTCGTATCGTTTGCGGCGTTCAGCCACCCCATTGAACACATTCTATGCCGCATCCGGCCGCACAGATACAATCATGCCTGACGGGGCAGGCACGGCACCCGGCACCTGGGTGTGCCGTGGCACGGGCATCTTGCCCGTGAGTGGCAGGGGCATCCGGCACCTGCTTCCCAGAGGTGTTGATGCACCCGCGCGACCGGGTCCGTTCGAGACTTCTTCCTGGAAGGGGAGAGGCGGGGATGCGCGGAGACGGTGTGGAAAGGGGGACTCTGTGACGGCCGTTCCAGAGATTCGGATTCGCGACGCGAGTTTCCGGCCCGTTCGCGGCGACGGGCGATGGGTGCTCTATTGGATGACGGCCCACCGGCGCACGCGGTGGAACTTCGCTCTGGACAGGGCGGTGGCGTGGGCGCGGCAACTCGGGCGGCCGCTGGTCGTTCTCGAACATCTGCCGTGCGGCCGCCGATGGGACACGGACCGCTCGCACGCCTTCGTGCTCCAGGGCATGGCCGACAACGCTGCCGCGATGGCCGACGCACCGGCCCTGTACTATCCCTATGTGGACCGCCGCGCCGGCGACGGGGAGGCCCTGGCAGCGGCCCTGGGGGCCGAGGCGTGCGTCGTTGTGGCCGACGAGTTTCCGGACGCGGCTCATAGGGCCCTGGCGACGCGCCTGGCGGCCCGGTGCCCTGTGCTGGTCGAGAGCGTGGACGCCAACGGACTACTGCCGCTCGCGGCGGCGGATCGGGCCTATCCGACGGCTCACGCCTTCCGCCGATGGCTTCAGCGCACACTGCCCGAGCACCTGCACGAGCGCCCGCAGGCCAACCCTTTCGCGCGGCTCGCGCTGCCGACGTTGACGTCGTTGCCGGCGTCGGTGGCGCGTCGGTGGCCGCGGGCCTCGGCGAGTCTGCTCCGCGGCGACCGGGCCACGCTGGCCGAGTTGCCGATCGACCACGCGGTGGCTCCGGCGGCGATCGCAGGTGGGCGCCGGGCCGCGCTGCGACGGCTCAAGGCGTTTGTCGCCGCGCAGTTGCCGCGCTATGCGGATGACCGCAACCATCCGGACCTCGATGCCACGAGCGGACTGTCGCCCTACCTGCACGCGGGACACCTTGCGGCCCACGAGGTGGCGGCGGCGGTGCTGGAGAGCCAGGGGTGGTTGCCGGAGCGGCTGTCGCGTCGGGCCACAGGCAGCCGCCAGGGGTGGTGGGGTGTCGGCGCGTCGGCCGAGGCGTTTCTCGACCAGGCGGTCACGTGGCGCGAGGTCGGCTTCAACATGGCCTGGCATCGCGAGGACCACGACCGCTACGAGAGCCTGCCGCCGTGGGCGGCCCGGACGCTGGGCGAGCACGCCCGCGATCGGCGCGAGTACCGCTACGGGCTGCCCGAGTTCGAACAGGCCGGCACGCACGATCCGTTGTGGAACGCCGCCCAGCGGCAGCTTGTCCGCGAGGGGCGGATGCACAACTATCTGCGGATGCTCTGGGGCAAGAAGATCCTCCAGTGGACCCGAAGGCCGCAGGAGGCCCTGGAGGTGATGATCGAGCTGAACAACCGCTATGCCCTGGACGGCTGCGATCCGAACTCGTATTCTGGCGTGTTCTGGGTACTGGGGCGGTACGACCGGGCCTGGGGCCCCGAGCGGCCGGTGTTCGGGAAGGTGCGGTTCATGAGCAGCGACAGCACGCGGCGCAAGGTGCGCGTGAAGGACTACCTGGAACGGTACGGCGATGCAGAGTGAGGAGCCATCGATGGTCGGACGCTTTCTGCTGATTGGCGAGGACGAGTTGCGACGGGCACAGGCGCGCGTGGCCATGCCCGAGTGGCGCCCGGCGGCCGAGGCGTTGCGGCGCGAGGCCGATGCGCTGCTGGCCGACGCGGGCCCGTTGCCCGAGTTCGACTGTGCGTGGTACGACGCCGATCCGGACCGCAGCTTCGCCGAGACGTACGTGCGGTACCACGACTATGTGCGGCCGCTGAACCGGGTGCTGGCGGGCGTGAGCGTGCTGCTCAGGGCAGGGGCCGTGTTCGACGATGAGCGGTGCCTGGCCCGTGCCCAGGACTGGACGCTGCACCTGGCCGAGCGGTTCCGGTTCCATGTGCGCCATTACGACAGCGGGATGCAGTACGGCGGTGCGGCCGTGGCGCTGGCCGAGGCGCGAAGCGTGCTGGCCGGGCGATTCAGCGACCGCCAGCGGCAGTGCCTCGACCGGGCGATGACCGATTGCGGCGAGGCCATCCGCTGGTCCACGCGGCACTGGCTGACAGATCCGGTTCTGCGGCCGATGCCGTACAACAACCATTTCGTCTTTCACCATTACGGCCAGTTGGCGCTGGCCCTGGCGCTCGACCGGCAGGACTGGGTGGACGAGGTGCTCGATGGCCCGCGGCACTTCGGCGAGATGCTCGTCGGCGCGACGCGCGACGACGGTCTGTGCTACGAGTCCAGCACGCTCTACCACTACGCGACGCTCCAGGGGCTCCTGATGCTGGCGGAACTCGTGCGGCACTGTCCGCGCCTGGGCCGCGACTACTATCGCCAGACGTGCGCCAACGGCCGCACACTGAAGCAGATGTTCGACGCGCCGCTCGGGCTGCTGCTGCCCAACGGCATGCTGGCGCCCGTGGGCGATTGCTACGCGGAGCGTCGGCCCCTGGCGGCGCGATGCCAGGCGTACTACGAAACGGCCTTCGCGGTCTACGGCGACCCGCGGTATGCGTGGCTGCTGCGGCAGGGCGGGCCGCGCAGTTCGGCCGCGGCCCTGTTGCTGGGCGCCGATCGTCTCGAACCGGCCGAGCCGCCCATGGGACGTTCGCGATTCTGGATCGAGCACGGCTACGCGCTGCTGACGAGCCGGACCGGGCGCGACTATTGGGAACTGGAGCCCTCGGGGCAGCCCGGCGGCGTGGCGGCGGTGCTGGCCGGCGACCTCTCGGGCGTACATCATCACAACGATGCGATGAGTCTCCAGGTGTTCGCTGCCGGGCGGCTGTGGGTCGAGGACGTCGAGAGCCGGGCCGTCGAGGCCCACGGGTTCTCCGCCTCGATTCAAGCCGCGTTCAACCGGACCGTGCTGGCCCATAACACCGTTGTGATGGACGGCCGCGACCGCGCGACGTTGCGGCGGCCGGTGCCGGTGACGGAGCTGAAGGACCTTCCCGGCTGCTGCACCGCGACCATGACGGACCGAGAGGGCAGGCTGTACGACGGCGTGCGCATGGCACGCAGTGTCGCGGTCACGCCCGAGTACTGCCTGGACCTGTTCCAGACCGCATCCGACGACGAGCACGCCTGGGACTGGCTGGTCCACCCGCGGAGCGACGGGCCGGCCGAGTGCGGGCTGGCGTTCGCGGCGGCGGTGTACCCTGAGGGCAAAGACATGGCCGGCTACGGCGTGCTGCGGGATGTCGGAGCAGCCGAGGCGCGCGACGGGCGGCTGTCGCTGATGTGGCGGCAGGGGAGTGCGGCATTTCGGGCCGACGTGTCGGCCGGACGGAGTGGCCGCGCGATCCGCGGCTCGTGGCCCGTGGCCAGCGACTGGTCCGAGGGCGGCCGCGAGATGTTTGCCCTCTGTGTGCGCGCGACGCAGGCGGACTTCGTCGCCCTGTACCAACCGCTCGGCGCAGGCCCGGTGTGGCGCGTCGCCGAGATCGAACGGTTCGACGACGGTCTCGACCAACTCGTGCGGATCGTCGTCACGGACGGCTCCCGGCGACGCGAGCACCTGGTGCCGTCGGTGTGAGAGTGTCCTGCACGCACCGTAGGTGGCTGTGGACGCGCAGTCGGATGAGCGACGGTCACTCGTGTCGCAGGGCGACGATCGGGTCGAGCTGCGCGGCGCGCGATGCCGGGTAGATGCCGAAGACCAGGCCGATGGCCAGGGAGATCGAGACCGAGACCAGGAGCGACCAGGCTGTGACGACGGTCTTCTGGTCGGCGAAGTACTCGATGCCCCAGGCGATGAAGTACCCGGCGGCCAGTCCGATGAGGCCGCCGAGGAACGAGATGACGACGGTCTCGACGAGGAACTGCATGATGATGTCGCGTTTCTTGGCGCCCAGGGCGCGACGAACGCCGATCTCGCGCGTGCGCTCGGTGACACTGGCGAGCATGATGTTCATGATGCCGATGCCGCCGACCAGGAGGCTGATGGCGGCAATGGCGCCGAGCATGATGCTGAACCGGCGGCCGGCCTCTTCGGCGGCGCGAATCTGCTCCAGCGGCACCGTCATCGTGTAGTCGGTGCTCTTGTGGTACCGTTCGAGCATGGCTCGCACGGCCCGCGAGGTTTCGAGCACCTGGGACACGTCGTCGCAGCGGACCTGGATTTCGTGAAGCTCGACCGTCTCGACGGACTGGCTTCCGGACTCGATGTTCATGATGGTCTCGCCGAACCGGGTCCGGGCGGCGGACAGGGGAATGTAGATCTCCAGGTTGGCGTCGGCCTGTCTGGCCTCGCCGTTGCCGCCACCGCTGGCCGAGGCCCCCGGGGTGCTGCGATGGGCCATCACGCCGACCACGCGATAGTAGGACGAGTCGATCCGGATGGCCTTGCCGACGGGTTCCTCGTAGCCGAAGAGCTGCGCGGCTACCTCGCTGCCCAGCACGCAATGGTTGTACTGCCGCCGCTCGTCCAGCTCGGTCAGAAACCGCCCGCCGGCCAGGTCCGCGTGGGCCAGGTCCGACGACCACGGCACGGTGCCCACTACGTCGGCCCTCACCGAGCGGTGAAGGTACCGCACCGTGCGCGAAATGCGCCGCTGCGGTACGACGACCTCGACGTGCGCCAAGGTGCTCTCGATCCGTTCGGCGTCGGCATATCGCAGGCCATACTCGATCGCGCGGCTGCCGCTGGAGGAGGCGACGTCCGTCGGCTTGATGCTGCGCAACAGAATGTTCGTGGCCCCGAGCCGGCGGAACTGCTCCTGGGTCTCCTGGCTCGTGCCCTCGCCGATGGCCAGCATGGAAATCACCGCGCTGACGCCGCACAGGATGCCCAGCATCGTCAGCAGCGAACGCAGCGCGTGCTGCTTCAGGCTGCGCAGGCCGAGGCGGATGATTTCGAGGCTCTTGTAGGGCAGCATGACGTTGCCTGACGCGGCGGGGCATCCTGCCGGCCGCTGTCGCTCTCTCCTCAGTGTTCGGTAATGCGATCAATGTGGCCGTCGCTCAGATGCACCTCGCGCTTGGCACAGGCCGCCACATCGTCTTCGTGTGTCACCATGATGATGGTGCGGCCCTGCGCGTTCAGTCGCCCGAACAGGGCCATGATCTCGTGCTGCGTCGCCGAGTCGAGGTTGCCCGTCGGCTCGTCGGCCAGAATGATCAGTGGATCGTTGGCCAGGCTGCGCGCGATGGCGACGCGCTGCTGCTGGCCGCCCGACAACTCGCTCGGTCGGTGCCGCAGCCGCTCGGCGAGCCCGACCTCGACGGCCAGTTGATCGGCCTTCTCGCGGCGAAGGTGCGCTGGCACGCCCTGGTAGAACAGCGGCAACTCGATGTTCTCCTGCACCGTGAGCTGCGCAATCAGGTTGAAGCTCTGGAACACGAAGCCGATGTACCGGCCGCGCACGTCGCTCAGCTCGTCGTCGTCCATCTGTGCCACGTCCTGGCCGCCCAGGAGGTACTGCCCCGAGGTCGGCACGTCCAGGCACCCCAGCAGGTTCAGGAACGTGGACTTGCCCGAACCGCTGTGGCCCATGACGGCCGTGTAGCTGCCTTCGTCGAACACCAGCGACACGTCGCGCAGGGCGTGAACGGTCTCGGGACCGACGCGGTAGTTCTTGCAGAGATTGCGGACCTCGGCCAGAGTCACGGAGCGCCTCCGTCGGCTCGCGGCGAGGCGTTGCGCGGCCGGCGATTCGCGCGAGGTGCTCGGGCCTCGCCAGCGGGCTGCGACGCTGCGCCGGCGCCCGGCTCGCCGCCGGCTTTCTCCTGCCGCGACGACGAGCCTTCCGGGGCGTTGCCGTTCATCCCCTGCGCGGCAGGCGCCGCGGGCGCCGAGACGTTGTCCGCGGCCGCCGGCACATCCTGAGCCTCCTTCCTGGGCTCTTCCCACGGGATCGTCGGCATGACGTCCGGCTCGTAGAGCATCACCATCTCGCCCTCGGCCAGCCCTTCTTCGATGATCACGTCCTTGTCGTTGGTCGCGCCGACCTTCACGCGACGGATTTCCAGGGCGTTGCCCTTCTTCACGATGGCCGCCGTCTGGCCGCGCAGCACGTGCACGCCCGTCACCGGCACCAGGAGCTTGTCCCGGATCACGTTGCAGACGATCTCCACCTGGGCGCTCATGCCGGGTTTCAGGCCCTCGGTCGTCTGGTCGATGCCCACGACGACGTTGTAGACCTTGACGTCGGGGTTGAACCATCGCTGGCTGTCGGCCATGACGCCGATCTCGGGCGTCACCGTGCCGGTGTAGGTCCGCTCCGGAAACGCGTCGATCTTGATCGTCGCCGGCTGACCGGCCGCCACGCGGTCGATCTGCGACTCGTGGATTTTCACGTCAATCTCCATCCGCGAAACGTCCGGCAGCGTCATCAGCGTCTGGCGGTGGCGGACCGTGCCGCCCACTTCCGGAGGCCGCTGGTCGCTCCAGCGGTTGCCCGGCGTCCAGTACACGATCATGCCCGCCTGCGGCGCCGTGACCGTCGTGTAGGCGATCTGCTCGCGTAGCTTCTTGACGCGGGCATCCTGGATCTCGAAGTTGGCCTTCTTGGCGGTGCGGTCGGCTTCCTTCTGGGCCACCTCGCTGTCCTGGCGGCGCTGGACGCGCTCACGCTCCGCAATCGCCTCGTCCCAGTCGCTCTTGAGCTTGGCCATCTGCTTCGGGTAGTCGTACTGCTCCAGCAGCCGCAACGACTCCTTCGCCTTCTCGTTGTCGATCTCCGCCCGGGTGACCGATAGTTTGTCGCTCTCCAGTTCCTCCCGCGTGACGATGCCGTCCTTCTCCAGGTCGATCGTGTACTTCAGGCGGTTCTGCGCCTGCACAAGCTCCTGCTCGGCCACTTTGATCTCCGACTCGGCCGTCTTCTTCTGCTGCGGCCAGTCGCCGTCGCGGTATTTCTCGAAATCCATCTTGGCGAACGTCTCGTTCAGCTCTGCCTTCTTCAGCTCGCTTTCCCGCGTGCTGAGCTGGATGGCCAGCGCCTCCTCGGCGGCCAGGTAGCTCGCCTTCAGCGTCTGGAGCTGGGCGTCCTCGCTGATCAGCTTCTCCTGGAGGTCGGCCGCGTCGAGCTTCACCAGCACGTCGCCCGGCTGCACCTGCGTGCCCTCGGGCACCAGTTCGATGATGGTCGATGTGCCCTCAACCTTGTTGAGGATGTCGGTGCTCTTCCTGGCGCGGAGGTTGCCGCCCTCGGTCACCGTGACGACGAGGTCGCCGCGGCGCACCACCGACGTGCCGCCCGAGACGGCGCGCTCGGGATCCTCGGCGCCCTTGGCGTTCAGCCACCAGGCCACGCTGCCAATCACGGCTCCGACCGTCAGCAGCAGCACGACGACCTTGCCTTTGCCGCGGCGGCCGCTAGAGCCCCTCGTCAATCCGGCTCGCAGCGCCGCCTGTTTCGTTGTGTCCATCGAGGCGTCCTTCATGAATCTGTCCTCGCTCGTCCACTTCCAGCAATTCCATGTCGCGCAGGAACTCCAGCCGCGCGATCCGGTGCGCCACCAGGGCCTGGCTCAGCGCGTTCTGCGCCGTCACCAGGGCGTCCTGCGAATCCAGCACGTCGCGCGTGTCGGCGCGGCCTGCGTCCAGCAGTTTCTGCGTGCTGCTCACCCGGCGTTGGGCCAGCTCCACGCTGTTCTTCTGAATCTCATACGTCTGCTGCGTCGTCCGAAGCTGACGCAGCGACTGCCGGATCGACTGCTTGATCGTGTCCACCTGTTCCATGTACGACCGCAGCGTCGTGTCGTAATCGATCAGGCTCGATCGGTACGCGTTCCGCTCGTTCAGCCGGTCCAGCGGCAGGTCCACCTCGAGGCCGAACTCGTACAGCCCTTCGTGGAACATGAACCGCCCGGCGTGGGCCGGCGGCATGCTCCGCACGTTCATCCCGCCCACCAGGCGGACGTCTCCCTTGAGGGCGTCGGCCGCCACCGTCACGTCGCGCTCGGCGTCCTCGATCCGCCCCAGGGCGTTCTTCAGGTCCAGACGACGCGACAACGCCACCGCCATCGCGTCCTCGTAGCCGATCCGCGCCTGCTCCGCGATGCCCGCTGCCGCCAGCGCTGCCAGATCGTTGCCGTCCAGCACCACCGGCGCATCCGTCGGCAGACCCAGGAACACCCTGAACCCGTCGAGCTGACGCTCGTAATCCTCCAGGGCGCTGAGGTACCGGCTGTGGGCACGCAAATGGTCCTGACGCGCCTGGTCCACCTCGAACATCGGCAGCCGCCCAGCCTCGGCCAACGCCGTCGATCGCTTCAGGTTCGTGCCCAGGTTGTTGTAGTTGTCCCACTCGTTGCGGACCACGTCCAACTGCTGGAGCACGTTGTAGTACCGCGTCGCCACGTCCACGCAGAACGATTTCTCGTACCGAGCGAACTCGCGCAGCCGGTACACCACGTTGTGCTGCGACTGAATCAACTGGTTGGCCACCACCAGGCGGTCCGCGTCGCGCCACAGCGGCTGCTCCACCGACACGCTCAACGCGCTCTCCAGCGTCGTCCCGAACTCGTCGTTCAGATACTTCAGCCCCGTCAAGCCCAGGTCCAACGCCACCAGGGCCCCCGTCGTCAGACGCTGCGACAGCGTGAAGTTGCTCCCCGTCGCCAACGTCCGAAGCTGGTCCTCGCCGCCGGCGCCGTCCTTGGCGCGGATCACGTCGCCCGTCAGGCCCAGTTGCGGCTCGAAGACGTGACGCTGCGTCGTGTAGTCCAACGCCGCCGTGAAGACCGACTCCTTCTGCGTCTGGAAGCCGCGGCTGTTGCGCTTGCCCAGGGTCAGGGCCGTCGCCAGATCCATCTGCCGCAACGGCGACTTGCTCCGGGCCAGTTCGCTCTCGGCCATCATCTCCGGCAGCGCCGGCGCCAACGGCAATTCGCCCAGAATCTGCTCGGCCGTCATGTGGAGGTTCCGCGACGGGCCGTCGTCTATCGTGAACGGGCGCTCGTAACCGAACTCGTGCTTGTGCTCGTCCTTCAGCGTGGCATACACCTGCCGATCCGCGTCGGCGGCGTACCACTGCCGGCATCCGGGGCAGGCCGCCAGGGCCGCCGTCACAAGCAACACGCACCGCACTCGCATGAAATCCCTCGGGTACATCGCCACCTGCCATTGTTCAGAGGATGGGCCTACCCGTCAGTAAACCACACAATCGGCCCTCAGGGCCGCGCTTTCCGCAATTTGCCCGCCGAAAGGGCAGGGCTTCATTATCACGCAACCGTCCGCCGCTGTCTACGGGTTCTTTCGCAGACAATCCGCTTGCCCTCTCAGCTCCGCTGCGGCCGCCTGACGGTGCCAACAAAAACGGGAGACCCGAGTGGGCCTCCCGTTTGCCATGTCCACAGGCACTCGGTCGCCGGCTTGCCGACGCCTCCGCCGCGCCAGATCACCGACGCGCCGCGAGAACCTCCGGGGAAACCACGTCCCCGACCTCTTTCTGCAACGACACCAGGCGTTGCCGCTGATCGGCCAGGGTCTTGTATAGAACGTCGGGAACGTCGATCTCACTGCGATAAATCTTCTCGATCCGGTCGATTTTCTCGATCAACTTGCCGCAGCGGATCGAAAAGAGCTGCACATACAGCTCGCGGCTGATCTCCTTGCCGAGCAGTTCCTTGTACAGCGACGCCACGTCCTCGTAGCGCGGAATCAGGCCGATCGGCGTGCGGATGGCCTCAGCCTCGCCGTGAACGCGACGCTCCATCCAGTGGACCCAGACCTTCTTGTCCAGCATCCCCGTCAGGTACTTGCCGTCGGAGCCGCGAAGGAAGTAGTTCACCGAGAAGATGCGCGGCGCCGGCGACGCCTTGCCGCCGAACGACAGGTGCTTCTGAATGTACCGGCCCAGGGGCATGCTCAGGAAGTCGATGTTGCTCATCAGGTCGAATCGGCGGACGCCCGTCTTGCCGATAATGGCCGCGGTCGTTTCCGACTCCAGACTCGCGCCCATCGTCATCACGCCGTGCGCCCAGTCGAACGATTCGCACACCGGCGGGCACGTGTCGCTGTCGCGGCCCCCGTAGATGACCCCCGACACCGGCACGCCCTCCGGATTGTCGTACTCGGCGTCCAGGTTCGCCAGCGACCGCAACGCGATCGTGTAGCGGCTGTTGGCGTGGCTGTGCGGCAACGGCTTGCCCTCGGCGTCCTTCATGCCCTTACGCCATTGGCCGGCGTAGTTTGTGCCCGACTCCGGCACCTCACGACCATCGCCTTCCCAGTAGGGCGTTCCGTCCTTGACCAGCACGTTCGAGAAGATCACCTCGCCCGGCTCCGTCAGCACCTTCCAGATGACCGGGTCGGCCGCCGCGTTCACGTCGCGGATGATGCCGAAGATGCCCGCCTCGACGTTGGCCGCGCGGCACGTGCCGCCGACCAGACGCAGGTACGCCAGGTCGTCGCCGATGATCGTCTCGCCCGGAATCATCGCCGTGGACGTCTTGCCGCAGGCGCTCGGAAACGCCCCCGCAAGGTACGTTACGCGGTCCTTCGGCCCGTGAACGCCCATCAGCAGCATGTGCTCGGCCAGCCACCCCTCGCGCGACGCCTTGTTGATCGCCAGACGCAACGCCAGCTTCTTCAGGCCCACCGTGTTCCCGGCGTACTGCGTGTTGACGCTGTAGACCACGCTGTCTTCCAGGTCGATCCGGATCGCCCGCTTGTGGTCGTTCTTCGAGATATTGTGCTCCAGCTCGCCGGCCGAGTGCAGAAACTTGAAGAACCCTTTCGACGATCCGCCCAGCCGCTTGAACTCCTCGTACCCCCGGCGATACAGCAGGTCCTCGCTGTGGGCCACGTAGAACGAGTCGGTCACCTGCACGCACGGAATGGCGAACGAGGAGTTTGTCGGTCCCAGGCAGAAGAACCGCACGAGGGCCTGTTTGCCGGCCATTGCGCCGGTCAGCAGATCACGCACATACGACAGCCCGTCTTCCTTCGGCTCGTGGTTCAGCTTGTTGCTGAACACCACGCCGCGCGGCACCAGGTACTTGGTGCTCCCCGGGTCGCGGGCCAGGTCGCTCTGGCCGTCGAAATGGATCGTGTGGCCGCGGGTCGCCAGGGGGGCTTCCTCGCCCCGGGCGACCGACTGATCCCGAATATAGGCCACGTCCTCGGCCGAGTCCGTGCAGACAAACACCGAGTCCGGCCGACAGAGCTCCAGTGCGTCGGCTACGAATTTGTGCATCGCCGGGTTTTTCAGCGCCAGCAACTTCGACAGGTTCGCCTTGTCCAGTCGCGACTCCAGAATGGCCATGACCGGACTGCCCGTACTACTTCCATCCTTTTCCGTGCTCACGGTTACCTCGCGATACAAAGACGACGGTGACTCTTCCGGGTCCGTGGCCCACTGCCGACCATACACGGGCCTCAAAAAGCACTTGACTCTACCAGAACACGCACGCCGAGTCAAGGTTCTGGCATGTGTCGCATGGGGATTGCCGCTTGCGTCGTCCAATGGCGCGAAATCCCTGGAGGTCCTCGTGTGACACCCTATAATGAATACGTGCGGGCGGCACGCCTTTGAGGCAGCACCCGGGACGCCCCGGGCGGGTTCAACGGATCGGGAGGTGGACAGCCATGCGACGAGTGGCCATCGTGGTGCTGGCCGTTGCGCTCGGACTCACCCTGGCCGCGGTGGTCGCCTCCGACGGCGCCAGGCGCGACCTCGTCGCCCGCGAACCCTTCCCCGGCAAGTGGATCGCCAACATCGATGGCAACCGCTGGCCCGAACCTTCCGGCATCGCCTGGCACGGCAAGCGGCAAACCCTCTTCGTGGTCAGCGACGAAGGCCACGTCTGCGAAATGCGTAGCGACGGCACCATGGTGCGGCAACTTCGCGGCAAGAAGTGGCGCGATTACGAGGACGTGACCGTCCATCCTGTCACCGGCATGGTCTATGTCGCCGTTGAGGGAGAGGAGAAGATCCTCGAGATCGACCCCGAGACGCTGGCCACCCGGCGCACCTTCGCCGTCGAGCGGACCTTCGAGGGCAAGACCGTCATGAAACCCGGCGGCGACGGCATCGAAGGCATCACGTTCATCCCCGACCCCAGGCACCCCGAGGGCGGCACGTTCATCGTGGCCCATCAGTGCATGAACCGGACGACCTCCGGCGAGGTCTCGGCCCTGTTCGAGGTCGAGGTGCCGCTGGTCAGCGGCGGCAAGGGCGACGAGCCCGCGTGCAGGATCGTCCGCATGATCGACCTTGGCACGGTGGACCTCTCGGCTGTCTGCTACGACGGTTCCCGCGACCGCCTCTACGTCCTGAGCGACAGCACCGACACCCTCTTCGAGGTCAAACGCGACGGCGCCGTCGTCCGCACCTGGGCCTTCCCCGGCGACAACCAGGAAGGCTTCGCCCTCGACGACCAGCACCACGCCTACGTCGCCCAGGACACCGGCGGCATCATGAAATACAAGTGGCAGAGGGAGTAGATGCCGATAGAATGATGGAGGTGACGAGGCGGGAGCGACCATGACGAACGACCAGATGCAGTTGTTTGGCGGCAGTTGGACCGAGCAGAAACTCGCCATCTTGGCCGAGTACCTTTCAAGTTACAATACGGCGTTGAAGAAGCAACCCTTCACCCGCATCTACGTTGATGCCTTCGCGGGAACAGGGTACAGGCAACAGCGTCGCTCACGGTCTCGGATGCCGGACCTGTTTCAGGAGACTGATCAGGACGAGTCGCAGGGATTCCTGAAAGGATCGGCGAAACTCGCCTTGGAGACAGAGCCGGCGTTTCACCGGTACATCTTCGTGGAGTCCGATGCGGCCAAGGTCTCAGAACTTGGCAAACTCGGCCAGGACCATCCGGACAAGAAGGGCTGTATTCAGGTCATCCAGTCGGACGCCAATGCTTTTCTGCGTGACTTCTGCACGAACCAGAGTTGGGTCGGCGCTCGTGCGGTTGTCTTCATCGATCCATTTGCTACCGAGGTGGAGTGGGCGACCATCGAGGCCATTGCCAGAACCCAGGCGATTGATGTCTGGATACTGTTTCCTCTCATGGCCGTCAATCGGTTGCTTTCCCGGGATTCTCGTAAGGTTCATCGCTCCGCCTTGGGCCGCATCTTCGGTACCGACGAGTGGTTCGAGAGGTTCTATCAGACGAGGCGGGAGGATGACATCCTGGGCCAGTCGTTTGAGAAGGTCACGAAAGCCGGTGACTTTGACCGTATACGCGACTTCTACCTGGAGCGTCTCAGAGGCGTCTTTGCCAAGGTGGCCGAGAAGCCTCGGGTGCTCTGCAACAGCAAGGGCTCGCCGCTGTTCCAGTTGTTCTTCGCTGCGAGTAACAGGAGAGGCACGGCCGCCGAGATAGCCGTTCGTATTGCATCACACCTTCTGGAGAATCTGTGAATGGGTGCCAACTCTGCTATCGAATGGACTGAGTCCACGTGGAATCCGGTCACGGGCTGCACGAAGATCAGTGCCGGCTGCGCTCACTGCTATGCGGAACGCATGACGCGACGATTGAAGGCCATGGGGCAGCCCAACTACCGCAACGGGTTTCGAGTGACGACCCATCCCCACGTGCTCGACCTGCCTCTGTCTTGGCGGAAGCCGCAGATGATCTTCGTCAATTCCATGAGCGACCTGTTCCACGAGAAAGTGTCGGTGCGGTTCATTCATGACGTATTCCATACCATGCGCACAGCCGACTGGCACACCTATCAGGTGCTCACCAAACGCGCCGAGCGTCTTGCCGAGCTTGCCCCTGCTCTCGACTGGGGGCCGAACGTCTGGATGGGAGTCACCGTCGAGAATGCCGACTGTGCTTACCGCATCGACCTCCTGCGCTCAGTGCATGCTGCCGTCAGATTCCTTTCGATCGAACCCCTGCTCGGACCCTTGCCGCAACTGGATCTTGATGGGATTCACTGGGTGGTTGTTGGCGGCGAGTCGGGCCCCGGCGCGCGTCCCATGGATCAGGCCTGGGTCACGGACATCCGCGATCAGTGTCTGGACGCGGACGTGCCCTTTTTCTTCAAGCAGTGGGGCGGAGTCCGCAAGAAACGGGCTGGGCGGTTGCTCGACGGACGCACATGGGACGAGATGCCCGACGCGCATACCGAAGCGGTTGCCTCGATAGGCGTCGCATAGGTCAGCTCCGCCCCCGGCTCAGGGCTTCGCTCAGTTCGCTCATGCGCATCAGTCTGGCGGCGGCCACGAAGGCCGCGGCGCCGGAGACCACTCCGGCCACCACCGTCACCACCGCCTGCCGCGTCGAATCGCCTTCCCAGCCGGTCCATGCGGCGGCGCGCATGGCGGCCCAGGCGGCTGCGGCCATGGCCCCCGTGGCCAGCGACGTGCGCAGCAGCCCCGCCACGTAGCGGCGCAGACCCAGACGGCCGATCCGACGCCGCAGCAGCAGCACCAGCGCGAGCACCTGCGCTGCCGCGGCAATGACCGTCGCCAGGGCCAGTCCCTGCACGCCGAACGGCCAGATCAGCACCAGGTTCAGCACGAGGTTCAGCCCCGCCGCCGCCGCCGACAGCTTCACCGGCAGCCGCGTCTCCTTCAGGGCGAAAAAGGCCCGCGTCACCAGGTGCAGCGTCGCATAGCCGGCCAGCCCCGCCGTGTACACGCACGTCAGCATGGCCACGCGCGGCGTGTCGTCCGGCGAGAACCGCCCTCGCTCGAACATCACGCGCACCAGCGGCTCGGCCACCAGCATCAGGCCCACCGTGCAGGGCAGGGCAATGAACGTCGCCACCCGCAGGCCGCGGTTCAGCGTCTCGGCCAGGCCGCGGTGGTCCCCGTGGTGGGCGTGCCGCGACAGCGCCGGGAAGATCGCCGTCCCGATGGCCACCACGAACACCCCCATTGGCAACTGGTACAGGTGCTGCGCGTAGTACATCACCGACGCCGCCCCCTGACGCATCGGATAGGCGATCGTGCGGCCGAGGAGATGAAACTCCGTGATCTCGCGGCCGTCGGCGCCGATCGAGCCGCTCAGCCCCAGCGCGATCACGCGATCCATCAGCACATTCAACTGCACCACGCCCAGACCGAGCATCATCGGCAGCATCAGCGATGCCACCTGCCGCAAGTGCGGCGACGCCAGGTCCCACGCCGGCCGGTAGTGCAGGCCGTGGCGTCGCAGCATGGGCACCTGGACCGCCACCATCGCCACGGAGGCCGCCAGCACGCTCGCTGCGACGACGTAGACCCGGGCGACCTTCGAGTCGCCCACGAGCGGCGCGGCCAGCACTGCCGCGACGATCACCAGGACGTTCAGGAGCACCGGCGCCGCGGCCGGCATGGCGAAATGGCCCCGCACGTTCAGAATCGCCTGGAGCAGGCCCACCAGGCAAATGCCGATGGCGAAGGGGAGCATGACGGCCGTCAGGCCCAGGGTCAGCCCGAGCCGCGGCGACGGATCGCCCAGGGTGCGCCAGGCCAGGATAATGCCCTCGCCCGCCAGCACCAGCGCCGCCAGAATGGCCACCAGCAGCGTGATGGCCAGATTCGCCAGCCGCTGGGCCGCCGGGCGGTCGCCCTGCTCGTCCAGGCCGGTGAAGACCGGCAGAAATGCGGCCGAGAGGGCCCCCTCGCTGAACAGCCGGCGGAACAGGTTCGGAATGAGAAACGCCACGCTGAAGGCGTCCATGGGCAACGACGTGCCCAGCGCAAAGGCCAACGCCGCATCACGCACCACGCCCAGCAGCCGACTGGCCATGGTCAACAACGACATCGTCCGAGCATGTCTGACAAAGTCCCCGCTCACGAATCACCTCTCAGCACGGCTGGACCACGCACGGCCGCACTCAACCGTTGGGCGGCGGCATGAGCGACATTATGAATGCCAGATGGGGTAATCCGCAAGCGCATAAGGTGCCGTGCGAGCGTGCGAACGAGGAATGCCAGTCGTGTGTCACAAAATCGAAACATAAACGAAAATACAATACAAAAACCTAGCGAGAATGGAGAGGTGGCGTATAATGCTCGCGGGTGGTGCCAGGCGGTCGGTTTCGCAGCGGGCGCAATCGGTGGGTCTTGGCATACACGCCCCGTGTTGCCCATTCTTTGGAGGATCAACAATGAAGAAGGCTGGAGCAACTGGAAGGTTGTTGATGAGGCGCATGTTTGTGCAACCGCGCGTGGTTGCGGTGTTGCTGATCTGGTTGGCCGGCCTTGGATTCGTCGCCGGCGAGGCTGCGGCCCAAACGGGCGCAGATTCCGTATACACCTGGGGTGATAACATGTATGGGCAACTTGGCAATGGAGAGAGCCAATTGGGGGGCGGGGCATCTTACGTGTGGGTGCCCACGAGGGTTCTTGGGCCGGGTGGCAACGGCTACCTCACCAACGTGATCGCCATTGCGGCCGGCTATTATCACACGCTGGCGGTTACCTCGGATGGGGCGGTCTACGCCTGGGGCTGCAATTCCTCAGGGCAACTGGGCAACGGCGCCGGAGGGGCACCCAACGACCGCAGTGAAGTGCCCGTGCGAGTGGTGGCGCCGCAAGGCGAGGCAGGATACCTCACCGGCGTGGTTGATGTGAGGGCGGATGGGGATGTGTCGGTCGCTCTGAAGGCCGATGGCACAGTCTGGATGTGGGGCGGGGGCGCTCTTCCAGGCACAGTGATCACCGCAGGAGGTTCCAACCGTCCGGTTCAGGTACTGGCGCCCGAGGACGAGCAGGAACAGGAGGAGTTCCTCCAGGGGATTGAGGCCATTGATTTCAGGCAGCATCTGCTGGCACTTCGCGGCGACGGCACGGTTATCGGTTGCGGACGCAACATGTTCGGGCAACTCGGCGTTGGCGATCAGCACAGTTGGTACCAGCTCCCTCTCAAGGCTATCCTGCCGGCGGGGGCAAGCATTGTTGCCGTGTCGTGCCCACCGGATTCGTTCGCATCTGTTGCCCTGCGAGCGGATGGGACAGCGCTTGCATGGGGTTGGTGTGGACACTTCCTGCCGGAGGGCATTCACACGGTGCCCCAGGTGGTGCTGGCACAGGACGGGCAGAGCGTGCTCCAGAATGTCGCCGCCATTGACTGGGAGTTCGTGCATTTCAACGATGGAACGGCATGGATCTGGGACCTTGACACGGACACTCCTGTTCAGGTGGAGGGCCCCTGGGCAATTGGCCTTGCATCCGACCTCGACCGTGCCTATGGCAGGCCGGGCGCACTGCCGACGTCGCCCTTTCTGTTCCCATTCTTCGCCGCGGAGATACTCTTCCTGCGTTCGGACGGAACTCTGTGGGTGCTCACGGACCCATCGCTTTTCTACGAGATTGGCGGGGCCAATCCTCTGGGCCTTGTGCCGGTGTGGCAGATGACCCACGTCGTGGATTACGCCCGCGGGGGTCTCCACGGAGTTGTCACGAAGGACGAGCCGATTGACACGTTCACGTTGACGGTCCAGAGCGATCCGCCGGGAGCTACCTCGTTTACCGTTGAGCCGGCAGGCCAGCAGTTCGACTTCGGCCAGGTGGTCAGTGTATCCGCGTCGGTCAGTCCGGGATGGATATGGCGTGGGTGGACTGGCGACCTGATGCCTGTCCCCGAAGGTTGCGACGATATCAGTGACTACCTGGTTCAGGAACTGATGATGGCCGGCAACCGGAGCCTGGTGGCCCACTTCGACCCGGGGCCGACATTCACTTTCTCCATGATTAACGCCTGCGAACTCACCCCGACCGACTGGGCGTACCAGAATACCCCGAGCATCATCGCGAACGCGGGCCACGCCGTCCGAGTGACCGCCACGGTGACCGATCTTGCCGGGAACTACAGCGCGTCGCTGTCGGTCTCGAAGGTGCCGGGCAGCGGCAGCGGCGAGGTGTTTGTTGTCGATGACCCGGAGTCGAATCCGCTTGTGAAATACGTCTACGGCAGCATGAGGAGCGACGGCAGCACCGGAACCGGTACCCTGGATCTTCAGTTGACGGTCACCGGCAACATCGCGGGGCAGACATCACAGCAGGTCAGCTTCAGGTGTCGCAAGCTTGGCGACATTGATGGCAACGGAGGCACCGAGCCCGGAGACATGGCTCTGTTGATCAACCGCCTCAACGGCATGCCGCTGCCGCCTGGATACAACTACTGGATGTTCGATCTGGACACCAACGGTGGCGCCGAACCCGGCGACATGTCGTTGCTGGTGAACATTCTGAACGGCATCCCGATTCCGTAGGCAACTTCGGGTAGAAGCTGGCAAACCACGGGGCCGCACGTGATGCGGCCCCCGTGCTTTCCCGTGATGGCTATTCGACAGCCTAGCAGAACCGAGCCCCCTGTTTGTCCTGATTGCCAAGTGTCCGGTTGCCTGCTCCGGCCTTAAGTCGCCATTCGTGCGCACCCATCAGTCGTCCGGCAGTCTTCCACTATCCAGAAGGTACCACAGTATGTCGAGCTCGGTCTCGCTCACTTTGTCCTTCTTCTTATCCTCACCCTGGAGGATTTCCATGAACTGGTCGTTGTCGCAGAACTCGACCGAGCCGTCGATGTACGCCGCGTTCACGCCGTTGCCATGGCGTTCCTCGACCATCCGCCGTTTCGTCAGGTTGTCTGCCAGAATGGCACGTCGGCCGTACTTGGCGATCATCTTGGCGACCCCGCCTTGGGTCGCGACATTGGTTTCCTTGTCCTGGGCCGAACTGACCTGGGCGGGCGTCCAGGGGTAGAGTCTGTGGCGGATGCAGTAGGAGGCGAAGGACGGATCGGAAATCGTCTTTCTTTCGCGCCAGGCGTTCTCGGGGTTCGGGTTGGGGTCTTCCTGCCACCAGTACTCGGCGTCGGCCACTGAGCTCTTGCGCCACCAGCTTTCCTCCGTGTCGGCTACGCCGGGGCAGACGAAGTACTCGCTCTTGATCAGGCCGTGGGCCACGAGCGGCCCGAAACCGGCGGAGAAATAGGCCTTGCGGTTGGTGATGAAGTAGTTGTCAAAAGGATTGCCACTGTAAGCATCAACTCCTTGGCGTGCCTTCACGAAGTCGTATTCCTTGGGGTCGTACAGCGGCGGGAAGTACTTCGAGTGCTGGGTCACGTAGGACATGTAGGCGCTGAGGACCGCGCTGAGCTGCGCGCCGCACCGGACCCGGGCGACCCGTTCCAGGATCGGCCGCATGGCGATCATGGCGACGGTCATCAGGATGGTGATGATGACGACCACGATCAGGAGTTCGATCATCGTGAACCCGCGGCAGATCCTCGTTTTACGCATTGCGTGCAACATAGCGGTGGCCTCCGGATAGCTGGGTCAACCCTCACACTTCCATTGTCGCCCCCGCGGCGGGTTTTGGCAACCGGAATTCGCCAGAATCGCCCGTTGGAGCAGGTGGAGGGCATGGCGGCGGAGACCGGCCGGCGTGCGGCCGGGCGGCGGCGGCAGGGTCAACGACGGGGACTCGCCCCATTCCTGTTGACGCACAGGGGTGGGCGGGGTACTGTGCCGGTCAACGGTCGGGGTGCCTTCTGGGCCGAGTGCAAGAGGGGCAGACCGGAGTGCGCCCTCTTGTTTGGCGTCATTGTCGAAGGTGGCCTCGTGGAGGCCAGGCCGGTGAGAGCGGGTAGGGTGGTCCCCCGGACCCACGCGGGACGTTGCGGTTGCCCGGCCGGGTGCGGGGATGTCCTGCAGGCCCATGACGCGCGATTGGCGGACCATGGCGTCGGTGGGGAGGGCAGGGGCAGGCTCTCCCTCATGGTTGCGACCTTCGACCGTCGGACCGGGTCGCCTGCGAGTTGCCCGCAGGGAACGAGTGGACAACGTCCGACGAGCGAGCCTCATCCCGCGTGGGCCCGGGGGGCATACCACGGGAGGGGAAACTGGTATACTGTCCGCGATAGTCCATCGGCTGGCGAGAAGCAGTCCTCGCCAGGTCACCCGAAGCAGGCCGCAGAGCGGCGACGTGCGACTTGGCAAGACGGCCCTATTGTGCCACTGTTGCTCAAGACGTCCATGCTCCACGAGAAGGCCGTTACGCGACACGTTGGCCCAAGTGAGAACGATATGCATACTGAATTCGAAGGTCTGATCGCAGCGGTCTTTACGCCCATGCATGACGATGCCAGTCTCAATCTCGACTGCATACCAGACTATGCGCGGTTTCTCATAGGTAATGGCGTAAAGGGCATTCTTGCCTGTGGAACCACCGGTGAGTTCGCGTCTCTCACCATTGATGAGCGAATGAAGGTAAGCCAGGCATTCATCGAGGCCCTGGACGAACGCTTGCCGGCAATCGTTCATGTCGGGGACAACTGTCTTGCCAACGCATGTCGGCTTGCTGAACACGCTGCCAGTGTTGGCGCGGCTGCCATTGCCCTGACCCCGCCCTCCTATTTCAAACCGGATGGCACGGATACACTGGTCGAATGGTGCGCCCACGTTGCCGCTTCCGCCCCTGGCCTTCCACTGTTCTACTACCACATCCCCGCACTGACCGGCGTCACCGTTTCGATGTTCGATTTCCTGTCCAAGGCCGAGTCGCGCCTGCCGACGTTGGCCGGCCTCAAGTACACTTCTGAATCCCTGGACGAGTACCAGCTATGCCTTACGACCTTCCGCCACCGCTTCACAATGATGTTTGGTCGCGACGAAATGCTGCTCTCGGCGATTGCGACGGGTGCAACGGTTGCCGTCGGTTCCACCTACAACAACCTTGCGCCCCACTACACGACGATGTGGGCGGCTCTTCGTGATGGCGATATGGAAAGTGCCAGAAGATATCAGGCTCAAGCAGTACAGTATATTGCCCTCTTGAAACGGTTCGGCGGACTGCGTGCGAACAAGGCCAGCATGAAGTTTGCCGGTGTGGACTGCGGACCAACGCGCCTACCGATCGCGGCCCTTTCCCCGCAGGAAGAAGAACGATTCTTTCAGGAACTCAGTCACATCGAGTCTCTGGTCTGGAGCAAGAGGTGATCGCAAGGTATCTGGTCAGCAGGGACGACAGCATCTACGAAGCGTGGCCCGACGTTGCGCTAACGCCCTTGGGCAAGCTCGTATGTGTGTTCTCAGAATGCACGCACCACGGTGACCGGTCCTACACCCGGATCGTTCTGACCGAGTCAACCGATCGCGGGCGGACATGGACGCCAAAGCGAGGACTCACGGAACCTACGCACGGTCTCCCAGTGCACTGGAACTGCCCGCGAATCACGTGTCTTCGCGATGGCAGAGTGGTCGTTCTGGTCGACAAACTGTTCGCACGGGAGGCGAGCGCCGCACCGGAGCAGTGCAGGAACTACTTGTTCTTCAGCGACGACGAGGGCCGCACGTGGTCTGACCCTGTTGAGACTCCGGCCATGGGCATTGTCCCCGACAAGTTGCTGGAGCTGGCGGACGGTCGCTGGATTCTATCGTGCCACTACCACGACCGGGATTTCGGCTATCTTGTGCAGCGACTGTGGTATTCGGACAATCAGGGATCATCGTGGATCGGACCTGTAACCGTGGCCCGTCACGAGGGGCTTAACCTGTGCGAGGCCTCGATTCTGCCGATCGACGACAAGCTTGTTGCTTTTCACCGCGAGAACTCCGGACAGGGATGGAACTGCTACAAGACGATCTCGACTGACCGTGGCGAGAGCTGGGGGGACGTGATCGCGTTTCCAATTCCGGGGTGTCATCGTCCCGTTGCCGGCCGCCTTCAGAACGGGGACATCCTGATCACGCACCGCTTCATGCAGGGCGGCAAAGGATGGACGGGATGGTGGACGCAGAACTTCTTTGCCGCACTGACGGACAAGGCATCCGCTCTTGCCGGCACACGCGACGAGGCGCACACGCGCATCCTGCCGATCGACTTTGATCGCTCTCCGGCGAGCGACACCGGTTACTCGGGCTGGGCGCAGTTTGACGACGGGGAGGTTTACATCGTCAACTACATTGTGGACAACGCCCCCAAAGGGCATATCCGGGGATACTCCCTGCGGATGTCGGACTTCGTGATGGAGAATGAATGAGCATGGCCAACAAGCCGGATCCCACGTGCCATTGTGGAGCGACGGCTTGGCCCGAGCACAGTCGAGGGGCGCAGCCGGCGCCAGAGGGTGGCGGGTGGCCGGGCGGATACGGGGGAAGGGGCGGCTCTGTGAATGTGCCACGGCGGGTCTTGCCCGCCGTGCCGGTGGTCAGGAATCGTTCAGAGTGCGGCACCGTGGGCAGGGGGGGCGTCCGGACCCGTCGCATGGGCTTGGATCAGTATACTGTCCCCGATGGCTGTCCCCGATGGCGGAGAAACAGTAGCTGTATTCGCGGAATACCCACAAAGCCTTATTGTCAGGGGGATAGACATGCATGTGGCAAGATGTCGGGTGGACACGATGTGTGTGGTTCTGGCGTTGTCCTGCTTGTCATGTTCGAACGGCGAGGGAGCCAGTTCATCGTCGGCGGAACTACGAGAAGAGCGGTTGAAGGGCTCCCTTGAGGTGGTGGTTCGAGACGCATTGCGCCTGCACGTTGGGATCGAGGATGAATTATTGAGCAGCCACGTTGTTGCCATCAGCCAGCAGACTGCGGACTCCGTTCCGGTCTATAGGGATCCGCGCGTTGAGTGGGAGCGGCAACCCCAGTACATTCAGATGGAGAAGCCGGTGTATCATGGCTATGTCGGCGTGCTGGCACAGGACGGTAGGAATTTCAGGGTGCATGCATTTACGGAGGATGGCGAGGAAGACCGATGGCAAGTAGATCGGATCGAAACCATGTACCACAGTGCGGCAGGAGGTAATGCCTATGTGTGGGATACGATATGGCATCCCGCCGCCTTGGTACCAGACTGAAATACAGCCGGGTGCCACTCTGGAGCGGCGGCGCAGCCGGCGCCAAAGTGTGCCGAGGGCGGGTGACGTGTGGCGGCGAGGGTAAATGCGTCGCACCACTGGGCGGGTGGCCTGGCGGATACGGGGGAAGGGGCGGCTCTGTGAACGTGCCACGGCGGGTCTTGCCCGCCGTGCCGGTGGTCAGGAATCGTTCAGAGTGCGGCACCGTGGGCAGGGGGGCGTCCGGACCCGTCGCATGGGCTTGGAAATCAGTATACTGTCCCCGATGGCCCGTCCCCGATGGCCCCCGTCCCCGATGGCCCCCGATGGCCCGTCCCCGATGGCCCAGCGCTTGGCTTTGTACTTCAGGGGATGAACAGAGGAGTTCAGAACATGGTCGGTTCACGCGCAAGACACGTAGCTGTAACATGGGTGTGGATAGGTGTCCTGATGGGCGGCTGTGCGGAGGCGTCTCCGGAATCGCCGCACGAGTTGAACGTGATGGGTAGCACCGGGTTCCGTATGGACGAGGAGATAACAATCCAACTCGGGACGATCGATGGGCAATTGGACCTTGCTGCCGTAGATGTCAGGGAGGTGCGGTTCTTAGATTCCGACCAGCGAGAACTGGGCATTGGATGGTCGTTACGCAAGCAGCCGAGTTCATCCCTGATCAGCATCACCTTCGGGCCCGTGCCTGGTGGCGGTGCGTGCAACATGGCATACTTCATGTCGCACATTGTCTACGAGTATAATGAACGGTTACACGAAATACGTGTGATATATGATTGTGATCCGGAGAAGAGGCGGTGGCATGTTGTCGCCGTGGAGACCAAGGCTGTGCCGCATGTTGTGGTGGACGGCCGCCGTGTGCCCGCAGCGGAGTTGGTTGAGGAGTATGTTGGGCGCCGCAAGCCGTAGCGGGTAGATGGCATGAGTGGAGGCCGGGTGCCACACCTTGAAGGCCCCGACGAAGTCGGGGACCAAGGTGTGCCGAGGGCGCGCGACCTGGGGCTGTGCGCGTGAGGTGGCTCCACGCCTTCTCGTGGACTCACCGTGAAAGGCCGTTGCATTCTTGATGACGAAAGCGGATCATCTCCTTGCGGGGATGGTCCGCTGGTTCATGGGGCGGCGCGCGGGCGGTGTAAGGGTTGAGTCGATAGCGGCGTGCGGCTGAATCGGGTTCGGACGATAGCTTCGGCGGAGGCCGGGACGACGGCGTTGGCGGACTCGGTGAAGTTTGCCGAGTACACGTACCTGGGCGCCGGGACGATTGTGAAGGTGGGTCATCCGGCGGTGTCGGGGGGTCTGGACCTGGTGTACGGGTCGGGCGGCACGTATCCGGGGCTGGACCGGTTCGGCCGGGTGGTGGACCAGACGTGGCAGGACACGGGCGGCACGCCGACGGTGAAGGACCGGTACACGTACCGGTACGACTACAACTCGAACCGGCTGTACCGGAAGAACGAACTGGCTTCGTCGCTGAGCGAACTGTATCGTGCCAGCGACACGAGCGGCGCGGGGACGACGCACTACGACGGGTACGACGGGTTGAACCGGCTGGCGGCGTTCCATCGGGGCGTGCTGAACGCCGACGGGGACGGGATCGAACTGGGTGGACCCGTTGCGGGATGAGGCGGGGAACGTGCGGCAGGGGCGGCAGCCGCAGAATGGCGGCCTGGGCAACTGGTGTGGGCCAAATCCATCGGTCCGGTGCGATTTTGGGGTTGCACGGGGCGCGGTGGGAGTGCTAGAATGCGGTCACATTTCTGTAAGCTGTGTGGCCGCCGCCACTTCCCCGTGAGCGGCGGGCTGGGCTGGGGCCCGCTGGGGAACCATATCTGCATCGCACGCGGGCTGTACGACAACATCTGGCGCGAGGGCGACCCTATGGGCATTGTGGTGACGTGCAAGTGCGGCAAGAAGCTGACGGCTCCGGACGACGCCGGCGGCCGGCACGGGCGTTGCAGCGAATGCGGCCGCACGGTCTTCATCCCGCGGTCGACGGACCGGGCGTTGATCATCTGGACCGGCACGGACATGTTCCTGATGGAAGAGGCCATCAAGCAGACGGTGGGGCGGTTGCCGGAGGTGACGCGCGAGGCCATGCTCGACGAGGCCGACAAGTGGGCCAAGGCGTGGCGTCTGCCGCCGGAGCGCCAGCCGCGCGAGGCCGGCGAAGAACTCATCTGCGACATGGTGGTCTCGTGCGTGCAGCGGGACGCGGCGGTCGGCATGGACCGCATGAGCGTTCTGATGGCCAAGGGCGAGCAGATGCTTCGCATCCTGGTCGCTCGCCAGGGCGAGCAGCTTCTGCACTTCGTCGCCCGGATCGGTCCCGATCAGTACATCACCTGGCACCACCGCGACGCCGAGGACGACGAGATCGACGACGCCAAGCAGAAGACCGGCGTCATGCAGTCGCTCGCCAGCGGCGTGGTCTGCGACAAGTGCGGCTACAACATGGGATACTGCGACATGCTGTCGAAACCCGGCCTGGCCCCGATCGTCGGGTACTATTGCAGCCAATGCCAGCACATGCTGTGCACCAAATGCCAGGGCAAGATCGAGCAGGGCTGCACCGAGTGCGGCGCCGGCCGCGACAAGCTCCAGTACCTGGCCCGCCGACGGCGATAGGGCGGGGCGTGCTCGTGTGCGTGGAGGACCCGGGGTGGGTGCGTGGCGTCCGCCCCATTGCCTTCATGCCTGAAGGAGCGTGACGCCGCACCTGGCATCAGCCACGCGACTTCCGCTGTCGGGCGTGCGACTGCCACCACAGAGCCACCCCGGTGACAGCGATGGCCATCATGAGCACGGCGACCAACGTGCCGACGTAAGGTGCGACGATCTCGAAGTTGTGCAGCCGCTGGATGAATTCCCGAAACTCCCCGTTGCGTTCATACATCCCTGTCTTGCGGAAAAGCAGCACCATGCCGCAGGCGGCTGTGACGATCATCAGCGGGGCTGCCGCCACGCCCAGGAAACGATGGACGATCCGAAGCCTCATGGTGGATCCTTTCTGTACCCGGAGTCGATAGTCCGGCGCGGCCTGCCACGGTCAACGAAACGCCGCCTTCCGGTGGTGCGACTCTCCGGAGTATATCCTCATGCCTGCTCTCGGATAGCCGAGATCCTGTGGGATCGCGACAGTGATGACCTCGCGCGGCCATGGCGTCGTGGCCTCTGCGGCCGGCCTGACGCGGTTCGGCGCGGCGTTTTTGGGGTGAAATTGTCCTGGATCTGTGCTTTATTGTCGGGTGGTACAACTGTCGGGTCACTCGGCCCGCCGGACAGGAGACAGCCATGAACGTCAGCCACATTCACTGGTACGGGCACGATTCGTTCCGCATCGAGGACGGCGCGACGCAGGTCTACATCGACCCCTGGAAGATGCCCGAGGGGTTGCCGCGGGCGGACGTCGTTCTGGTCACGCACAGCCATTACGACCACTACAGCGCCGCCGACGTCAACCGGCTGAGCACGCCCGAGACCACGGTTGTGGGCCCGGCCGACGTGGCCGAGAAGGTCCGCAGCGAGACCGGGGCGGTGGCGCTGCCGATTGCCGCGGGACAGACCGTCGAAATCGAGTCGCTCCGCGTCACGGCCGTGGCGGCGTACAACGTGAACAAGAAGTTCCACCCGAAGGCCAGCGGCTGGGTGGGGTACGTGGTGCGGCTCTCGGACGGCACGAGCATCTACCACGCCGGCGACACCGACTGCATTCCGGAGATGAAGGGCCTGGCGGTGGACGTGGCGCTGTTGCCCGTGAGCGGCACGTACGTGATGACGGGCGACGAGGCGGCCCGCGCGGCCGAGGCCATCGGGGCCAAGGTGGTCATCCCGATGCACTACGGCGACATCGTCGGCACCGACGCCGACGCCGCCACGCTCAAGAAGACGTTCAAGGGCCTGACGGTCATCAAGCCGCAGGAAGGGTGAGTGCAACCATGAGTTTCTCGAAGGTGCTGCATCTGGCCGAGCAGATGGAGCGGACGGGCGAGGCGACGTATCGGCGGTTCGCCGAGGCGGCGAGCGATCCGGACGTGGCGGCGCTGTTCGTCGAGTTGGCCGACCAGGAGGTGGAGCACGGCTGCGCGTTCCGCCAGTTGCGCGAGCTGTTTGCGGCCGGCGAGTCGAGCGGCGGCGGGTTGAGCGACGAACAGAGCCGCCGTCTGGAGCAGGTGCTGGCCGAGGCGGACCGGCGGAACCTCGGGGCGGTGTGGAACGACACGGGGGCCGCCCGGTCGGACGGGGAGCTGCTGCGCCGGGCCATTGAGTTGGAGAAATCCGTCATTGCGTTCTTCGGCGACACGCGCGGCGCGCTGGGCGACGCCCGCGGCCGCGAGGCCATCGACCGCATCATCGCCGAGGAAATGACCCACATCGACTGGCTCGCCGCGCGGCTGCGCGACTGAAGGTGTGCCCGATTTTTCTGGCAACACGACAGAGGTCGTTTTGCCGCGGCAGGTGACGAGCCGAACGGCTGTTGTCGAGCGTGAGGACGGCCTGCGTTTTGCCAAACTCCGCACATGGACCGACAACC
>JAAYDY010000012.1 GCA_012729015.1 Phycisphaerae bacterium | reverse complement strand
GTCAAGCCGCCGACGACCTGGCCGAGTGCCGACGCCTGGCCGACCAGATCCGCCGCCTCAGCGCCCGACCCCGCCGGGCCAGCGACCATGAACGCCTCTCCAGCGAAACCTCCACCCTCATCGAGAAGGCCGCCGCCGCGGCGGGCGTCACCGGCGGACGCCTCGTCAGCATCCATCCCGAGCCCGCTCAACGCGTCGCCGAGAGCGTCTACAAGGAAAAGCCCACGCGGATCGTCCTCCGCGGCGTGACCGTCCGACAGGCCGTCGAACTTATGCAGCGACTGACCGCCGGAGAGGACGCTCTGGGCATCAAGAGTCTGAACCTTACGGCTGTCACTCCGCAGGACGACCGCGACCTGTGGAACGCCGACATCGTCGTGACTTACCTGATCTACGATCCGCCTCACACCGACACGCACTAGAGGAGCCTTGCCATGTTCCAGCGTTGTACCCATGCCATGGTTGTCCGGACCGCCCTCGTCGGCCTGGTCGCCTTCGGCGCCGCCTTCTTCGGCGGTTGCCGGCACCGGACGACTGACCGCTTCGCCCCCTACGAGACGCTGGCCAAGGACCCGCGCCGCGATGCCGAAACCGCCAGGCGGCACAACGCCCGGGCCGTCAGACTGATTGAGCAGGGGCACCTCGACGACGCCGAGAAGGAGCTGAAGACGGCCCTGAGCGCCGACCTCTTCTTCGGCCCGGCCCACAACAACCTGGGCACAGTCTACCTCAGGCAGGAGAAGTACTACCTGGCCGCCTGGGAGTTCCAGTACGCCGCCAAAATCATGAAGGACAGTCCCGAGCCTCGCTACAACCTCGGCATGGTCTACGAGGCCGTGGCCCGCCTCGACGACGCCGGCCACTGGTACGACGAAGCCCTGACCCTCGCCCCCGACTCCGTCGAAACCACCGCCGGCCTCGCCCGCGTCCGCCTCCAGCAAGGCCTCCGCGACGACCGCACGCGCGAACTTCTGGCCGACCTCGTCCTCAAGGACACCCGCCCCGAATGGACCGCCTGGGCCCGCAAACAACTCGCCCTCCTCGGCGGCGCCAACGGACCGACTCCAGCAGTACCGCCGGCCACCCTCTCGGCGGAATGAGTTCCGGCCACGGCAGCTGTTCTGTACCGGGGACCGTCTGGCCAGCCCTGCCACCGGCGGCGAAGCGGGCCCGGCGGCTGGCCCTGGCCACCGCGGAACGCCGCCGCACGTCTTCACGCATGGCAAGGCAGTGAACCCGAATCCGAAAGGCCGACTGCGTCGTCGTCCTCGACGAGTCGCAGAACGCGGCCATCTTCAGGCACTTTCTGAACTTGGCACGTTTTGACGACAGGAGCCTTTCCTCCACCATTTTTTCTTTCGCAGTACCTCTCTCTGCAAACGAGCCTGCTGGCCACCGCCGGCGGGCTCTGTGTATTTCTGACCGGAATACGCCCTTTTTCGCCACGCGGCGACTGCGGCCCACGCTCCGTCCCGTGACGCGGTTCGGTCGCCAGGTGCCCGAAAGCGGCCTGACAGCGTCTCTTCCTCTCTGAATCGCGTGACGCGATGCGAACGCGTCACGGGAGAGATAACCACCTGGCTTTCCAGTGGTTACGCCGATCCGGCCCGCATGACGTTTGCGGCGTCGGAAATGGGTGCAATGCGGCTCTGCAACCCGCGTCATGTGACGCTTGCAGTGCCAAATGCGCTCACATTGGCCTCGGCTTGGCGGTCGCTGGCACTGCAGTGGCACTGCAATGGCACTACTTCGGCAAGGACAGGCCGCGAGCGGTGGCACCGGAGCCAGAGAGTCGCGAACCATCCGGGCAATAGGCAAGCAGCGAAGCAATCGCTGCTTCCTCCTTGCCCACATCTCGGAGCGTCGGTAGCATATCGCTATCGACTGACATGCAAACCGCCAGACTCACACCACCTTTGCCGAGGTCCACTATGAGCAAGCCGGCTCGCATTCTGACGATTCTGGCCGTCGCTGCCGCCGTGGGCGGATGTGCTTCCACCCGCATCCCTGTTGCCATCGCGAATCCCCTCTGTCAAGATCCAGCGACAGCCAATTGGCTTATCATCGGCCCCAGAGGAGATGTCGTCGACCTCGCCCAGGGCACAATGGCAACACTGAAACCCTTCCTCCATCGCGTGCTCGGTGACGCAATCGACTGGAAGACGGCTGCTTTTTTGCCATCCCGCAGAGGTTCCTACATCGCCAGCACCACCCTCACCACAAGGATATGGCTCGTCAATGTACGCGATGAAATTTACCGCCAGGTCGACTCCCCGCTTGAGAACTGTAGCATCATGGGCATGGCCTGGAGCCCTGACGAACGACGATTGCTGTGCTATGCCTGTCGCACGGTCACAGGGAACATCCGCCAAGGACGTCTGTTCTTGCTGTCCATCAAGGATATGAAATGGCAAGCGATAGATGCGGCAGGAGAAGTCCGAGGGCCGAATTCCGGGATCTGCGCGGATGCGTGGGAGGACGACCAGGCTTTTCTATATGGCAGCGGCGGCGAAATCTGGCGGTGCGACCTTGACATCGGTCGCTGCGCAAAGGTGCTTGGGAGCGGCGCGGTACCTCGCAGCATCGGGCCGCGCGGCTTTATCTATAGGCGAATTGTGGAGGGACCGGAGTCGACTTGGCTCAAGAACCGAGTATACACCATGGCCCTGACCTCTGCCAACGGCGAGGTTACGGAACAGGTACCGTTATACAGGGAGGGGAGGGAAAGCGAGGGACCGGAACCGGTTTATCTCGAACTGACTCCCGCCCGTTCGCCCGACTACCGCTACTTCATCTTCATCAATCGCGGCCTGAATAACATCCCGGGTTACGAGTCCTGGGGTCCTATGGCCGTCCGGGATATGTGGCTGTACGACACGCAAACGAGATCCTTCAGCTTGCTTCTGGCCCACAACTACCCGGGTGGGCCCATCGTCGGGCGGATATTCGATGCCATAACAAGTGCGTCCTGGGTGGATGCCTCGCCTGAACTCTTGGCCCAGCTCCGCCCGTATCCGACATAGCCCCACTAAGCTGCAACCGTCGGCGGCAGTCTCGTGATCAACGGCTCCACATCTTCCTCTGCTCATCCCACCGCACCGGCAGGTTCTTCCGCAGCTTTGCCAGGCTCAGGCCGTCGGGTTCGTCGCCGCGAAGGATCGCCTCGACGAGGTCGGGGGCCAGGCTCGTCAGTTGCAGCAGGCGACTGACGTAGCTGCGGTCGACTTTGAGGGACTGGGCCAGGTCGTCGACGCTCGGGTACTGGCCGGATTCGAGCTGCTCCTGCCAGCGGTGGACCTTGGCGATGGCCTCGACGAGCTGCCGGTTCACTCGGCGGTCATCTTTCGGCTTGGCGGTGGGCTCCGGCGTTATCGGCCTGCCGTCCTCGCCGATGATGATGGTCTGGCGGCCGTCGCGTCGCCGGAAACTCGCCGGGATGTGGACCACGACCGCCTCGCCGTCGCGGCGGACGTGGAGGCCGGGATAGCGGCGTGCCTGCTCCTCTTGAATCTCGCTCACATCAACCATGTGCTGCCTCCCCTACGGTCTGAAGTTCCTCGACAATCTGCTCAATGCCGTTGGTGCGAAAGCGGATGTCGATGCCGGTCGTGCTGACGGTGATCTGCTCGACCAGCAGCTTGACGATCCGCTGCTGCTCCTGCGGGTGAAGCACGTCCCAGACCGGATCGACCGCCCGCAGGGCCTGCGATACCCGGTCCATTTCCACTGGCCCGCTGCTCTGCGGCTCGGCCTCCGCCTCTCCTATCGCCCGCTCCAGGGCCTTCAATTCCCCGTTCAGCCGCTTCAACTCCCCGGCCATTGTGCCCTCTTCGTCACCATCGCCGACGCTCAGGACGGCACGGATGGCCCTGCGCGTCTGCTCGTGCCGCTTGCGCAGGTCGTCGAGCCGTGCCAAGGCGGCCGCGTCGGGCCGGGCCTCGCCCGCGTCGACCACCTCGCGGTACGTCCGGGCGATCACGTCGCCGTGGCGCAGCAGGGCTCGAAGCTGATCGATGACGGCCGTTTCGATCTCGCCCGCGGGCAGGGACGGCAACGGGCACCGGCCGTAGCCGATCCTGACCTTCTTCGCGCAGGTGTAGTAGCGGTACTCGGTGCCCTCGCCCTTCTTGGAGTGGCTGGGCTGCACCAGGCTGCCGCAGTGGCCGCAGCGGATCATCCGCCGCAGCAGGGCGAAGCGCCGCACCTGGTGCTTGTGCGTGTAGGTCTGGTTCGCCGACAGCGTCTTCTGAGCTTTCTCGAACACCTCGACGGGCAGGATGGCCGGGTGCTCGGCCGGGTAGTGCTTGCCGCGATGGGTAATCTGGCCGATGAGCTTGCGGCACGTGAGCAACGCATACACCGACTTCTGCGTCCAGGGCTTGCCGCCGCGGGGCTTGCCGCTCTTGCCGGTGTAGCGCTTGGTGCCGACGCCTTCGGCGTTGAGCGCCTCGGCGACCTTGCGGCAGGACTGGAGCTTCAGGTAGAGGTCGAAGATGTGCCGCACCGTCGGCACCTCGGCCTCGTTGACCACGAACTTACGGTCGACGATGTCGAGGCCGAGAACAGGGAAGCCGCCGAAGTACTTCCCCTGGCGGGCCGTCGCCAGAATCTTATCCCGAATCCGCTCGCCGATGATCTCGCGTTCGAACTGGGCGAAGGACAGGAGGATGTTGAGCGTCAGGCGGCCCATGCTGGTGGTCGTGTTGAACTGCTGGGTGACGGAGACGAAGCTGACCTGGTGCTCGTCGAAGGTGCTGATCAGCTTGGCGAAGTCCAGGAGCGAGCGGCTGAGGCGGTCGACCTTGTAGACGACCACGCAATCGATCCTGCGGGCCCGCACGTCGGCCAGGAGTTCGGTGAGGGCCGGACGGTCCATGTTGGCACCGGTGTAGCCCCCGTCGTCGTAGCGCTTGCGGATGCACTGCCAGCCCTCATGGCGCTGGCTTTCGATGAAGGCCTCGCCCGCCTGCCGCTGGGCGTCGAGGGAGTTGAACTCCTGCTCCAGGCCTTCCTCGTGGCTCTTGCGGGTGTAGATCGCGCAGCGGATGATCGGTGTGGCTTTGCTCATGCCTTGCCTCGCTTTCCGGCCGGCCGGGTGATGCCGAAGAACCGGTTGCCGTTCCAGTGGCTGCCGGTGATGGCCTCGGCCACGGCCGTCAGGCTCCGGTAGTGCTGGCCGTCGTACAGCAGTCCTTCCTGTTCCACGACCACCTCGTAGCGCCGGCCGTTCCAGTCACGCAGCAGCCGAGTGCCCACAGCCAGGTTCATCTTCCGCCGCTTGGCCCTGGGACCCTTCGGTCCCTTGCCGTCGGCGATCTCCGCCAGTTGCTGCCGGGCCTCCTGGCTGAGGCCGCCAAAGGCCAGCTCCTGCACGCGATAGGCCAGGCGGCGGACCAGATAGGCCCGCCCGAGCCTACCCGGTTCCGTGCCCATCAGGTCGAGCCAGCGTTTGCGGAGCTGGACCATCGACATGCGGCCGAGTTCATCCACCTGCTTCAAGGCAGTTCCTTCCATCAGGTCACCTCCTCCAGTTCTGCGGCGGGTGTCGCCGCGTTGGGGGTGACATTCAGGCTCGTTTTGGCCGAAACCTCAAGGCAATTGCGGCCACGAAAACGAGTCTTTTTCGCGGCCAGACGCAGCAGGCCGCGGGCCAACAGCGCGGCCAGTTCGTCGAGTCGCTCGTCAGCCCGTTCGGGGATCGGGACGGTGTCGTTCAGTCGGACCATGGGTGGAGCCCCTTTTCGACGAAGAGGTCGCGGATGAACTGGACGTGACGGCGGATCGTCTCGTGGTGCAGGTCCAGCTTGTCGCCGACCTCCGCGACCCCGTCGCCTTCCATCAGGAGCCGGCAGATCTGCTGCCGCCGCGGTGACAGCCTGGCTACCAGTTGGCGGACCTCCTTGGCCACGGCCTTCTCCTCCGGCAGATGCGTGTCCTCGGTGCGATGGGCGAGCTGGCCGAAGCGGTCCATCATCTTGCGCCGGCGGTCGGCGGAGCGGGCCAGCATCTTGATGCGCCGGTCCAGGACGCGACAGAGGATCGTCTCTTCGCTGGCCGCATGGGCCTTGACCGGGTCGAAGCGGAACCGATGGATGGCGATGGACAGTTCCTGAAGGGCGTCGTCCCACCGCTCCAGGGGCACGCCGAAGCGCTTCAGACGGGCGAAGGCCAGGTTGATCTTCCACTCGTCAAAGGCTCCCACGTACCGCTCGTACAGTTCTTCGATGTAAGTCTTCGTCACGGCATTTCTCCGTTACCAGGGTTTCGTCCGCGCCCGGGCCTCTCCCAGGCGACGCAAACCATGATCGCGGATCGGGTGGTGCCACGTATCTAGCCGTGGATGTGATTGGCGAAGATCGCATGACCGTCCTGATGACTGTCATGTGACGGCGGCGCGGTGCCAAAAGCGCTCACATGACGATCATGTGAGCGCTCATGTGATTTTATTTGGCACCCCGCAGATTCGGCGGCTGCGGCAATAAGCATTGTGTCGCGGGCAGGAAGACGACGCCCGCCGCAAGGAGAGACCGAATGCTGCAGACCGACGACCGCGCCGTGTTGATCGACCTGGGCGTGCTCCAGAGCGAGCCGGCCAATGAGTACCACGCCCGCTCCGGCGAGTACCTGTCGAGCCACCGGCTGATCGACTTCATGAAGTCGCCGTGGCTCTACTTCAAGAAGCTGTCGGGCCTGCTCGTGGACCACGACTCGCCGGCCTACCTGGTCGGCCGGGCCGCCCATGCCCGGATTCTGGAGGGGCGGGATGCCTACGAGGCCCAGTTCGCCTTGGGCGGCCCGATCAACCCGAAGACCGGCCGGCCGTTCGGCGCCAACACCAAGGCGTTCGAGGAGTGGGCCGCAGCGCAGGGCAAGCCTGTGCTGAGCCTCGAGCAGGTAGACCTGGTGGAGCAGATGGCCGCGGCGGTGGCCATGAACGATGACGCCGTGGACCTTCTGCTCTATGGCCGCTCCGAGGGCGTGGTGCGGGCCGAGTACTGCGGCACGCCGTGCCAGATTCGCATCGATTGGACCCATCCGCACCGTGGAATCGTCGACCTCAAGACCTGTGACGAACTGGACTGGTTCGAGGCCGACGCCCGCCGCTACCGCTACATGACGCAGCTGGCCTTCTACCAGGCGGTCCTCGCCGAGGCCATCACCCAACTCGTGCCTGTCCACGTCGTGGCCGTCGAGAAGCGAGAGCCGTACCGCTGCGGCGTCTGGCGGGCCGGGGACGATGCCCTGACCATCGCCCGCCGGGAGAACGAGGCGGCCATCCGGCGGTTGCTGGCCTGCCGGCAGAAGGAGATGTGGCCCACCGGCTACGAGGGGATTCGCATCCTCGACACCACGTAGCACCTCCACGCGCCCGGGCGGTCGCCCTCTCTCGCGCCGCCCGGCGCGGCCTCTCTTGCCCCCAGACCACGGAACCTGAACCCAATGGAAGGAGTCACGCATGAGCCTCTTGCAGCAGATTCACACCGGCCGACGCCCGTCGCCTCCGAGATTCGTCATCTACGGCACCGAGGGCATCGGCAAGTCCACCACGGCGGCCCAGGCCCCCAATCCCATCTTCATCCCGACCGAGGACGGCCTCGACCAGATCGACTGCGCCTCGTTCCCGCTGGCCACGACGTTCGTCGACGTCGAGTCGGCTCTGCAGTCGCTCATCCAGGAGCCGCATGACTTCGGGAGCGTCGTCATCGACTCGCTCGACTGGCTGGAGCGGCTGATCTGGGACGCCCTGTGCGAGCAGTACGGCGTGGCCAGCATCGAGAAGGTCGACGGCGGCTACGCCCGTGGCTACACCCACGCCCTGACCCACTGGCGGCGTGTGCTCGACAGCCTGAACATCCTTCGCGGCAGCCGGGGCATGTGCGTCATCCTGCTCGCGCACGCCAAGGTGGAGAAGTTCGAGGACCCCGAGCAGGCGGCCTACGACCGCTACTCGCCGCGGCTCCACAAGCACGCCACGGCCCTGGTGACCGAGTGGGCCGACGGGGTGCTCTTCGCCACCCGCAAGATCATCACCAAGACCGAGGAGACCGGCTTCAACCGCGAGCGGACCATCGCCTCTGGCCTGGGCAAGGACGGCGGCGAGCGGGTGCTCCGCTGCGTCGGCAGCCCGGCCTGCGTGGCCAAGAACCGCTTCGACTTGCCCGCCGAACTGCCCCTGTCGTGGGCGGCGCTGATGCAGGCCATGGCCTCGCCGCCGCCGGCCGATGCAACCAGTCCTCCGGCCACGGCGTGACTGCGACCGGCGCTGGACCCCTGACCCCAAACCCAAGGAGAAACGAATCATGGCGAATCTGAACGGCTTTGACGCCAACACCGTGGAACCCAGCAGCACCTTCGATCCGTTGCCGGCCGGCAAGTACCTGGCGGCCGTCACGGGCACCGAGATGAAGGCCACCAAGGACGGCACCGGAAGCTACCTCAACGTCGAACTGACCGTACTCGATGGCCTGTTCAAGGACCGCAAGGTCTGGGACCGCCTATGCCTGAACCACCCCAACGCCCAGGCGGTCAAGATCGCCCGCGGCAACCTCTCGGCGCTCTGCCGGGCGGTCGGCGTCTTGCAGCCTCGCGACTCGGTCGAGCTGCACAACATCCCGCTGGTGATCACCGTGAAGGTGAAGAAACGCGAGGACACCGGCGAACTGGCGAATGAGGTTCGCGGCTACGCCAGGAAGGACACGGCCGCCGGCAAGCCCCAGCAGGCCGCCCCCACCGACAACACGCCGCCGTGGCGGCGCTGAGACAAGGAGACTGACGATGGGAGACCACCCCCTGGGTAACTGCGAGTGCATTGTCTGCGGCCGACGGCTGACGTCGAACCACAAGTGCCCGAAGTCGGTGCTGAGGGGCCGGGAGGCAGCGGAGCGGCATGCCGCCAACATCGACGATCCGCTGCACCCGGCCATCCCTGACGAACTGGACGACCGCCGCCGGCTGATCGGCGACCGGCTGTCCGGATGGGCCTGATCCTGAGAGGAGGCAGAGCGATGCCGCCGGAGAACGACAAGGTGACGAACCCCGAGGAGCGGATCGTCGAGGTCGTGGTGACCCGCAAGGGGCGAATCCGCAGGTATTACGCCATCCGCGACGAGTACCTGAACTACTGGCGGAGCGTCCTGCCCATCGCGGACGACAGGGCCTGGACAAGGGACAAGACGCTGCGGGCGCTGTTTCCGAACCGCGAGGCCGCCGGCAGGGAACTGCAGTCCGTCTGGGAGTACCGGCGGCAGAGGGCGTGTGCCTGACTGTCACCGCAGAAACCGTGCCCGTGCAACGGACGGAGCCTGATGGCGAGGAGGAGTGACGATGGCGGTTAACTGTGAGCGCTGCGGTACGGTGCTGAAAGACCAAACGTACCGGTTCTGTCGCAAGTGCCGTTGGAAAGTCCTGGGAGAACTCGCGCGCCGCGGCTATCTCCAGAATACCTACGTGCCGCCTTACTTCAGTGATGAACGCGGGCGCAGGCACTCCCGCAACCCGTGGCCTCTTGCCGGAGTGTACTGCCGATGATCACCTTGCCCTGGCCCCCGAGCATCAATCACTACTGGCGTCATTTCCGCGACCGAACCGTGGTCAGCCAGGAGGGACGGACGTTTCGCAGCCGCGTCTGCGCCCTCCTGGCCGGGGGCGGCGGCGCGCGAAAACCGCCGGCTGGCGGACGGATCGCCCTGGCGATGGACGCCTTTCCGCCGGACCGTCGGCGGCGCGACCTCGACAATCTGCAGAAGCCCGTGCTCGATGCCTTAGAGCACGCGGGCGTGTACGAAGACGACAGCCAGATCGACCTGCTGCTCACGCAGCGCCGTGACGTGGTGCCCGGCGGCCGCCTGACAGTCCGCCTGGCCGAACTTCCCCTCTGCCGCTGCCCGCTCTGCGGAGCGGCGCTCAATAACCAGAACCCGGAGAACAACTGAATGGTCACCAGACCGAAACGCATCTACGTGTCCGGCCCCATGACGGGCCTGCCGGACCACAACTTCCCCGCCTTTCACGCCGCCGCGGCGCGGCTGCGTGAGGCGCGCTACGAGGTGATCGACCCCGCCGAGAACTTCGGCGGGCGCACGGACCTGCCACGGGAGACCTACCTGCGGGCCGACGTGATTCTCGTCGCCCAGTGTGACGCCATCGCCATGCTGCCGGGCTGGCAGGAGTCGCGCGGGGCGAAGCTGGAATACCTGCTGGCTCGCGAGCTCAACATGCCGGCCCTCGACGCCGAGACGCTCCAGCCTCTGGAGAACCCGCCTGTGCCCGCGGTCAGCCTGCACCAGTTGAAGCTGGTCACTGACGCGCCCGGTGAGACCGTCCTGGCCGAGGCTATCCGCATCACCGACGGGTCGCGGCAGGCGGACTACGGCCACCCGCGTGACGACTTTGCCCGCACGGCTCTGATGTGGACCGGCATCCTGGCCGGCAAGCTCCGCGATGGCGCCGAGATCACGGCGGCCGAGGTGCCGCTCTGCATGATCGCGGTCAAGCTGGCCCGGCAAAGCCACCGGCACAAGCGGGACAATCTGGTGGACATTGCGGGCTACTCGCGCACGGCGGCGATGGTCGCGGGAGAGGAATGATGGCCAAGGCCCACAGCACAACCATGCTGGCCTTCGGCGACGTCCACGTGCCGCACCAGAACCCCAGGGCGGTCGAGGTCTTCTGCCGCGTGGCCGAACGGGTGCGTCCGGAAGTGATCGTCTGCCTGGGCGACCTCCTGGACTGCGGCCAGTTCTCCGTTCACCCGCCGACACACGGCATGCCGGAGACGGACTATCACGAGGACCTAAGCGACGCCAACGCGCTGCTGGACCGGTTGCAGGCCGCGTGCGGCCGCCTGGTGCTGGTCGAGGGCAACCACGAGTATCGCCTCGACCGCTGGGCGGCCGCCACGGCCGAGGGCCGCGGGGCCTATTCCATGCTGGCGCCTCGGATGCAACTGGCCAAGGGCCGCACGCGGTTCACCTACGTGCGCTACGGCTCCGTGGACGGTCGCTATCCACACCACGCTGTCAACGGGCGGATCATCGCCGTGCATGGCTGGTCGTATGCCCGACACGCCACGAAGCAGCATCTCCAGATCAGCCAGGGCAAGAGCGTCATTCACGGTCACACGCACCGGGCTGACGCCAGCATCGTGCAGAATATCTGGTCGCCGGGGAAGGTCATCCAGGCCCGATCATGTGGCTGCCTCTGCAAGCCGATTCCGCTCTATGGCACGGGCCGGCCGGTCGAATGGGTCAACGGCTTCATCCTCGGCTACCTGGGCCGCCGCAGCGACACACTTTACACGATTCCGATCATGGACCACCGCTGCATCCTGCCGGACGGGACGGAGGTGGCGGCGTGACCGATGTTCCCGCAATCACCCTGCGGCCGTACCAGCACGAGGCCGTGGCCGCGGTCTACGATCACCTGCGCCGTCGGGATGACAACCCGTGCATCGTCATCCCGACGGCCGGGGGCAAGACGCCGGTCATGGCCACGATCTGCCGTGACGTGGTCGAGCGGTGGGACGGCCGCGTGCTGATCCTCGCCCACGTGAAGGAACTGCTGGAGCAGGCGGTCGACAAACTGCACGCGATGGCGCCGGACCTGTGGATGAAGATCGGCGTCTACTCGGCGGGCTTGGGGAGCCGGGACCGCGATCATCCGATCATTGTCGCAGGCATTCAGAGCGTCTATCGCCGCGCGGCTGAACTCGACGGCTTCGACATCATCCTTTTGGATGAGGTCCACATGGTGCCGCCGGAAGGCGATGGCATGTACCGCACCTTTCTGGCCGACGCCAAGAAGGTCAACCCGCGCGTCCGGCTCGTGGGCCTCACGGCGACACCGTACCGCATGACGACGGGCCTGATCTGCGGGCCGGAGAATCTGCTCAATGAGGTCTGCTACGAGGTAGGCGTGCGGGAACTGATCGTGCAGGGCTACCTCTGCCCCCTGCGGTCAAAGGCTGGGCGGCAGAAGGCCGACACCTCGGGGCTGCATCTTCGTGGCGGCGAGTTTGTGGCCGCCGAGACCGAAGCACTGATGGACGACGACAACCTCGTCTACTCGGCCTGCCGGGAAATCGTCGAGCAGACGGCCGAGCGCCACTCGACGCTGATCTTTGCCAGCGGCGTCAAGCATGCTGAACACGTGCAGCGCGTACTGCGGGGCATGGGCCGCGATTGCGGGTTCGTCTGCGGCGACACGTTGCCGTTCGAGCGGGCCGAGACTCTGCAGCGATTCCGCGACGGAGCCCTGAAGTACCTGGTCAACGTCAACGTGCTCACCACCGGCTTCGACGCTCCGAACATCGACTGCGTGGCATTGCTGCGTCCCACGAACTCGCCGGGCCTCTATTACCAGATGGTCGGCCGCGGCTTTCGCCTCCATCCCGGCAAGACCGACTGCCTGGTGCTCGACTTCGGCGGCAACATCCTGCGTCACGGGCCGGTCGATGCCCTGAAGTTTAAGGAGCACGATGGCGGCCCAGGCGAGGCCCCGGCCAAGGAGTGCCCCGATTGCCACGCGGTGATCCATGCCGCTTACAGCGTCTGCCCCGAGTGCGGCCACGAGTTCCCGCCGCCGGAACGGGAGAAGCATGACTACCAGGCCTCGACCGAGGGGGTCCTGTCGGGCCAGGTCACGACGACCGAGCACGAGGTGATTGACACGGTCTTCCGCGTCCACCAGAAACGCGGCACCGACGAGAACCATCCTCGCACCATGCGGGTGGACTACTACCACAGCCTGAACGGCTTCGTCAGCGAGTGGGTCTGTTTCGAACATACCGGCTTCGCCCGCGACAAGGCCGAGGGCTGGTGGCGGCAGCGGTCGGACGAGCCGGTGCCTGAGTCGGCCGAGGATGCAGTGGCCATAGCCAACGCAGGCGGCCTCACGCCGACCGTAGCGGTCACGGTTCGGCACGTGGCCGGCGAGAAGTATGACCGGGTCATCAGCTATCGCCTCGGCGACAAACCGGGCCGGTTACCCGAGCCGGAGTACGTGCCAGCTGACGATGACATCATCCCGTTTTAGGGTGACCGCATGAGAGATGCAGCCAAACGATATCTCGCCGCCGGGCTGTGCGTTCTGCCGGCCCGGCGCGATCAGAAACGGCCAACCGTGCCGTGGAAGGCATTTCAGTCGCGGCTGCCGACGGCGGCCGAACTGGATGCCTGGTTCGCCAACGGCCAGACCGGCCTTTGCATCCTGACGGGCAAGGTCTCCGGCAACCATGAGCTGATCGACTTCGACCAGCGCGGGGCGCTGTTCGACCCCTGGTGCGCCAAGATCAACGCCGTCATGCCGGGCCTCCTGGAGCGACTCGTCGTCTGCAAGACGCAGAACGACGGCCGCCACGTTCCCTATCGCGTCACCGGCGAGGTCTGCGGCAACATGAAGCTGGCCCAGCGGCGCAGCCCGGATGGCAAGGTTGTCACCCTGATCGAAACCCGCGGCGAAGGCGGGCTCTACCTGTGCGCCCCGACACCCGGCTATGCGGTCATCCAGGGCGACCTGTGCAGCCTGCCCGTCCTCTCGGAAGAGGAGAGAGGCATTCTCCTCCAGGCGGCGTGGGAACTGAACGAACACCTGCCGCCGGTGGTCGATGGTCCGAAGGGAGCGGCTGGTGTCGGCCCGACAGGCGGCGTGTCGGCAGAGAGCGGCTCGAAGTCGGCCGACCCAGCGAACAATGGCCGTCCCCCGGCGGACAATTCGCACAGCGGCGTGCCCCCGGCGAACAGAGCGAACAACGTGCCAACCCCGGCGGAGAGCGTCGAACGTGGGCCAACGTGGCGCGAAACTGGGCCAGCAGTGGCGGATAATTCGGCCCTGTCGGCGGAGAGTGGCGGCCTGTCGGCCGGCAATGCCGCCTGTGCGGCGAACAGGCCGCCCTGTGCGGCGCACAGTTCACATAGCGGGCCATGTGCGGCGGACAGGACGCATAGCGAGCCATGTTCGACCGACACCTCGCACAGCCAGGTCTTGTCGGCGGACAATTCGGCCTCTCCGGCGAACAATGCCGACAGCAGCCGCTCCCTGGCGAACACCTCGCTCCCCGGCGGCTCTCCGTCGAACAGGGCCGACCGCCCTGGTGACGATTACAACATCCGCGGCGACGTGCGGGCTGTGCTCCAGAAGCACGGCTGGCAATGCACCAAGGGCGGCACCAATGAGCACTGGCGGCGGCCGGACAAAACCTCAGGCAGCAACTCGGCCACGCTGAAAGAACGGGTCTTCTACGTTTTCAGCAGCAATGCCGCGCCGTTCGAGCCGAACCAGGGCTATTCGCCGTTCGCGGTCTACACGTTGCTGGAGCACGGCGGCAACTACGAACAGGCGGCTCGCTCTCTTCGCACACTCGACTACGGCGGCGGTTCTCTGGCCGACAGCGGCGCCGGCGTGGACTTGTCCGCCATTGTCGGCCAGGTCGCGGCGGTCTCTGCGGAGAGCGCCGCCACGGTTGCCGCACCCGAGTCGCCCCTGGCAATCCGCCCGCTGCGCGAACTCATCGAAGGCTTCACCGGCCTGCATCCGCCGGTCATCCGCGGCCTGTTGCGCGAGGGGGAGACCATGAACATCATCGCCTCGCCGAAGGTCGGCAAGTCCTGGCTCGTGTCGGGCCTCGCCATCGCGGTGGCCTCGGGCCGCGACTGGCTCGGCTTCAGCGTCGAACGGGGTCGCGTGCTGCACATCGACAACGAGCTCCACGTCAGCACGACCACCTACCGCTACGGCGTCATCAGCGAGGCCATGCAGATCTCCCACACGCTCTACAGCGACCACATCGATCTCGTCAGCCTGCGCGGCCAGCTGCGCGACCTGGAGGCCCTGGGGCGGTATTTCGAAGGGATCGCGCCGGGCTGCTACAAGCTGGTCATCATCGACGCCTTCTATCGCACGCTGCCGCGTGACACCGACGAGAACGACAACGGCGCCGTCGCCGGCCTCTACAACCTGATCGACCGCTACGCCGCGCACCTGGGCTGCGCCTTCGTCCTCATTCACCATTCGAGCAAGGGCAACCAAGCCGGCAAGGCGGTGACCGATGTGGGCGCCGGGGCCGGCAGCCAGTCCCGTGCCGCCGACACGCACCTCGTGCTGCGGCCGCACGAGGAGGACGGCATCTTCGTCGTCGAGGCCGCCGTGCGCAGCTGGCCACCCATCGACCCGCTGGCGCTGCGCTGGCAGTGGCCGCTGTTCACGCCCACCACGCAGGTGGACACGTCCGCGCTGCTCGGGGCCGTCAAGCCCAAGACCACCAAGGCAGACGACGTGCCGCTGGAAGAGTTTGTCGAGCAGTGCGTGGCCCTGAACGACCCATGCTCGCAACGTTCGGTGAAGTACGAGGCCCGAAAGCGGTTCGGCCTCTCTGACCGCAAGGCCGAAGAGACGCTCGACCTGGCCATTGAGCGCGGCCTGGCGACGAAGATTCGGGCCGGCTCTTACATGTGTTACGTCAAGAATCGCCCCGGCATCGTCGGCGAGAAGGGCCTGTGGGTGGCGGCTCTGCTGGCCCATACGCCCGAGGCTGACCTCCGGCAGATCGCCGAGAAGGTCGGCGTGAGCGAGCGCTACGTGCGGCAAATTCGCCAGGACATCGACCCGCCTTCCGCGGAACTGGAGCGGAACTGAAACGGAACTGGCCGGAACTGGTTCCGGCAAAACGCGGAACTGGTTCCGCGGATAAACGACGCAACCGACTGAATGGCAAGGACTTACAGAACGGAACTGGCGGAACTGCCGCGCGGAACTAAAAACGCTTCACGGAGACGTCTCAGTTCCGAACCGAGGGAAGGCGGAATGGCTTGTGACACCGGGACTTACAGCGATTCGCGGCGGAACTGGAGCCGGAACTGCGCACACCACCCCCCTACGGGGGGTGTACGGGGCGTCTCACAACGCCCCCGTACACGCCCCGAGGACGTAGGGGATCCGCGGATCGAAGTCGGCCAGGAAAGGAGCTTGCGAATGGAGCGGTTCATGGTGAAGGGCAACGGGCCGGAGTGGCTGCGCACGTCATTTCGTGATGGCCGCGGGGAGGTGTTCCTGCCGTGCGGCGTGTTTGCCAGTGAGCAGATCGCGTTTCTGTGTCTGGCCCACGATGGTGTTCCCGTTGTGCGGGACGCGGGCCACGTCTATGCCCCGACGTCCTGGCTGACCAGGGAATACCCGAAGCACGCCGAGGCCATCAACATCATCGCCGCCAAGTTGCGAGCGGCATAGGGCCGCCACCCCTCGCGCCACGTTGGCTTCGGTTGGCCCGCGTGGGCGCAGGCGTACACGGGGCCACCTGCCGCGACCAGTTGCGACGTGGGCCAACGTGACGCGATGCGAATAGGTACTCCGCCGCCCAGAGGTCGGTAGAGGCCGCGGGAACGAGTCGAGAAGCAAGGCACAGTTTGTTGCGCTTGTCCGGTTTTCTGGCAATGACCCCTGGCACAAGGAGATAGACGCATGACGACCCAGACGTTTGACGTGAAACTGCGCAGCACCGACGAGATTCGGCCGTATGACCGCAACCCCCGGCAGAACGACCAGGCCGTGGACGCCGTGGCGGCCAGCCTGAAGGAGTTCGGCTTCCGCCAGCCCATCGTCATCGACGCCGACGGCGTGATCATCGCCGGCCATACGCGGTGGAAGGCGGCGAAGAAGCTGGGCCTGGCGAAGGTGCCGGTCCATGTGGCGACCGACCTTACGCCGGAACAGGTTCGCGCGTACAGAATCGCGGATAACAAAACCGGCGAATTGGCCGAGTGGGACCTGACCATCCTGCCCATCGAGCTGGCCGAACTCCGCGCGGGCGGGTTCGACATGGACCTCCTGGCCTTCGACGAGGAGGAGTTGGCCCAGCTCGTCACCCAGGGCTTGGGCGTCCAGGAGGGCCTGACGGATGCCGATGCCGTGCCCGAGCCACCGGACGCGGCGATCACCAAGCGGGGCGACATCTGGGTGCTTGGCGACCATCGGCTGATGTGCGGGGACTCGGCCAGCCCCGCCGACCTCGACCGGTTGCTCGACGGCAGGACAATCGACTTGGTGAACATGGACCCGCCGTACAACGTGAAGGTCGAGCCGCGCTCGAACAACGCCATCGCCGCCGGCCTGTCGTCATTCGAGAAGGACGACTTGCAGCAGCGGAAGCTTCTGAACAAGACTTGCCGCATGGAACACAACGACGCGCCCCAGGGCCTGATGCACCACCAGGGGTTCGACGTGGCCCGCCAAGGGCCGAAGCAGGCGACAACGAAGAAGCTCCGCGCCAAGGACCGGCCGCTGGCCAACGACTTCGTCTCGGACGAGGCCTTCGACGGCATGCTCGACGCCTGGTTCGGCAACGCCTCGCGCGTCCTGAAACCGGGTGGCTCGTTCTTCATCTGGGGCGGATATGCCAACCTCGGCAACTATCCCCGGCCGCTCAAGGCCGCCGGCCTCTACTTCTCCCAGGGAATCGTGTGGGACAAGCAGCACCCTGTGCTCACGCGCAAGGATTTCATGGGAGCATTCGAGATCGCGTTCTACGGCTGGAAGGAAGGGGCCGGCCACCACTTCTACGGCCCGAACAACGCGACCGATCTGTGGCATGTGAAGAAGGTTAATCCGCAGAGCATGGTGCACCTGACGGAGAAGCCGGTCGAGCTGGCGGTCAAGGCCATCCAGTACTCGTCGAAGCCGGGGGAGAACGTCCTGGACCTGTTCGGCGGCAGCGGCTCGACGCTGATCGGCTGCGAGCAGACCGGTCGGCACGCCTTCCTCATGGAACTCGACGAACTCTACTGCGACGTGATCGTGAAGCGCTGGGATGAGTTCACGGGCCGCAAAGCCGAGCGTATCGCGGCCCCGGCGGCTGCGCCCACCAGGACGCCTGCGGCTGAGGAGGTGGCGGCGTGAAGATTGCCCGTGTCTTTCCCCGCCGCACCAGCGCCACGCCGGATGACGAGTTGGCGTTCGTCGGCGATCCGCCCCTGTTCCTGCCGGACGTGGACGAGGTGCATGTCTCGGTAGCCTTCACGTGGGACGTCGGTGAAGGCAACCGTCTGTGCCGGGCCTGGCAGGCCCAGGGCTACAAGGTCCGCATCGGTGGACCCGCCTTCGGCTCACCGGCCGGAGACTTCACACCGGGCCTGTACCTGAAGGAAGGGTTGACCATGACCAGCCGCGGCTGCATTCGGCGGTGCCCCTTCTGCTTCGTGCCCGAGCGCGAGGGGCCGCTGCGCCTCCTGCCCATCCAGCCGGGCTGGGACATCATGGACAACAACCTGTTGGCCTGCCCGAGGGGGCACATCGAGGCCGTGCTCAACATGTTGGAGGCGCAGCCCAAGGCGGCGCGATTCACCGGCGGCATCGACGCCCGGCTGTGCGAGCCGTGGTTCGCCGAGAGCCTCTGCCGAATGCGGGTGCAGATTCTCTACACGGCATTCGACCACCCGTCCGAGCGGCCGCATGTCGAGCGGGTGGTCACGATGCTCCGCACTGCGGGCCTCACGCAACGGCAGGTCGGCTGCTATGTGCTGGTCGGCTACCGTGGCGACACGCTGGAGGCAGCCGAGGAGCGGCTGGAGTGGGTCTTCCGCACGGGCGGCACACCGTTCGCCATGTACTTCCGCCCGGCCGAGGACCGGCGGACGAAGATCCCGCCGGAGTGGAGCCGGTTCGTGCGGCGCTGGAACCGGCCGGCGCTCATCTTTTCCAGCCACGCGGACTACCTGGCGGACGAGGTCCAACCGGAGAGCGCCCCAGCCTTGGCGTTGGCTGGGGCGTCGGAAAGCGAGGTGCTGTGATGAACGAGCTACTTCGTGACGGCCTCGAACTTGCCGCGTTCCACCTTCCGGAAACGGGCGGCCTCGCCCTTGGTCCGCGTCTCTCTGAGTATTGCGGAGTAAAGGGTCGCGCTCGGCGTCTTGCCGTCGCTCGTCCAGAGGCCAGTCGCCAGGACGCGTTCGACCATCTCCTTGCAGTTGAGCGGCTGCCCGGCCTCGGCGAGGACCTTGGCGGCGAGGTTCAGCAGGCTGTGACGCTCCTTCTTCGCTTCGGGGACGGTGACGCCTTCGGCCAGGTTGCCTTTCTCGACCGCCGCGACGGTCTCGGCCACGCCGTTATCATCCGCCTTGCCTTCACTCTTGTCGGCGACGATGGGCATGGTCTTCTTCGGCCAGAGGCCCCGCAGCCTTTGGGCCGACTTCACCCGCACCTCTTTCCGCGTGGTCATATTGGTGCCGAGCCACCCCCCGTGGCTGCTCTCGCGGTCCAACCGCACGGGGACCACCGAACCGCTGACCTTGACCGCGTACACCGCCCCGAGCTTCACATTGTTCTTCTTCATGCTTCTCTCCTTCGCGTTAGGCCCGGCGATGTGCCGGGCGACCTGTTAGAGACCGGCCTCTTTCAAGAGGTCGTGGTATGCCTGTTCGCCGCCGACCAGTTTCACCAAGCGGTCGGCCAGCCACGCGAGCTGGCCGCGCACCTCGCGGTTGGTTCGGCGGCCGTTGAGATGGACCCGGACGGCGTTAGCCAATGTAGCCACCGCCACAGGGCTGAGGCTCTCTTTGAGGGCGTCGTCCAGATGGTCCTTGGGGCGGTCGTCTTCCGGCACCGTCACCTGGACCTTGCGGCCCTTGTGCTCCACCTCGTAGGTGCGCGGGCCCGCGTCGTCGTGGCGCGGCGGCTGGCAGAGGTGCGTATCGACCACCGGGTCCTTCTTGCGCTTCGTCATCGTTTCGTCCTCCTTGGTTTCGAGCTGTCTCAGGAGCCAATCGGCCGTGGCCATCGCGTTGCCTCGGCCCGCTACTGTCGCTTTGTGTCGTTGCGTTGCGTTCATCTGTGTCTCCTTTCAGTCCGCGAAGCGTTCGACCTCGTGGTAGTACGCCTCGACGTCGCCGTTGGCGCCCTCGCAGCCCTCGAGTATCCGGTGGAGGTTCCGTGCGAAGCGCCGGCGGGCGTTCTCGCTGTCGGCGTCGCCTCTGGCGGTGACTTCCAGCGTCGTGCCGTCTGGACACTTCGGCGTGAGGATGACCACCTCGATGTCGGGGCTGCCGCGTCGGCGGCTGATCGTGGCGTAGCAACCCTGGCGTCCTTCAATCTCGATCCGCGTGGTTCGCATTCGTATCTCCTTGTTCTGGCCTGCGTTACACACACATTAAGCACCATGAATGCGACTGGGGCAAGGGCATTCCGGCGGGATTCCGGAGGATTCTGGAGGACAACGTAAGTGGCGACGGGACAAAGCGATGTGTCGCAGGAAACCCTCCGCATCACGGCCATCGCCGTGGCTGACGCGGCGCGGGTCTTGAGCGCCGCCAGCGGCCGCCGGGTGACGGAAGAACAGGTCCGCGAGGTGGCCGAGCGTGGGGGCCTCGCGCGGGCCGACGGGACGATCAGCCTGCTGGAGTACACCGCCTACCTGGTTGGGGAGATGGCCAATGGAAGCGATTAACCCCAGGCGACTTCAGCCCGCCGTGCTGGCGCGCCTGCTCAACTCGGTCGGCCAGGGCGAGGTCATCAACGAGCGGCAACTCCGCCGGCACCGCAACCGCGCCGGCTACACCATCGGCGACGCCCGGACCGTGGACCTGTTCCGCTATGCGGCCTGGTTGACGCTGGAGTACTTCAAGCCCAAGGAAGATCCCCTCAGCTACGACGAGGTCAAGCGCCGCCAGTCGGAGCGGAACGCCGACTTGGTCCGGGCCGCCCAGGACATCGGCGAGCTGCCGGCGGTCGTCAATCCCGAGCGCCGCGCCGCCGCCGAGGCGTCGTTCCGAGTCTTCTGCGAGACCTACTTCCCGGATGTCTTCTACTTCGCCTGGTCGCCCGACCACCTGCGGGTGGTGGAGAAGATCGAGCGGGCGGTCCGCACCGGCGGCCTCTTCGCCATGGCCATGCCGCGCGGCAGCGGGAAGACCGTCCTCTGCCAGACGGCGGTGGTCTGGGCGGCGCTCACCGGAGCCACGCCCTTTGTCTGCCTCATCGCCGCCAGCGCCGAGCGGGCCAAGGACCTGCTCGAGAACATCATGGTCTGGCTGGAGACGAACCCGCTTCTCGGAGAAGACTTTCCGGAGGTATGTTATCCCATTCGCTGCCTGGAGCGGATCACGAATCGCCAGAAGGGCCAGAAGCACCAGGGCGAGCCGACCCGCATCGAGTGGACGAGCGACAAGATCGTCCTGCCGACCATCGCCGGCAGCCGCGCCTCGGGCGTCGTCATCTCCTGCTCCGGCATGAAAGGTTCGGACATTCGCGGGCAGAACAACGCCCGGCCCGATGGTCGCGTGGTACGCCCGCAGTTGGTGCTCGTGGACGACCCGCAGACGACCGAGTCGGCCTGGTCGCCCAGCCAGAGCGAGCGGCGCGAGGCGATCCTCGCCGGCGATGTCCTGGGCATGGCCGGGCCGGGGAAGAAAATCGCGGGCCTCATGGCCTGTACGGTGATTCGCCCCGACGACATGGCCGACCGGATGCTCGACCGGGAGAAGCACCCCGAGTGGCAAGGCGAGCGAACGAAGATGGTCTACGCCTTCCCCTCGAACGAGAAGCTCTGGGCCAGGTACACGGAACTGCGGTCGGACTCGCTGCGCAATGACGGCGACGGGGCCGAGGCCACTGAGTTCTACCGCGAGAACCGGGAGGCGATGGATGTCGGCGCGGTTGTCGCCTGGCCGGAGCGGTTCAATGAGGACGAACTGTCGGCCATTCAGCACGCCATGAACCTGAAGCACGACCGTGGCGAGTCGGCCTTCTTCGCCGAGTACCAGAACGAGCCGGTGGTCGAGGCCCAGGGCGAGGAGATGCTCTCGGCCGACGAGATCGCCTGCAAGGTCAACGGCTACCAGCGCGGCGAGGTGCCCCTCGGTGCCAGCCACCTCACCATGTTCATAGACGTCCAGCAGAAGGCCCTGTTCTGGATGGCCGTGGCATGGGAGGAGTCTTTCACTGGGCACATCGTCGACTACGGCACCTGGCCGGAGCAGAAGCGGGCCTACTTCACACTGGCTGACGTGCGGGCCACCATCGCGCGGGCGGTGCCGGGCGCAGGACTGGAAGGCCAGATCTTCGCCGCCCTCGAACGGCTGACCGCCGAGCGGTTGTCGGCAACCTGGCGGCGTGAGGATGGGGCCGAGATGCGGATTGACCGCTGCCTCATCGACGCCAACTGGGGGCAGTCCACCGACGTGGTCTACCAGTTCTGCCGCCAGAGTCCCTTCGCCGCCGTGCTGCTGCCGAGCCACGGCAAGTACGTGGGGGCCTCCAGCATCCCGTTCAGCGAGTACAAGAAGAAACGTGGCGACCGCGTGGGGCTGCACTGGCGCATCCCCAACACCATCGGCAAGCGCCAGGTCCGCCATGCTCTGATTGACACCAACTACTGGAAAACCTTCGTTCACGCCCGCCTTGGCGTGGCCATGGGCGATCCGGGGTGCCTGTCGCTCTTCGGTCACGACGAGGAAACTCACCGACTGCTCGCTGACCACCTGACGGCCGAGTACCGGGTCCGCACCCTGGCCCACGAGCGGACCGTGGACGAATGGAAACTCCGGGCCACACGGCCGGACAACCACTGGCTCGACGGGTTGGTCGGCTGCGCCGTGGCGGCTAGCATCCAGGGCGTCAGCCTGGCCGGCGTCGAGGGGCGAATGCCATCGCGTCCACGCCTTCGTCTTTCACAACTCCAGCGAGGTCGAGTATGAACACGCAAGACACTTCCACCCGCCAGCCAACGTCCCAGGTTTTGGGATTGGCCTGCCCACACTGCGGTTGCCGGCACCTGCCCGTGCTCTACACCCGCCAAACGCCGAACGGTCGGATTATGCGCCGTCGTCTGTGCCGGCACTGTGGCGTGAGGCTCACGACGTGGGAAAAAGTCGGGCGGTGAGCAGATTCATTACACATCTGTACGAAAATTCCGCGGCCGCCCAATTTTCATGTGCGGGATCGACCCTGTCCGGCAATAAGCATTGCGTCGCCCGGGAGCGGGCCGCGGAGGTGCCAATGGACGAGGGTCTGGACAAACAGATCAGCGAAAACGCTGCCGGTCCGAAGTCTGCCAGCGGTGATGCGGGCAGCATGGAGCAGCACCCCTTGCCCGACCAGATCGCCGCCGACAAGTACCTGGAATCCAAGCGGGCCAGCCGCGGCAAAGGCCTCGGCATCAAGCTCGTCAAACTCGCGCCGGGAGGGAGCGTCTGAATGTGGCCGTTCCGCAAGAAGAGGAAGTCCCAGGCGTCCCTCCCGGCCACGCTTCAGGCCGGCACCAGGGTGCCGGTCGTCCTGCGGGCGCGTTATGACGCGGCGCAGACCACGGCCGACAACGCCCGCCACTGGGCGATGGCCGACGCCCTCTCGGCCGACAGCGCCATGTCGGCCGACGTGCGCCGGAAGCTGCGGCAGAACGCGCGGTACGAAGTGGCCAACAATAGCTACGCCAAGGGCATCGTGCTCACGCTGACCAACGACTGCATCGGCACCGGCCCGCGGCTCCAGATGCTCTCCGGCGACGTGAAGCTCAACCGCCTGGTAGAGGAGGCCTTCGCCGACTGGTGCCGGGCGGTCCGCCTGGCCGGCAAGCTCCGCACCATGCGGGCGGCCAAGGCGACCGACGGCGAGACGTTCGCCGTGCTGACGGCCAACCCGCTCATTGACTCTCCCGTTGTGCTCGACGTGCAACTGGTCGAGGCCGACCGCGTGGCGGCACCGTGGCTCGCCTCCGGCAACGCCGCCGACATCGACGGCATCACGCTCGACGGCTGGGGCAACCCGCGGAGCTACTCGATCCTGCAGCAGCATCCGGGGGACCTGGCGAACTGGCGGCACGAGTTCGACCTGGTGGACGCTACGGCGGTCATCCACTGGTTCCGCGAGGACCGGCCGGGCCAGCACCGGGGCGTGCCGGAGATTACCCCGGCCTTGCCCCTCTTCGCCCAGCTGCGCGACTACACCCTGTCGGTGATCGCGGCGGCGGACACGGCGGCCGAATTCGCGGCGGTGCTCTACACCGACTCGCCGGCCAACGGCGAGGCCCAGGCTCTGGAGCCGATGGACATCGTCGCCCTGGAGCGGCGGATGGCCACGGTCCTGCCGGACGGCTGGCGACTCAGCCAGGTGGAGGCCCAGCAGCCGGTCACGGGCTACGGCGAGTTCAAACACGAGATTCTGAACGAGATCGCCCGCTGCCTGAACATGCCCTTCAACGTCGCTGCGGGGAACAGCGCAGGCTACAACTACAGCAGTGGCCGTTTGGACCACCAGACCTACTACAAGTCGATTCGCGTGGAGCAGGCGCATCTGGCTGAAGTGGTGCTCGACCGCATCCTGGCCGCCTGGCTCTACGAGGCGTCGCTGACGCCGGAGTTCGCCGTGCTCCGCGGCCTGCGCGGTGTGCCGCACCAGTGGTTCTTCGACGGCGCGGAGCATGTGGACCCGGCGAAAGAGGCCACGGCCCAGGCCACGCGGCTGACCTCGAACACCACGACGCTGGCCATCGAGTATGCCCGTCAGGGCCGCGACTGGGAAACGGAACTCAGGCAGCGGGCCAAAGAGAAATCGCTGATGAAGGAACTCGGCCTGGTCGAGGAACCGGCCCCGACCGACGAAGACGACGAGGAAGAGGAGACAGACGCCGATGTCGAAGCGCGACGCGCAGCCTGAGTACCTGTTGTTCCAGTGCCCGCTGACGGTCGAGGCCGCTGAGGGCGACGGCGCGAAGCAGATGCCGCGTTTCCGCATGGTCGCCTACACCGGCGGCACGATGCGGATCAGCGGCTTCCCGCACCCGGTGGTCGTGGACCTCGAGGGCCTGGCCATCGACCGGCAGGACATCCCCGTGCGGCTCGACCACAAGCCCATGCAGGGCGTCGGCCACACCCAGCGGGTGGTCATCGCCGACGGCCAGGTCCTGGCCGAGGGCCTCATCAGCCGCGACACCTCGTGGGCCCGCGACGTGGCGAAGTCCGGCGTCAACGGCTTCCCCTGGCAGGCCTCGATCGGCGCGGCCGTGATCGACGCCCAGTTCATCCCCAACGGTCAGCACGTCAACGTCAATGGCCGCACCTTCACCGGGCCGCTGCACGTGGTGCGGCGGGCCGTCCTCAAGGAAATCTCGTTCGTCGACAGCGGCGCCGACAGCAACACCGTCGCCAAGGTCGCCGCCCAGTCCCCCCAGGCAAAGGAGCCGATTCAGATGGAAGAGACCAACACCGCCACGCAGGAAGCTGGAGTCCAGGACACCCATGTCGAGACCCCCGAGACGCCGCAGGCCAGAAGCGACGCGCCGCCCGCCCAGACTCCGAAGCCGTCTCCGGCCCAGGCCGCGCCCGCCACGCCGGCCACGGTGAATGCCGCGGCCGTCGCCGACGGCGACCCCATCGTGGACATGCGCCGCCGGATGGCCGCCGAGACCCGCCGGGTCGAGGCCATCCGCAAGCACTGCGCGGGCAAGCACCCGAACATCGAGGCCCAGGCCATCGAGGAAGGCTGGGACGAGACCAAGGTCGAGCTTCACATCCTTCGCGCTTCTCGGCCCCAGGTGCCGGCCGTGGCCTCGCGGCCCCGCAACACCGGCCCGCAGGTCTTCGAGGCCGTGGCCCTGATGGCCGCCGGGTGTTCCATGAGCCGTATCGAGGCCCTCTACGCCGAGCCGATTCTGGAGGCCGCCGACAAGCTGCGCGGCGTCGGCATCCAGGAGTTCTGCGAACTGGCCTGCGGGCAGCAGTTGCCGCGCTACCGCCGCGACGCCTCGGGCTGGCTCCAGGCGGCCTTCTCCACGGTCTCCCTCCCGAACATCCTCTCCAACATCGCCAACAAGATGCTGTTGGAGGGCTACAACTACGTCGAGGACTCCTGGCGCTCGATCTGCCGCATCGCCAGCGTGAACGACTTCAAGGAGCACAGCCGCTATCGCATGACCGGCTCGTTCAAGTTCGAGCAGGTCGGGCCCGACGGAGAACTCAAGCACGGCAAGCTCGATGAGCAGAAGTACGGGCAGAAGGCCGACACCCACGGCATCATGTTCGCCCTGACGCGGCAGATGATCATCAACGACGACATGGGCGCGTTTACCGACATCCCGCGGCAGATCGGCATGGGCGCGGCCGAGAGCATCGCCGACGCCGTGTGGGGCCTCTGGCTGCGGAACCCCGTGCAGGCGGACGGCAAGGCCTTCTTCCACGCCGATCACAAGAACTACGCCGAGGGCGCCGACACGGCCCTGAGCGTCGACTCGCTCACGGTCGCCGAGGTGATGTTCGGCGAGCAGACCAAGCCCAACGGCCGGCCCCTGGGCATCCCGGCCACGCTCCTGCTGGTGCCGACAGCCCTGAAGGTGCCGGCCGAGATGCTGATGAAGTCGCTGATCCTGAACGAGACGACGACGGCCAACAAGGGCAAGCCGAACACCAACCCCCACGTCGGCAAGTTCACCGTCGTGAGCTCCGTGTACCTGTCGAACGCCAGCTTCACCGGCGCGAGCTCGAAGGCCTGGTATCTCCAGGCCGACCCGAACCGCCTGCCGGCCATCGAGGTCGCCTTCCTGAACGGCGTGGACCGGCCGACCGTCGAGAAGACTGACGCCGACTTCAATACGCTCGGAGTGCAGTTCCGAGGCTATATCGATTTCGGCGTGAGGGAGCAGGATTTCCGGGCGGCGCTCAAGATGAAGGGCGAGGCGTGAGCCTCCCCCCAGGGGCGTGAACGGTAACGACACCTGAACACAGGCGGCTGCGGGCCGCAGACAAGGAGACCAAGACATGGCGCAGGCGTTTCAGGCGAGGTTTATCCAGGAAGGCGCGAGCATCGACTACACGCCCTCGGCGGCGGTGGCTGCCGGGCAGGTGGTGGTGCTGGGGTCGATGATCGGCGTGACGAAAGTGCCCATCGAGGCCAATGCCCTCGGGGCGCTGGCCGTGCGGGGCCTCTTCGACGTCGTCAAGGCCAATGAGCAGCAGGCGCAAGGGGCGGCCCTTTACTGGGACGCCGACGGCAATCCCTACGGCGGCACGGTCGGCACGGGCTGCGCGACCACCACCGCCGACGGCAACACCTTCATCGGCTTCGCTCAGTCGGCGGCCGGGGCCACGGCCGAGACGGTCCGGGTGCTCTGGTCGGGGCCGGTCACGGTCACGAACACCGTGCACAACGCGCTGACGGCCGAGATCGATGACCCCGGCGCTGCCGGGGCCATCCCGGTCACCGACAGCGGCCACGTGGACATTGTCACGGCGGCCGCCGAGACGCGGACCCTGGCCGCCCCGACCTATGTCGGGCAGTTGCTGCTGATCTCCCTGAAAACCGACGGCGGGGACTGCGTGATCACCTGTGCCACCACAGTCAACCAGACGGGCAACAACACGATCACCCTCGGTGACGCCGGCGACGCCATTCTGCTCATCGGCAAGGCGAACGGCGCCAACAATCGCTGGAGCGTGGTCTCCAACGACGGCTGCGCCCTGAGCACGGTGTAACCGTGGCGGACCTCCTGGAGCAATCCTCGGCCTGGCTGGACGGGCAGCGACGGAAGCACCTGGCCAAACCGGTGACCTACTGCCGGGGCCAGGCCGAGGTCCAGGTGCCGGCCACGGTCGGCCGGACGACCTTCGAGATCGACAGCGGCGCGGGCGTCAGTGAGCGGTTCGAGGCCCGCGACTTCATCATCACGGCGGCGGACCTGGTGCTGGGCGGCGCAGCCTTCACCCCGGAGCGGGGCGACAGGATCAGGGAAAGTGTCGGCGGCGAGACGCTGGTGTACGAAGTGGTCGGCCCCGGTCAGGAGCTGTGCTGGCGCTGGAGCGACCCGTACCGGCTGGCGATCCGGGTTCACACGAAGCAGGTGGGCGAATGAGCGGCGAATGCACCGATCGGTACGAGGATGTCTGCAAGGGCGAGTTCGCGGGAATGCACCGCAAGCTCGACCTGCTGGACGAGGCCATCCGCGGCAACGGCAAACCCGGCATTCAGCTGCGGCTGGACCGGCTGGAGTCGGCGGAGCGGACCAGGGGGCGGCTGCTGTGGATTCTGATCGGGGCGGCGTCGACGCTGGCGGTCGGCGGTCTGTGGCGCGTCGTATTCGGAGGCTGACGGTATGACCAGGCGATGGATCGGCTCGGCCGACATCGAGATCACGGATCGTGGCGAACAGGTCGTGGCCCACCGCTCGGCGGCAACCGCCAGCACCAACAAGGTTGACGTGACCAGCGCGGGGCGGATCGCCCTCGCGGCCAATGCCAACCGTATCTGCGCCGTCCTCGTCAACGACAGCGACACGGACCTTTACATCAAGCTGGGGGCCAACCCCGCCGTCGGCACGGGCATCAAGCTCAATGCCTACGGCGGCTCATTCGCCATCACGGCGGCCAACCTCTACACAGGGGTGATCACGGCCATCTGCGCCTCGGAGGAGGCCAAGGGACTGCTGGTCACCGAGTTCTGACACACAACTGCGAAAGGAGCAGAACGAATGAAGTACGCGACGGCGATGTTGATCATGTTGGTTCTGGCGGCCACGGCCTTCGGCCAGGCTGAGACGAGTGCCACGGTCGAGGCCCAGACGGCCCGCCTGGGCCAGGGCGACCCGCCCGCGAGCCTGACCACGGCCGTGCCGGGTTACGATGCGAAGCTGCGGGGCGAGTACCTGGCGGCGCTGCTGCCCAAGGCCGATGTCCTCACGGGAGTGGCCAGGGGCGTAGCCTACATCCAGCTCTACGGGGACCTGATCGGCTTCGGCAAGGACACGGTTGGCCTGACGGAGAAGATCACTGCGGCCATCGACGCCGCCAGTGCGAGCGACAAGCCGCGGCTGGTCGGTGTGCTCTATGGCCGCTGGTACTGCTATCGCACGATGGCCCTACGCTACGTGGACACGCCGGGCCTTGCGCCCCCGGCGCAGCGCGTGGCCGATGGCCTGGGCATCTATCTCGGTCGAGCCGAGCCGAAGCACCTGGTGGCCGCGGCCAGTCTGGCGAAGTTCACGCAGGTGGCCCTGTGGAAGGCCTGGCCCCTGGCGGACAAGGTAGCCCTGAAGCGACTGCTGGCCATCATGCCGGTTGCCAACCACGCCGACTATGTCACCGCCGTCAACACGTGGATGGTCAAGAATCGCACGCCGAACCTGGCCCAGACCACGGCCGACTACCAGACTTACCTGAAGGACGGGGCGGGCGGCACGAACCTGCTCGACGGCGTGACGATCCCGGCGGACGACGCCATCGGCGCGGCCGTGACGGCGGTCCTGGCCAGTAACCCCGACCTCAAGACCGAGGCCCGCGTCAATCTGCTCCTCCTGCAGGGCCGCAACAAGGAGGCCTTTCAACTGGCCGAGGCGGCGCTGCGGGGCGTTGCCGGCGACGTCGACACCGGGAACCTCTCGGTCAACGTGCACCGCCTGGCGAAGGTCATCAAGGCCATCGACGGCCACTGGAAGCGGGCCACGGACTACGTGAACCTGTTCCAGCCGCAGAAGGAAGGCGACGCGCCGATCCATGACCCGATTCCGGACCTCAAGAGGGAGCTTGGCCTGTGAGCGAGACCACGAAGAAGGTCGTCGCGGGCGGAGCGGTCGTGGCCGCGGTGGCGCTGGGCTACCTGGCCCTGCGCCCGGGCGAGGCCCCGCCGGAGGTCGCTCCGCTGCCCCAGTGGCGGCAGAGCGCCCCGCAGGTCGCCGCGGTCGAGAGGCCTGCGGCGCGGCCGCTCGTGATCTCGCGATTCACCTTCGGCGCCGCTGGCGCGGCGAATGTTGACGGCAGCGGGGCGCTCACAGCCAGAACGGTGACGGTAGGCGGCACGTCGCCAATGTTCGCGCGGACGACGGCCCTTGCTCCGGCCCTGGTGCATGCGGGCGGCGGCGAACAGGCGGCCATGCTGACGGGGCAACTCGACATGGCCAAGGCTGCATTCCAGCCGCCGGCGGCGCCCGCCTGGCTCGACGGTTGGTTCTGGCCCTCGTGGCGCGGAGCCGCGCCGGTCGCGTCGGATGATGTCTGTCCGGTTGTCGTCTGGTCGGCCTCCCGGCATGACGATCCGCCGGCCCGGCCGCACCTGGTGGCGGTCACTGCCAATGACGCGACGCCGCTGAAGCCGCTGGCCGAGTACCTGGCCGCCGATGCCCAGGCGGTGGCGGTGATCGTGGGTTGGGAAGAGACGAATCACGATTTCCGGCCGAACGCGACGCTGGACGCACCGCGGGCCGAGGCGGTCGCCAAAGTGGTGCGGGCGGCGCGGCCGGGGCTCCCGGTGTGGCTCCTGTGCAGCCTGACCGTGACCGGGTCGCCGGAGCAGGCGATGGCCAAGGTCGAGGCGGTCAGACCCGACGCCCTGGTGCTCTATGGCCTCTTCGCCCGCGCCGCGTGGGAGAGTGACAAGGTGGTCGAGACGAACCTGGCGAAGGGACGGAAGCTCCTGCCGGGCAAAGCAATCTATGTGGCCGGTCCGCGGCTCACGGGCGATGCCCTGAAGGCGGCCGTGGAGCGGGCCAGGCGTCTGGGATGGGGAGGCATGTTGTGCGACGGTTCCGCTCGATAGTCGCCCTGACTCTCGTGGCCTCGTGCCTGGCCGGCGTCGTTGCAGCCGCCGGGTTCACCTGGACCGAGTGCGCCGGGCCGGTCGGGCATCTCGTGTCGGTCAACGGCGTGGCCTGTAGCGACGGCACGGCGCTGCCGGCCAGGATCGAGGTGTTCGAGCACGTCACGGCCACGGCTCACCGTGGCGGCGGGCTCGCGGGTGACCAGGCCGGGGCCGACGCCGAACTGTCGGCGGTGCAGTTGTGGCTCTGGCGCGACGAGAACGGCAACGGTCGCAGTGACGACGGGGACGCGGCCGCCAATCCGGCCGGCTGGACACTGCTCTCAGAGACGCACGTGGCCTGCGGCTGGGACGGCCAGGCCCAGGGGTTGGACGGCGGCACGCCGGGCGAGTTTCTCGTCGCACCCGTCGCCGTGCCGGCGCTCCAACCGAACAAACGCTATCTGCTGCTCCTGCGGGTGATCGCCTCCGGCACCGGCTACACCAACCTGATGCCGCTCAACGGCGACGGCACAGTGGTCGGCTGGGGCGAGGAGACGTGGTCGCCGACCGGGCCGGGCGCGTATAGCGTGACGGCCAGGGGCGGCCTGAGTGGAATCAGTGACGGCGAGGTCTGGTACTTCCGGGTGGCGGCGGGCGGCGAGGTCGGACCGGCCTTCCCGACGCCGCCCAAGGTAATCGAGAACCACTGACATGGCCCTGATCGTGGACATCGCCGACGCCGTGGTGACCGAGCTCAACGCGGGCACGTTCAGCCAGGAGTTGACGGCCGCGCGGCTCTACCGGCCGGAGTTCGACCTCAAGGAGATGGCGGCGCTGCACGTGACGGTGGTGCCCAGGGGGGTCGAGGCGGTCACGGTCAGCCGCACGAGTGTGCAGTACGACGTGTCGGTCGACGTGGCGGTGCAGAAGAAGCTCTCGACCGAGACCAATGCCCAGATCGACCCGCTGATGGGCCTGGTGGAAGAGATCGCGACGTTCTTCCGGCTGCGACGGCTCACGGCCTACCCGAGCGCCTCGTGGCTGCGGACGGAGAACGAGCCGGTGTACTCGCCGGGGCACCTGGAGGAGTTGCGGCAGTTCACGAGCGTGCTGACGGTGACGTTCCGGGTGGTGAAGTAGCGGAGAGAGAATGGCGGGCTTCGGGAGCATCTTCGGCAGAGTTCTGAGCGGCGGGATGAATCCCGGCGGCGCAGCGCGGGCCGCCTTCGGCCTGCGGTTCGACGTGAAGAAGTGGTTCTTCGACCGCGACCGCGTCACGAAGCTGATGGACCGGAAGAACCGGCAGGCCCTTCAGGAAGCCGGGCGCCGCATCCGCCGCGTGGCCCAGACCTCGATGCGATACGTCACAAGCCGCAAGGAACAAGAGCGGCTGATCGTGGGCGGGAAGCGGAAGAAGCCGGCCGCCGACCCGAGCGCGTCGCGGCCGGGCGAGCCGCCGCGGGCCATCAAGCCGCACCCGTGGATCAGGAAGAACCTGTTCTACGCCTTCGAGCCGGTGGCGCAATCGGTGGTGATCGGGCCGGTGGGGTTTGCCCGCGGCTCGGGCGCGCCGGAAACGCTGGAGTTCGGCGGCCGCACGCGGGTGCGGAACAAGCAGCGACGCCGGCGGAAGATGGGCGACGGAGGCGAGGTCGACGTGCGCGGCGGGCGGGTGGTCTATACGAAGCTCCAGACCGCCGCACAGGTGGACCGGGCCAACCGGCTGAACGAGGAACTCTACGGTCCGATGTTCAAGGTCATCTACGTGGCGGCAAGGCCTTACATGCAGCCGGCACTCAGGAAGGTGCAACCCGAACTGCCCCGGCTGTGGGCATCGTCGGTGAAGGCGGGATAAACCGGGATTACCCGGGATAAAGCGGGATGTGCCGGGATGTCGCGGGACGAAACGGGATGAGGCGGGACGGAACGGGAAGGTACGAAGCCAGATGCCCGCACGGCGGGCAGGAGAACGAAACATGTCTGTGAAACTCGGCAAAGACGCGAAGCTCTACTTCTGCGCCGCGGGCATCGGCGGCACGCCCACCTGGACGGAGCTGGCGAACGTCAAGAACGTCTCGATGGGCCTCCAGAAGGGCGAGGCCGACGTCACCACGCGGGCCAACGCCGGCTGGAAGGCCAGCGTGGGCACCCTGAAGGAAGGCTCCATCGAGTTCGAGATGATCTGGGACCCGGATGACGACGGGTTCACGGCCGTCGAGGACGCCTACTTCAACGATACCGTGATCGGTATCGCCGTCATGACCGGCCCGATCACCGAGACCGGCTCCAAGGGCCTGTGGGCCGACTGCGCCGTGCTGGACTTCTCGCGCGACGAGTCGCTCGAAGAGGCGATCACGGTCAAGGTCACGGTGAAGCCGACCTACTCGGCCAACGCGCCCCAGTGGAAGACCATCGCAAACCCTTAGTCGGCTCTGGCGTCACCTCGCCGTTTGCGTTGGCCGGAGTCTGGGCTCTCTTTGGCACGCACGACGGCCAGAGCACTTATCGCCTGAGCCCGGAGTGGAACCTGCTGCTCTGGTTCAACGCCGAGACGGACCGCTGGTACGTGACCTGCCCGGACGACCTGGGCTACTACATCACGCCGCAGTACCCGTACTGGATTGGCCCGCAAGGCGACTCGCCGGTCGGCGACTACGAGCCGGCCCCCGGTTTCGGCGCCAGCGGCACGCTCACGATCCGCGAGAAGCTGACCGGCACCGGCGAGACGACGCCAGCGCTCCTGGCTGGCACCTACGAGCCGTTCGGGTTGGTGGACGAGCTGCCGCGGTGGAAGCTGGCGGGCCAGACGTGGTACTTGTGGCACGACAACAACCGTTGGGTGATCGCCCCCATGAACGGCGACATGCCGGTCGAGCCCAATCTCTGGACATTGACCGTGCACTGGGAAAACGGGACCGGTCCCCTGGGAGATTACACGCCGGCCCACTCGGGCGCGACGGGCACGCTGACCATCAGTTGAAAGGAGCCGCATGAAGACTTTCACCGACAACACGGGCCGCACCTGGAGCGTCACGGTCAACGTCGACGCCGTGAAGCGCGTCAAGGGCCTGCTGGGCGTGAACCTGCTGGAGGTCGTCGACGGCAAGCTGCTGGAGCAGCTGGTCTCGGACCCGGTGCTCCTCTGTGACCTGGTCTACTCGCTCTGCAAGCCCGAGGCTGACGCCCGGCAGGTGTCGGACGAGGAGTTCGGCCGGGCGATGGCCGGGGACACCATCGACGGGGCGACCACCGCGCTGCTGGAGGAACTGGTGGGTTTTTTCCCCAGGGAGCGCCGGCGGCTCCTGGCCAAAGCCCTCGGCAAGCTCCGGACGCTGGAGGCGATGGCCCTGAAGGCGGCCGAGGACCGGCTCGACAGTCCGGCACTCGAGAAAGAGATGGCCGCGGCGCTCGCGAGGCTTGGCGACTCATCTGGCAGCTTGCCGGAGTCCTCGGTGTCGACCCCGGACCGCTGACGCTCAGGGAACTGGTCTGGATGGCCGAGGCCCGCGGGCGGGATACGTGGGGCCACACCAGCGCGGTCCTCGCGATGCTGGCCAACTGTAACCGCGACCCGAAGAAGTCGCGGGCCTTCAGCCCGGCGGATTTCAACCCGTACGCGGGCAGGTGCCGGAGAGGGATTCCCATCACGGCGGGGAACATTGACGTGCTGAGGAAGGTATTCGTCCCGGCCGACGGGGCTGGGGCGGCAAGGTAGCGGGCAGTGCGCCCTATATAAAGGAGTAAGCCGATGACCTGGCAGACGATTCTGGCGGTTCTCTGGACGGTGCTGAATTCCCCGGCGGTCATTGCCGCCCTGGCGGGCCTGATCCTGTGGGGCCTCAACCGGCTCTACCTGGCCCGGCCGGAGTGGCAGCAGTACGAGGGCACGATCATCGCCGCCATCAAGTTCGCCGAGCGGACCATTCCCGACGACGTGCCCAACAAGAGCCTGGAGCGGCTCGACACGGCCCTGAAGTACGTGCTCGGTGTCTACCAGGAGACCAACGGCCGCCGGGCCACGGCCGCGACCGAGGCCAATCTGAAGGAGGGCATCCAGATCGTCCATTCGACCCTGGAAGCCAATGGCAACCTGTAACCCCGTCACCCTTTTCTGGAAGGAGATTGTGTCATGCGGAATCTGCTCGTCGTGGTCGTGCTGCTGGCGGTGTGTCTCGTGGCTCTGCCGGGGTGTCTGTTGACCGGCCCCGCGGAGAAGGCGGCGGTGCACCAGTACCGTCTGGCCTCGGACAACACGGTCCTGCGGGTCTACAGCGACCCGGCGGTGCCGGGGTATGCCCGCGACTCGGCGCTGGCTGACAACGAGGCGCTGCTGGCCATCGACGCCCTGCTTCAAGGCCGCAAGGTAGAGGACGTGCGGGCCGACCGGCTGAAGGTGCTGCCGGAGTTCGCCCGGCTGCCCGTGCCCGGCGCCGCGCCCGCTGCCCCATGACGGGCGCAGTGCAAATCGAGACCGAGCTAGACCCAGGACTGAATTTACACGGAGGGCTTGATTCATGGCAGAGGAAACGGTTGTCACTGTGCCGGTTGCGGTGCCCTTGCCGTCGGCGATTGAGAACGAGGTGATCCAGCGGCTCACGGCGGCGCTGTCGAGCCAATACGGGCAGGCCCTGACGGACCTGGTGGTGATTCTCTATCCGGGCATCAGGAATCTGGCCCTGGCGGAGATTCCCGCGCTAATCGAGAGCCTGCGGGAGAAGAGGACCGACGAGGCCATCAACCTGCTCTACGGCAAAATGTCGAACGAGGAACTCGTGGCCGCGAAGACGAAGCTCCTGCCGGTGCTGCGCGAACTGGCCGACCGCAACAGCGCCTTTTTCGACGTGCTGCACCAGGCGTTCGTGAAGGCGATCCAGTTGGGCCTGAGTTTCGCCCTGACGGGGGTGCTGCTTTGAGTCGTGGCTCTCGTGGTCAATGCTGAAGGCGATGTGGAAGACCGACCGGCAGGCGACGATCCGGTTCGTCTGCCGGTTGGTGGTGAGGTTCTTCAGAGACTGAGACTACCGAAGATGATGCCCTACTCCGACTCATCGGCCAGGCTCCGCATCTGCTCGGCCGCCGACGTTCGCGTCTCGATACGGATGTGTCGCTCACCAGCATTCTGTGTGCTCAGGGTTGTGCCATGTCGGCCACCTTGCCACTTAAATCCGGGCTGCGTCAAGCCGGTGAACGCTTGGGGATAGTCGGCAGCCAATTGGTAAACGGGGTGGACTGATCCGCGGCTGTCGGCGGTGGTGCGGTTCCAGGTAATGTCCGCATCCAAGAACTTGCTCTTGCTCGTGGTGGTCATCTGGGTCGACTCCGGCAGGAGCGTCAGGAGTTCCTCGATGAAGGCCAGGTAGGCGGGCAGCGAAGTCGGAGCCAGGACCGCAGGCGGAGGCCCCATATCCTGCTTGCTGGCAATAGCCAGGTAAGCTCCGAAGCCATACTCACCGGCGATGCAGGCCGACTCGAGTTGGCCCAACTTGTTGTCGCGAGGCGGGAAGCGAATCCACTGCGGACGCTCTTTCTCCTCCATGTTCGAGAGAGCCAGGGATGCGCTGCCAAGCTTGTAGCCGGATGTTGCCTTGGCAATGCGGCCCATGAGTTCTGTCCAGCCGTCGGACGGTTCGCGGAACTCATTCTCGGGAACCTGTGCCTCGATGACGTAGGTGTCGGTGCCGCCGAAGAGGCCCAGCCAGTGGTTGGTTTCCTTGGTCAGGAGGCTCTTGGCAACAATGATCCCATTCTCGTTCTTGAGCAGGCGGGCGACCAAGACTCGCTCGACTCCAGGAAAGGCGGCTCCACCTTTGGCTCTGACACAGGCCCCGTATCCGTACACTTCCGTACCGGCCGGAAGCGTGCTGGGCAGTGGCTGGCCGAGCACAGCGAGTGTGTAGAGTTCCTCCGCTGGGTTGCCGCATCCGCCGGCCATTACCGATAGGGTCAGAACAAGAAGTGTCCAAGGCAGGTGTCTCATAGTGATGGCTCCGAAGTTCAGCGACAGTATAGGACCGCGTCAGGAGAAACTCAAGGATGTCTGCTCAAGCAGGTTCCATCCGCGCCGGTCGGGCCTTCGTGGAGATCTTCACCGACTCCTCGGAGATGGCCCGCGGCCTCAAGGCGGCGTCGCGGAAGCTGGCCGCCTGGGGCGCGAGCGTCCGGAATCTGGGCCTGAAGTTCTCGGCCGCCGGGGCGGCCATCGTCACGCCGCTGGTCGATAGCGCCCGCCGCTGGGCCGAGGCCGGAGCCGAGATGGCCCACATGAGCGAGCGGACCGGCGTCTCGGTCGAGGCTCTGTCGGCCCTGGGCTACGTGGCCGAGCGGTCGGGGTCGAGCCTGGAGGCGGTGGAGGTCGGCCTGAAGCGCATGCAGCGGCTACTGGCCGAGGCGGCCCTCGGCAGCCAGACCGCCCGCGAGGCTCTGGCCACGCTGGGGCTGACGATGGACGACCTCAACGGCCTGCGGCCCGAGGAGCAGTTCAAGCTGATCGCCGACCGGCTGAGCCGGGTCGAGAACCCCGCCGTCCGCGCCGCCGCGGCCATCGCCATCTTCGGCCGCAGCGGGACGCAGCTTCTGCCCATGATGACCGGCGGCGCGGCCGGCATTGAGCGGCTCACCGCCTACGCCGAGAAACTGGGCCTGATCATGTCCGGCGAGAGCGCCGAGGCGGCGCGGCGGTTCGAGGACACGCTGCACGACCTCTGGCGGGTGCTGAAGAAGTGCTACAACACCATCGGGGCCTCGGTCGCGCCCATTCTCTCCGGCCTGGCCAAGTGGCTCACTCGCGTCATCGTCAGCGTCACGAAGTGGATCAGGGAGCACCAGGGGCTGGTCAAGATTGCCCTCATCGTCGGCGGCGTGCTGGCGGGCCTCGGCGCGGCATTTGTCATGTTGGGCACGGTCATCTCGGCGGTCGGCACGGTGATCGGAGCGCTTGGCACCGTCGCCAGCGCCGTCGGCACGGTGCTCGGCATCCTCGGCTCCATCATCGGGGCCATCTGCACCCCCGTGGGCCTGGTGATTGCCACCATCGTGGCTCTGGGCGGCATCATCCTGTGGGTCACCGGTGCTGGCGGCAAGGCCCTCGACTGGCTGGGCGGCGTCTTCGGCGACCTCAAGGACGACGCTCTCACGGCCTTCGAGGGCATCTCCGACGCCCTGGCCGCCGGCGACATCGGCCTGGCGGCGCGGATTCTGTGGCTCACCCTGAAAATGGAGTGGGAAAAGGGCTGCAAGGCCCTGCTTTCGATCTGGCTCAACTTCCGCAACTTCTTCATCCGCCTGGCCTGGGACGCCTGGTACGGGGCCTTGAAGGGCGCCGAGTGGGTCTGGCACGGGCTGGAGGTCGGCTGGATCGAGACCACGGCCTTCCTCTCCAACGTCTGGACGCGGTTCTGCCAGGGCATCAACAAGGCCTGGAACTGGGCGGGCGTGCAGATCAGTAAGGGCATCAACTGGGTCAAGAGCCTGTGGGACGACTCGTTCGACGCCGGGGCGGCCAATCGTGGGGCCGACGCCTGGTTGGAGAGCGAGAACCGCAAGATCGACGCCGAGGCTAACGCCGCCGTCGACGCCCGCCAGCGGCAGCGTGAGGCCGAGCGTAACCGCGAGGACGCCCTGCACCAGAAGGTGCTCGATCAGTTTCAGGCCGAACACGACGCCAAGGAGAAGGGCCTGAACGACGAATATGACGCCCGGATGAAGCAGTCGCAGAATGAACTCGACGCGGCGCGGAAGGAGTGGCAGGAGTCCATCGCCGCCGCCAAGGCCAAGCGGCAGGCCGGCGAGAACGAAGACAAGTCACTCGACCTCCCGCGCGGGCCGGATGACTACGATTTCGAGGGCATCGGCCAGGCCGTGGCCGAGGTCCGCAAGAACATGTTCGGTGCCCAGGGGACGTTCAACGCCGCCGCCATTGCCGGCATGGGCGTGGGCGGCGCCGCCGAGCGGACGGCCAAGGCAACCGAGGCCACGGCGAAGAACACCGAGAAGCTGCTGGAGCACGCCAAGCTCGGCGGACTGGAATTCGAGTGAGGCGAGGTTGATGATCCTGCGTTTCGGTCGGTTCCGGGCATTCAGTCCATGTAGAAGTGGAAGACGGCGAACCACGCGGAGATGCCGAAGCTTGCGAGAACGGCGAGGAAGCCTGTCATGAACACCATGGCTCGCATGAACCCTCTCACCGGTGCATAGGGTGCCCACCACCGGAGAGCGATGCAGAAGGCAATCGAAAGCAGGACGATCAGAACCGGAGGAACAGAGTACCAGATGACTTCCTGTCGCGTTGGGTCTGTGCCGCCGCTGGGAGTCCAATGACCGTGGGCAAACGAAAGAGCCGTCAGATGTTGGCCGGCAAGCACCGATGCCAACAGACCAAACCACAGGAGGAGAAGCCACCACCGCTTCGGCTTGGCTTCCGACAAGGAGCGGTGTGCGTCAGGTTGGCCTGCTGTTTCGTGCATGGACCTGATTCTACTTTGGTCGCAAGGGCTTCGCAAGCCTCGATACGCAGTCGCGTCAGATAGGAACTCTGCATGAGTATCACGGTTCAAGAACGCCTCGACAGCCGCCCGGCCAGCATTGGCCGCTCGTCGAATATCGACCTGGCCTACCAGGTCATGGGCACGAGCGACGATCAGGCCGCCTATGACGCCGTGGCCGCCGGCGCCCCGGCCAGCTACCGGGGCATGGTCCGTGACACGATCTCGCTGGAGCCAACCGAGCGGACCGACCTGTGGTACGCCACGGTGCGATATGTCCCGCCGGGGGGCCAGAAGAAGGACCCGCCGGAGACGGGCGAGTCGAGCTTCTCGTTCGACACCGGCGGCGGCACGCAGCACATCACCCAGAGCCTCTCGACCAGCGGCCGCTACGGCCAGAGCGGCGACTCGGCCCCCAACTTCCACGGGGCCATCGGCGTCACCAGCGACTCGGTCGAGGGCTGCGACATCACCGTGCCGGTCTACCAGTTCTCGGAGACCCACTACCTCGCCGACGCCCAGGTCAACAAGGCGGCCTACTTTGCGCTCACCGGCAAGGTCAACAATGCACCCTTCAAGGGCTGCGCGGCCGGCGAGTGCCTGTTCCTGGGGGCCTCGGGGTCTAAGCGTGGCACCGGCGACTGGGAGATCACCTTCAAGTTCGCCGCCAGCCCGAACAAGACCAACATCACCATCGGCAGCATCACCGTGGCCTCGAAGAAGGGCTGGGAGTACCTGTGGATTCGCTACCACGACGTGGTGGACGACACGGTGAACATGATCGTCAAGCGGCCCTGCGGGGCGTATGTCGAGAAGGTCTATGAAGAGGGCAGCTTCTCGGCCCTCGGAATCGGGACGTGACGTGACCGTCTATTTGTGAGGGCTGAGCCGATCCGTGATACGATGCCATGCTTCACAGTACTTGTCCTTGTCTTCCGCGAAGATCCAAAACATCTTTCGGCTCCACTCGGACTGCACGAACGCATGCACGTCCTGAGAGGGCACGAGGAACACTGTGGGCCGAGTCGTTACTCCGTCGGCTTCGCAACAGAGGTCAACGAAGGCATAGAAGCGAGACTGACTTGGAGGCACAAGAAGAACTCTCGGGCCAACGTCCCATTCCCAGTGGCTTTTCGCCGGATCGCGTTTGCGCGACCGCCAGGCCCAACGCGATGTCTTGACCTGGATGGACACGGCGCTGCAGCCTGCATCGTCGCAGACCATGAGGTCAACGGTTGGAGAACCGCCACGAGTGAGGGCGACAGCGTGCCCCATCGAGGACAGGCGGTAGGCAACGAAGTGCTCCCCCGCAGCGCCGGTGAGGGACGTGTGCGAAGTGGACATGCGCCGCCTACCTTTCGTGGTTCCTGGATGGAGTATACGAACACCCGCCGACACCGGTTCCTCTTGATCCGCACCAGCGGCACTTGTTACCGCCAGAGCCGTGCCGATGGTAACCGGTTGGGCTGTGTGAACAACTTCTCCCATAGAGGGTTGAGCCACAGAACTCGCAGCGTGTTTCGTCTCCAGTGTGCTCATGCTTTCCGGTGGGGCTGTTGGAACAGCCAGAGCCATAGGACGAGGAGTTGCAGTACCGACACTTGCTCATGTTATTCTCCTTGATGTGGGTTGCAGTACACGGCAACGGGCTGATTGTACCTCCCCATGATGTACGGTCAATGCCCGAGTGTGGCAAGGAAACCTTACTGTGGGTGATGCTCTGAAAAAGGTCCGTGCCGGCGAGTCGCTGCGGATGCCCGCGGCGGCCTACAACGCCTTCATCGACGCCGCCGTAGACCTGCGCCAGCGGCAGCAGAGCCAGGGCCGCGAGGCCCAGCGCGAATTCCGCCAGAGTGGCCTGGTGCTGGTCCGCAACGATAGCGGCGCCGACGCCGACCAGTTCCACGTTCTCGGCATCGACGGCCCGCTCATCGCCCCGGACGCCAGCGAACAGAACTTCAAGGACCGCGTGGCCCTCAAGGGCATCGCGCCGACCGACGACGACCACCTGGGCAAGTTCGTCGTCTGCATCGAGCCGATCAAGGCGGGAGCATTGGGCGTAGCCTGCGCCGCCGGGGTCTGCCAGGTCAAGATCGACATGCCCGACGAAGACACCGAGCGGTCCTTCGCCGAGATCGCCGACGGCGTGACCGCCAATCTCAAGGCCCTCCGCTACGGTTCGGCGGGCATCCTCTGGCGCGCGGGCGGCACCGGGGTCCAGTGGGCCATCGTGCGTCTCGGCAAGCGGGCCTTGCGGTACCCGTTCCCGGTGGACCTCTCGCAGAGCGGCGGCAGCCAGGGCGACGAAACCACGCCCGCGACCTGGACCTACGACGTGACCGACCCCGACACCGGCGACTCGCTGGCCACAGGCGTCGATCCGGTCTCGTCGCCCCACAAGTGGCAGCGCCCCGGCGTCGGCCAGATGATCCCGGCCACGTTCGGCTATGCCCATTATGACAAAGACGACCAGCTTGTGCTGGGCTGGATCAACGAGATGGTGGACCAGGAAGCCTGCCAGGAAGAGACGGGGTACTGACGATGGCCACGCGCGGCAAAACAGTGGTGCGCGAAGGCGGCAAGCGCGGCCTGCTCTCTGGCGGCAAGGGCGCGGTCTTCAACGCCGACGATGACTGCCCGGAGTGCTGCTGCAACCCCACGGACGTGCTGGTCCTGACCTGCAACGCCAACCGCATCACCGACGACAACTACACGGTCAAGGTCAACGGCCACGTCGTCGGCAACGTGGTTCACGTGGGTGGCCCGCCGGGCTGCGACAGCCCCGGCACCGGCCTGTGGGCCTGCACCGACCCGACCGTCACGGCCGCGAACCTGGTCAACATCGACGAAACGCTCGGCAGTTGGTGGGGCCAGTGTCAGCCCTGCATCGAGGACAACCAGTGGACGCCCGGCACGCTCGACCCCGACTGGCTGCTCGACAACAACGAGTTGGTCCTGGACGGCACGAGTGACGAAGGTTGCGGCGACTGGGGCGTCATCGAGGTCTGGGCGGTGGACGGAGAGAAGAAGAAGGCGTGTTACCCGCTCCTGGCCGGCGAGTACACCGGCATGGGCATCATGAACCTGTTCGACGGCTGGTTTGACTGGAACCCACTACCATGATCCGCGTCACGCCCCAGCAACTTGAGGCCCGTCTGCGCGAGCGCCCGCCGGAGTATCTCTCTGAGATCGCCCCGGCCCTGGTGCGCACGCTCCCCGGCGGCGCCCAGGAATACGATGAGCGGCACCCCGCCTGGCGAGCGGCCGTCAGGAAGTACCGCCGGGCGGTTCACGTCCCCGGCGTGGCCCGCAAGCCGTGCAGCTGCGGCGAGCAGCGCGAGGCCGCCAAGCGCATCATCCCCTACACTCGGGAGCAGCAGATGACCCAGACCCCGCCTGTCCGCCCGTCGTGCCTGGAATGCGTGGAGAAACACCTCGGCGCCGCCTGGGTCCTCCTGGCCGAAGCCCGCGACGGCCACCCCACCCGCCTCCGCGCTATCGGGCACCTGCACGAGGCCGAGGATGAGTCCCAGGCTTGGCCCGAACTGCACAATGCCATCCGCGAGGCGCGCAGGGTGTATCAGCAGACGGGGGTGGTGCCGGATTTCGAGGCCTTGGCCCGTCTGGCGGCCGCTAGCCGTGAGGCGTGAAGGGCCTACTTGTTGTCAGACGCTGTGGGCACAATGCCTTTGCAATTGGGGTACTTGTCGCAGCCCCAGAACCGACCACCGGCGTTCTTGCCATGCCGGGCAGTACGCAGTGTCATCGTGCTGCCGCAGAGGGGGCAAACCGGTGACGGCGCCGTGGCAGTGGGTTTCGTCGGTGCTGCTGCGGCAGCCCTGGGCATCGGTGAGTCTGGCGTGACCGTGGTCTTCTCGGCTGCAGCACCAACCCTGAGCGGGCTGGTCTGATTGCACTTCGGACAGACGAGCGAGTAGGCGTCCCCCGACTTTGAAACCTTCAGCTTCTCAGTGCACTTCTGGCACAGTTCCACGATGGGCGTGTTGCCGCCACAACCGCCGCACTTGAGGTAGTAGCCGTATGGTCCGTGGGCGACCGAGAGGTTCGTCGATTCGCACTTGCGGCAGGCAAACTGCCTTTCGACCGGCTGGTCATCCGACTCGGCCATTTCGGCCTCCGACGCTTCGCGCTCGCCCTGGGCCGGCAGATCGGCCTGCTGCGGCAGTTCCGCGGCAAACCGCCGGACCTCAGCAATCGGCGCTGGGGCCACATCGCGCTTCAGCAGGAACTGGATGACGGCGGCGAACTCCTTCTTGCTGAATGCCTCCAGGTCCTCGTCCTTGGCCGACAGGCTGAACACGCCATTGTTCAGGGCCTCGTGGTGTGCCAGGATCGCGTGCGGAATCTGGTCAGCCTTCATCACCTGGGGGAACTTCCGCCGGCCGCGTCCCTGAATCTGTCCGTGCGTGGACACGGCCACGTAGTGCATGGGCGTCAGCAGGCGGGCGAAGTGCTTTGTCATCAGGCCGAGCAGTTTGCCCATGAACTCGCTGCGGTGCTCAGTCATGAAGTTGTACAGCGTCTCCTTGTGCCGCCTGGACTGCTCGACCGGCGACTCAATGGGAGTGAAGCGGCGATTGTGGATTCGACCCCACTCGCCGTGTTCGTTGACCGTGATGACCTGGGAAACGCTCTTGGACTCGATGAAGTAGGCAGTCCAGCGGGTCAGCACGAGGTGATCAACCTGGGCGGTGAGGCCCTTGTGCTCGACCTTCAGGTTGTTGAAGACGGCGAACGAGTCGCGGTCCGCGAAGAAGACCTTCAGGTGGTAGGCCATGTCCTTCTCAGCCTGGAGGCCAGCCAAGCAGTACCGGGCCTGCTGCTTCTGGCTGACGGACAACGAGTTGCCGTCGAGAAGCGTCTGCCACTGCTGGATCGCGGCGGTGTAGTCGATTTCCTTGTAGAGCATTTAAGTCTCCCTGGCTGTGCGCTGTATGAGATCGTCCGTACGGATGCCTCGCGCCCGTTCACTGCATGAGCAGGCGTCGCGCCTCGCGTCGGCCGAGGCCACGCAGGGCAGCGATCCGGGCCTTACTCTCCAGCCGGGGCCTGGCCTTACCCAATTCCCAGTTGCCGACGGCGAGGGTGCTGACACCGACAAGCTTGGCCAGTTCCGTCTGGCTGATGCCCAAGCGATTCCTGAGCGAGCGGATGAGTCTTGGCGACAGTCGCACCGTCGGTACCTTCTCACTCGCCACCGCGGTCGCCGCTGTTGTCACTTTCCACTTAGCCTGCTCCTGTGCACGCGCCGCCTTCACGGCCCCCAGTTCACGCTCCAGCGACGCCACCCGCTTCCGCAGTCGGCGGAGTTCATCGACGTGCCTGCTCATCAGCGCCTTGGCCTCGCGCCGGGCCAACCGCCCGATTTCACCCTTCAAAACTGCCTCGACCTTGCCCATGGAGTCCTCCGATTCATGGATGCTCTGTAATAGCCGGCCTTTTGTGGCAGTATACACGTCCCTGCCAGACCGGCAAGGCTAACCTTGCTCTCGTCGCATGTGCTCTGAGCCGCCAATCCCGGCTCGCATTCCTGCGCCACACCCCCGCCTGACGCGGTATGGCCTTCCCGCCACTAACCTCATCTGTTAGTCACATCAAGTACGATTACACTGTGCAAAGCCAGCCACCGTGCGTCACACAACCTGTCGTGTTCGCACGTGTCTGGGCGAATGCTCGCGAGCAATTCGGGGCCGGCTCAGCCTATGCGAGTTGCGTGTTGATAATTCTGAGCAATCCAGTAGAATCTCCGTCTGCGGGATGGGGGCGATGGCTCCGACGTTGCCTCGCCAGGTTGCGGTTAGAGCATATCGTTGACAACAGTTGGGACCGCTTCGGAGCCGCAGCATGCCGAGCCAAGTCGTCATTGAGAATCCCGTTATCAACTCGCCCTTCACGGCGCCGCAACGGCACTTCCACTTCGATGACGAGGGCATCACCAACCAGATCGTCGCCGAGCGGCGTGAAAGTGGATACTTCGTGCCGATCGCTTCACCGCGGAAGATGGGCAAGACCAAGCAGTTAGAGTTCGACACCGAGTGGACGCAGGACCGCTGGCAGCCCAGCAAGATGATCAACGACATCCGCCGTAGTGTGAAGGTGTGGCGGGAAGGCCGATATGCTGACGACTGCACGCGGGTAACGGCGCGGCTGCTCCAGTTCTGGAAAGGCCAGGATCGCGGGCGACGCCTCTTCTTCTGCCAGATCGAGGCCCTGGAAACGCTGATCTACTTGACAGAGGTCGCCGGCAAGTACGGCGACAACGCCCACCTCAACCGCATCCGCGAGCACAATGAGGACGCCAACCCCGGCCTGCTGCGCCTGGCCTCCAAGATGGCCACCGGCAGCGGTAAGACGGTCGTTATGGCCATGCTCATCGCTTGGCAGACGCTGAACAAGATCGCCAACCCGCAGGATGCCCGCTTCACGGATAGCTTCCTCGTGGTCACGCCGGGCATTACCATCCGCGACCGACTGCGCGTGCTGTTGCCGAGCGATCCCGGCAACTACTACCGGGCGATGGAAATCGTGCCGCCCGATCTGATAGACCAGGTGTCGCAGGCCAAGATCGTTATCACCAACTTTCACACCTTCAAGTGCCGTGAGAAGGTCAAGGCGGGCAAGCTGACCAAGGATATCCTTGGCAACGGCGGTGCCACATCGGCCTTCACGGAGTCCGAAGGCGAGATGGTCCGCCGCGTTTGTCGCAGCCTCGGCAACAAGCGGAACGTGATCGTCATCAATGACGAGGCCCACCATTGCTATCGCCGCAAGCCCGACGGCGACGAAGAGGGCAAGCTAACCGGCGACGACCGCAAGGAGGCCGAGAGCCGCAACGAGGCTGCCCGCGTCTGGATCAGTGGCTTGGAGGCCGTGCAGCGCAAACTCGGCATCAAGACCATTTATGACCTGTCGGCCACGCCGTTCTTCCTGCGCGGCTCCGGCTACGCCGAGGGCACGTTGTTCCCCTGGGTGGTCTCCGACTTCTCGCTTATCGACGCCATCGAGTGCGGCATCGTCAAGGTGCCCCGCGTGCCGGTGGCCGACGATGCCATGAACGGCGAACTGCCGACCTACCGGAACATCTGGTATCGCATCCGCGACGATCTGCCGAAGAAGGGCCGCCGCACCGATGCCGTCTCCGGTGAACCGAACCTGCCGGCCGTCTTAGAAGGCGCCATTCAGAGCCTCTATGCCAACTATGCCAAGTACTTCGACCGCTGGCAGACGAACCCCGACGCCCAGGCAAACGGCCTGACGCCGCCGGTCTTCATTGTGGTCTGCAACAACACCAACGTCTCGAAGATGGTCTTCGACTACATCGGCGGTTGGGAGAAAGAGTTGCCCGACGGCTCGACCGTAGCCGTGCCCGGCAAGCTGCCGCTCTTCAGCAATGTCGATGGCGGCCGTTTCACCCTGCGGCCCAACACCATTCTCGTCGATTCCGAGCAGCTCGAATCCGGCGAGGCCATGAGCGACGAGTTCAAGAAGGCCGCGGGCACCGAAATCGCCGAGTTCAAGGCCGAGTACCGCCAGCGGTTCCCCGACCGCGACATCGAGAAACTGACCGACGAAGATCTGCTGCGCGAGGTCATGAACACAGTCGGCAAACCCGGCAAGCTCGGTGAGGACATTCGCTGCGTGGTCTCAGTCTCCATGCTCACCGAGGGCTGGGATGCCAACACCGTGACCCACATCCTCGGCATCCGGGCCTTCGGCACGCAACTCCTATGCGAGCAGGTGGTCGGCCGCGGCCTGCGGCGCATGAGCTACACCCCGGTGCGCCAGCAGGCGACCATCGCTGGCCAGCAGGTCGAGTTTGACGCATTCCCGGTCGAGTACGCCGAGGTCTACGGTGTGCCGTTCTCGTTCATCCCGTGCAGCGGGGCCAGCACCGACCCCAAGCCCGGCCCTACGCCGACCCGCGTCCGCGCCCTGGCTGACCGCATTGCCTGCGAGATCACCTTCCCGCGAATCGACGGCTATCGTTATGAATTGCCCGCGGAGCGGCTGGACGCGAAGTTCACGAAGGATTCGCAGTTGGCCCTGACCACGGCTGACCTGCCGACGCGGGTCGAGAACGCCCCCATCGTCGGCGAGGTCAGTATTCACACACTCGACGACCTGAAGTGCCGCCGCGAACAGGAGGTCGTCTTCCACATCGCCCGGCGAATCCTGGAGCGATACTTTCGCGACGACCAGAAGAACCCCAAGCCGTGGCTCTTCCCGGACCTCCTGGCCATCACGCGCCGTTGGATGGGGGAGTGCCTGAAACTCAAGGACAACACCTTCCCGCAGTTTCTCCTGCTGGTCGAGAACAACAACGCCGCCGCCGAGCGCATCTACCAGGCCATCATCCACGCCGACGGTGGCGAGAAGCGGCTCCTACCGATTCCCAAGGCCTATGACACTGTCGGCAGTACACGCTTCGTCGATTTTGACACCACGCGTCCCACCTGGAAAACCGCTCCCGACAAGTGCCATGTTTCCCACGTCGCGGCCGACACCGGCACGTGGGAACAGAAGATGGCCGAAACGCTCGAGGAGATGCCCGAGGTAGTTAGCTACGTGAAGAACCAGAACCTCGGCTTCTTGATTCCCTACACGATCAATGGTGACCAGCGGAATTATATACCCGACTTCCTGGTCCACCTTGACGACGGCCAAGGCGCCGACGATCCGCTGAACCTGATCGTCGAGGTCTCCGGCGAGCGCGACAAGGACAAGGAAGCCAAGGTCGCCACGGCCCGCAACCTCTGGGTGCCGGCGGTCAACAACGCCGGTGCCTGGGGCCGCTGGTCCTTCGTCGAAATCAGCGACCCGTGGGATGCGAAGAACACGATCAGAACCTTCCTGGGGGCGAAGCCATGAAGGTCCGTCTTCTGACAACAGGGCTGTGGCCGACGATCACCTCGGCGGTTAAGCGATCTCCGGGGCACTGTGCGGTTGCCGTGGCCTATTGCGGAAGCGGCGCAAGCCGGCAACTCCCTTTGACGAGAGGGAGCACCCTTGTTGTGGACATGAGCCGCGCTGCGGTCACATCAGGGCAGACCAAGCCGTCTGAAATTCTTACGCTGCTGAAGAAGGGCGTACTGGCTTATTCGGTAGCTAACCTCCATGCCAAGGTCTTTGTGGTCGGGGCTCGTGCGTTTGTAGGGTCAGCCAATGTATCGGGGCGCTCAGCTACCGCCTTGGTCGAGGCCGCTATCGAGATCACGGACAGAAAGACTGTCACCCGTTGCAGGCACTTCGTGCATTTGCTGCGCGGCGAACCGGTGACACAGGGACATGCGAAGGCGATGCAGAAACTCTATGTTCCTCCGAAGTCCTTGGGCGGAGGAATCAAAGGACGGACATCGGTTCCGACCCATTCGCCATGCTGGGCCGTTCCGCTGGAGATTGTCAAGTGGGACACTGAAGACCGTGCCGCAAACGCGAAGGGACTGAAAGCAGCCAAGGCCCGGCGCCGGTCGCCAAAGTCAACCACGGTCCAATCCTTCTGTTGGTCATCCGGCGTAAGTTCCCTGAATCGCATGAGGGAGAAAGAAGACCTCGTTGTCCAGGTTGTCGACGAAGGTCGGCGTCGTGTTTTGGTGTCGCCGCCTGGCCGCCTGCTGTCCATTCGTCGCTATCAGGTCGGCCGGGAAGGCCGCGCCATCGTCTATCTGGAGGTGCCCAGGAAGGCTCGGGCCAGGCGTCTCGCACGACTGGTTGAGCATCTGGGTCCTGCATGCCGCGTTCTCGGCAAAATGGCAAGGCCGAGGCTTCTTAGGAATCGCCAGTTCGTCCACAACCTGCTCAACGCATGGCCGTCCAGCCCGGAGGTGACCGTATGAGTGGTAGCGCTAAGGACCAGGCTCTCGGAAGAATCGAGCGGTGTGACGTGCGGGACGTCTGGCCCAAGGAAGCCGCCGACTTCACGCCGTGGCTTGCCGACGAGAAGAACATCGGCCAACTCGGTGATGCGCTCGGCCTGGAGATTGAAGTCGAGAACATCGAGGTCGCCGTCGGACCGTACTCCGCCGACATTCTGGCCAAGGACACGGGCACGGGCGGCTACGTCGTAATCGAGAACCAACTCGGCAAGACGAACCACGATCACTTGGGCAAGGCGGTCACCTACGGCTCGGTTCTGAACGCCAGCGCCGTGGTCTGGATCGCCACGGAGTTCACCGAAGAGCACCAGAAGGCGCTGGAATGGCTGAACGACAACACAGGCGAGGACCTGTCCTTCTACGGCGTGCAGCTCGAGCTGTGGCGGATCGACGGTTCCCGGCCGGCTGTCCGATTCAATGTGGTCAGCCGGCCGACCGAGATTGTTCGCCAGGCCGCAGTTGCCAAGGCCACCGATACCTTGACCGAGACCAAGCGCCTCCAGCTTGATTTCTGGACGCGTGTCCGGGATTTGCTGCTTGAGCAGAAAGTCATTGCGAAGGCGCACACGCCCCGCCCCCAGTACTGGTTTGACGTTTCGCTGGGAAGCAGTGCCATGTGGCTGTCCAACATCGCCAACGCCTATGATGGGCGGGTCGGCGTGCGCATCTATCTTCGCAACACAGTGGCCGAGAAAGCGCTGGCGCAACTGCTCGCCCAGAAGGACGATATCGAACGCGAGCTTGGCGAGACGCTGATATGGAACCCCAGCCCGGAAAAGCGGGACAAGATCATCGCCCTGCACCACAAGGCGGATCTCCATGATAGCAAGCAGTTTGACGAGGCGGTGAAGTGGATCGTTGCACAGGTGGCCAAGTTCCGCCGGATCCTCATGCCGCGCATCAAGAAGATGGACCTGACCAAGGACTCACCGGCCCAGCCGGAAGCTGACTAGGGGACGACCTGATGGCCAAGAAGACCAAGAACACCGGCGCCTCCAAGCCCATCGAGGCCGTGCGGCACAAGGACAAACGCAAGAACATTCCGACGGAGGAGCTGCGCGACTTTGTGCGGCAGGATGAGGAAGCGCCGCCGGCGATGCTTTATCCGCGGGACCCGGACCTTGATCCGCAGCTTGTGTGGAAGGGCAAGGACGAGCAGGACCGCGCGCCGCTGGAAGTGCCGGTGGTGCCCATCTATATTCAGGAGAAGATTCACCCACAGGCCATCATCGAGGACTTCCGCCGAACGGCCGACAAGAATCCCGACAACGACCAGCAGGACTTCGGTGGCCTCTTCGCCGACTTCAACGGCCTGCCCGAGGAGTTCGCCGACCGCGTGGACTTCTACCACCACGAGGGCCACTGGTCGAACCGTCTCATCCTGGGCGACTCCCTGCTGGTGATGTCGAGCCTGGCCGAGAAGGAAGCCCTCAAGGGCAAGGTCCAGATGATCTACCTCGACCCGCCCTACGGCATCAAGTTCGGGTCGAACTGGCAGGTCTCAACTCGCAAACGAGATGTCAAGGATGGCAAAGCTGACGACATGGTGCGACAACCAGAGCAAGTCAAGGCGTTCCGTGATACGTGGAAGCTGGGCATCCATTCCTACCTGGCCTATATCCGTGACCGCCTTGTTGTGACCCGCGACCTACTCACGGACTCCGGCTCTATCTTTGTTCAGATCGGCGATGAGAACGTCCATCTGGTTCGGAATGTCTTGGATGAGGTCTTTGGAAGTGAGAACTTCGTTAGTCTTGTGACGTTTTCAACCACGAGCGGGTTTGAGTCCAACGAACTTGCTCGGGCCGGCGACTACCTGCTCTGGTACGGAAAGAACCGCGCGGCAGGTGTGAAGTATCGGCCACTTTATGAGGAGCAACAGAAACGAGTAGGACAAGGTCTCTACCGCTTCCTGAGATTCAACGATGGTCGTATGCGACCAATGACGGCTGAGGAGGTTCAGGCGGCCGTGGTGCCGGATGGGTGCGATCTCTACTCTCCTGACAACATGCTGTCGCAGGGTCCCGCATCGGTTGACCAGACCTTTTTGTACCAGAACCGTCGCTTTGCGCCCGGGGGAAACTCGCACTGGAAACCGAATTTCCCAGACGGCATTTCGCGACTTGGCAAGTCGGGAAGGCTGCACGTCGCTGCCAACTCGTTACGGTTTGTCCGCATGGCCGGCGACTTTGGCGTTCGCACGCGGAACAATGTTTGGACCGACACCCTCACCGGACAATTCACTGACGACAAGGTGTACGTTGTTCAAACGAACACGAAGGTAATTGAACGCTGCATTCTGATGACCACCGACCCCGGCGACTTGGTGCTCGACCCGACCTGCGGCAGTGGCACCACAGCCTACGTCGCCGAGCAATGGGGCCGGCGGTGGATTACCATTGACTCCAGCCGCGTGTCTCTGACTTTGGCTCGCACCAGACTCATGGCCGGCCGCTTTCCCTATTACCTCCTGGCCGACTCGGCTGAGGGCGTGGCCAAGGAAGCGGAAATCACCGGCCAAATGCGGTCGGAGGCCAAGACCGAGGGCGACGTTCGCAGAGGCTTTGTCTACAAGCGCGTGCCGCACGTCACCCTGAAGTCCATCGCCAATAACGAAGAGATCGACGCCATCCATGCCCGCTGGCAGGAGAAGTTGGAGCCTTTGCTGAAGGCATTGAACAAGCCGCTGAAAACGAAGTGGCGAGAGTGGGAAGTGCCGAGGAAGCTAAATGATATCACTTGGGATGACGACGTAGTGCCGGACAAAGACCTGAAGGAGACTCGCAAAGTCGTTCTGCTTATTAAGCAGTGGTGGGAGTTGCGGCGTCAGCGCCAGCAGGAAATCGACGCCTCCATCGCCCGCCGGGCCGATACCGAGGTGCTCTACGATCAGCCCTACGAGGACACCAAGCGCGTCCGCGTGACCGGGCCGCTCACGGTCGAAAGCCTGTCGCCGCACCGCACCATCAGTGTCGAGGAGAAACGCGAGATGGCTGAGGTGGGCGACGCCAAGCTCGGCGTCAAGGCCAAGGTGCTCGGTCCCGACCAGTTCGGCCAGATGATCCTGGAGAACCTGCGGACGGCCGGCGTCCAGAACACCTTCAAGGGCGAGCGGCTCAAGTTCGACAGCCTGGAGCCCTACGCCGGCCAGTGGATTCACGGCACGGGCCAGTACACCGAGAAGGACCCCTCGACGAAGCTCGGGGCAGGTGGCAAGGTGCGGCGCGCCGCCATTTGCATCGGCCCGGAGCACGGCACCGTGGGGCCGGAGCTGGTCAAGGAGGCGGCCAAGGAGGCCGTCCAGGGCGTCGGGTTCGACGTGCTGATCGTCTGCGGCTTTGCCTTCGACCCACACGTTTCGGAGGAGGCCAAGCGGTACGGCAAGCTGGTGGTCCTGCCGACGCGGATGAACCCCGACCTGGCCATGGGCGACCTGCTGAAGAAGACCGGGGCCGGGAACCTGTTTATGGTTTTCGGCGAGCCCGACGTGGTGGTGAAGAAGGTCAAAGACGGGCAGATCACAGTCGAGATCAAGGGCTTGGACGTGTACGACCCGACGACCGGCGAGATTCGTTCCTCCAGCACCGACGACATCGCCTGCTGGTTCATCGACACCAACTACAATGGCGAAAGCTTCTTCGTGCGGCACGCCTACTTCACCGGGGCGGACGAGCCGTACGAGAAACTGAAGCGGGCGCTCCGCGCCGAGATCGACGAAGCCGCCTGGTCGCAGCTCTACTCGACCGTGAGCCGCCCGTTCGACAAGCCCGACACGGGCAAGATCGCCGTCAAGGTCATCAACCATTACGGGGATGAGGTGCTGAAGGTCTACAACATGGAGTGACAGAACCGTGACGAGAACAGGCGATTGGCTGATTATCAGCGTTGAGTCCCGCAAAGGTGGTGTTGGCAAGACCACGGCGGCACTGAACCTCGCACGCCTCCTTCTGGAACGCCACTATGCTGTGCTCTTCCTTGACGTGGACATTACGGGCACGAACGCGGCCGATGCGATTGACTCGCCATTCTGGAAGAACATCACACACGTCATCTGCCATGCCGACAACGACGACCGTGGCAGGGCGAATCTTCTGCAGCTTTTTCAAGACAAGTTCATGGCTGGCAAGGGTACTGCCGAGTGTGTGTCTCAGGCCGGAGTTCATGGCGATGCGCTGCTCATTGCCGTGGACCGCATCAATGTGCTCGGCTCGCAGATCTACGATATGGACGGCTCCAGGCATGACCGCCCCGCCAGAGTGATCTGTAAGCCCAGCATTCTTTTCGATGAACTCCATGCATTCTGGTTCATTGAGTTTCTTCAGGCAACGTGCACTGCATTCAGACACGCTGTCGCCAATGCCCCCTCTGACCGGCCCGTCGCCTTCGTCATCGACAATTCGCCTGGGTATGTAGGGATCGCACCGGCAGTCCAGGAATGGCTTACCGATCTTGGTCCGCACAGGGGGAAATTCCTGACGGTCACATCGCTGGACAGGCAGGACTTGGCGTCCTGCGGGATCGCCGTTCACGGCTTGCACGCTCTATTGGACCAGAAGTGGAAAACAAGCCGAAAGTTTCTGCGAGCGTCACGGGATGATGGCACAAACAGCCCCCTCAATCTTGAGCAGGATGAGCAAGCGTTCTTTCTCAGGCTCGCGGAAACCACTGAATCGCCCCACACGTCAGCGGGCACGGCTCGCGACCCGGATACGATCACCGGCAGCGATCTTACTTTCTATCGTGGAGAAGCGGACTCTCAACTGCAACCGCCCAGTCGTTACCAAGGGTTGCTCATCAACCGCGTGCCTCGCTTGGTGAAGCAAGGCACGTATCAGTACGACAGCGATGAAGTCGGCGGCCTTCTCCACCGCTCGCGTAGCGACGTAGTGCATAGCCTCCTCGGCGACGAGCGAGGTGACTATCGCCAGTGGATGGTCAGTTACGACGAGTACATCGAGTACCAGTTCATACAGTCCATGATCTCGCGCAGGCAGGGCCGCCGGTCGCGACGCCAGCACTTTGCTGAAGAGATCATGGAACGCCTGATGCAACGCCGCCCTGTCCCACCTGATGAACCGATCCAAGAAGTACTTCATGGCGCGGGGGAATGGACGCCGTCCGTCTTGGGGCAACTCAGACACTACGTTCACGCATTACACGAAGTCGCTTTGGACGGCATTCGCATTCTCGATCAACAGGGATTCTCTCACCTCACGCGCCTGATTCAGGACGAATGGCTCCCAGGAAACATCCTCCAGGATTTTCGGAACGCCATGCGGGACATCCTCCTCGACACAGGTTTCCCGTATTTTGAATACGCGCCGTGGGAAGACGACACCGGCCCAGTCAATCCCGAAGCGATGAAGATGATGAACCGTCTTCCTCACATCATCACAAGACACATCGAAGAGGCTCCGGTGCCGCTCAAGCTCGTGAGGCAGTTTGTCCCCTCCCTGACGGCCGTTGTCGGCTTGTCGTTGACCAGCCCCATATGGCATTCCCCCTTCGTCGAGGAATTCGGAGACTTGTTTGGTCTGATTGTGTCAGCGGAAGCGTTACACTGGACCCGCCTCCCAGATGGCATGAGGCCCGAAACCAGCCTGCAAAGGTTCCTGGCCGGTGATAGTCTGACGAAGAAAGACGCGGACAAGCTTCATTTCAAATTCCGGCTTCATCCACGATGGCATGAGCAGGGTTCCATCTCCCACCTCTACGGCGCGTGCGCATCCGCGCAGGCAAGGCTCCTTGATTTGCGGCAGGATACGGATTTTCTCGTTCATATTGTGCGCCGCCTGATTCAGGAGGAAGTGCGGGAAGCCCCCGTGTTGCCGTACATTCGAGGCGTGGCCGAGAGTGTTATCGTCAAGAAGACCACCTCTCACGAAGCCGGGCACAGAGAGATTGCGAAGGGATTCAGCAGCGCCCAATACATGGATGAGTTCTCCGCAGTGTTGGAGAGGATTCTGAATCGCTGGGGGGTCAACGCGTGATCTTCAGCTATGAGGATTTTCAGGCGGGGCTGGCGGCTGGCCTCTACAGACCCCCGTGCGCATACCGTCCCTTTATGCGAGTGAAGCTCTCTCAGTACGCCGCGTTGGAGCGGGCACACCGAGACAAGAACCACGATACTGACCGGGCATTCCGAGAGCTACGGCGTCGCGTCGGCAGGGATTACTACTGGAGATGCTATCCTGTACAGGCGCAAGCCATGGATTACTCGCAACTGGCTTTCCCGGCATACCGTTTCATTCTGCCAGAGGTGTTGGCCGATGATTGGCTGGCAACCGTTGGCTGGCACAAACTCAACCGCGATCACGTCCTACATCAGCCTCTCACGGCCTATGTCGTGCTCAAGTTGTTGACCGGAGGTGAACATGCCGACCCGCCCTTCATGGTTGACGACAAGACGTCATTGCTGGATGCCTGCGTGGATGAGATTCTCAAATGGCAGGGCACAGCGTACCTGCGTGAGTCTCTCTTTCACATTGGGATCCGCGAAGGCGACCCGTGGCTAGAGAATTCGCCAGTTGGTCGGGCTCTGTGGAGATGTTTGTTTGTGGAAGCAGCCTATTTGGCGGCGATCTTCCATGACATGGGCTACCCGTGGCAGTACGTCAATCTCCTCAGCAACAAGCTGGAGCATGCGGGCCTGCAGCCTGACTCGCCTGGCGCAGGTGCTGAGCAACTCTTAGAAGCTTTCGGCGATCGGCTTCTCTTCTGTCCACTGAACGGTTATCGCGTCCTCAATCGGACTGTGCCCGCCACGTGGGGCCAGCAGCTGGCCGCAACGACCGCGAAGGCCTTGCGCAAGACTCACGGTCTGCCCGGAGCGATTGGATTCCTCTACCTGAACGACATCCTCCGCGACTACCCCGTCGACGATACACATCCAATTCGTCAGTTCTGCGTAGAGTGGGCAGCCATGGCGATCTTGATGCACGACATGCCCAAGATCTACTGGGGCGACGGTACAACGCTGCCCTCCAACGGGCACATGCGACTCAAGTTCAGCGTTGATCCGCTCTCCTGTGTTGTTGCCCTGGCGGACGTCGTGGAAGATTTCGCCCGTCCTGTCGCACGTTTTCAGGATTTGGAGGATGTTGCCCCCCCTGCCGCGCGTCCTCGGGATGCAAAAGAAGCCGTGGCGCTCACGTATCGCGACAGTTGTGATACGACCGTACTTACCCTCCATCATGCATCGTCACCGGCAGTCCTGACGATTGACTACAGGTTCAGCCAGGAAGACCAATGTGCAGTGAAGCGCCACTGGATCCCCAAGGAGCATCGCGATTACTTCGATAGGCAACATGGCTACCTGGACCTGTCCGGTATGGGAGTCGACAGGGTGGACATGTTGGCATCGAGGGCGGCCGTCTAGCAACAATGGCCTGCAGCCCTCGCGCAGAGCCACATCTGCAATACGGGATGAGGTAGGAGGTAACACCAATGCCAGCGCAACGCAAGGCGACAAAGGGCACGCTGCAAGGTCTCATTGGGGCCATGGGAAGCTGTGAACCAGCGACTTGTGCCTCCTTCGCCGGAGCCGTGTCAGAAGTAGGGCAAGAGATGTGTGTTGCCGTCAGTTGCGCCATGGTGTGCTCGATCCACCCCAGTGTGCCGGTTGACGCATCAGCCTATGAAACGCCTCTCGACTTACTCGCGTCCTCTGCGTGCCCGGATGCGACTGACGCACTACTGCACATTGCTGAGCACGCCCGCAATGGCCGGGTAAGGGTAGCAGCCATGATGCGGCTCGGCAAAAGAAAGCAGGATAAGAGAACACGAGCCTTCCTATACCAAGTGGCGAAAGAGGGAGGACAGACTCTAACCGGCTTTCGTGGCGAGCCAATCACGTCGGACATGATGCAAGTGGCTGCCCTGGAGGGGATGTCCTGCATGCAGCCGCCGCAGGCTGCGGACTGCCAAGCTGCTTTGATGGCGATAGATGAGGAAATCGAAGGCGGCGATGATTCGCCGATCTTCAAGGCTGGAGTTGCGGCTGCGGCCGCTACGTGCAGGCCGTCGAATCTCGAATCTGTCATTGACGCGGCGAAGCGCTGCAAGAACCACCTAATGGGCCTTCGGCTTCTTGCTGCTTGCAGCAAGCTCGATCAGAAACACCTTGCCGCAAAGGCGGCGCCCATTGGCGACTTCCTGCTTCAGGCGCTGCATCAGTATGTTGACGAGTCACAACTGAATGGTCGGCTTTGCGAACTGGCGCGAAAGTGTGTCACCCCCAGCTTGGCAAAGGGGCTGGCGGAGAGGTTCGGCGCCGACTGCTTGGACCATGGCCGCGGACTGGTGGTTGCGTCGGCATTGGAGGCCCGTGGCCGCGTAGACGATGCTCTCGTACATACGTATCTCTCGTGTGTCCGGCATTCGGCAAATATCCAGCCGAACGGCAGGTGCGTTAGAGGGTTGTCGCGCTGCGCCTCCGCCGGGAACGCCCCAGAGATCGTCAATCAAGTAGTGCGTCAGGATTCGGATGGCTACCGTCGCCTTCTGCGGTCCGACATGCTGTTGGGAATAGTAGGCGACGTTCCCCGTGTGGTGGACCTCCTCTGCGGAGCTTTGGATTGCCAGAAGACAGCGAACGAGAGGAGTGCATTGTCACCGGGCTGTTGCGAGTGCATTGTCAGGATATCTCTGGCCAATGTGGAGAATGCCCCCGTTCGATTCGAACTACTGGAGCAGCAGCGCGCGGCACCTCGGCGCGGATATGGTGGCAACCGCGATCTCATCCCTCGTCTGGCTGAGGAACTCCAGAAGTGCACTGGCAGTTGCGATGGTCTTGGCTTGCTGGCGAAGAGGGTCTGCGCCGAAGGTCCGCACAATGGAGCATCGGCAATAGCCGAGCAGATGCTGAATCCCTGCGATGACCTTGCGTGGGCCTTCCTTGACCGAGTGCTGGCGTCAGCCACCACGATCAGGCTCAAGAGACCGATTTCATCAGCCCAAGACTCGCCCTTGGCTGATATCGAGAGTCTGCTGACAAAGGACTTTGAGCCGCACTTGCGGGATCAACTTCAGCTTCATGTTGTGATTGGCTGCACACTTAACCGCTTTGTTCTTGATCTGATGCGGAGGCGTGGCGTCGCTTTTACAAAGACGGCGGAATTGGCCCTGCAGAAGGCTGAGGCCGTCGAGGATGCAACGTTCATTCTTGACTCTCTGGTCGCGGCTCATGACACTGGGAGCATGAGGCTTCTTGCCCAGCAGATCGCCCATCAGCCGATGATCGCCACACACGCATCCGCGATTAGAAAGAAAGCCATCGCCCTGTTTGCCGCACTTGCTGACGATTCAGCCCTTGCCCTTGGAACTGACCTTCGAGTGGCCGTGCTCGGCAGGCTGCACGACCGCTTTCAAGACAGCACTGAAGTACGGCTAGCGGCATACGAAGCATGCGGACGGCTCGCCGACCCATCCAGCATCGTGCCACTCAAGGGCCGTCTTGCCACGGACCACAATCCCGCCTGTAAGGCTGCTGTCAAGAGTGCCTTGGGATCACTGCGCCAGGCCCATCTGAGCCGCCGGCCGCCACCTCATGCCGCCTCTGAATCGGTTGTCAACTGGCTCGGCTCCTTGGCTGACCTGGGCGATGGGAACCTGATGAAGGAAGCTGCTGCGTTCTTGAATCCCCCTCATGCGGATTCCCGTGTGCTCGCGTCAGCTTTGGAATGCCTCGGCCGTCTCCAGTGCCAAGAGGCCATACCCGTCATTGACGCCTTCATGAGCGACACGGCCTCTTTCGGCGATGTATTCCTCGCCGCCCGCCATGCGAAGGCAACGCTGCAGCGACGGCAGGATATGCGCCTGCTCGACGTGCTTTCGTCTGTGTTTCCGTCCGATTCGCCTGTTCTTGATCTGGACTTGAGATACGACGAGCTACTCGGAACTGCAAGGACGAGCGTGATTGGCAATGCCCTGGCCGATGCCGAGCAGCGATGGAACTCATCTGATTGGGGCGTCTACATTACGAAGGTCGATGCGGTGTGCGAGGTCCTTGTCCGACACTTGTTCGAGTCTTGCTGGCGGAGGATGGGGCTCGACCAACCTAAGGCCAAGCAGCTTGCGACCAAGGAGTATGCCAATAGACTGCATGTTTCGGAGTTTCGCGACGGCTTTCCGCTCCTGCAGCCATTGCTCCTGTCAATTCACAACATGCGCGCTGAGGCTGACGTGGCCCACATCGAAGACAACGATGGTACCGGCAAGGTGGGGGTCGGAGAAGAGCAGGCGTACCTGGTCAGGGAACAATTCAAGACGGCTTTCTCGCAGTGCGTTGAGGTCCTTTGCCAACAGGACGGCGGTCCTGACGCATGAATGGCAGAGACGAGGCACCATGATGCCGTCAACAGGTCGCTCTGTTGAGCGTCTTGATTACAGCGCCGTTTCCCCGCTGTTTTCCTCTTCCACTTGCTCCCACGCTGCTGCAGATAGCGAATGTGCGGCGGTCTCCGTGTCGCGGCACCACCACAAGAAACGTCCAGCCAACCGTCCATTCCGATGCAGAAAGAGCACCCGACTTTCGGAATCTCACTCCGAACCGTAGCACCACTGGTTTACAACACTTTTGAAAACAAACAGTTACGACTCCTTGCGCCTTTTCCGCGGCTTAAGCTTGACAATCACGACTTCTTGTGCTAACTTATACCTAACCGGCGAATCCCGCCCATCCGGGTAGTGGGCCGACTGGCTCTTGTGAGGAAAGGCGATGACTGGTTCATCCTGACCTTGTAGCGAAGCCAGAAGGGCCGACCGGACCATCCGATTTCAGTGACACAGCCGTTGCCAGCATGGCGGTCTCTTGACCTGCCTTCACGCGGGCCTTCGCGCGCCGCGTGCCGACGACGGCGTACCTCGGGAGAGACACATGATCGACGCCAGCAGCAACGGCCGTTTCCACCGCCTGCAGTCGCTGTCCATCGTCGGCGGCTTCCTGGACGGCCTCGCCATCGACTTCGCCGACGGGCTGAACTGCCTGATTGGCCACCGCGGCACGGGCAAAACGACCGTTCTGGAGTTCGTCCGCTACGCCCTGGACGAGTTCCCGAGCGGCGAGGACGGCCAGGCCTGCCGCCGGCGGGTCGAAGCCCTCGTCCGAAGCAACTTGGGCGACGGCCGCATCCGCCTGGCCATCGAGACCAAGGAGGGCTTGCGGTACATCGTCGACCGCACGGCCAGCGGCGAGCCGATGGTCCTCACGCCAGACGAGCAGCCGACCGACGTCCGCATCAGTCCGACCGGCCTGTTCAGCGCCGACATCTTCAGCCAGAACGAGATCGAGAACATCGCCGACAGTCCGCAGTCGCAGTTGGAACTGATCGACCGCTTCGCCGCCGGCGGAATCGCCGAGGTCGGCCGCAAGCTCTCGGCAGTGCGTGCCAAGCTGGAGGCGAACGCCGGGATCATCGTTACGCACAGCCGGCAGATTGAGAGCCTGACCGACGAGGTCGGCACCATCCAGTTCGTCGAGGCCAAGATCGCCGCCCTTGCCGCCGACCAGGGCGAGCAGACCGGCGACGAGGTCAACACCGCCCACGAGCACCGGGCCCTGCGCGGCCGCGAGGTCCAGGCGGTCGAGGAGGCTCGCGACCTGATCCGCAAGTACGGCGACTGGCTTGGCGATTCCCAGGGGCAGTTTGGGCAGCAGGTTCGATCCACGTTCGATCCGTCGCTCTTCGACGGCCCCAACGGTCAGTTGATGATCGGCATACATGAGCGTCTGGAATCGCTGGGCAGCGAGTTGGACCGCCTGTTCGGCAAGGCCGCCGCGGCGCTCGAGTCGGGCGCGGAGGAACTTGGCGAACTGGCTGAGACGCTCCTGGCCGCCCACCGGCAGCAGGAACTGGCCTTCCGCGACCTGATCACCCGCCATGACCAGGCCCGCGGCGCGGCGACCGAGCGGGCGGAACTGGAGAAGAAGCGGAACGACCTCCTGGCCAAGGGCCGCCGCAAGGCGGACCTGGAGGGCAAGCTGGAGGAACTCTACCGCGAACGGGCCGCCCTGGCGGGCCAGTTGAGCGCCTTGTGGAACGAACGGTTTGCCCTGCGGCAGCGCGTGGCCGAGTGGATCAACGCCGGAGCGACCTCTCCCGTCCGCGTGCGGATCGAGCAGTGCGGCGACCGGTCGGGTTACCAGCAGGCACTGGCCGGCTGGATGAAGGGGTTCGTCGGGCAGTACAACCCGGCTGCCAGGAAAATCGCCGACTACGTGCCGCCCTGTGAACTGGCCCGCATGGTCCGGGAAGGCCGGGCCGGCGACCTGCTGGAGCAGGCCGAACTGGGAGAGAGTCAGGTGCCGAAGGTGATGGAGGCCCTGGGGCGACTGGAAGTCGAACTCCAGTTGGAGACCCTCGAACTGGCCGACCTGCCGCGGATCGAACTCCTGGAGGGCGACCAGTGGCGGAACTCGTTGGAGCTGTCGACCGGGCAGAAGTGCACGACCATCCTGCCGATCCTGTTGCTGGAAAGCGACAACCCGCTCCTGGTGGACCAGCCCGAGGACAATCTCGACAACCGCTACATCTTCGAGACGGTGGTCCAGGCTATCCACCGCGTGAAGAAAAACCGGCAGATCATCCTCAATACGCACAACCCGAACATCCCCGTCCTCGGCGAGGCATCGGGGGTCTACGTGCTCACCAGCAACGGGGAGCGGTCGCAGCTGGCCAACCACGGCTCGGTGGATGACTGCAAAGCCGAGATCATCAACCTGCTGGAAGGTGGCAAGGAAGCCTTCGTCCGTCGAAAGGACCGGTACAACTATTGAGAGCCACGGGAATGCCATTGAGCCTGACCGAAGCCCATCGCGTGCTAACCGAGCGACCTGACGCCCTCCCGGCCGACGAGCGCCGTCGCCTGGCAACCACCGTGGCCGACGCCATCCTTTGCCACGACGCCGGCGGCGAGCCGGCTGTGGCCGAACTGGTCGAGGCGCTGGCCCGCGACCCGGACTGGACGGTGCGGCTGGAGGTCGCCCGCATGGTCCACCTCCTCGGCGACGAGGCCTGCAGCCGCTATGTGGCGATGTTCCGCCGGGACTGCAACAGCTACGTCCGGGGCCATGCTGAACGGAGCCTTGCCCGCCAGCGAAAGGCTCGGCAGGCATCCGGTCGCAGACGCAACGAGTCCCGTGACTATGCCGAAGGGCTTGACGAGTTGGCCCGGCAGCACGGGCCGCGGGTTGCGGCCAGGGTCCGGACGCTGGCGGACCAGCGCTACGCCATGCTGGCCTCGGCCGTGGCCCACGACGTGCGGAGCATCCTGACGACGCTGACGGCCAATGCCGCGGCCTTGGCGGTCGAACACGGCGGCGGAGGCCGGGTAGGCTCCATCCGCGAGGACATCGACCACCTGCGACGGACCATCGAGGCCATGGAGCAGTTCACCAAGCCGCTGCCGGTCCAACGCCACCCCGAGGACCTGCGGCAGATGATCGACCAGGCCGTCGAGAAGGCCCGCGGAGGCCTCGTGGCCCAGCGGCACGACCCGACAGCAGTCAAGGTCGTTGTGGCGCCGGTGCCGACGATCCAGCCGCGGGTTTCGCGGCGACTGATCATTCTGGCCCTGACAAATGTCATTGAAAACGCCATGGAATCTTTCGCCGACCGGGACGCCGATATGCTGCGGACGGGGCGCATCGACGTACGGGTGACCGTCGAGGGCTACGAGGCGCATCTGACGGTCGCCGACAACGGCCCGGGTATCGAACCCGAGGTGCTGAAGGAACTCCGCTCGTTCACGCCCACCGGACCGAACAAGAACAAACGCTCCAGTTCGGGCTGGGGGCTCAGCTTGGTGCACAGGTACGTTACGGCCCATGACGGGTCGGTGACCATCGACAGCGAACTGGACCGCGGCACGTGCGTCGTGATTACCCTCCCGATGCGCGACCCCGGCGAGGGAGGTGGCGAGTGAAAGTGCTGGTGGTGGAAGATGACCGCAAGATCAAGACCGAGACTATCGACGACTGCCTGGCTTCGCTGGGCCACGAGAGCGACTGGGCCCAACACCAGCAGGAGGCCAATGGCCTGCTGGCATCCAACGACTACGACCTGATCCTGCTGGACCTGCAGATTCCCTCGCGGGCCGGCGGCAAGGACTCGCCAGAGTTCGGCAAGAACCTGCTGCGGCAGATTCAGGAGCGCAAGGGGCGGGGCGCGGTGCCCGTCATCCTCATGACGGCGTACCACCAGCAGTGCGTCGACATGCTCACGGACCTGCAGGAGATCGGCGTCGACGGCAGCATCTCGAAGCCCTTTCCGGCGTTCGGCCGAACGCTGGCTGCCGTCATCGAGGAGGTCATGACCAAGCACCGCCGGTTCCGCCTGACGGCCGCCGCCGGGGGCGCGGAGGAATCGCTCCTGCCGTTCGAGGGCGGCGTGTTGGCGTTTCATCCGCACCGCATTGACCTGTGCGGCGAGACCATCGCCGAGGAGAGCCGGCAGGGTCTGGCGTGGGGGATCCTGCAGTCGCTGCGGGAGAAGAACCGCCACGGCAAACCCGTTCACCTGGGCAGTCGCGTGCTGGCCGGGAAGCTGGACCCGGAGCCCGAGCAGAACACGCTGATCCGCGCCGTCGGCAGCCTGCGGTCCCGCATCACCAAGATCATGCGGAAGCAGGTGGGCCGGACCTGCAAGCAGAACGATGTGATCGACAACGACGAGCAGGGGTATTTCCTGCAGGACTGGATCGTCGTCGAGGTCTACGACGAAGTCGGCACCCTGACGGGCCAGTCGTCGGTAAAGGCCGAACCAGGTGGAACCTCTGCCAAACCGGTCCTGCGGCTCTGCGAGAAGCAACGGTGGGTGTTGGCCCGGCTGGCGGCCGAGGGCAAGGTCACGCGTCTGGAAGTCGAGAAGGAATTCGGCATCAGCATCCGGACGGCCAAGCGGGTGCTCGGCGAATTGTCCGACGCCGGGCTGATCGGGTTTGACCGATCGGAGCATCCTGGGTATTATCACTTGCTTTGACCCCCCGATGCCCAGCGGCGGCACCCAGCGGCGGCGGGACTATTGACGCAGCCGTCCGAATGACGAAGATAGAAGTACCGCGACTACTGAAAGACTGCGGGGAGGAAAGCGGCCATCACGTCAACGCTGATAGTTCAACGCGTCAAACGGTACCTGGCGTCGCTGTGTGGCTACAGCGACTCCCTGCTACGCGCGGATTTCCGGTTCGGCAGCGATAAGGTCGTGCCTCTCGTCGCTTTTGCCCACGAGCCAATGGATGCCCGCTCTGCGTGCGTGGCCACAATTCAGGTGCCCGCCGGAGATGTTCGTTCCGAGGTCGTCTCGTGCCGCGAACTTGGGGCGCCGCTGGTCATTGCCATCACTCCTCAGACGCTGGAGCTCTGGACGCAGCACGGCAACAACGCGGAACTGGCAGAACAGATACCGCACGAGAAAGCCGAGGCGTTTTTCCGAAAGCGTGCGGGCGATCTCGCCCCCGAGGCGGTTTTCCGCGCCAAGACATGGGGGCGACTCGACCAGCAGTTTCAATTGAGCTTCGTGGATGCGGGGCTGATGCCTGTCGTCGAGCGGGAGATTGGAGAGCGGCTGACCGGGCTGATCGAAAGGGTCGTTCATAACCTTCGCCGTTCTCTCTGGCCCAGAAAGTCGGACGTGTCCGTCGAGAGCGGACACTGGCTCCTCAAGTCTGTGTTCTGGCTTCTGGCCGCCAAGATACTCCAAGACAAGAGGGTTCCAGGATTCATCACGCTCGATTTCGGCAATGTGGAGGACGTCTTCGCCAAGGTTGCACGGCACTACGACTCGCGTGATAGCGGCTCACGCAGCATCGATATCGTGAACCCTCGTCAGCAAAGGGCGCTTGAGGCTGCGGCGGACGAAATCCACCGCTTCAGCCATTTGGGCCACGTGACCACCGAATCGCTGGCCCACGTGTACGAAAGCGCACTCATCACCAGTGAGACTCGCGCCGCGCTCGGGACACATAGCACGCCCCAGTACCTGGTTGACTATCTGGTGTGGAAGCTCGCCCCGTGGATACAGGAGATTCCCGAGGACGAACGCGACGTGTTCGAGCCGGCCTGTGGCCACGCAGCTTTTCTGGTTGCCGCCATGCGACTGCTGAAGGAGTTGCTACCGCCCGAGAGGCAGGCGGATCGCAAGCAGTACCTGAGGAAGCACCTGCACGGGGTGGAGATCGACTCGTTTGCGGTCGAGATCGCCCGACTGTCCCTGACCTTGGCGGATATTCCCAATCCGAACGGATGGGACTTGGTCTGCAGCGATATGTTTACCGGTTCTCTTCTCACGAACAAGGCTCAGCAGGCCTCGGTGTTGCTTGGAAATCCCCCCTTCGAGGACTTCTCGCGCCAGGACCGCGAGGGGTATTCAGCCAGAGGCGCCGCCGTCGCCCACATCAACAAGACGGCCGAGGTCTTGAGCCAGGTTCTGCCGCAGTTGCGCATGCGGGGTGTCTTTGGCTTCGTCGTGCCCCAGGGGATTCTGTACGGCACGAACGCCAGTGATCTTCGCCACCTGCTCTGCGAGCAATTCGAGCTCAAGGAGATATGCCTTTTCCCTGACAAGGTATTCTCTTTCTCGGACGCCGATTCCGCTATCCTCATGGGCCGGCGGGTAAGAGCTCCCCGAAATCTGCACGCCGTCTCGTACCGGCGGGTTCGGGAGTGGGATATGGACGCGTTTCGTCTGGATTACAGTGTTTCAACCTGGCGAAACGTATCGCAGCAGTCCATCTGTAGTTCCTCGCAAGCTGAGTTTGTGTTGCCGGACTTGCCCGAGGTTTGGCGCTACACCACATCGCTGCCTCACCTGCAGGAGTTCGCCGAGGTCGGAGAGGGGCTGTCCTATCGCTCCAGCTTGTCCAAGAAGATATTGCGCTCGTCTGCGGAACCTTTCCCGGTGGCCGTTAGGGGGTTCATGCGACTGGGCAGGTCGCTGCAAACGCACGCCCACCCGCCAGAAGTCTGGCTGAACATCTCTCCTGAGGTCATGCAGCCCGCCCGCCTTGGAGCAGATAGATTGCCACAGATTCTTCTCAACCACGCACGTGCAAGTCGTGGTCCGTGGCGAATCAAAGCCATCATCGACCGCGAAGGCCACGCGTTCACAAACAACTTCAACGCCATTCGTCCCCGTGATGAGCGCGTCTCTCTGGAATTCCTGTGGGCACTGCTCAATTCCCCGCTGGCAAATGCCTTTGCTTACACACATGCCCGAAGCAGGCACAATCTACCAGGCATCCTGGAGCGGATGCCTATGCCGGCGGCGTCAAAGCAGTTGACTGACGAGATCACGCGGCAAGTGGTCGAGTATCATAGAACCGCCAAGGGCCAGTCGTCATCGGCATCAGAGAAACTCTTGCTGATGGCCGTTCGACTTGACGCTCTCGTGCTGAAGGCCTACGATTTGCCGCCTCAGACTGAGCGGCAGCTTCTTGACCTCTTTGCAGGGCACAGGCGAGTCGGCGTTCCATACCGTCTCGACCGGTACTTTCCGGCAGAGTTCGAGCCGCGGCTTCACTTGTACGAGTACCTGTCTGCGGCGTTCAAGGGGTCTACAGCCGACTCGATTCTCGCGGCACACAGAACATTCGAATCGCCTGAGGTAAGTGAGGCACTGCGGCGGGCAACGGAAGATTTCGAGGAGGACGAATGAAAGGCTACCTCCTCGACACCAACGCTGTAAGCGATTGGTTGGATGCGACGCGCCCCCGGCACGCTACGGTTTCCGACAACATCGGGCGACTCATGCGCACCGAGACCTTGTTGCTCACCTCGACCATCGTCTTGGGCGAGATCGAATATGGAATCCAAACCGCTCCGCAAGAGATTCAGCAGCGCCTTGAGGAGTTCAGATCCCAAGTCGAGGTGGAGTTTGTTCACAACCGGCTGCTCCTGGACGTTACTCGCGGCACGACTTTTGTCTACGGAGACCTCCGGGCAAGGGTGTTCGAGAAGTACGCTCCGGGCGAGAAGAGGAAGAAGGGGATGCGCCCGGAGGAACTGACCAGTCCCACAACGTCCAAGGAACTCGGCATCCAAGAGAACGACCTGTGGATCGCGGCACAGGCCATCGAGAGAAACCTGATCTTGGTGTCGAACGATGCCATGAGGCGAATCAGGGATGTTGCTCCCGAACTCCGAGTCGAGGATTGGGGGCAGCCAAGCCGATGACCTGCGGCATTGTCACCGGTGCAACGATCCTAATGGCACCGGTGCCAAAGCGGGCCGCCCAGTGCCATTGCGGTGCCAAAGCAGTGCCATTGCAGTGCCACGGCGTCTCTGCACGCCCCGGAGACACCCGGACGACCAGGTTCTTGGCGGTTCCAAGCCGCCCAACCTGCCCAGATTGAGGGAAAACCGCAGGTCTCGGCTGGCCCGTTCAGTCCCGCCGTCGCACTCCACCATTTTTCTTCTCGAAACACCGTCTCTGTTGAAACGAAGCCCGCTGGCGACCACCAGCGGCCTCCACTCATTTGGGCCTTATTCTACAGGCTTTTCGCGCATGTCGCCGCGCCGGAACGTGCGTTGGACATCCTGACGCGCTCGCCACGATCTGCCCCCAAAACGCCCCGAAATCTCCCTTTTCGGCGTCTCTGTCTCTGTTACTTCCACACTCACCCCCAGCGCGTGCGGATGTCAGAAGTGGCTGGTTGCCAAGCACTTACGAAATCACCCTTCCGGACGCGCGACGGTTTCGGCCGCAGGTACGTCTCCTCGCCAGAGATACCCCAACTCGAAATGGGAAGGCCGCTTGCCCGGATTGGTCCAGGCCCCCAGATGTCATCACCTTGCCAGGAGGACAATCTGGGCGCAAGCCAGCGCGTCGGACATGGCATTGTGGTGATCGAGTTCTATCCCCAGGGCCGAACAGACCGCAGGTAGATTCGTCGGGTAGAGCCGCCACTTCTCCCGAGCCAGACGCATTGTGCAGAGGAACGGCTGGCGCGGTGGCCTAATTCCGTAAGCACTGCAACACGCCATGAGGACCGACTCGTCGAAGCTGGAATTGTGAGCAGCCAGAAACGTGGCACCGTGCAGCAAGGGGAGAAGCTCTCTCCACACGACATCGAAACCAGGGGCGTCCGCCACATCGTCAGGGCCAATGCCGTGGATGCCTACGAACCGAGGCTCGAAGCAATCCTGGGGATCTATCAGCCGGTACTCCGTGGCGACAATCCGTCCTCGTTCGACCTTCACGAGGCCGATGGCGCAGGCGGAGTCCCTGCCATAGTTCGCTGTTTCGAAGTCAATGGCCACGAACGACGGCACGCTGCTTCCTCCACAACCACGGCCTCGGACACAAGCGGCATTTCAGGTCGTCTCGCGCGAGGCAAACTCTGGATCATTTCACCATCAGCAGCTTGCACGGCGTCGGATCGATGGTCACCTGCGTCGTCCGGAACAACGTCGAGAATGAAACCACCGTCAGGCCTGCGGCGTTCTGCTTCAACGGTTACGCCTACCCCGGCCGTCTGCCATCAGGACCAGGTCCACTTCGCCCGGCTTGGGGGTCTTGTCACCAAAAAGATGCGTCTGTGTGGGCTTTCGGAATGGCCGCCGTCTCTCGATCAGCCGTTTACCCGGGAACGCTTCGAGCATGGCATCAAGCGTGGCTTGCTTGGTGAATGGGTCGTTGCTGGTGCGGACGTAGATCACGGCGTCGTCCGTGACAAGCTTGGCCGCGCGGCCGAAGATCTTCTTGAGGAGGCTCTTGTAACGGTCGGGGTGAGTGAAGCGCCCCTGGTACGGCCCACGCGCAACGTAGGCGTCTGTCTCAAATCCGAGCAGCCAGAGACGAAGCCATTGGTCGTAGTGGTAGTTCGTGACGCCAAAGTACGGTGGCGACGTGAGCAGGAGCTTCGCTTTTGGAACCCCCTCTTTGCGCACCCGTTGCGCTAGTTGCGGCAGCAAGGCAGTGCTGTTGCCCAGGTACACCCGGCTGCCGTTCGCCTCAACCACACCTTTCGCGTAACGCCAGCGGATTCGCTGCTGCATGAACTCCACAGCATCGAGGTTGGGCGGCTTGCTTTCGTTCTCAGCCCACCACTTGATGGCATAGTGCGGTGACATGGCCTTCGCCTGCCGCATCTGGTTCGATAGGGCCTGGCCTTCCTTGCCGTGGAGGTAAACCAACAGGATCGCCATCAGCGTCCTGTCGCAAATGCATCTGCGCCAATCGAGTCGGGCCCGGGCAGCAAGCAGGAAACGCCGGACGGAAGGAGAGAAGCACTTCTTGAAGAACTTGGGCAAGGATCGAGCCTGCACGGCGTACTTGCCGTCAGCGTCGGCAATCTCTAGCAGCCGCTCCTCGACTTGCACCAAAGGCGCAGGGCAGAGTTTGGCCTTGGCATAGACCCATCCGACGGGACTTATCTCAATGCCGATCCCACGCCTCCCCAGTGCCGCCGCGCTGAAAATCGCGGTCCCGCGGCCCGCGAACGGGTCAAGCACCGTCTCGCCCTCTGCCGTGTACTCTTTGATCACGGCATCGGCAAAGCGGATCGGGAACATGGCGTAGTATGGGCCGATTCCCTCCCACCTCTTCGCTGCGGTGCCGAATGTCTTGCCGTTATCCGCCATTCTCAGCCGTCCCTGGCAGCGCTCTCGCCAGTTGCGTCAATACCTTCGACCCCAGTTGCAGCGGGATGGCGGCTTGAGCGTTGGCCGCGATCAACGGAGACACCGCGTTCGCGTACCGCGACGACACCACGCGGTCCAGAAGCGTGCAAACGGTAGCGAACTGCGGATAGAGGGAGACGTCGTCACTGTCGATGGTGTCTTGAGCGTCGGACAGGAACGGGATGCTAGCGACGATCCGTGCCCCGCTCTGTGCCTTGTAGAAGAACTTGCGGCCGAAATAGGTGTCTTCGCCGTACCGCTTGTGGCTGTCTGAATGCAGGATTCGCTCCTTGATGTAGCCATCCGTCACAAGCATGTACTGCCGAGGGGAGAAGAGTTGCTGCCCCGGCGTTTCCGTCTGGTCGATTTCCTCGAAGTGCTGCACGAAAGCTCCGGTTTTCTCGATGCCCAAGATCAGAAGGTCTTGGCCACTTGCCGCCTGCGCCTTCTGATTGAGCCGCTTGAGTTCCCGGCTTATCGCGGCGCTCAGCCAGGCAGGCGGCCCGAACGCCGCCAGTGGGCCGTCGATGAAGAAGGCAAGCGATGTGAGCCGTTCCAGCAATCTCCGTCGCTCAAAGCAACGTAGAAAATGGATCACGAGCAGCCGTTCGATCACCTGCATCACCAGGCCGAACGCCTCGCCGTTCGTTCCGATGTCGCGGAATCGCTCATGGATGCGAAGGGCGTCTGTCGAGTAGACAGGGCGACCACAGATCGGACACGCTGTGCAGCCAGAACTGACCGCGAACTCCCCGGTGCAGCCGTGGGACTCTTTGTAAGGGCAACTCTGAGGGTTGGCCGTGGGCTTCAGTGCGAGCAAGGCTTCGTAGGTCGAAAGCAGGTTCGTTCGGTCGTCTTCGTCGACGACGATGTCGGTGAAGAGGTCATATAGCTCCTCTCGGAAAGACGCCCGTGCGGAGGCCTGTCTTCGTGTGACTACATTGCTGCCCGGCAGTGCGGCATCGACGCTCGCGGCCTGCTCCGTCTTGCGGAACTCCACGGGATCAACCGGGCGATTGGCATCCAGTTCGCCGATAAGATGCAAGTCAAGAAGCACGCTCGCCGCGGTGCAGTATCCGACCTTGGCTCCCGGATACCCGTTCTTCACGTCTACCTCGGCGTAGCTGCCGTCAACGGCAAGGATGAACCGAGGCAGGGTCGCCACCTGCGGCGGGGCTTCGGCCGGCTCGGGGGCGTAAGTGGCCCGCGCCGCCTCCAAGAGCTTGGAGCGAGACAGAAGGCCCTTGACCCTCTGGCATTCAGAGATGCGATGCAGGGGACGGTATGTCGCGTATTCGCCGTCGTATGGCATGTCACGCCCCCTGAGAGTTCGCAGTGTCCTCGATGAGGAAGCGATCCACCTGTACGGGTATGACATACGGGTTCGACAGTGTCTTCACACGGATGAACCCTTTGTCTTGGGCCCGGAGGATGCTGCCCTCGAAATCCGCGAAGTCGTAGAACTTGCGGATTTCGCGCGTCTCGTCGGTGTTGTTCAGATGGCCAATGAACCAGTTGGCCGTGTTCCGCAGGATGTTCTGCTGAATCGAACTCACCTCCTGCGTCGCATAGACCAGCCCGATGTGGTACTTCGCACCCTCCTTCGCCGTACGGACCCAGATGTCTTGGAAGTCAAGCTCGCGAGAGGACGGCAGGATGTTATGAGCTTCCTCGACGTATACGAGAATCTCCGGTGCCTGCTGCGCGGAACGGAACCGCTGCTGGTTCCGCTCAAAGACGCGACGAATCACGCGGTCCGCTGCCGCCTTATTGAGCACGGGGTTGCCGCTTGACTGGTCCACAATCACCAGTCGGCCCGCCTCCAATTCATCGCAGATCACATCCGCGTAGTCGCCGCTGGTGCTGGATGTATGCTGTTCTCTCACGCTGCCAACCAGACGCGGGCCGTTACGGTAGTTCCACATCCCAAGGACCCCTTTCAAGTCCGCATCTGCCCACGGCGTAGCTTCCCTGCCTTCCTTTTCCTTCTGAGCCATCTGCTGACGATCAAACTGGTCGTAGCCGCTTTGCCGGTCGTTGATGAACTGATTCAGGATCGAGCAAGCCTGCGCTACCTGAGGCCAACTGCCAGGATTGCGGAGGGCCCTTGCAGCGGCGGCATGCTCATTGGCGTCGGCCGACGTGGAATTCTCCATGGCGGCCAGAAGCTCCTTTGAGAACAAGCCCTTCGTGACCGGCTTCATGTCAGATGGCGTATCGAAACCGGCGTCACACAACAGAGCGCGGTAGCAGAGCAGCCGTCGCTGAAAGCGAATTGTCGCAGACCGCTCGTCTTCTGGTGGCGCATCCATCCGAACGTCCCGAAAGTTCGCGATGTACTTGTCGCTGTAGTCGGCCAGCGCGTTATCAATGATTTCCTTGCCAATCGCGATGTTCTCGTCCCGGTAGAAGTTCAGCAGCATGAGCCGCCGATGCGGGTCGTTGGGATGCGTCATAATGCCGTACGTGACCACATCCTCTTTCAGCGACTCGTGCTGCTCGGCCGGGCCGCACTTCCACACGTTTTTGATCGCCTCGGCATTCAATCCATGACCGCCGGAATCCTGCTCGTTCTCGTTTGCATACTCGCCGTTGGGGTCGAAAACGATCTGGCCGATGCGGACAGGGTGCTGGCGCCACCTGAGGGCGAAGATCGACTTCAACATGATCTTCGTGGTGTTCGACTTGCCGGTGCGAGTCATGCCGAATAGCGCGGTCTTCTGGCCGAGAAGGTCAGTCGGTGTGATCTGCACGGACACGCCATCGATGCCTTGGAAGGGACGATGGCTCGAAGCGTAACGAACCTGGCCGACCGGGACATGGCTGTCTTGTGCGGAAACGGGCAACCGGGGGTCTCGGAAGTTCACGATGGCCTCTAGCACGCTGCCGCGCGGCTTAAAGACCTTCAGGCCGCGGTTGGGGTAGTAATTGCTGAGGTCCGAGCCGAAGAAGAGGCGGAACGCGGGGGCAGCGTCCGAGCCGGTGTTAACCATGTAGTACGTTCCCAGCACTCGGCATCGGACGCCAGCGTAGCTGAGTAAGTTGTGCGTCGTGGGATCCATGACGGCCCGGTCGTCCCAATGCCGAGCCACTTCCCCGCTGACTCGCTGCGCCGTCTCAACTCTGACGCGCAAGGCTTCGTCCGCATTAGGGAGGTCGGCTTTGTCGAGGACACGCAAGAGCACGATGGACGCGTCCTCCTGTCGAACGTCGGCCAGGGCGGCAGGAGCGACACGTGTGGCGATCAGGAAGGAGAGTGCAGGTATGCCGCCGACCTGTTGGCGGTGGAAGTCGTGTATCTGGACAAGGGCTTCGTCGTATCCGAGCGAGTAGACTTCGCCGACGTAAGCACCGTCCTCAACGAGCGATGTCAACGACCGACTGGCCTCCTGTAGCGGCTTGCTCAATTCAGGTTCGCTCAGCCTTCCGGCCAGACCCGACACGATGTCAGCCATATGAACCTCCCCGAGGCAATAGCCACGAATTCAGAGGTGCGGACTCGCCATCAGATCGCGACATCATCTAGTAATAGACAAGGACTGTCAAGCTGTCTCCACAGCGGCCTGGACGCGTGCAGTCTGCCAGAAACTGGTCGTGACTGAGTTGCGGTAGAGCACTTGTAGACCATCCGAAGGAGTCCGCACATGGGCTATACCGTCGCCGCGCTGACCAGATACATGGCTCCTGAAACATCCAGCAAGGATTCAGCCAGCTGGCGACGGAGCAAGTCTTCGCTCAGGTACGGGTCGTATTTCCGGATGAAGCGGGTCGGGACGTGCTCGGCCAGGGACAGGGCCGCGGGGGAGGTGGCCGACAGGCAGCGGAGTCGCTCCTTGACCTCGTCCGTCGAGTGACCGAATTCGATGGCGACGTTCTGGTCCTGAGCGTCAAGACCGAGCATTCTGGCCATGGCCATCAGCGTGCGTTGGACGACCGTCCCGGTCCATGTGAACCAGACACAGGAGCCGTCTCCTGTAGGAATGACGTTCCTATTGGCCAGGCCGGCAGCCGTGGCGGCTGCACGCGCCTCTCGCAGCATCTGGGTGCCTTCGTCATTGAGGTAGCGAGCATCCCCGTTGCCAGTCACCACCTCTCGCATCTTCTGACGCACGCGTGAATGGATCTCGCCACCGCCCCCCAGGAACTTCGGCGGTTTGTGAGAACGGGCCGGCCGAACCTCGATTTCCCCGCGATCATGGTCAATGCCGACGACTTCCCAGCGGCGTGCAGCCAGAATCAGGTGATCCCGTTCCGACGGCAGGAACAGGGCTGGCAGCAGGCCGATCAAACGCCCATCGCACGTGACACGGTACTCCTCCGGCGTGGCGAAGGCGCTGTAGAACTGATAGTGCGAAACGATCTCCTGGCCGGCAATGCCCAGGATCAGGTCACCCTCGGTCTCCATGCGTTCCACGAGGTCGTGCTCGGCCATGCTCAGCAGCAGGTCCACGAGCAGGTCCGGCTCCACGCCGCGAAACGCACCATCGTTGACGAGCGTATCGAGCAGGTTCTGGGCTGACGTTCCCCCGGTCTCGGCCAGCACACTCAGTACCTGCTGAAGGCAGGTGCTCAGATCAAGTCCCCGGATGTCGGGCGGCTCAATCCACCGCTCCAGCATCAACTCGGTGAGGGCGATGCCCTGAAGCAACTCGGGATAGAGACGGTCGACGAGAGCCGATTTGCTGTCCGGTCGGTCAATGGCGACGTACACCCGCATGATCGACGGCTCGCCCTCGCGCCGGCCGCTGCGGCCGAGGCGCTGCACCAACGAACTGACCGACCACGGAGCGCCAATCTGTCCGACGGACTTGACGGAACCGATGTCGATGCCGAGTTCCAGCGACGACGAGCAGACGGTGGTCGCGGGCCGCGAACCGCGCATCAGTTCCTCAGTCTGCTCGCGGACTTCCTTGCTGAGCG
>JAAYDY010000122.1 GCA_012729015.1 Phycisphaerae bacterium | reverse complement strand
TGCCCATGCCTGACGGGGCAGGCATGGCACCCAGCAACAACGAACCACACAACGAATTGTCGGACAGGCCCGACGGGGCAGGCACCCAGCAACAACGAACCACGCATCGAATTGTCGGACAGGCTCGCCCCGTCAGGCATGTCGAATGAATGGCCCCTTCCTCGCGGCTGAGAGCAGGCGCCGTGCGCGCTACGGCAATCGTCCCATCGCCGCCTTGCTATTAGGCCGCACGGTGGCGTATACTGTGCGGCGTGCGGCCCTGCGGCGCCGGCAGTCGGTCGGGCGACGGGCGGGCCGCGTGTGCCGCCACGGAGGAATTCCGATGCCCTCGCGATCCCAACCGCTTCACGAGATGATGAACGTGTCGCCGGCGCTCTTCATGGCCGCGCTGGTCGTCCTGTCGATCATCTCGCTCGTCCTGGCGGTCTTCTTCGTGGTCGTCTTCTGCAAGCTCTTCCACAAGATGGGGCACCACTGGGCCCTGGGGTTCTTGTCGTTGCTGCCCTTTGGGTCGTCCCTGATCCTGGCGTACATGGCATTCTCGCGCTGGCCGGTGCAGGACGAGCTGGACCGCCTGCGGGCTGCCGCCGCGGGATCCGTGCCGCCCGGGCCGGCATCGGGCGTTTCGCCGGCGTCTCCGGGATCGCCCGCCTCACCGACGCCGCCTTCGCATTGATCGAAGTGCCGGCGCCATTCATTCTCTGACGGTCGCCGCGCGGCGGCCTGGAAAGGTTTCTGCCATGCTGTCACACGAAGTGCTGATGAAGGCCCTGTCGTCGGTCAACGATCCGGAACTGGGCCGCGACCTGGTTTCGCTCGAAATGGTCAAGGACGTGCGCGCCGACGGCGACGGCCGCGTGAGCCTGACGCTCGAACTGACGACGCCGGCCTGCCCGATGAAAGCCCGAATGCAGGATGACATTCGCGCCGCCCTGTCGGCCGTGCCGGGCGTCCAGCGCGTGGACATCCACGTCACCAGTCGCGTGCGCAGCGCCGCCGCGGCGGAGGCCGAAGACGCCGCCGACACGCCGTTGCCCATGGTCAAGAACATCATCGCCGTCGGCGCCGGCAAAGGCGGCGTCGGCAAGAGCACCGTCGCGGTCTTCACAGCCTTGTCGCTTTCGCGGCAGGGGGCCCGCGTGGGCCTGCTCGACGCGGATTTCTACGGCCCGAGCATTCCGCGGATGCTCGGCGTCGCCGGCCGCCGCCCCGACCTCGTCGACGGCCGCCTCCAGCCGGTGCAGGCCTGCGGCTTGGCCATGATGAGCATCGGCCTGCTGATTGATCCCGACAAGGCCCTGGCCTGGCGCGGGCCGCTCATTCACAAGGCCCTCGAGCAACTCCTGACCGACACTGACTGGGGCGAGCTGGATTACCTGGTCATCGATCTGCCGCCCGGCACCGGCGACGTGCATCTGTCGCTGGCGCAGCTGGCGCCGGTCACCGGCGCGGTCATCGTCTCCACGCCCCAGGAGGTGGCCCTCCAGGACGCGATGAAGGCCGCCGCCCTGTACCGCAGCACCGACATTGCGATTCTCGGATTCATCGAGAACATGTCGAGCTTCACATGCCCGCATTGCGGCAAGGCCACGGACCTGTTCGGCCACGGCACCGTGGAGACGGCCGCCGCGTCGATCCAGGCGCCGTACCTGGGCGACCTGCCGCTGAACCTGTCGATTCGCGCCGCCGGCGACGACGGGCGGCCCGACCGCGTGCTCGACACCGACGCCACGGCCGCCGAGGCCGTCGCCCGCGTGGCGGCGAACCTGGCTGGCCGCATCTCGGTCCGCCTTGCCACCGAGCCCGCGCCGCGCATCCTCGGCACACGCAAGGGGTGACAGCCCTAACGGTACCGGTCGAAGAAATCGAAGATCAGCGGGACATAAATGGCCGCGTGATTGCGCAGCTCGTGGCCGTTGTCGGGGAACAGGTGCACCTGGTGGTCGTATCCCAGGCGCTGAAGCGCCGCGGCGGCATCGCGCGTCACCTGAGGGCTGACGGTCGTGTCCTTCTCGCCGTGAATCAGCAGCACCGGGACCGATGCGAGTTGCGACGCCAGGGAGGCATCGGTGACCCCGCAGACGCAGGCAATGGCGCGAAACCGACCGGGATGACGAGCGGCCAGTTCCCACGACGCGAATCCGCCGCGCGAGTGGCCGCCCAGAAAGATCCGCTGCCGGTCGATCATGGGATGGGCCTTCACCGCCTCGGCCAGGAAATGGTCCAGAATCTCGTAGCGCTCGTCCTGGGCCAGACGCCGCGGCGCGAGGACCAGGTACCCGCGTCGCGCCGCCTCGCGGGCCACGATGTCGTCGCCCATGTCGAGCCAGATGTCCTCGTTCTCGCCGGACCCGTGGATCAGGACCACCGTCGGCATCGTCGATGCCGGATCGCGCCCCTCGGGAATCACCATGCGATACGGCGCCAGGACACCGTTGACGCGCAGGGCCAGACGCAGGTCGCCCGTGCGGCCGTCGTACGGCGACTGCCCGGCATCGAGCCGCCGAAGCGTCTCCTGCGACTGGTCGATCGTGCGGCGAATGCCGCAAATCACCATCGCCAGGTCGAACGTGTCGTCGGACAGCAATTCCCGGCCGTTCAACAGGTACTTGACCGCATGCTCGAAGTCCGCCGCACACCGCGCCGCCTCGGCGGCGGCCGGTAGCCGCTGCTGCCGTTCCTTCAGCCGACCGACCGTCGCGTCCAGATCCGTCAGGAGCTTGCCCCAGAGCATCGCCGGAACGGCCATCGTGCCGGCGGGCGCCGCCGCCGTCACGCGCAGCCGGTAGATGCCGTCGTCCAGCGCCGGAAGCTCCAGGTGCACGAACCGAATGTGCTTGTCGCCCGGCGCGTCGCCGTGGCCGCACACCGTCAGCTCGACCCTCTGGCCCGGAGCCAGGCTTCCCGGAGCCAGCGCCGCCTGGTCGGATCGAAGCGTCATACCTTCCAGGGCGGCTGTCAACTCGGGCTTTCGACCGTCGAAGCTCCGCGCTGCCACCCGCACCACCCGATCGGCGCACTGATTGATCGCCGCATCCTCGGCCGACAGGCCGACCCAGCCGCCGGCGACGCCGAGCATGCGGCTCAGCGACGAGGTCTCGTCCGCCGACATCGCCAGCGACGACGGCACGATCCAGAACCCGTCCAGCAGCACCCGGGTGAATTCGTTGACGGCTTCCAGCTCCACCACGCACGATCCGGCCGGAAGATCGCCCAGCGCGACGCCGCGCAGACGCCACTGTTGCGGCCGCTGTCCCCAGCCGCCCGTGTCGCCGAACGTCACGGTGCGCCGCGTCGTGCGGCCGCCGGCGGTGAGGACCACGGCGAACTCGGCCGGCGGAATCTCGCGGCCCCACTTCTCCCGGGCATAGCGAAACACGAGGCGCGCCTCGCCGATGGCTTCCGGCAGCGTGACCGTGTAGCGGACTTTCGCGCCCGGCCGATCCACCTCCGCGGGATCGAGCACCAGGCCCCTCGATGCCGCGGGGCGGTCAATCGCCTTGGGCGTCGCGGCCGCATCGGGCTCCTCGTACTGTTCGGCCTCCTGCCAGACCGTGGCCGTCGCCGGGCGGTTGACGCCTCCAGCGGCCAGGCCGTCCTCGTCACGGTTGCCGCACCCGGCTGCCAGGCAGGCCACGGCCACGGCCGTCGCCAGACCCCGCCACACGAAGTATCGTCCTGCACAGGTCACGCGCTGATCCTCAGGGCTCGGTGTCGTTGCGGCAAGCGAGGCCGCGTTCGCGACGCGCATTATGGCCACCCGCGGCGCGCGACGCAAACCCAAAACGGCTGTTGCCCCGACCATCAAGATGGCCTATCATGGTGACGTGAATCGCGACGCGGCGGCCGCTGCGCCGTCGTCGTCGCTTCGTTTCCTGGCGCAGCACGTTCCGATCGCGATGAAGATGCCTCGTCTTGCAGGATGGTTCGGCGGGTCGCGGGCGACCTCCGGCCACATTCGATCCGTCGGCCGACTTGTTCTCCTGGCGGCCCTCGTGGGCACCGTGGCCGGCCTGGGCGCCGTGGCCTTTCAGGTCCTGTCGCGCTACATTGTCTACTACGGCCTCGAACGCGTGGCCGGCTATCACCCCACCGGGCCGGCACACGAGGGCGATTTCCTGTTCGAGTCGGCGGCTGCGGTCGCCGGCGGCTTCTCCCCGTGGCTCCTGCTGGCCGTCATGGCCGGCGGCGGAGTGCTCTCGGGACTGCTCGTCTATACGCTCGCCCCCGAGGCCGAGGGCCACGGCACCGACGCCGCGATCAAAGCGTTCCACCGCAACCACGGCCTCATTCGGCCGCGCGTGCCCCTGGTGAAAATCATCGCCAGCGCACTGACCATCGGTTCCGGCGGCTCCGGCGGCCGCGAAGGCCCCATCGCCCAGATCGGCGCGGGCTTCGGCTCGTTCCTGGCCGTGCGCCTGAAGCTGTCCGAGTACGAACGCCGACTCCTGCTGGCCGCCGGCATGGGCGCCGGCGTGGCCGCTATCTTTCGCGCGCCGCTGGCCGGCGCCATCTTCGCCTCCGAGGTGCTCTATCGCGACGAGGACTTCGAGAGCCAGGCCATCATCCCGTCGTTCATCGCCTGCGCCGTGGCCTACTGCGTCTACGGCCTCATGGCCGTCTACGTCTTCGGCCAGCCGTCCGGCTTCGACCACATTTTCGACATCGCGCCGCACCTGGCGTTCGACAATCCGCTCCTGCTGGGTCCGCTGGCCGTGCTAGCCCTGGCCATGGTCGGTGCCGCCATGATCTACGTCCGCAGCTTCTACGGCCTCAGCGAACTCTTCAAGCGGCTCGGCATCCCGCGGCAACTGAAGCCCGCCGTCGGCGCCGTCCTGGCCGGCGTTTTCGCCGTGGCCGCCTGCTACGCCGTCGCGGGACTCGGCGGCAGCGCCCGCGACGACGCCATGAACATCCTCTCGTTCGGCTACGGCATCCTCCAGAAGGCCCTGAGCGGCGATCTGGCCTACAGCCCCATGGCGGCCGTCATCCTCCTGCTGGTTGTCGGTTTCGGCAAAATCCTTACGACGTCGCTGACCATCGGCTCGGGCGGTTCCGGAGGCGTGTTCGGTCCGAGCATGGTCATTGGCGGCACCCTGGGCGGCGCCGTCGGACTGCTCCTCCAGATGGCCATGCCGTCGGTCGTCACCCGCATCGATATCTTCGTGATCCTCGGCATGGCCGCCTTCTTCTCCGCCGCCGCCAAGACGCCCATCAGCACCATCATCATCGTGTCCGAACTGACCGGCGGCTACGAACTGCTTGTGCCGGCCATGTGGGTCGCCGCGCTGGCGTACCTGGTCAGCGGCCGCAAACATGCCATCTATCGCGAGCAGGTGCCCTCGCGCATCGATTCGCCCGCCCACCAGGGCGAGTTCATCCGCGACGTCCTCAAGGGCATGACGGTCCGCGGCCTGCTTGCCGCCGAGCGACCGCCCTTCACGTCGTTGCGGCCCGACGCCACGCTGGAATCCATCATCCCCCTGGTGCCCACGACCACCCAGGCGGTCTTTCCCGTGGCCGACGAGCGCGGCCGCCTCGTCGGCCTGATCGACTTCGACGACCTGCGACGGTTCCTCTACCGTGCCGACATGGGCCGCGTGATCATCGCCGAGGACATGATGAGCGAGAACGTCGACCCGCTGCGCGAGGAGACCGACCTGTCGGCGGTGATGGGCCACTTCGCGAGCGTCAAGTACGATCAACTGCCTGTGGTGGATGCCGACGGCAAGGTCGTCGCGCTCATCGGCCGCCAGGACCTGGTAGCCGCCCGCGAACGGGAGTTGGCACGCCTGCGGATGTCGCAGGAGACGTGACCGGTGCGCCACGGGAATCCGCTCGCGACGCGGTTCTACTCGTAGGACCCTGCCTCTTTGGCCAGGTCCGTGATGCGGCGGAAGGTGTCCAGGCTGACGGTGTTGGGCACCGAGTGGTCGCTCGAGAAGATGTACCCGCCGTGCTCTTTCACGACCGGCACCACGCGGCGAATCTCCGCCGCGATGCGGTCGAAATCGTCCCACAGCACCGCGTTGATCCCGCCGTGAAGCACCAGGCGATCACCGAACTCCCGTTTCAGGGCCACCGGATCCATGCCGGCCTTGACCTCCAGCGGGTTCAGCGCGTCCAGCCCCAGGCCCACCAGCTCGGGCACGAACGGGTTCACGTCGCCGCAGGAGTGCAGGTGCGCCTTGATGCCGCGCGCGTGCGCCCACTCAATGGCCCGCCCATGCACGGGCTTCAGCAGCTCCCGGTACATCGCCAGCGAGAAAAACTGGCTGTGCTTGTACCCCATGTCGTCCCACCAGAACACCGAGTCGAACGTGTAGCCGCGATCGAGCACCTTGTCGAGCAGGGCCAACTGCACGTCGAGCTCGTGGTTCCACATGTCCACGAGCCACTCCGGATTCTCCACCAGGGCCATCAGGACGCGCTCCGTGCCGACCATCCACGAGTGCGTGACGTCGAATCCGAACCAGAGACCGGCCTGGATCCATTGGCCGCGCTCGCGCCACCGGGGGTAGTCGCGGGCCAGCTTCGCCCAGTCCACGCGGTCGTCGTCGGGCGCCATCCGCCGCCTCGCCTCGCGCCACGAGTCCGGATCCGTGATCGTGAAGCTGATGAACTCCGGCGTCGAGTCCTGCCGCTTCCACTCCTTCTGCGTGCCGCCCCAGCGCGTCGTGCGAATGGCCCACTCGTCGGTCTCCTCGACGGTGCGGACCGCATACCGCGGACTGGTGTCCGTGCCGATCCCGGCCACGCAGTCGATGTCGAAGTACTCCGTGAAGTGGACCCCCGCGGGCATGCCCTCGCGGTGCCACCGGGCGATCGTCCCCGCCCATGGCGAATCGATGATCGGCACGCGGTCGGCGTCACGGTGCTCGAATACCCGCTGGAACCGTTCACGGCTGGTCAGTCGCGCCATTCCTCCGCTCCTTCATGTCCTCAGCGTTTGCGCTCCACGTACACCGCCATGCGCGCCGTCGCCTCCTGCCCGTGCTCGTCACTGCGGCGGACCGTGACGATGTAGCGCCCCGTCTTCGCGAACCGGTGCTCCGTCACGGCATAGCCGTCCCGGGCGTGCGGATCGACGTTGCCGTCGGATTTTGTCGTCACCGGCGGCGTGCCGTCGCCGAAGTCCCACACCTCCTGACGCTCCGTTGTGCCGAACGTCCGCACCAGGAACGTCACCGGGTCGCCCGGCGCGATGTCGAACGTCGGCACGTAGCACGCATGTACCCCCGGCGGCAACCGGTCCGGGTGCTCGCGGTCGATCACCTGCACCGTGGCGAAATCCACCTCCAGGTTGCCGCGGCAGTCCGTCACTTCGAGCGTCTCGCAATACTCGCCGGCCTTCTCGTAGGTCCGCTCCACCTTCGCCCCGCGGGCCACCGTGCCGTCGCCGAACGTCCAGAAGTAGCCTGTGATATTGTTGCATGCGGCCCACGACCGCGACCCGTCGAGTGTCACCTTCTGGCCGGTCCAGGCCAGCGCGTGCGGCCGCGCCACCGCCAGCAACTTCGGACCGTACTGCTGCACGTACGCCTGCCACAGAAACGCGTACCCCTCGACCGTGCCCCACCGGCCCGACGGCTGCACGGCGCTGATGGCGTAGTGGAGGTGCGACCAGCCGCCGCTGTCGCCCTCCTTGCCCAGCACGCCGAGCTTCTCGCCCTTGGCCACCGACTGCCCCACGCGCACTGCCACGCTCGCCAGGTGGCTGTAACGATGCAGCCACCCGCGACCGTCCAGCACATAGACCGTGTCGGTCCGGCCTTTCGCGGGTAGTCCCTCGCGGCCCGCCAGGCGCGCCTCGCCCGCCACGACCACCAGGCCGTCCGTCGTCGAGGTCACCTCCAGCAGGCCGTCCGGGCCGCCGATGTCCAGGCCGTCGTGATAGTAGACGCGCTTGGCCGCCGGGCTCTCCACGCCGTCGACGAACGTCGGCTCGTTGGCCATCTGCGTCTGCGTGGCGAACCAGCGCTGGCGGACCGGATAGGCGAACGTCTCGGCTCGCACCCACGGCCACCCGCCCGGCCACAGTCGCACGCGCGCGTCGGTGTCCAGCGCCCACGGGTTGCTCCGATTGTTCGCCACGTAGGCTTTCGTTACCGCGCAATCCGCCTGCACGCGACCCACCAGGGCCGGCAGTTCGTACGCCCCGGCCGTCAGCACTGCCTCGCGACCGTTGATCTGCACCGTGGCCGTCGCGCGGCGGACCGCGCCGCGAAGGTCGTCCCGCTCTTCGCCGAGCGCCACCAGCTTCACCGTCGCCGTCCGCCCGTCGCACAGCACCACCTCACGCGTCTGCCCCACGTTCAGGTCCACCGTCCGCATCAGCGTCTCGATCGGTTTCGGTTCGGTCACGGTCGTCTCCTTCGATGCAGCCGGCCGTTGCAACGCCTCGGCGTCCCGGCTTGCTCCCGGCGCCGCCAGAGTGCCGTCCGGCCGCGCCGCCTCCGGCCCACGGCACCCCGACAACGTCGCCGCCAGGCACGCCATGGCGGCCACCCGTCCCAGCATGTGCCGCGCACACGGCGCGAACGGCAACGGCCCTATGGTCTTACGGTGTTGCATCGCGGCTCCTTTGTGATGTAACCGTGGCGGCGCACGAAAGTCCTTGTCATTGTACTGCGTGGCGGCGCGCCGGCACAAGGCGGCACGAGCAGGGGGGAAGGGCAGGGAGGTCCGTCAACGCTCTCGTGGATGCGTCGCGGCGCGGTACGGATTTCTTGCACAGGGACCGCAAGGCGTCCTGCCCCTGGTTGGCTCCAACGCATGATCCATGCGGCGCGACAGGGCAAGACGCGGACGCCGCCTACCGCCGCCGCTGCTTGCGGGGCGGGCGGGCCGCCGGGCCGCGGTGCGAGGCGCGGCGCTTGTCGCCGGGCGGGGCGCTGCGGCCGGCCCCGCGACGGGTCCGGTCGCCTCGACCGGAAGCCGACGACTTGCCGCGCGTCCGGGCCGCGGTGTCCTTCTCCGCGTCGCCGCCGGAGCGACGGAAGATCAGCCGCATCGGCACTTCCGAGAACGGCAGAATCTCCCGGAACCGGTTCACCAGGTACCGCGCGTAGTCCTCCGACACGTGCGACGGTTCATTGACGAACAGCGTCAGCGTCGGCGGGTCCACCGCCACCTGCGTCCCGTAGTAGATGCGGATGAGCTGCCCCTGTTTGCCGCTCGGCGGTTTGCGGCGGCGGACCGCCTCGTCAATCGCCTTGTTGATCCGCGACGTCGAGACGCGCGTCCGAGCCTGCTTGTACAGGCTCCGCGCCGCGTCCAGGGCCGTCTCCGTGTTCTTGCCGTCCAGGGCCGTCGTGAACACGATCGGGGCGAACTCCAGGCCCGGCAGCTCGTGGCTCAGGTAGTCCCCGAACTCGTCCGTCGTCGCCTTCGCCACCGCCAGGTCCCACTTGTTCACCACCAGCACCACCGGCTTCCGCTGCTCCATCACGTAGCTGCCCAGGTGCTTGTCCACCCCCGACAGCGGCACCATCGCGTCGATGAAGTGCATTACGACGTCGGCCCGTCGGATGGCCTCTTCGGCCCTCACGCGGCTGTAGTACTCGATGTCGCCCTTGACTTTCGCTTTCTTCCGCAGCCCCGCCGTGTCGACCACCGTGTAGACCAGCCCGTCCTTCTCGATCCGGATGTCCACGCTGTCGCGCGTCGTGCCCGGCACCTCGCTGACGATCACGCGCGGCTCGCCGGCCAGCGCGTTGATGAACGTGCTCTTGCCCGCGTTCCGCTTCCCGACAATCGCGATCCGCATCGCCGACTCCGCAGGACGCTCGTCCTCGCCCGGCTCGGGCAGCCGCGACAGAATCGTCTCCAGCAGTGTCTCTCGCCGTCGGTGCTCCGTCGCCGACACGCACAGCGGATCGCCCAGCCCCAGCGCGTAGAAGTTCGGGGCCTCCTGGTCCAGCTTGTCGCTGTCGGCCTTGTTCGCCACGAGGATCACGGGCTTGGCTTGTTTCCGCAGACGCTCGGCCACCAGCTTGTCCAGCGGCGTCACGCCCTCGCGCACGTCCACCACCATCAGCACCAGGTGCGCCTCGTCCAGCGCCCGCGTGATCTGCTCCTCCACCTGGGCCGTCAGCGCGTCGGCGTCCTCGATGCCCATGCCGCCGGTGTCCACCAGCTCGAAATACCTGCCGTCGAACTCGATGATCGTTGACACGCGGTCGCGCGTGACGCCGGCCGTCGGATCGACAATCGCGATCCGCTGCCGCGCCAGACAATTCAGCAGACTCGACTTGCCGACATTCGGCCGACCGACAATCGCTACAACGCCCATGGGCATGAGAGAACAACTCCTGATGGATCGTAAGACATGTAGGGTGGGTCCCCCGGACCCACGCGGACTGTTGTCAGACAGCGCGTGCAACGCACGCACCTTCACCCCTCGCCCTGCTTGCAGGGAGAGGGGCCCCGAGCGTAGTCGAGGGGCGGTGAGGGTCGAGCAGGGACGGCCCTCCACACGCGCACCGTTCTCTCCGGTGTCCCCCTCACCCGGCCCTTCGGGCCACCCTCTCCCCTTAGAAGGGGAGAGGAGTATGTAGGGTGGGTCCCCCGGACCCACGCGTTTGTCGCACAGCCCCGTAGGGTGGCTGCTTGACGCAGTTCCCGAGCACTGCCGAGGGGCAGCCACGCGAAAATCGCAGGGGGCACCTCGCGAGCCGCCGCCCACGCGCCTGCGACGCTATTTCCTCCCTCGCTTGGCCTTGCGGGCCGATTTCGGGCTCTTTTTCGCCGTGGCCTTGGCCGCCTTGCCGCTCGACTTCGCCTTGGCGCTCTTGCCCCTGGCACCCTTCTTCGCCGACGCCCGCTTCTTGCGGAACGTCACCATCGCCTCCGGCAGCGTCGGATGGATCGCGCCCTTCACCTTCTCGGCGTAACCGGCGGGCAGGCTCATCGGCACGGGGATCGCGCTCTTCTTCAGCGGCAGACGCACTTCTTCGCCTCCGCGGCGGGCCGATTCGTAGATGCCCAGAATGATCTCGACGGCCTTGCGGTGCTCAGCCGTGCCCAGGGCGTTCGGCGTGCCCGACTGGATCGCGTCGCTGAACTCCTGGAACGCGCGCGTGAACATCACATGGTACGCGCCCAGGGCCGCCGGGTCGCTGCCAGTGGTCGCGCCGTCGGCCGGCTTCGCCGCGGGCGGCACGCCGCCGGTCTCCAGGATCGTCTTGTCCTCGGCCTGCTCGTCCGCGAACTTCCACCGGATGATCTTCCCGTCGTAGCTGGCGTTGCCCTTGTCGCCGCAGACCTCCACGGTCCCGTGCGGGCCGGGGTACGCGGCCGTCGTGCCGTGAATCACGCCCAGCGCCCCGTTGGCGAACTTCAGGATCGCCACCGCCGTGTCCTCCACGGCAATCCGCTCGTGTGCCAGCAGGCCCGTGTACGCCCGGATCGACTTCACCGGGCTCCCCACCAGCCACTGGATCAGGTCCACGTAGTGAACCGCCTGGTTCATCAGGCAACCGCCGCCGTCCAGCTCCCACGTCCCGCGCCAGTCGCCCGACTCGTAATACTCCTGCGTCCGCCACCAGATGCACTGCGCCGACGCCGTCGTCACGCGGCCGAACCGTCCCGACTCCACCGCCTTCTTGAACAACTGCGCCGGCGGGTTGAACCGGTTCATGAAGCAGCCGCCGTAGTACGTGCCGCTCTTCTTGAACGCCGCGGTGATCAGGTCCATCGCCTCCAGCGTCACGTCCATCGGCTTCTCGCAGAAGCAGTGCTTCCGGTTGGCCGCCGCCCACATCGCAATCTCATGGTGGTTGCCGCTCGGCGTGCAGACGTGGACCACGTCGATCGGCACCTCGCGCAGCATCTGGTCCCGGTCGGTGAAGTAGGGCACGTTGTACTTCTCGCCGAGGGCCTTCGCCTTCTCGGGCACGATGTCCATCACGGCCGCCAGCCGGCTGCCGCGAACCATCCCCAGGCACGTGCCGTGAATGTTGCTGATGACCCCGCAACCGACGATTGCATGATTCAACACGACCAACCCTTTCGGTGCCTGGCTGTCCATGAGTTCCCGTGTCCCGTGTCCGCCGGTCGTCGCTTCCAGGCAAGAGGCGACGACCGACGGAATATGTAGGGTGGGTCCCCCGGACCCACGCGCTTGTCGGGCATGCGTATGCGAAGCACGCACCACCACCCCTCGCCCTGCTTGCAGGGAGAGCGGCCGAGCGCCGTCGAGGGGCGGTCAGGGTCGAGCGGAGAAGGTCCTCCGCACGCGCGGCGTTCTCTGCCGCGCCCCCTCACCCGGCCCTTCGGGCCACCCTCTCCCCTTAGAAGGGGAGAGGAGTCGACAGCATGGGGGGCGTATCCCCGGACCCGCGCGCGTGCTCCGCGCCGGTGTCCTACCGATCCCGGCGAATCCGAATCCACGACTGCCGGAACCGGTCGTGCCACGGCGTGTGCCGCCTCAGGCCCAGCCGCCGCATCGACGACTTCCAGTCCTCTCGCGCCGCCTCCTCGACCTCGCCTTCGTACGGCCGCTTCGGCCCGAGGTGCCGCAACGCGAACGTCGTGACCGCCAGCGCCATCTTGTGACGTATCCTGCCTGCCAGCATGATCGTGCCCCCCCCCAATCCTACCGCTGCACCGCCCGGCCGACGCTGCGAAGCACCTCGTCGCGGCTGCGGCTGGCGCGCCACGCCTGGCTGGCCAACTGCGCGTGACGGCGCACCTGAAGATTGTTCGCCACCACCGTCGCGTGGCTGATCCCCGCGTCCACCGTCTCGCCCGCGCGCACGTCGTGCTTCAGCAGCCAGGCGCTCAGTTCGTCCTCGTACTCTGCCGGGTACAGTATCGCCGTCACCCACGGAAACGCCGGCTGGTAGCCCAGCCCGCCGTACACCAGCCGCGCCTTGCACGGCAACGGATCGCGCTCGGCCAGCGCCGCCAGGTCGTCGAAATCCTTCGACGCCCGCTCGGCATCGCGCGAGCAGAACACGAACGCCGACTCCGCGTCGAACCGACGCGACGACACGCCCTTGAGCTCCACCGTTCCGTCCGGCAGCATCCGGTGTACCTTGTACACCCGCGCGTCGCGATACCGGTCGCTCTCCAGCAGCATGGCGACTTCCTCGGCCGTGTAGCCCACGCCCGCCGTGTCGCCGAAATCCACCACGTAGAGCCCGTCGTACTGCTTCTGAGGATCAAGTTTCGGAAGTTTCATAGTCTCCGCGTGGCTGCGAGCAGCCACCCTACGGTCTGCACATCCGCGTGGGTCCGGTGGACCCACCCTACACATCCGCGTGGCCGGGTGCCATGCCTGCCCCGTCAGGCATGCGAAACACCTTGCCTGCACTCATCTCACCCTCAGCCGCGCGAAGCGGCGCTTGCCCACTTTCAGCACCGCCCCGTCGGCAAACGTCACGTTCCCCTTCGGGTCCGCGATCGTCTGCTCGTCCAGCGTCACACCGCCCTGCTGCACGAGCCGCATCGCTTCCCCGTTGCTCCGGGCGAAACCGCACAGGCCGATCAGCCGCGCGATCCAGATGCCCCCCTCGCCCAACTCGCCCGCCCCGACCGTCACCTCCGGCATCTCCGTCGGCTGCTCCTTCTGGGCGAACACGCGGTCAAACTCCGCGGCCGCCGCGGCCGCCGCCTCCGGACCGTGGAACTGCTCCACAATCGTCCGCGCCAGACGCGCCTTCGCCTCACGCGGGTGCACCTTGCCCCCCGTCAGCTCGCGGCGCTCGTCGGCCGACACCGACGTCAGCAACTCGTAATAGTTCCCCATCAGCTCGTCCGGAATGCTCATCGCCTTGCCGTACATGTCGGCCGGCGCATCCGTCACGCCGATATAGTTGCCCTTGCTCTTGGACATCTTTTGAACGCCGTCCAGACCCACCAGGATCGGCATGATCATCACGATCTGCGGCTTCTGCCCGGCGTCACGCTGAAGGTCGCGACCCACCAGGTTGTTGAACGTCTGGTCCGTGCCGCCCAGTTCCACGTCCGCCTCGATCATCATCGAGTCGTACCCCTGCATCAGAGGGTACAGAAACTCGTGAATGCCGATCGGGTCGCCCGACTTGTGCCGCAACGCGAACGTGTCTCGCTCCAGCATCCGCGCCACCGTCATCTTGCTCGTCAGCCGGATCACGTCCGCGAACGACAGCTTCGCCAGCCACTCGCTGTTGCGGCGGACCTCCAGCTTCTCCGGCGCCAGGTCCAGCACCTTCCCCGCCTGGGCCAGGTACGTCTCGGCGTGAGCGTCGATGGCCTCCGGCGACAACACCGGCCGCGTTTTGTTCTGGCCCGACGGGTCGCCCACGCGAGCCGTGTAGTCCCCGATGATCAGCACCGCCTTGTGGCCCAGGTCCTGAAACTGCCGCATCTTGCGCAGCACTACCGTGTGCCCCAGGTGAATGTCCGGGGCCGTCGGATCCATCCCGAGCTTGACGCGCAGGGGCCGACCCGTCTGGTAGCTCTCCCCGAGCCGCACGCCCAGCTCCTCGCACGAGTAGATCTCCACCGCCCCGCGCTTCAAGGCCTCGAGGTCCCGCTCGACTCGCCGCCGAATCTCCTCCGGCAGTTCGCTCATGGCTTTCGGATCCTTCCCTGTGGGTGTTGCCGCTATACGTCGTAACAGGCTATGATAGGCCATCCCCTACGGCGATTCAAGACCTAACAGCCCGTCGAACTGAACCATCGCATCTTGCCTTTGCCGCCGCCGCCGGGTAAAGTAAGGCGGCCCCGACGGCGGACCGTCCCGCGGGACCGGAGGAGTCGCGTGCAAAGCATCGCTGCCATCTCGATCAACACCTTCCGCGAGGTCGTGCGCCAGCCCGTCTTCATCCTCGTCCTGGCCCTGGCCGCCGCCGTGCTCCTGCTGATGATGGTCGTGCCGCTCTTCGGGTTCGCCGACGAGGTCGTCCTGTTCAAGGACCTGGCCCTGCACACCTCGGCCCTGGCCATCGTGTTCCTGGTGGCCCTCACGGCCGCCAGCAGCGTCGCCGAGGAACTGGAGTCCAAAACCGTCCTGGCCCTGCTGGCCAAGCCCGTCGCACGCTGGCAACTGCTCGTCGGGAAATTCGCCGGCATCGTTCTGGCCCTGGCCGCCGCCACGGCCGTCCTCGCCCTGCTGGTCTTCCTCACCACCTACGTCAAGGTCTACAACGGAGCCATGCCTGCCGAGCGACACGGTGCCTTCAGCATGAGCCAGAGTGCCCCGGTCCTCGAATTCCAGGCCAAAATGTGGAACCACGCCGCCAGCACCTTGCCGGCCTGCGTCATGATCCTCTACCGCGGGGCCATCCTCGCCGCCGTGGCCGTCGTCCTCAGCGCAGGCTTCAGCCGCGTCCTGGCCGTCATCGTCACCTTCGGCCTCTACCTGGTCGGCCACCTCACGGAGTTCCTCACCGACGCCGTGCGGCACTCGACCGCCCTGGTCCGCGACACCGTCACCCCGGCGGCCCATCTGCTCCCGTTCCTCCAGAACTTCGACATCGTCAACCAGGTCTCGGCCGCCATGGCCGACGAGCCCGCCTTCGAGGGTCTCTGGGCCTACACCGGCTGGGTCGGCCTCTACACCGTCGGATACGTCGCCTTCGTGCTCCTCGTCGGCACGTTCCTCTTCAACCGCCGCGAAATCGACTGACCCTCGAATCCGCCCGCTCGCGCCGGCCCTCCCATCGCGCCGCCCCTACGATCGGCGTTATTCCCAGACCCGTTGCCCGCCACAAACGTGACGTGCATCCCCGCATGTCCCCTTGGCCTTGGCCGCAGATTCGGGCTTGAACGGCGACGGCGGGCGAGTATACTTAACGGGCTTGAGAGGACGTGAACCCTTTTCATAAGGAGACTGTGCGTGGCGAAGACGTCGAAGAAGGCTGGGAAGGGATGTGCCCGGTGCGCCTGCGGGCCGGAGCCGGAGCATCATTACTTCACGAGCGAGTCGGTGACGATGGGCCACCCGGACAAGGTGGCGGACCGGATTTCCGATGCGATTCTGGATGCGATGCTGGCCGAGGACGCGTCCAGCCGCGTGGCATGCGAGACGCTCGTCACGACGGGCCTGGTTGTCGTGGCCGGCGAGGTCACGACCAAGGCCCAGGTGAACGTGCGCGACATCGTCCGCCAGACGATCCGCGACATCGGCTACACCGAGGCCGGGATCGGCTTCGACGCCGATAGTTGCGGCATCCTGATCAGTCTGAACCGGCAGAGCCCGGACATCGCCCGCGGGGTGGATCCCGGTGGCGCCGGCGATCAGGGCCTGATGTTCGGCTATGCCTGCCGCGAGACCAAAGAGCTGATGCCGATGCCGATCGAGATGGCGCAGAAGCTTGTGCTGCGCCTGGCCGAGGTCCGGCAGAAGAAGATCCTGCCGTGGGTCCGCCCGGACGGCAAGAGCCAGGTGACCGTGGAATACTGCGGCGACAAGCCGTGCCGCGTCCACACCGTGGTCATCTCCACGCAGCATCACCCGAGCGTGGACACCAACAAGCCGTCGGTCCGCAAGCAGATCATCGACAAGGTGATCAAGCCGGTGTTCCCGAAGGGGATGCTGGACAAGGACACGATCTACCACATCAACCCGACGGGCCGGTTCGAGACGGGCGGCCCGCACGGGGACACCGGCCTGACCGGCCGCAAGATCATCGTGGACACCTACGGCGGCATGGGCCGTCACGGCGGCGGCGCCTTCAGCGGCAAGGACCCGTCGAAGGTGGACCGTTCGGCGGCGTACATGGCCCGGTACGTGGCCAAGAACGTCGTGGCCGCCGGTCTGGCGGACCGGTGCGAGGTGCAGCTCAGCTACGCCATCGGCGTCGCCGATCCGCTTTCGGTCAAGGCGGACACCTTCGGCACGGGCAAGATCAGCGAAACCAAGATCTGCCAGTTGATCCGCAAGACGTTCCCGCTGCGGCCGCAGGAGATGATCAAGCACCTGAACCTGCGTCGGCCGATCTACACGCAGACGTCGTCGGGCGGCCACTTCGGTCGCAACGAGGCCGGGTTCACGTGGGAAAAGACCGACATGGCGGCCAAGTTGCGCGCGGCGGCCGGGCTGAAGTAATCACCGGCACGCCCGAGGCCGGCTGTGCCACGGGTTCTCTACGCCAAATGTCCAGTTCAGACGGGCGTCCCCACCTGCGGGACGCCCGTTTCTTTTGTTGCCGGCGGGGGGCGCGCCGCGTTGACAAGGCGGCGGCGGCGTTTTAGAATGGGCCTTCGTAAGACCGCGCCTGGCGTCAGGGGCGCTCCCTCGATGGAAAGGACGAACCCGGTTGGCCGAATCGCGCGACGAGGCAGTTGTCGGCTGTGAGCAGATTCTGGGATACCAGTTCTCGGACAAGTCCCTTCTGGTCAAGGCGTTAACGCATGCCAGCGTGGCGCCGCACTACCTCGACAGCAACGAACGTCTCGAGTTCCTCGGCGACGCCGTGCTGGGCCTGGTGGTCTGCGAGGAACTGTTCCGTCGCTATCCAAAGTTCACCGAAGGCGACCTGACGCGGATCAAGAGCGTCGTCGTGAGTCGCAGCACGTGCGCTACCGTCGCCACGGGGCTGGGCATCGACAAGCTGCTGTTCCTGAGCAAGGGCATGGAAACCGAGGGCGGCCTGCCCTCGAGCCTCTCGGCCTGTGCCCTGGAAAGCCTCATCGGCGCCGTGTACATCGACGGCGGGTTCGACGTGGCCAGTCGCCTGGTGCTGCGGCTCATGGAGCCGGAGATTGACCGCGTGGCCGAAGGGGCCCACGAGCTGAACTACAAGAGCATGATGCAGCAATATGCCCAGCACAAGGTGGGCCAGACGCCCAACTACGAGGTGCTCGACGAGAAGGGCCCGGACCACAGCAAGGCGTTCGAGGTGGCCGTGGTGCTGGACGGCCGCCGGTTCCCGAGCGCCTGGGGCCTGAGCAAAAAAGAGGCCGAGCAGAAAGCCGCCCGCCGCGCCCTGGAGGCCCTCGGCGAAGTGTCCGCCGAGGCCGACGACACCGTGGCCGACATCGACTGATCACTCCGCGGGTTTTTCGACGTTCCGCCCCACGACGTGGATCCGCCCGTCCAGGATTTCCAGTGCGTCCAGCTTCAACCGTTGCCGACGGGTTTCCAGCGTCACGGGCTCGCCCTTCAGCAGTCCGCGCAAGCTCATCAGGGCCATCAGTTTGGCGTCAGCCACCTGGGCCCGGCGGTCGTCGCCGCCGGCGGCCTCGCCGCGTGACTGCATGTCCTCGATCTTCCGGTCCAGGTGAGCGACCGTGTCGTTGCTGATCATGTCCGGCAGCGGCAGCCGACCGGCCTTGGTCGTCCGCATCTCCAGCCGCAGGTCCCCGTCCTCGGTCACCTCGGCCGCCAGGTGCATCGACGCCACCGCCTTGCGACCCTTCACGTACACGTCGCCCATCAGCACCACTTCCCCGTCGCGGAACACCACCTGCGGGTTGTCGAACGCCGACGGCAGTTGCCGCAACTGGTCCGGCGGCAGGCTCCGGATGTACCCGTTGATCGCCGCATCGGTCAGCGTGATGTCCAGCGGCGTGCCGCCCGAGGCGTCGGTGATGGTGTTGTGAATCCTGGCCGCGGCGGCGTTGAACTTCGCCGCCTCGTCGCTCAGTTGCTGCGCGGTGAAGTCGTCCGGCCGCGTGTACCCCGCCGGCTCGCTCGTCGCCAGGGTCCAGCCGATCATCACGGCCAGAATGCCGCCCACGATCACCGCCACCAGCCCGTACGCAATCGCTCTCCGCACCAGCACGCCCTCCGCACTGACTCTTCCTCGGTGTCCGACAGGCCTACGGTATCCCACCACATATCTTCCCGCGCCGCCAGCGCCCGGTCAACCGCTGCTCTCCCTGCTTGCAGGGAGAGGTGCCCCGGGCGCAGTCGAGGGGCGGTGAGGGTCGAACAGGCAAACCTCTCGCCTCGTTCACCGTAGGGGCGGCTCGCTGCAAGTCCCGAGCCTCGTCGAGGGGCGAGCCGCCCTTCAACAGCGGCGTCCCCGTCACCCGGCGTTGCCGCCGTGGTGGGCCGGATAGTCTTTTATCGGCCGGGCCGGCGCCGGCCCTTTGCCCGTTTTCGCACTGAAAATCGCGATCTTCGGGCGAAGGGGGCGAGCGGTTCTGGCCGATACAGTCTGGGTCGGTCCCTGCGCCTCCGGTGGCGCTTGCCGACGGACCGCCAGGCGTGTACAATAGTTGCCGTATGGCTGTCCGGTAGCGTGACTGGGGTGCCGGGCACCTTGTAACATGTTGCTAACAGCGGGTTTGTGTGCGGCCGCAGCCGCGGTCGCCCGGCCCTGGGAAGGAAACCTCGAATGTTCGAACGATTCACCGACAGAGCCCGCAAGGTGATGGCCCTGGCCAACCAGGAGGCCCAGCGGTTCAACCACGAGTACGTGGGGACCGAGCATCTGCTGCTGGGCCTGGTCAAGGAAGGCAGCGGCGTGGCGGCCAACTGTCTGAAGAACATGAGCATCGACCTGAAGAAGATTCGCATCGAGGTCGAGAAGATCGTCAAGAGCGGTCCGCAGATGGTCACGATGGGCAAGCTGCCTCAGACGCCGCGCGCCAAGAAGGTCATCGAGTTCGCCATCGAAGAAGCCCGGATGCTGGGCCACAACTACGTCGGGACCGAGCACCTGCTGCTGGGCCTGCTGCGCGAGCAGGACGGCGTGGCCGCCCAGGTGCTGATGAACCTGGGTCTGCGTCTGGACGAGGTGCGCGAGGAGGTGCTGAAGCTCCTCGGCGCCACGGCCGAGATGACCGAGGAAACCGAGTTCGGCGGTCAGCCGCCGGAGTTCGGCCAGGGTGCCGAACGCGGGCAGCCGGGCGCCAAGGGCGCTCGCGGCAAGAGCAAGACGCCCGCCCTGGACAGCTTCGGACGTGACCTCACGGAGTTGGCCGCGCAGAACAAGCTGGACCCGGTGATTGGCCGCGTGAACGAGATCGAGCGTCTGATGCAGGTGCTGTGCCGTCGCACGAAGAACAACCCCGTGCTGCTGGGCGAGGCCGGCGTGGGCAAGACGGCCATCGTCGAGGGGCTGGCCAAGGCGATCGTCGACGGCAGCGTGCCGGAGTTGCTCCGCAGCCGCCGGATCGTGGTGCTGGACCTGGCGCTGATGGTCGCGGGGACAAAGTACCGCGGCCAGTTCGAGGAACGGATCAAGGCGGTGATGAACGAGGTCCGCCGCGCGAAGAACATCATCCTGTTTATTGACGAGTTGCATACGTTGGTGGGCGCCGGCGGCGCGGAAGGGGCCATCGACGCCTCGAACGTGCTGAAACCGGCCCTCAGCCGCGGCGAAATCCAGTGCATCGGCGCCACGACGCTCGACGAGTACCGCAAGTACGTCGAGAAAGACGGGGCCCTGGAGCGCCGGTTCCAGACGATCATCGTCGAGCCGCCGACGGCCGAACAGACCATCGAGATTCTTCGCGGCCTGCGCGACCGTTACGAGGCGCATCACCGGGTGCAGATCACCGACGGCGCGCTGCGCGCGTCGGTCGAGCTCTCGAACCGCTACATCACCGGCCGCTGCCTGCCTGACAAGGCCATCGATGTGATCGACGAGGCCGGCGCGCGGATCCACCTGAAGGCGATGACCCGTCCGCCGGACGTGGCGGAGATCGAGACGGAGATCGAGCGGCTCAACGGCGAGAAGGAAGAGGCCGTGGCCCGCAGCGCCTACGAGCAGGCCGCCGAGCTCCGCAACAAGATCGACGACCTGAAGGCCCGCAAGGACGAGCTCCTGGCCGGCTGGCGCGATTCGGCCAAGGAAGTCGACGGCGTCGTGGACGCCGAGGTCGTGGCCGAGGTGGTATCGAAAATGACGGGCGTGCCGCTGACGCGCCTGGAAAGCGAGGAGACCGAGCGGCTCCTGCGCATGGAAACCGAGCTGCACAAACGCATCGTCAGCCAGGACGAGGCCATCAAGGCCATCGCCAAGAGCCTCCGCCGCAGCCGCAGCGGCCTCAAAGACCCGCGGCGGCCCATGGGCTGTTTCCTGTTCATCGGCCCGACCGGCGTCGGCAAGACCGAGCTGTCCAAGGCCCTGGCCGAGTTCATGTTCGGCAGCGAAGACGCGCTGCTCCAGATCGATATGAGCGAGTACATGGAGAAGCACAACGTGAGCCGCCTGATCGGCGCGCCGCCCGGCTACGTCGGCTACGAAGAGGGCGGGCAGCTCACCGAACGTATCCGCCGCCGCCCCTACGCGGTCATCCTCATGGACGAGATCGAGAAGGCCCACGGCGACGTGCACAACATGCTGCTTCAGATCATGGAAGAGGGCCGCCTGACCGACTCGTTCGGCCGCCGCATCGACTTCCGCAACACGGTGCTCATCCTGACGAGCAACCTCGGCGCCAACATCATCACCAACAAGGCCGGCATGGGCTTCCGCCAGAAGGGCCAGCAGGCCGACTACGAGCAGATGAAGACCGCCCTGATGAAAGAAGTCGAGCGGCACTTCCGGCCCGAGTTCCTCAACCGACTCGACGACACGATCATGTTCCGCAGCCTCACGCGCGACGACATGAACCAGATCGTGGACCTCGAACTGAACAAGATCCGCCGCCGCCTGACCGAGAAGGGGCTGGAGCTGATCGTCAACGACGACGCCAAGCAGCTCCTGATCGACAAGGGGTACAACCCCGACTTCGGCGCGCGGCCCCTGCGTCGCACCGTCGAGAACCTCATCGAGGACTACCTCTCCGAGGAGGTCCTCCGCGGCAGCTACGAAGGCAAGGACATCATCACCGTTTCCGTCCGCGACGCGCACCTGTACTTCGAGGCCGGCAACCGCCCCGGCGACGGCTCGCAAGCCCAGGTACCGGCCCATCACGACGCGACCTGACGGCTCCTGTCGGGTAGGTTCGCACCGCCATCACGTTCAGGCGAAGTCACGAGGGGATCGTGACTTCGCCTGAACTCTTTCGAGAAACGGGGGACCGTCAACCTCGTGTGCCCGGTGCCATGCCAGCCCCGTCGAGGCACCGCCGGCGAGTCATGTGTGTGGGCAGCGGCGGGAAGCGATGTAGGGGTCGCTCGTGAGCGACCCGCAAGGGACAGGCGCCTGTGAGGGCGGCTCGCCCCTCGACGAGGCTCGGGACTTGCAGCGAGCCGCCCCTACGGTGAGCGTTATTCCCGGACCAGTTCCCCGCCCACAAGCATGACGTGCCCCCATCTGACGCCACGACGGCTTTTCTCCGCCCGCGCGTACGCGGTTGCCACTATAATCGGTCTGCTCTGCCGGTGGGTTGTTGTTGCCTGTCGGCGGCGCATCGTTACGGGATCCGTTACAAACCAGAGAGGAGACAAGACCATGGCCGAACTGCCCGCCTTGCTCAGGCAAGTCAACAAGCCCAAGGACCCGAAGAACCTGACCGACCTCGAGAAGAAGCATCTGCCGATCATCGAGGCTCCGACCACCGTCAAGGCCGGCGAGCCGTTCCAGGTGACCGTCCACGTCGGCAAACTGCTGAAGCACCCGAACGAGCCGGAGCACCACATCCAGTCCATCGAATTGTACAAGGGATACGTGCAACTGGCCCGCGTGGACCTGGCTGGCGCGATGACCGAGCCGAAAGTCACGTTCACCGTGTCGCTTCCGGCCAACACCGACGACGCCAACGGCGGCCTCCGGGTCTTCGAAAAGTGCAATATGCACGGTGTCTGGGAGAGCACGCAGCCGATCACGGTCGGGTGACGTCGCCTCGCAGGCGGAGGACATGCCGAAGCGCCGCGGCCGCACGCCGGCCCGTGGCGCTTCTTCCTTGCGCCGGGGGATGGACGTCACGTTCGTGGGCGGGCACCTGGCCTTCGAGGGTCGCTCGCGAGCGACCCTACGTCGCTTTCCCCCCCCGTTTCCGCGGTGTGAGAGCCTGCGAACCTGCAAACGTGACGTGCCCCCCCCCGGCGGCCGGGCGGCGAAAGTGCTTGCATTTCCGGGCCCGGTGCGGTACACTTGCCCATTCAGATTGGGCTTGGGCACTGTACGGAGGCCCCCTCGGGGGCCGTTGATCGAGGGCGAGAGTCGTGAAAGAGAAGATCCATCCGAAGTACGTCGAGTGCACGGTGACGTGCGGTTGCGGCAACAGCTTCAAGACGCGCAGCACGCGGCCGCAGATCAAGGTCGAAATCTGCTCGAGCTGCCACCCGTTCTACACCGGGACGCAGAAACTGGTGGACACGGCCGGCCGCGTCGAGAAGTTCCAGAAGAAGTACAACTGGGGCCAGCGCAAGGCCGCCAACACCGGCAGCAAGTAGCTGGGCCGACGAAGAGGGCGGACGCCGCTCCGGCAATGAGGAGCGTGTCCGCCCTCTCCACATTCACCGGCGGTCCGTCCCTGGCCGCCGGCGGCAGACGAACCCCCGAACGCGGCGCCTTGCTCGTGGCAGGCTTCCCAGATGGCCGACAAACAGCACATCGGATACCTTGACTCGCTCGACGCCATGAGCCGTCGGCTCGACGAGATCGACTCGCTCCTGGCGTCGCCGGAGATTGCTGCCGACGGGTCGCGGCTTCAGCCGCTCATGCGCGAACGCGGACGCCTGCTGCGCCAGGTGGAGCCGTACCGCCGGTACCGCGACGTCGCCCGCCGCCGCCAGGAGGCCGAGCAGATGGCGGCCGAGACCGATGACCCCGAGATGCGGCAACTGGCCGCCGACGAGGCCGAACAGTTGCAGCACGAGGAGCAGTCGCTTCTGGAGTTGCTCCGGACGATGCTCCTGGAAGCCGAGGACCGCATGGACGCCGGGAGCCTGATCCTCGAGATCCGCGCCGGCACCGGCGGCGACGAGGCCGCTCTGTTCGCCGGCGACCTGTTGGAAATGTACCGGCACTACGTCGAAGACCACGGCTGGAAGTTCGAGGTGCTGTCGGCCAGTCCGACGCCCCTGGGCGGGTTCCGCGAGGTCATTGTCAACATCGAGGGCGACGGCGCCTTCCGCGACCTGGCCTACGAGTCCGGCGGGCACCGCGTCCAGCGCGTCCCGGCCACCGAGGCCCAGGGCCGCATCCACACCTCCGCCGCCACGGTCGCCGTCATGCCCGAGCCCGAGGAACTGGACATCCAGATCAAGGACGAGGACGTCCGCATCGACGTCATGCGGGCCGGCGGCCCCGGCGGCCAGAACGTCAACAAGGTCTCCAGCGCCGTCCGCATGACCCACCTGCCGACCGGCATCGTCGTCATGATGCAGGAGTCCAAGAGCCAGCACCAGAACCGCGACAAGGCCTGGCGCCTGCTGAAGTCGCGACTGTTCGACCTCTACGAGTCCGAACGCCGCGCCGCACGCGAGGCCGACCGCAAGCTCAAGGTCGGCTCCGGCGACCGAAGCGCCCGCATCCGCACCTACAACTTCCCGCAGAACCGCGTCACCGACCATCGCATCGGCTTCACGGCCCACAACCTCGACGCGGTCATGGCCGGGCGGCTCGATGAGCTGATCCAGGCCCTCCGCCTGGCCGACCACGAGGACCGACTCGCGCGCATGTAGAAGGAGACCGGCTCATGTCCGACCGATGGATCAACGCCGCCATGATCGATTGCGTGCGGATCGTCGAGCGGTACGACTACTATCGCCGGCTCATCCCGCAGTTGGCCGACTGGGGCTACAACACCCTGTTCTGGCATTTCACCGACGACCAGGGCTGCTCGTTGCGATTGCGGCGGCGGTCGGAGCTCAGCTCACGCTACGCCCTGACGCGCGACCAGATGACGCGGCTGATCGACCTGGCCGCGCGGCACGGCATCCAGGTCGTGCCCGAGGTCGAGGCCCTCGGCCACACGCTCTACATCACGCATCTGAAGAAGTACCGTCACCTGTTCGAGGGCTCGGCCACGCATTTCAACGCCCTGTGCCCGTCGCACCCCGAGTCGCTCGAGGTGCTGGCCGACGTGCTGGCCGAGACAGCCGAGGTCTTCCCGGCCCCGTACCTGCACGTGGGGCTCGACGAGGTTCAGTTCGGCGACTGCCCGCGCTGCCGGCGCCGGGGGCTGCCCGAGTGGCGGCTCTTCGCCGACCACGTCCTGGCCATTCACCGCATCGTCACGGGCCTCGGCAAACGGATGATTCTCTGGGGCGACCACCTGGTCAAGGATGCCCGGATCGCCCGCCGCGTGCCGCGCGACTGCATGGTCGCTCACTGGGACTACTTCGTCGATCATCCCATCGAGGCCGACAACCGCACCCTGACGGACCTGGGGTTCCAGGTGCTGGGGTGCCCGGCCACCGGCCGCGTCTTCACCACGACGATGCCCGACGAGTCGAACCTGGCGAATCTCCGCGACTTCGCCCGCGTCGGCCACGCCCACCGCGCCCGCGGCGTCATCGGCATGGTCAACACCGTCTGGTGCCCCGAGCGGCAACTGGGCGGCTCGACGCACTGGGGCCTGGCGCTGGGGGCGGCCCTGTTCGAGGACTCCAAGGCCGACGAATCGAAAGCGGCCGCACGCTTCGTTCGCAACCGCTACGGCCTGGCCCGCCCCGCCTCCGCGGCGCAGGCGATCCGCCGGCTGCACGCCGCAGCGCCCGGGCTCCTGCGGCTGCGCAAGGCCCTCGTGGAGCATCCGCGCGAGCACCAGCACGTGATCACGCCGCACGACGTGGCCGACGCGGCCGCACGGCGCAAGGCCATTGCCGCCGCGCGCCAACGCCTCGACGCCGCCCGGCCGCAGGTCACTGCCAACAAAGGCGAGTTCCGCATGTGGCTTCTGGCGGCCGATCTGCTGGACGAGCAGCTCGGGCGGTTCCAGACGTGGCAGGACACGGCCCTGCTCGACCGCCTGCGCCTGGAGGCCGTGGCGCGCGGCGACACGGTCCAGGCCAAATTGATCGCCCGCGACACGGCAGCCGTGCTTCGGGATGCGGCCCGGGCCGCCCGGCGCAGCGCCGTCAGGGCCGAACGCGACTGGAAACGCACCCGCCACGCCGACGATCCGCGCCGCTTCGGCCGCGACGGCTACGTCGTTCAGAAAACCGCTTTGCCGGGCTTGCTCGATCGCACTGCCGCCACGCTCGAACGGCTGGCTCGCCGCGCGAGGCAGATTGCCCCCACCGGCCGCGGACGCCTCGGCCTGCCCGAGACCCTCGTGACCCTCGACGAAAGGCCATCCGCGTGACCGCCACCAACGACGGAGCCTGGACGATTCTGCGGCTGCTCGAATGGACGCGCCAGTTCTTCGAGTCCAGGGGCATCGACGAGCCGCGCCTGGAGGCCGAGCTGCTCCTGGCTCACGCGCTGAAGGTCGAGCGCATCCAGCTCTACGTGCAGCACGGCCGCACCGTCGCCGACCCCGAGTTGTCCACGTTTCGCGACCTGGTCCGTCGCCGCGCCGCCCGGGTGCCCACGCAGTACCTCGTGGGCGAGGCCCATTTCCGTCATCTGGTGCTGAAGGTGACGCCGGCGGTGCTCATCCCGCGGCCCGAGACGGAACTCCTCGTGGACGAGGCACTGGCTGTCCTGCGTCCGCGACGCAAACCGGCCTGGGAGTACCGCGACGGGCAGTTCGTGGACCGGCGCGACGCCGAGGCGGGTGAACTGGTGGATGCCGGCGCGCCGCACGCGCCCCCCGAGCCGCGCGTCCTGGACCTGTGTACCGGCAGCGGCTGCGTGGCCCTGGCGATCGCGTCGGAGTGTCCGTCGGCGCGCGTCACGGCCACCGACCTGTCGAGCGAGGCCCTGGCCGTGGCCCGCGAGAACGCCGCCCGGTGCGGCGTGGCCGACCGCGTGACGTGGCTGGAGGGCGACCTGTTCGCGCCGTTGGCGCCTTTGCCGCCGCAGGATCGCGTCTTCGACCTGATCACGGCCAATCCGCCCTACGTCAGCGACGCCGACATGGCGGGCCTGATGCCCGAGGTCCGCGACCACGAGCCGCACATGGCCCTGGCGGCCGGCCCCGACGGCATGGATTTGATTGACCGGATTCTGGCCGGCGCGGGACCGCACCTGGCCGACGGCGGGCACCTGCTCATGGAGATCGGACACGATCAGGCCGACCGCCTGCGCGAGCGACTCTCGTCCCGTGCTGCGGCGGGGATCGAACTCCTTGAGATCCGCAAAGACCTCTCAGGCCACCAGCGCATCGCACACCTGCGGCGAAGTCCCTGACGACGCACGACGCAAGACCATCGAGAACGCAGTACGTAGGTCGGGTCAACGGACCCGACGGCTGCTTCTGTTCGGCCCACAGCGTGTCGGATCTGTTGATCAGACCTACCCGCTCACCGACGGCGGTGGGAGCCACGGTCCGGCCGCAGGCTGGGCCATGACGCAAGCCATGCGGCCATGTCCATTCATTGCTCGGAGGCGGCAGGCTACCCGGCCTTGTGTGGGGTCGGTCGTCGTTCGGGGTCGGCGGACGGGGAGTGCGGGTCGGCGCCGGACAGGGTGATCAGATCGTCGAAGGTGCGTCCGCGCGGGGCGGCGCTGTGACCGCGGCGGCGGAGCTGTTCCTTGAGGCTGATGCTGATGTAGCCCAGGGCCACCACTGTTGGCCAGAGCGGCAGCAGAGGCAGGGGGCTGTCCTGCGTCGGGCCGGCGACGTCGCAGCCGTCGGTCTGGGCGCGGTCGCCGCCGCGCGGGCACATCGGTTCGGCCCCTGCGGGCGTTGCCGACAGTGCGCACAGTCCAACTACAAGAGCCAGGGACATCCAGCGTTGCATGAACTACCCCTCAGTGCGTGGTCATCAGGACCACGATCTGTCCCCGCGCCCGGTCTTCGTCGTTTCCCCTCGCTCGACAGGGCGTGTGCTCGCCCATTAATCAAAGCAAATCCCATGCCGCCGGAGTCAAGTCTCGGCCACGCCATCCAGAACAACGACGTAAGGTCTTTCACGCAAACACGTTAGACTCGTTCAACGCGGTGTTAATCTGGTGATTCTGGGGTATCAGGGAATGCGGATCGCGTTGGCTTTCGACAACGTTTGTTGCTTGAATACGTCTTGGCAAGCCCGTAAGCTGGTTTTCGGTAATTACTTATCATTCAGCCGCAACACCGTGCAGGTCTCCCGGCGCCATGGCCGCTTGTTGCCACGACGGCTGTGTCGCGTCTCTTCAACCGGCTGCTGGGGTCTGTGCTCCTCAGGCATCGGCGGCCTGGTCCGCGTGGGCGGGGTCGTCCGCGCGGCCATCGACGTACTCGGCTATTGCCTGTCGGTGCCGGGCCATCATCCGCAGAAACTGGATTCCCACCTCCCGAAGCTCCGCGTCGATCTGGCTCTGGTCCACATAGGCCACGCGGCCATGGCATTGCACCAGCTCTTCGCTCTCGGGCAGTTGGAACGCCAGGCGGACCTCCGTCCCTTCCGTGATCGGATTGGCCATCAGCACGCGGATGCCTCCGGCCGACAGGTCCACGGTCGGTCCGACGTGTTCGACGATCACGCGGCACTTGATGCGCTGGTGCTTGCGGCTATCGGTCTTGATCATGGCTTGCACAGCTCCCGAAGGATCGTGTCCGGACTTCGCGGCGGCTTACCCGCCGGCCACGGCCGCGCCCGCCGGCGGCCTGGCCGCCCCCATCGCTACGCGGAGCATCTCGGTCTTGGCCTGATTCTCCAACTCGTCCAGCGGCGGCAACCGCAGATCCAACATCGAGGCGATGTCCTGCAACTCCGGCCGCAGGCTTCCGAGAATGACGTTGACGTGGGCCGGCTGGAGTGTGAAGTACCGCCGGAACAGGTCCGCCAGGGCCGCCACGCGCTGCTCGATCGGGCCGCGGATCAGCATATCGGCGATCAGGCTGGCGGCCATGATGACCACGGCGATCGTGAACTGCGGCGTGTCCGGATCGAGGCTGGCCGGGTCGCAGTGGGCGCCGACGGCCGCCACCAGCGTCTCCGACAGGTGCCAGCGGCCCAGCAGCAGCGACGACACGTCGGCGTGCGTGACCCCCAGGGCCCGCGACTCGATCACCGACAGGTCGTCCGACGTCATGCGATAACGTTTCATCACGGTGGCGTACCGCTCGGGCTGGGCTCGGCACAGGAACGGGCACCCGATGTCGGCCAGCAGCGCCCCGACAAACGCCTGGTCGGCCTGGTCGCGGACCGAGTAGTGGGCAATCCGCCGCGCGGCCACCGCCGACACCAGCGACCGCAGCCAGAACGACGGAAAATCGAAGCGTTTGTCGGCCACGCGCTGGCTCGCCTCGACCAGCGAGAAGCTGAGCGTCAGGACGGTGGTCGCCCGGATGCCCAGCCGCACGATCGCCTGCGAGAGGCTGCTGATCGGCTTGTCGAGGCCGAAGTAGCTGCTGTTGACGAAGCGGAACACTTTCGCCGCCAGGGCAGGGTCCTTCTCGATCACGCGGGCCATCTGGTCGATCGACACGCGCGGATTCTGCGCCATGCGCAGCACCGCCATCGCCACGGCAGGCACGGTCGGCAACTCGAGACGATCATCGAACAGCTTCTGAAGGCTGAGAGTATCTGGCTTCACAACGGCGACCCCGGTCCCCCCCGGTACGGCTTTGCCGGCCGCCGAGGCCCGGGTGCGACGATAGTGCGGGCGCGGCGTCTTGCGGCACAACAGTGTTATCGTGAGTTCGACGCGGCCTTCTTGAAGCAAACTCGGCACGGGGCGGCGCGAGAGCCTGCGCACCGGGAAACATGACATATTCCCGTTGACCGGGCCTGCGGCCTCGCCACCATGCCTGACGGGGCAGGCATGGCACCCAGCAACAACGAATCACACAACACATTGTCGGACGGCTCGACGGGACAGGCATGGTCCCTGGCAGGCATGCACCGCCGGGCCGTGGCGCCGGCGGCTCGCGGCGCGAGGGCGTCTTACCATTTCTCCCAGTCGGGAACGTAGTGCGGCGCGTTGGAGTCGCCCACATAGCCGACGGCGTGTTCCTCGTCCAGCAGCACGGTCGGTTCGACGGATTCGACGTGGCCGTCGGCGAAGCAGACGTTGGCGTGGCCCATGTGGCGGAAGCACAGGGTGGTATTCGGGTTCTCGCGCCACTTTCCGCGCGAGAAGGTCCACGGCGGGTCGAGCAGGCAGTTGTTGGTGGGCGTCTGTCCGCCCCAGACCATGAGGGTGTCGGCGAGCATGAAGACCTTGGCGGCTTCCTTGATCGTGTGCTGCGAGCGCCAGGGGCGGTGTTTGATGGACGAGGCCCAGCCGGGGGTGGCCGCCGGCGACAGGTAGTAGCCATTGTAGCCGTAGGTGGTCGTGGGCGCCCCGGCGGCGCCTTGCGGCCGGTAGGATCCCCAGGGCTGCTCGGGGCACTCGTAGAGGCCGTCGAGATCGCCGGCCTCGGCGTCGAGGTACGGCCGCAGGAGTCCGCGGCTGAAGTCGGGCGACTTCTCGTTGGTGCCCCAGAAGTAGCGTGGCGGCCGCTCCTGCCACCACGCCAGCGGCGGATACATGCCGCGATGGTCCATACCGTAGCCGAGGCACGCGGCGCCGAGGGCCCGCAGGTTGGCGCGGCACTGGACGTCCAGAGCCATGGAACGTCCGTGACCGAACGCCGGCAGCGCGATGGCCGCCAGCAGGCCGATAATCGCCACGACGATCAGCAGCTCAATCATGGTGAAGGCGCGCGACCGCGCGGCCGGCCGCACGCGAGGCACACGAGAGATAACGGTCGATCCCGCCAAACGACAAACCCCCGCCTGTCGCGCAAGCGGGGGCCATGCGAAAACACGTCGAGCGGCGGCCCGGACGTCGGCAGCCGGTCGGCTATCGCAGAAACGCCCCTTCACGCATCCAGGCTCGCAGAGTCCGGTGAAGGTCACAGCGGCAGGTTCCTGGCTTGCGGGTCGGTCTCCGGTCACGCCTTCCCGGGCCTCTCGGCCCAGTGGCTACGCGTGTGACCCTCGTCGCCGCTCACAGTGACGGCCTCGCGCCGGAATCGCACCGGCTTCCCTGCACCCGGCCACGGACACGTGACCGAGTGAACATAGTATAGCACGGCGGGGCCGCTAATTCAAGCCAAGACACAGGCGCGGCCGGTGCGCGCCCGCCCGGGGACTCTGGCACGTGTGACGGTCCCTCGCTGGAGCGGATGGCCCTGGGCCTCAGGCTGTCGAGGTTGGGCCCTGGTGCGCCAGCACCTGAGGCCCGACAGGGCCGATAGTCAATAGCCGGCGGCGTGAGCCGCCGGAGCCTCCAGCAACGCCAAGCGAGCCCCCAACGGGGGCGGCAGTTCCTCGGCCTCTGCTGCGTACTACCGCCCCTGACCGGGGCTTGTGTCTCTGTAGGCGTCGACTTCCGGCGGCTCACGCCGCCGGCTACTGACTACCGCCCTTTCAGGGCTTGAAGATGAGGATCATGGCCGCGAGCGGCCATGGCACCTTGGGCCGAGACACGCGGAGGGCATGGTCAGAGCGTCTGTGTCCACTGGTTGAACCAGTCTCGGGCGTCGCGGAGCAGGGTCGGGACGTCGAGGTGGTAGGGGCACTGGCGGACGCATTGTCGGCACTGGGTGCAACGGTCGACGCGGGCCATGTGGCGTCGCAGGGCCCGTTCGGCGGCGGCCGCGGGCATCCGTCGCGCGAAGCTGCGCCCGCGGAGAATCATCGGGATGGCGATCTCCTGGGGGCATCCGCGGCAATAGCCGCACGCGCGGCAGAAGACGTTGCCGATTTCGGCGGCGAGGTCGTCCATGCGGCGTCGTTCGTCGAGGGTGGGCGGTCGCGGGGCCTCGTAGAGCCGCACGGCCGCGGCCAGCTCGTCGAGCGTTTCGATGCCGGGGATGGGCACGATGGACGGAAACTGCTGGAGATAGCGCAAGGCGAGGTCGCCGTGTTCGATCATGCCGCCGGCGAAGGGTTTCATGGCGATGAAGCCGACGCCGCGCGAGGCGGCGCGGTCCACCAGCGGCGCGGCCTCGGGAGCGACAAAGTTGAGGGGAAGCTGGACGGTCTCGAAGCATCCCGAGTCGATCATCTCGGCAGCCAGGTCGATGCTGTGGCTGGTGACGCCGATATGCCGGACGGCGCCGCGGTCGCGGAGGCGGCAGGCAGCCTCGTAGGGCCCGCCGGGCGCCATGACGGCCTGCCAGGTCTCGCGGTCGGCCACGTTGTGGAACTGCACGAGGTCGAGGTGCTCCGTGCCGAGTCGCCGCAGGCTTTCCTCGACGTGGCGGGCAAACAGCGCGCCGTCGGTGGAGCCGTCCTTGGTGGCCAGGACGAGTCGGTCGCGGTCGCGGCGGCGCAGGGCCATGCCGAGGCGCGGTTCGCTCTCGGGGTAGCTGTAGGCGGTGTCGAAGAAGGTGATGCCGGCGTCGATGGCGGCCGTGATGACGTTCACGGCCTGCTCGTCGGTCAGGCGGCCGATGGGGATGCCGCCGAAGCCGACCGCGCTGACGGCCAGGCCGGTCTTGCCGAGTGCCACCTGTCTCACGGGTTCGGTTCCTGATTCGAAGTCGGCGCGCGTCGCTGCGGTCAGAGGTCCCGGGCGGCGTCATGGTGCTTGGTGTCCCACCCCTTCCGCAGGCGGTCCACCATCATGTACACGGCCGGGACGACGACCAGGGTCAGCAGTGTGGAGACGGCCAGTCCGAAGATGACGGCGACGGCCATGGGGCCCCACCAGAGGCTGCTTTCGCTGTTGGTGTTGAAGCTCATGCCGCGGATATCGACGTTCCAGCCGAGGGCCATCGGCGCCAGGCCGAGCAGGGTGGTGATGGCCGTGAGCACCACCGGCCGCAGGCGCGTGCGCCCCGCCAGGAGCACGGCGGCGACGGGCTCCATGCCGCGGTCTCGGAGCTTGTTGATGTAGTCGATCAGGACGATGGCGTTGTTGACGACGATGCCGGCGAGCGAGATGACGCCGAGGCCGGTCATGATGAGGCCGAATGGTTTGCCGGTGACAGTGAGGCCGGAGAAGACGCCGATCCACGACAGCAGCACCGAGAGCATGATGATGACCGGCAGCAGGACGGAGTTGAACTGGCTGACGAGGATCATGGCGATGACGAGGAGCCCGACAACGCCGGCCTTCAGGAGGAAGTCGCCGGACTCCTGCATGTCTTCCTTCTCGCCGCGGTAGGCGATGTAGCAGCCGGCGGGCGGCGTGACGTCGTGCAGGGCGGCCATGGCCTGCTTGAGGACCTCGGCGCTGTTGTAGCCCTTGACGACGTCGGCGGTGAGGGTGATGGCCCGCCGCATGTCGGTGCGTCGGATGGCGGCCAGGCCGGAGGTGTACTCGACGCGAGCGACAGCACTGAGCGGCACGGGCCGCCCGCCGGGGCCGGCGATGGTCAGGGCCTCGATGTCGCTGATGGTACGGCGGTAGGGCTCGGGCAGGCGGACCACGATGTCGTAGTCGTCGTTGCCATCGCGGAATTTGCTGACTTCCATGCCGTTGACGGCGGCCTTGATCGACGTGGCGACCGTGCCGGTGCTCAGGTTCATCAGCGCCGCGCGCTGGCGGTCCACGACGACGCGCAGCTCCGGTTTGCCCGGATCGTAGTCGTCGTTCAGGTCGGTTACGCCCGCGATGCCGCGCACCACGCTCTTGATCCGGTCGCACAGTGGCAGTAGGTCCTCGTACTTGTCGCCGCTGACCTCGATCTCGATGGGCTTGCCCGTGGGCGGGCCTTCTTCCTCGACGGCCACCTGGACCTGGACGCCGGGCATGCCGCTGAGGGCCTCGCGCAGTTTCTCGACCGTGTCGCGCGACGGCACGCGGCGGTCCAGGTAGTCGATGAACTCGATCGAGACGACGGCCAGATGCGAGTCGGCGCCGCCACCGCCGCTGAAGATGTCGCCGCCGCCGCGGCCCACGTCGGTCGTGACGTACTTGACGTTGTGCGCGGGGTCGGCCCCGTCGGTGTAACGGTAGGCCAGCACCTGCTCCTCGATGCGCCGGGCGACCTGGTCGGTCACGTCCAGGGGCGTGCCGACGGGCATCGTGACGTTGATGCGGGCGGTGCGCGGGTCGCCGCTCGGGAAGAACTCGACCTTGCCGTTCAGCGCGACGAAGGCTGCCGCCGACAACGCCAGGAGCACGAAGCCGACAAGCACGATCAGGCCGCGCACCCACGGACGGATGGCCACCGAGAGGATGCGTTCGTAGACGGCCAGAATGCCTTGCCCCAGGGCGCCCGACGACGGGGCGTCGTCGGCGGAAGTCGGCGGCGCGTTGTCGCCGCGCCGCACGCGAAGGAAGATGGCGCAGAGCGTCGGGTTGATGACCATGGCCACGAAGAGCGAGGCCACGAGGGCGACGATGACCGTCTTGGGCAGGTAGCTCATGAAGTCGCCGATGATGTCGGGCCAGGCCAGCAGCGGCACAAACGCCGCCACGGTCGTCAGCGTGGAGGTGATGACCGGCCAGGCGACTTCGCTGGTGGCCTTCATGGCGGCCTGGACGCGCGGCATGCCTTCCTGCATGTGGCGGTAACAGTTCTCGACGATGACGATGGCGTTGTCGACGAGCATGCCGACGACGAGGATCAGGCTGAACAGGACGATCATGTTCATCGTGATGCCCAGGGCCGTCAGCATGGCGAACGTGATCATCATCGAGAACGGGATGGCCAGGGCCACGAGGATGCTGTTGCGGACGCCCATGACGATCATCAGGACGAGAACCACGAGGATGAGGCCCGAGAGCATGTTGTTTTCGAGGTCGGCGACCATCATGTCCACGAACTGGCTCTGGTCGAGGGAAACGTCGATCTGGATGGCCTCGGGCAGCCGCCCGCGGTACCGGGCGACGACGCCGCGCACCTGGTCGGCGATATCGACGATGTTGGCGCCGGCCCGTTTGACGACCGAGACGGTGATGCTCTCGGCGCCGTTGAAGCGGGAGTAGGACTTGCGGTCCTCGAACGTGTCGCGGACGACGGCCACGTCGCTGAGGTACAGGGGCCGTCCGTCGCGCGGATCGATGATGAGATCGTAGATGTCGCGCGGGTCGGCGAACTCGCCCTCGACGCGGGCCGAGTATTTCGCGTCGGGCATGTCGATCGTGCCGCCGGAGACGTTCTGGTTCTCGGCGGCGATCCGGGCGAACAGCTCGGACACCGGAATGCGGTACGCCGCCAGGCGGTACGGATCCACCTCGACGCGAATCTGGCGCGTCAGGTCGCCGGTGATCTGGGCCTCGAGCACGCCCTCAATCTTCTCGATGTCGTCCTGGAGGTCCTCGGCGATTTCCTTGAGCATGACCAGGCCGCCGGGGCCGTGGACGTTGAGCAGCATGATTGGAAACTCCGAGATGTTGATCTCGGTGATGGACGGCTCGTCGATGTCGCTGGGCATCTCGGGCTTGGCCTGGTCCACCTTGTCGCGGACCTTCTGAAGCGCATCGTCGATGTCGGTGTTCGGCAGGAACTTGATCGCCACCGTGGAAACGCCCTCGGTGGAGGTCGAGGTCATCTCGTCCACGTCGCTGAGGTTCTTCAGCTTCTTCTCGATCTCGTAGGTGACGAGGTTCTCGATGTCGCCCGGGGCGACGCCGGGATAGGTGGTCGTGACGATGATGATCGGAATCTGGATGTCGGGCGCGGCCTCGCGCGGCAGCGTGACGTAGCTGTACGCGCCGACGACCGCGATCAGGATCATCAGCACGACGACCGTCGTGCGATGCTTGATGGATGTGTCGGAGATAATCATTCGCTTGGGCTTCCTTGGCAGCAGGCGCCGGCCGGCGTCCCGGCGTCGTCCAGGGCGGTCTCGGGCTGCGTCCGATCGGCGGCCTGTGCGTCGAGGCGGCCGGCGTTGCTCGGCTCGACCACTGCCACCGGGGCGCCGTCCACCAGTTCCCGCTGCCCCTTGACGATCAGGCGGTCGCCGGCCCGAAGGCCCGAGAGCACCTGCACGAACACGCCGTCGAACACCCCGAGCGTGACGTCGCGCGCGCGGGCCACGCCGTCGGCCTCGACGAACACGCGGTATCCGCCGTCGTGCCGCACCACGCTGAAGATGTTCACGGCTACGGCGTCGGTCATCTCGCGCCGCACCAGTTGGACCTTGGCGATCATGCCGGGACGAATCCGCCCGTCGTCGTTCGCCAGTTCCAGGTGCACCGGGAAGGTCAGTGTCTCGGGGTCGGCCACCTGCTTGATGAAGAGGACCTTGCCCAGGCGTGGCTCGTCGCCCAGAGCCTCGACCACCAGGGCCATCGTCTGCCCGACCCGAACGAACGAGACATCCTTCTCGGGCACCTGGACGATGACCTTGACGCGGCGGGTGTCCACGACGTCGCCCAGCGGCAGTCCGGGGGTCATATACTGGCCGACCTCGGCGAGCTTGGCGTCGAAGAAGCCGTCGATGGGCGACAGCACGTCGGCGTCGGCGAGCTGGGCCTTGGCCAGTTCGACGGCCGCCACGGCCGCATCCATCTCCGCCTTCGTGCGGTCCAGCTCGTCCTTGCTGACGGCCTGGTCGGCGAACATGGTCTTGGCGCGCTGGTGGGCGACGACGGCGTACTCGGCCCTGGCCTCGGCGGCCGCCAGGTTGGCGCTGAGGACGGCCGTGTCGAGCCCGAACAGCCGCTCGCCGCGGGCCACGGCGTCGCCCTCGGCCTTGCCGATGTAGACCAGGCGGCCGGCCGTCTCGGCCGACAGGCGCACGCTGACCCACGGCTCAATGATGCCGCGAATCGCCAGCCGGTCGACGATCGGCCGCGGCGACACCACCTGCACCTCGACGTTCGTGGGTTTCTGTTCGACGGCGGCCTCGTCGGGCGGCTTGCACCCGGCAAGCAGCACGGCCAGAACCGAGCCCACAGCCAACAACCTCATCATGGCATTCATCCCGGAACAAGAGGGCAACCGACAGGCGGCCCCGCCGTCCTCGCCCCGCGGCCGAGACCGCAGAACCGACCGGCTCGCCCCAGGTGCCCTGCGACGATCGCGCACAACCTGCGGAGAGCAAATCCTACCTGATCGCGCGGGCGGTTCAAGTTAAAACCGGCACAGATGCCAGACGCACGTGACGTGCCTCCATGGTGCCGGCCAGCTCAGGGATTTTGCGGTTTTCGCCGCGAGCCAGGGCGTATACTCTACATCCTGCAATGGTGGCGGTTCCCTGTGTACGTGGTCCTGTCGAGGTCGGTCCTGATGCACCGCGATGCGAGACCGGTTCAGCGGCTGGCGCTCTGTGCCCTGGCGGCATGGGCCGCGGCGATGTGCCTGTGCCGCCCGGCGGCGGCGCAGGACGCGGTCGTCGCGCCACAGGCGGCGGACCAGCCCGCGACGCCCGAGGGCGACGCCTTCGTGCCGCAGATGAACACCAGCACGGCCGCCGACCGCGACCTGCGTGCCGCGCGCGACCTGGCCGCGGCCGGGGCGTACGTCGAGGCCTCCCGACACTACGCCGCCCTGGTTGCCGACCACGCCAACGTCATGGTCCCCGCCGACGAGCACCTGCATCTGCCCCTCTGGCGGACCATCGTGGACGACGTTCTCGGCTGGCCGGCCGAGGGGCAGCGGGCCTACCGCGAGGCGGTGGCCGACGAGGCCCGCGCGGCCTGGGAGGCGGCGCGGCGGCAGGCCGACCTCCGGGCCGTCGAGACCGTGGCGCACCATTGGTTCCTGAGCGACGTGGGCGACGATGCCGCCGTGGCCCTGGCCGACCGGTGCCGCGAGGCGGCGCAGCCGGCCCTGGCTCTCTACTACTACATGCTCGTCTTCGACAAGCACCCCGCCGGCGATCTGCCGAGACGGGCCCTGGGCCTGCGTGTCGCCCTGGCCGCGCGAGCCGCCGGGATGTCCGACCTGGCCGACGACTTCGCCGCCGCTCTGGCCCAGGTCGAGCCGTCCGGCCCCGGCGACACAACGCCGCCTGCGGCCGCCGAGTGGCTCCGCCGCGTGCCCGACCCGGCCGACGACCGGGCCACACCGTCCTCCGGCGCGGGATTCCGCAGCGACACGCCCGCGGCCGATCCGGCCGCCATCATCTGGCAGGACGACTTCCTGCGGGCCCTCGATGCCCAGACACATCAGAACTTCCAGATGCAGTTCCGCCAGATTCAGCGGGCCGCCGTGGCCGCCGGGTCCACGGTGATGCCGGTCGTCCACGGCCGCAGGGTCTACGTCACGCGACTGCACGCTGCCCGGGCCCTGGACGCCGACACCGGCGACCTCCTCTGGCAATTCGACACCCGCCAGGAGGGCTCCCGAGCGATCAGCGGCGCCGTCCTGGAGTGTCAGGCCCGCCAGCCCCTGGTGGCCGGCGGCGTGGTCTATGCGCCGCTCGAGGACGGCAAGGGCAACAACCCCGGCGTCGTCATGTTCAACCAGGGCCAGGGCGGCATGCACACGAGCCTGTACGCGCTGGCGGCTGACTCGGGGCGGATGCTGTGGCGCTGGGACCCGCAGCGGGCCGGGCTGGAGTTCGGCGAGCTGAGCATCGACGGCATGCCGGTGGAAGGCGACGGCGCCGTCATCGTCGCCCTGGGGACGCCCGGGGCGTTCTACGGCGAGGTCTACACCGCCGCCCTCGATAGCCGCACCGGCAAGCTCCTCTGGTCGCAGCCGGTGGTGGGCTACCCGGCCGGCTACATCGGCCAGCAGAACCAGTGGTCGTTCACGACCCGCAACGTCAGCGCGTCGGTGGCGGTGCGCGACGGAATGGTCCTGGTCAACGCCCTGGGCGTCACGGCGGCCCAGAGCCTCCTGAGCGGCCGCCTGTTGTGGGTCCGGACGATGGCCGACATGCGTCAGATTCCGTTCGAGCGGACGCAACGGGCCTCGGCCGTCGGCGGGCGGCTGATCCGCGGCATGCCGCTGGCCCGCCTGCCGCGCGTCCTGGCCGACCGCGGCCTGGTGGTCTCCGGCTGCATCCTGTCGCCGCACCTGGAGGCCTACCGCTGGCTCGACGGCAGCCTGGCGTGGCAACGCCCGTCGGAGGACGCACCGTACCTGCTGGCGCTGGACGGCGGCCGTGGCGTGGCCTGGGGCGCCAGGGTTCTGGCCTTTGACCTCGCCACCGGCGAAGCGGCATGGCCGCCGGTGGCCCTCGACGCGCCGCCGGCCGGCGAACCCGTCCTGGCACGTGACAAGTTGCTCGTGCCCAGCGCCGCGGGTATCGCCGCCGTCGACCTGACCGCCGGGCGCCTCGAAGGCAGCACCACGTTGCCCGCAGGGTTCTCCGGCGGCAACCTTACGCTCGGACCGGCCGGCCTGCTTGTCGCCACGGACCGCGACCTGGTCAACTATCTTGACTGGGACACCGCCCTGCGGCGGTTCACCGACGCCGCGGCGGCACGCCCCGACGACGCGCGGCCGTGGATGACCCTCGGGGCCGCCGCCCTGCGGATCGGCAAGACCCCCGAGGGCCTCGACTACCTCGACAAGGCGCTCGACCGGGTGCCCCTGGACGAGCAGGCCGCCGAACTGTACCAGCTCTACGAGGATTTCTACCTTCACTGCCTCGGCGGCGGCGACGCGACGCTCGCGCCGAGGCTGGCGGACCGCCTGCGCGACGCCGCGCTGGACCCCGACAGCGCCTGCCGCCAGGCGATGCTCAGGGCCGGGGCGGCCGAGGCCCAGGGCGATGTCCGCGCCGCCGTCGGCGCCCTCCAGGAAATCTTCGACGGGCACGACCTGCGGCACGTGCAGATGACGTTTGTCGCCGGGACCGGCGTCTCGGGCATCCTGGCCGAGCAGCACATCGAGCGGCTGATGGCCCGCCACGGTCGCGCCGTCTACGCCCCGTGGGACGATCGGGCCGCGGCGGCCCTCGACGCCGCGCGGCAGGCCCGGGACTACGACGCCTTGATCGAGGTGGCCTGCCGATGGCCGAACAGCCTGGCGGCTCCGATCGCGCTGGACGAGGCGCTCGCCGTGGCCATGGCCCGGGATGACCTGAACGAGGCCGGGCGGCTGCTGGCGCGCCTGGTTCACCTGACACCCGACGGGCCGCGACGCCGCCGGTATCTGGCCCTGGCCGCCCAGGTGTCCGAGCGGCTGGGCCTGGCCGCGCAGGCCGAACTGCATGCCCTCGCCCTGGCTGCCGCGGCAACGCCCGACGAGCCGGTCCCGTCGCCCGACGGCGGCGCGACAACCGCGACGGCTGTCGCGGCGGGTGTCGCCGGCGGTCACCTCGTCGAGCGGACCGAGCCGCTGCCGCCGGTGCCGGATGGACCGTATCGGCTGGCCTGGAGCCTCGAACTGGACGAGGAGCTCTCGCAACTGGCCCCGGTACCGCGCGCCGACCTTCCCGCTTCCTCTCGCGTACTGAGCGCCGTCCGCGTCGGCGACCACGAGGCCCTCGTCCTGGCTAACCGGACGCTGGCCACGGCCGTCCGCCGCAGCGACGGCGCGCGGCTCTGGACGTTCCGTCGCGAGCTGTCCGAGCAGGACGCCCGCAACAGCCGCTTCGTGCTCGGCCGCCACGCCCTCTACGGGCTGGAACGCGGCGCGATCGCCCGGGTGAACCTGGGCGACGGCACGTTGCAGTGGCGCGTGGCGCTTCAACCTGCGGCGCGACACGATGCCCGGTGGGCATCCGAGACCCTGACCGGCGCCCTGCGCTACGGCGACGCCGAATTCGCCGGCGGCACCAACGAGTTCGCCGCCCGCGTCACCGAACTGGGCGACACCGGCGACGTCGTGGCCGTGGCGGCCGGCTCGTCGTTCTATCTGCTCGACGCACGCGACGGCTACGCGCTGCGAACTGTCGGATACCCTCTGGGCCTCAATGGCGGCATCACCCGATTCGGACGAAGGGTTTGGGGCATTCCCGCTCGGCCGATGTTCATGCGGCAGCGTGTCCTCGTCTGGGACATCGTCACAGGCGACCTCGAGAGCGGGACCGCGTTTGGCGAGACGCTCACGCCGCAAGGGGCCCCGCCCGGGGCGTCCCGCTGGCCGGTCTTCACCGAATCGGGGGCCACCGCCACCATCTTCGACGCCGAAACCGGCCGCTTCGGGCCGCCCATCGCTCTCGGCGAACCGCAGGCGCGACGGTACTATCAGAGATCCGCCTTCGTAGACGGCGACGTCCTGACGCTCATCCATCCGACCGACGGCCTGAAGGCCATGGACCTGGCCAGCGGCCGCACCCTCTGGACCTTCGACGCCGGCGCCCAGCAGCAGATCCAGTTCAGTCCGGTGGACGGGGGCCGGCTGATGGTTCGATGGAACAAGGGCCTGGCCCTGCTGCGACGCAGCGACGGCCGCGAACTGTGGCGGCTCTCGGACCCCACGTGGCAGCGCGTCAGCGTGCCGCAGGTGTTCGCCAACCGCTTTCTCCTGAGCGTCAGCAGGAAAGTGGACAACAAGACCACCGGTTACCAGGCCCTGTGCGATCTGGAGACCGGGCAACGCACGTTCCTGCTCGAACGGCCGGACGGCACGCCCGTCGGCGCCGTCCATGCCGATGCCGCGGGCCTGCTGGTGCGCGGCGGGCCGGACGACCCCGTCGAACTCTGGGTGAGCGACCCGGCCGGCCCCTGGACCGACCGCTCCCCCGACGCCCCGACGGCCGACGCGCAGCAGTGACGGCCGAATTGCCGGACACCATTGCCGGACACCCGTGCGCCGCGTCGCCCGTGGGGTGGCTGTCGGTCACAGAACAAGTCGCGTCCCCTTCGGGGCCTGGAGTCTCAGGGGAGAGCCATGACCGCACGCGCCGGCGCGCGTTCCCGGTCGGCTCGGCACGCGATGGGTCGCATGACGGGCTTGAAAAACGCCGGGCTTTGTCTATGATAAGTGCTTCAAGCTGTGCCGCGGGCGAGGGTGGGTCGTTGTCGGCCTGCGGGCGGCTGTTGCGAGAATCGAGGCCTGCGGACGCCGCGAGCGTTCCGCCCAGAGGGGAGATGGACCATGGCAGACCAGTTGGCTTACCTGATGATTACGCCGTACAGCCTTTCCAAGAGCCGCACCGGGGCGATTATCTCCCGCGTCATCAGCCTGGTGCAGGCGGAGCTGGTGGGCGCGTACATGTTCAGCCCGTCGGATGCGTTCGTGGACCGGTTCAAAGCGGGCTACGAGACGTGTCCCGGCGACGATCCGTTCTGCGGCGCCCTGGTGTCCTACGTGGACGAGAACCTGCGCAAGGTCAACCCGCTGGGCATCACCAACCGGACCATGGTCCTGCTGTTCCGGGGCGAGAACGTCGTGGAGCACCTGCGTCGCGACGTGGTCGGGTCGGCCCGGCCCGACGTGGCCGGCGACACGGTGCGCGGCAGCTTCGGCGACTTCCTGGTTTACCCCAACGGCGAGGTGAAGTACTTCGAGCCGGCCGTCCTGTGCGCCCTGGACGAGGCCGGGTGCCGCAATCAGCTCAAGGTCTTCAGCGACTTCGCACCGACCGACGGCGGCGTCATCGAGGACGCCGTCAAGTTCAGCGATCCGGCGAACGTCGAGACGAGCCTCGTGATCCTGAAGCCGGACAACTTCTACAAGCGCAGCCGCCGCGCGGGCAACATCATCGACATCTTCTCCAAGACCGGCCTGTTCATCGTCGGCGCCAAGGTGCTGAGCATGTCGGTGGCCCAGGGCGAGGAGTTCTACGGACCGCTGAAGGACATGTTCCGCGAGAAACTCGTCGGCCGCGTGGTCGAAACGGTCCACGAGCGGCTCAACGGGGCTTTCGATTTCGAGGTGCCGGCCCAGGTGTCGCAGAAGGTCGGCGCCATGCTGGCCGACGTGAACGCCGTGACCGAGTTCAGCAAGATCGTCGAATACATGACCGGCGTGGACCCGCGGGCCGTCGGCGACGCCGAACGCAACGCCCCGGGCAAGATGCAGTGCCTGGCCCTGCTGTATCGCGGCAAGAACGCCATCGAGAAGATTCGCAAGTGGCTCGGCGCCACCGATCCGTCGAAGGCCGACCTCGGCACCGTCCGAAGCGACTTCGGCCGCGACCTCATGCGCAACGCGGCCCACGCTTCCGACAGCGTCGCCAATGCCGAGCGCGAACGCAAGATCATCGGCCTCTGGCGGACCGAGCCCAAGAGCGAGTTCAAGCGGCTCCTCGACGCCTACCTGGCCCAGTGACCGCACGCGCCGCGCAGGGTGGCGGCTTGACGCAGTTCCCGAGCCTGTCGAGGGGCAGCCACGTGGAAGCACACGCGTGTCTCCCATGCCTGACGAAGCGAGGCTGTCCGACAATTCGTCACGCGCAACACGCTGTGGAACATGGCATTACAAACTTCTCAGGCGTAGGGTGGCTGCTTGACGTAGTTCCCGAGCACCGTCGAGGGGCAGCCACGCGGAAGCGCAAGGGACTCGCCCATGCCTGACGGGGCAGGCATGGCACCCAGCAACAACGAACCACGCAACGAATTGTCGGACAGGCTCGACGAAGCAGGCATGGCGCCCGGCACGGCCCACAAGCAGGTAGAGGGGTTATCTGCGCTGCGCGCTGCGCTAATTGCCGCCGATCTTCATGAGGGCGATCTTCTTGCCCTTCAGTTCGATCCTGCGGCCGCCGATGCTGATGTCGCTCTCGTAGAACTGCAGATCGTATACGGTCTGTTTCTGTTGTTCATGGGCCTTGGCGTCGAAGAAGCCGGCGTCGGGATACTGCTCGCCGAGGTACCGGACGTTGTTGAGGCATCCGGCCGCCCCTTCGAGGATGTCCAGGTAGATCTGGCAATCCTTGTTCCACAGCTCGGCACGCTCGCGGGTCGTGACGCCGCCGACGTAGCCGCGAACCAGCTCCTTGCGGCGCTCCACGAGGTGTGCCTGGGCCTTGCCGACGGCATCCATGAGCCGATCGACCATGGCCTTGGCCAGATCGGGGGCCCGAACAATCGAGTAGCCCGGCACGTACGTCTCGCTCCTGGCCAGGCGAATGCGACTGACTTCCATCGCCCGCTCGATGCTCGACCGGCGGTTGATCTCCTTGGTTTCGTCCACGTATTGTTTGGCGTAGTTGAAGATCTCGCCGGCCTTCCACTTCATGGCGGCCTGCTGGGCCTGGGCAAAATTCTCCACGGACTGGCCGCCGATGGACGGCACCTGGTGCGCCTCCAGCGCCTCGGCCACGGCCAGCATCCGGTCGCGGTCCGTCTCGACCGTGACGGCCACGGCCGCCTTGCGCATCCCGCGGGCCGCCGCGGGCCAGTCCTTCAGCTCGAAGTACGCCTCGCCCATGGTCGTGCCGACCTGCACGCGCTGGTCGCTCGACAACGTGCCGCCCGGCAGCCCGAGCAATCCCTCGCAGATGGCCGCCGCCTGCTTCATTTCGCCCTTATCAGCATGCGTACGGGCCTTTTTGACGTATTCGGGCGCCTCTTCGGGCCGTATCTGCGGCACATCGATCTTCTCGCTCGCAGCGCGATAGTCGATCCCCGCCTTGCGAATCTCCTCGACCACGACTCGCGGAATCTCGACCCGGCCGCTGCGCGTCTCGATCACGACCTTCTCGCCGTCTTCGCTCACAATCTTGCCGTGGAACGTGGTGCCCGCCTTCGTCCGGACGGAATCCTCGACAGCCTCCGCGACACTCTCGGCCGTCTGCGCGCGGACCCTCGTCGCCGGCAGCGACGCCGTCAGCAGCGCCGCCAAGGCCGCCGCCAGCCACAACGCCGTCGGTGGGTCTCGGAATGCCTTCGGGCAATGCATGACCGATTCTCCTGCACGCGATGTGCTTTGGATACGGGTGCTATCGGTCGTTCGTGTATGCTGCTTCAGCCGGTTGCAGAGAACAGACACTTTTTTCGGCGCGATACCTGCCGGCACAGCCGCAGCGGCTGAGTGGATACCCGCCACAGGTGACCTACACCCGTTTAGACCGATGTCGCAGGGAAAGGTGCCGACGAAAAAAGCAGCAAAAGCAACAAAAAAGAGGCGGCAACGACCGAGGGGTAAGAAGCCGTTGCCGCACACAGACACCTTCGCCTGCCGCGGACCGGTGGGATCCGAAGCATGCGGGTTCTATACAGCAACTATAGCCCAAAAATCGCGGCGGGGCAAAAATAAACCGCCCTGGCGGCTTCTCAGGGGCATTTCGCGCCGATATCACAGGTCGTCCAGGCGGTGCCCCATCTTCTCTTTCTTCGTTCGCAGGTAGTTCAGGTTCTCCTGCGTCGGCCGGGCGACCAGAGGCATGCGGCTCACGATCTCCAGCCCGTAGCCCTCCAGCCCGATCACTTTCTGGTCGTTATTGGTCAGCAGACGCAGACGCGTGATGCCCAGGTCCGCCAGAATCTGCGCCCCGATGCCGTAATCCCGCAGATCGGGCGGAAAACCCAGCGCCACGTTCGCCTCGACCGTGTCCAAGCCCTGTTCCGCCTGGAGCCGGTACGCATGCACCTTGTTGACGAGGCCGATCCCGCGGCCCTCCTGGCGCATGTACACGATGGCCCCGCGACCCTCGCGGCCGATCATCTGCATCGCCATCTGAATCTGTTGCCCGCAGTCGCACTTCAGACTGCCGAACACGTCCCCCGTCAGGCATTCCGAGTGCATCCGCACCAGCACCGGCTCGGCCTCCGGCCGATCCGCCGTCCGCACGTCCCCCATGACCAGGGCCACGTGCGGCAGAGGATCCACCAGGCTTTCGTACGCGACCATCGTCCACGGGCCGTCCCGCGTCGGCAGCGGGCTCTCGGCCACGCGTTTGACGAGCCGCTCCGTGCGTCGGCGATACCGGATGATGTCCGCCACGCTGATCAGCTTCAGCCCGTACGTGGCGCAGAACGTCCTCAGCTCGGGCACGCGGGCCATGGTGCCGTCGTCGTTCATCACCTCGCAGATGACCGCCGCAGGCTTCAGCCCCGCCATCCGGGCCAGGTCCACGCCGCCCTCGGTCTGCCCGGTGCGGACCAGGACGCCGCCGTCGCGGGCCCGCAGGGGGAAGATGTGCCCCGGCCGGGCCAGGTCTTCCGGCCGGCAGTCCTCGCGCATCATCGTCTGGATCGTGTGAGCCCGGTCGCCGGCGCTGATGCCCGTCGAGACGCCGCGCCGGGCGTCCACGCTGATGGTGAACGCCGTGCCGAACTGCGAGGTGTTCTCCTGGGCCTGCGGCGGCAGGGCCAGCCGATTGGCGTGCTCGTTCGTGATGGCCACGCAGATCAGCCCGCGGGCCCGCGAGGCCATGAAATTGACGGTCTCCGGCGTGACGAGCTCGGCCGCGCAGACCAGGTCGCCCTCGTTCTCGCGGTTCTCGTCGTCCACCAGGACGACCATCTCCCCGGCCCTCAGTGCCGCAAGGGCCTCCTCAATACTGGCAAATCCCGTTTCCATAGCCGTCAAGTATACCGCATTCCAGCCCTGCGGACAACTCCGAGACAGTCACCGAACCATTCTGGGAATTGCTCTGGCCGTGACCTTCGCTGTGGGAACGATGCTCCTGATCATGATGTTCACGATTCACGTGCCGGCGTACCGGCCGTGGCAGTGATCAGAAAGATCGAGAACACCTGTTCTCCGCCGCCGTCCACCGGTTTGGGGAACCGGACGACGGTCACGTCGCGCGGGTCCGTGAAGCCGAGCCGCGTCAGACGGTCCTTCATCTCCCGGCGGTCGAAGCCGTGGTGCGGCACGCTCTGGGCCATCGGGCCGCCGTGGAATGTGCCGGGTTCGGTGTCCAGGTCGGCCACGCACAGTCGCCCGCCGGGCCGCAGCATTGCACGGAACGCCGCCAGCACCTTGTCCACGTCGGCGATGTGGTGCATGGCCATGCCGACGGTGATGAGGTCCCATTGCCGCGCGGCCGGGGGCGGCTCGTGCTCCAGGTTCAGCCGCAGCGTTCGCATCGTGGCCAATCGCCCCTGGGCGATCTTGCCGGCCAGTACGTCGAGCATCCCCTGCGAACTGTCGGCCCCGGTCACGTCGCGCACGTGCGGCAACAGGTACAGTCCCACCAGTCCCGTTCCGCACCCGTAGTCCAGAACGCTGCACTGCGGCGCCGGAGCGGCCTCGCGGAGAATCGCCTCGCCGATGGCCCCCATGAGCCGCACACGGTGCGCATTGTCGTCCCACCGTGCCGCCGCCTCGTCGAACGGATTCGTTGCCATGAGTGGTTGGTCTCCTTGCCGCCCCGGCCGGCCCTTCGGCGCCGGCACCGGTCATGCTAGCGGCACGGGCTGTTCCGTGCAAGGCCCGACACACGTCGCTGCCGCGGCAAGGGTTGACAGGGAACAGACTTCCGGCGATAGTATGCCTTCCGTGTCACGCGGCGTGGCGTCGGACGCCGTCGCAGGACAAGGCGTTGCCTGTCCGGCGGGCGGATGTATGCGGAAGACCGAACCGTGCAGAGAAAGGCAGGAGCACTATGAACCTCAAGGGATCCAGGACCGAGAAGAACCTTCTGATTGCGTTTGCCGGCGAGTCGCAGGCCCGCAACCGCTACTCGTACGCCTCGAGCCAGGCCCGCAAGGCCGGTTACGTCCAGATCGCCAACATCTTCGAAGAAACGGCCAACCAGGAAAAGGAGCACGCGAAGCGGCTCTTCAAGTTCATGAGGGGCGGCGACGTGGAAATCACGGCGGCATACCCTGCGGGCGTCATCGGCTCGACGGCCGAGAACCTCCAGGCGGCCGCCGCGGGCGAGCACCACGAGTGGACCGACATGTACCCGTCGTTCGCCAAGGTGGCCCGTGAGGAAGGGTTCGAGGACATCGCCAAGGCCATGGAAGGCATCGCCGTCGCCGAGAAACAGCACGAGAAACGCTTCCTCGGCGTCCTGGCCAACATCACCAACGGCACCGTGTTCAAGAAAGACAAGCCCGTCGCCTGGCGGTGCCTGAACTGCGGCTACGTGCACACCGGCGCCGAGGCCGTGGAGCTCTGCCCGGCCTGTGCCCACCCGCAGGCGCACTTCGAACTGCTGGCCGAGAACTGGTAGACGCTCAGTCGTCGCCAGGGTTGCGACATCGTCAGGGGCGGCTCGCCTTCGAGACCCGACTCGGAGCCGGCCGCCCCTGTCGTTGCGCCCCTTCTTGTCCCGCAGCGTGTAGCGTGCAGGTGGGGCCCACGGGCCCGGTGTGCCCGGTCTTTCTGGCAGCATGGCAAGGGTTGTCGTGCCGCGGCGGGTGACGAACGGAATGGCGGTTGTCGGGCGCGAGGATCGCCTGCTCTTGGCCGAACTCCGCACATGGACTGAACACCCAGGCCCGACAGGGCCGGCAAGAGTGTAGCCGGGGGCTAACCCAGAAAGCCTGAGGCGCAGGACTGTCCACGACAACGAACAACCGTCACGCGCGATCCGGCGAACGACTGCGGTACGTGCCAGAATCTTTGGGCACACCCCACGGGCCCGATGCGGATGAAATGAGGTTGTCTTTCCGGGCGGACATGGTAGTCTTGTGGCCGCGAGCACGGCACGACGCGCGGCGAGGCTTATGGCCCAGACACCTGTCCAATTTCGCAGGATCGTAGTGTCGGCCGTGCCGGTCGCGCTGGCCGTGGCCGTCGGCGTGCTGGCCGTGGTGTTCCGCGAGCAGTACCACGCCATGGCCGAGCGGCACTACCTCCTGTTTCACAGCCTGGCCGAGATGACGTCGATCGCCATCGGCGTGTCGCTGTTTCTGGTTTTCTGGAACGCCCGCGAGTTTCTCCGGAACAATTACCTGCTGGTCGTCGGCATCGCGTACCTGTTTGTGGCCGCGCTGGACCTGCTGCATACGCTGGCCTACAGCGGCATGGGGGTGTTCCACACCGCCGGCAGCAACCTGGCGACGCAGCTCTGGATCATCGCTCGCGGGCTGGAGGCGGTGTCGCTGGTGGCGGCGCCGCTGCTGCTGGGGCGACGCCTCCGGGCCGGCGCGCTGCTGACCGTCTACGCGCTGGTTACGGCCGCCGTGCTGGCAAGCGTGTTCGTCCTGGACGTGTTCCCGGTCTGCTTCGACGACGCCTCGGGCCGGCTCACCCCCTTCAAGATCGTCGCCGAGTACGTCATCTGCGGCCTGCTGGCGCTGGCAGGCATTCTGCTCCTGCGGCGGAAACAGCATTTCGACCGCACCGTGATCCGGCGGCTCCTGCTGGCCCTGCTCGCCACGATCAACGCCGAGGTTCTGTTCACCATGTACAGCGACCCCCACGGCCTGCCCAACATGCTCGGACACCTGCTGAAGCTGCTCTCCTTCTACATGGTCTACAAGGCCCTCATTGAGACCGGGCTGACCAAGCCCTACGGCGTCCTGTTCCACACGCTTCGCGAGAGCCAGGAGGCCACGCGGCAATCCGAGGCGAAGTACCGGAACCTCGTCGAGCACGCCGCCGACATGATCCTCCTGCACGATCTCGACGGCCGCATCATCGAGGCCAACCGTTGCGTCTGCGACGCCACGGGCTACGATCACGCCGAACTGACGCGAATGAATATCGCGGACCTGGACCTCGGGTTCGGGCACGAGTCGCGTCAGAAGGAGTTGCAGCTCCTGGCGTCGGGGCGGACCTCCGGCACCTTCGACACCACGCTCCGCCGCAAGGACCGCTCGACGTTTCCGGCGTCGGTGCGCGTGGCGTCGCTCGAGCAGGCGGGGCAGCGGGCGCTGATCGCCATTGCCCGCGACGTCAGCGCCCAGTACCGCATGCAGGCCGAACTGGTCCGCCGGGCCGACCAGATGGAGACCCTGGTCCGCGAGGCCCATCACCGGATCCGCAACAACCTCCAGTCGCTGATCGCCCTGCTGGAGCTGGAACGCGACCACGTGGGCCCCGACGGCGCCGAGGCGCTGGACCGCTGCATGTCGCGCATCCGCGCCGCCGCCATGGTCCATCGCCTCCTGACGACCGAGGCGGCCAGCGACGTGCCGCTGATGGCGCTGCTGAAGGGCCTGGCCGAGCTGGCCAAGGCCACCTACCTGGGCGACCAGGGGTTGCGCGTCGAGATCGGCGTCACGGGCCGCAACCTCGAACTGTCGAGCAAACGCGCCACGGCCCTGGCCATCGCTGTCAACGAACTGATGTCCAACGCCATCCTGCACGCCTTCGACGGCCGGGACATGGGGCGGATCACCATCGATGTCGAGCCGGCGGACGCCCCCGGCCGCGTCGCCATCCGTGTGGCCGACAACGGGACCGGACGCCCCGACGGCGACCGCGAGGGCACGGGCCTGGCGCTGATCCGTCAACTGGTGGAACACGACCTGGGGGGGCGCTTCGAGCTGCACAGCGGCCCCGAGGGATGCCAGGCGCAGATCATCTTTGCGCCGGGAGGACAGTCATGAGCGATCAGCCGTCGGCCACGCCGGTCGAACCGGCCCAGTGCGTCTTCGTCGTCGAGGACGAGTCCCTGGTGGCCATGGGGCTCCAGCGCATCCTGAGCCGCGAGATGAAGGCCGAGGTCCACCTGTTCGCCACGGCCGAGGCGGCCCTGGCCGAGTTGGAGCGTCTGCGGCCGGACCTCGTCCTGATGGACATCAAGCTCGGCGCCGGCATGGACGGTCTGGCCGCCTCGCGCGAAATCATGGAGCGGCGGCCCTGCCCCGTCATCGTCACCACCGCCTTCACCGACGACAAGTACCTCCAGGAAGCCGTCCAGTCACACGTCTTCGGCTACCTGGTCAAACCGATCGTCGCGCGGCAGTTGCTCAGCGTCATGGCCCTGGCGCGCAGCCGGTTCGCCGAGTTCCAGCGGCTGCGCGAGGAAAACGAGACCCTCCGCGACGCTCTGGAGACGCGCAAACTGGTCGAGAAGGCCAAAGGCGTGCTCATGCAGAAGAAGGGCCTGACGGAGCAACAGGCCTACGACGTGATGCGGGCCCAGAGCCAGAAACAGTCCAGGCCCATGCGGGACGTGGCCGGCAGCATCCTGGGCGCGGCGGATTTCCTGTGACCGTGCCGGCGGCGGCAACGCACGGCGCGCAGCAGAGTTAGAGAAAAAAGGAGATTTTTCCGAATTTCTTGTTGGCCCGGCCCGGAGTTCCGATGTAGTATTCAGGTGGATTGGCCGACGAAGGCCGGTCCCACATAGGGTCCCGACGACGGGCGCCCCACCAGGCGTAACAAGGCGACGGAGCCTTTCTGACAGCACGTTCTGTCAGAAAGGCTCCGTTTTTTTTCGGCCAGGGCATAGTTGCCGGAGGCAACCATGAGTGAGAGCCAGGATCGGCACGTTTGTCCGGAATGCGGCACGCTGATGGAAGCCGGGGAGACGGTCGCCTCGTGCGGGCATCTGTCGCGGTGGTGGAAGTGCCCGAACGCGTCGTGCGGCACGTCGTGGCTGGTGCCGATTCCCGCGGTCGAGGTCGAGGCGGTGCTGACGCAGATCACCCAGTCGTCCCTGGACGGCTGGCTCAACAATAGAGCGGTCGGCCAACTGAACCACCACGTTTCCATGACAAGGGGGTAAGACCATGCGACTCAGAGTGAGACCGCTGGAAAAGAAGAACCTCCGCTGCCTGAGATGCGGCAAGATGATGTGGACCGATGCGGCCCATCGATTCTGCCGCAAGTGCCGACGCCACAACAACGAGGTCTTCGATTCGCACACGTATTCGCTCACGGGTGACTCCCATGAGATGGCCGGCTGAGGCCGACCTTTGTAAGGCCCGCCGACACTGCGGCGGGTCCTGAGCGCACGTGGATGGGGGGAGGCCGCCGCGGCCCTGAGCCCGTGGCGGTTCCTCCCGCCGGAGATACATCCGGGGCCAACGCTGGGGAACCTTAGGCCCCGACATGTCGTACGGTCTCGTGGACATTGCGGGAAGGCTCGCAGCGTCGGCGGCCTGCCCCCCCTTGGGGGCACGTCCGTCAGGCGGCGTGGGAGAAGTCCCCCGGCGGAAGTCTCCCACCCGCCACTGCGGGCTGCCTCGCGGCCGCACGGACGGTATCGCATTCCCACGGCCACCATCCTCGCACCGGGCTCCCCAGGGGGCCGTTCCTGCCAGACCACCCTCAGCCTGCGCTGGGGAAAACCCCGTTTTAAGTAACCGCTGCGTCACTTGACGGCAACCAGGGGGTGACGTACCATGCCTCGTGATCGCTGCGGTGCCGCGCGTGGCCGAGGCGAGCCGAGGCGACGTTGACGAGTTCGCCACGTGGGTCCAGTGGACCCACCCAGCGGCTGCCTTGCGTGTCATCGGTCGGCCGTGGCGTGGGGACGGTCCGCACCGGCGGCCGCATGGGCTGAGGCAAGGGGGTCGTCGTGACAGTTCAACCTGTCGGCATGGCCATCTGGGGATTGCATCACCAGCATCCGCGCTGGTACTGGCCGCTGTTTCGGAATCTGCCGCAGTTCCGGCCGGTGTGTCTGTGCGACGCGGACGGGGCGTTCCTGGCCGGCGAGGAAACGTTCTTCGGTCTGCCCGGCACGACCGATCCGGCGGCGATGCTTGCCCGCGAGGACGTGGAGGCGGTGCTGATCTTCCTGCCGCACGCCGAGATGCCGGCCGCCGTGAAGGCGGCGCTGGCCGCCGGCAAGCACGTCCTGGTGGAGAAGCCGATGGGCGCCACGCTGAAGCAGGTGCGCCAGGTGGCCGCCATGGCGGCCCGGACCGATCGGAAGGTGACCACCGGCTACTGCTGGCGGTTCGACCCGATGGCGCGGCGGATTCGGCAGTGGATCGCCGACGGGCTGCTGGGCGAGATCATCCATTTCGAGGGCCGCATGACGGCCGGCGGCGCGTGGCGATACATTCGCGACCATGCCCCGTGGATGCTCGAGGCCGCGCAGGCGGGCGGCCCGATGCAGAACCTGGGCGTTCACTGGATCGACCTGTTCCACTGGTGGACGGGCCTGGAGGCCGTGGCGGTCCAGGGCCGCGCGACGCGATTCGGCGGCGAACCGGAGCGGACGATCGAGGACTGTGCCTGCGCGGTGCTGGAGTACGCCAACGGCGCCACGGGGCTGCTGGACATCAGTTACAGCGCGCCGCGATCGTTCCCGCAGGGTCGCGACCTGTTCGTCTCGATTCGCGGCACGCTCGGCATGGTCAACTGGGTGCCGTCCTGGGGCGGCGACGATAACAACGTGCTGCTGGTGACCGAGCACCCGTCGGTCGGCGACCGGAAAGTGCAGGTCATCAAGGAGCCGACGTCGCAGGTGCCGGGGTACTGCGGGCAGATGGGGCTGGACTACCTGGCGGACTTCGCCGAGGCGATTCGCACGAACCGCGAGGTAGGCATTCCCGTGGCCGACGGCGTGCGCGCCACGCGCGTGGCCGAGGCCGCCCTGCGCAGCGCCGCCACAGGCCGCCGCGTCAAGTTGTGAGCGCGCAGGGGTGGCTGTAACTCCTCCCCCTTCGAGGGGGAGGTGCCCCGAGCGCAGTCGAGGGGCGGTGAGGGTCGAGCGGAAAAGGCGGTCCGAATTCGCAGCGTCGTCTCCGCGCGTCACCCTCACCCGGCCCTTACGGGCCACCCTCTCCCCTCAAGGGAGAGGGGTTTGCGGCTCGCGAGCCGTCCCTACGACAGCGTCCTTCTGCACAACGGCGCGCAGGGTGGCTGCTTGACGCAGTTCCCGAGCACCGTCGAGGGGCCGTCAGGTTCCGAGCCTGTCGAGGAGCAGCCAAGTGGGAGGCCAAGGACACTCGTCCATGCCTGACGGGGCAGGCATGGCACCCGGCAGGTGAGTCGGGTTAACAGACCCGACGTGCAGCGGCCAAACAGAAGCAGCCGTCGGGTCTGTTGACCCGACCTACGCGCTGCGAGCGCGCCGGGGGGCTGCTGGACACAGCATCCACGTGGGTCCGGTGGACCCACCCTACTTGTCTATCGGAGAAGAGCCGTGGCAACGAAGATTGTCGTGACGGATTACCTCGAACCGGATTTCCAATGGGAACAGGACGAGCTGCGCAAGCGCGGGCTGGATTTCCAGTGGGAAGCTCACCAGGCGAAGTTCGCCAAGGAAGACGAGCTGGTGAAGGTGATCGGCGACGCGGAGGTCGTCGTGGTGAACATGGCGCGGATGACGTCGGGGGTCATCGGCCGCCTGAGCCGCGCGCGGCTCATCATCCGCCACGGCATCGGCTACGACAACGTGGACACGGCGGCCGCCACCGCGGCGGGCATCCGCGTGGCCAACATCCCCGACTACTGCGTGCAGGAAGTGGCCGAGCAGGCGCTGATGCTCATCCTGGCGGCTGCGCGGCACCTGCCCGAGCAACGTTACAGCATGGAGCGCAGCGTCGCCAAGGGGCAATGGGACTTTTCGGTCGTCCGTCCGGTGTTCCAGATGAAGGGCAAGACGCTCGGCATCGTCGGCTGCGGACGCATCGGCAGCACGGTACTCGGCATGGTCGGCGGCCTCGGCATGAACATCCTGGTGTGCGACCCGTACCTGAGCGCCGAGCGTCAGGCCGAGTTGGGCGTCCAGACCGTGTCGCTGGAGACCGTGCTGGCGGAGTCGGATATCCTGACGCTCCACACGCCGCTGAACGCCGAGACGCGCGGCAAGATCAACGCGGCGGCCCTGCGGACGATGAAGCCCTCGGCGGTGCTGGTGAACACGGCGCGCGGGCCGCTCGTGAGCGATGCCGACCTGGCCGAGGCGCTCCAGAAGGGCGTGATCGCCGGCGCGGCCATTGACGTGTACGACCTTGAGCCGCCGAAGCCCGACAACCCGCTGCTGGGCGCGCCGAACTGCCTGCTCACGCCGCACCTGTCGTGGTACAGCGAGGAATCGGGCTGGAGCATCCGGGAGAAGATTCTGGAAGACGTGATTCGCCACCTGGAAGGCCGCCCGCCGCGATTCACGGTGAACAAGGACGTGGAAGGGCGGCTGCGGAAGTGACCCCTTCCCGTCGAGAGGCGGTGAGGGCCGCGCGTAGGGTGGCTGCTTGCAGCCACGCGGACATGGCGAGGACTCTTGGCATGGCCGCCCCTTGACGGTGCTCGGGAACGACGTCAAGCGGCCATGGCACCGAGCCATGAAGATGTCCGCGTGGGTCCGGTGGACCCACCCTACGGTTGGGAGGCATGGCCACGCTTGTAGTGGCCATGAAGGGCGGCTCGCCCCTCGACATGGCTCGGGACTTGTAGCGAGCCGCCCCTGCGACTGGGGCAGGCATGGCACCCGGCGAAGCCGGGCGGTGAGGGTCGAGCGGAGAAGAACCTGCGATGAACGATGCTCAGCTGTCAACCGTTCTCGATTCCCTTCGCGGCGACGTCCGCGACCTGCTGTGCCGGTTGATCGAGGTGCCGTCGACGCGCGGCGGCGAAGGGCCGGCGCTGGCCCTGATGCGCGAGGCCCTGGCCCGCTGCACCGACGAGGCCCGCGACGTGCCGATCCCCGAGTCGATCCAGGACGACCGCGATTTCGCGTTCAAGCTGCCGGGCGTCACCTACGCCGACCGGCCCAACGTCATGGCTGTCCGTCGCGGGGCCGGCCGCGGGCCCACGGTGTTCCTCAACACGCACCTGGACGTGGTGCCGCCGAGCGTGGGACAGGCCGACCCGTACAAGCCGCGCGTGGACGGCGACACGATCTACGGCCGCGGGGCCTGCGACGCCAAGGGCCAGGCCGCGACGATCTTCGCTGTGATGCGGGCGCTGGACGCGCTGGGGGTGCGGCTGCCGGGAACAGTGGAATGCCACCTGGTGGTGGAGGAAGAGAATGGCGGCAACGGCACGCTGGCGATGATCCGTCACGTGGAGGCCGCGCGCGGCAAGCGGTGCGCCGACGGGTGCCTGGTGCTGGAGCCGTCGAACCTGCGTCTGATGCCGAGCGTGCGCGGGGCGGTGTGGTTTCAGCTCAAGGTGTACGGCCGCCCGGGCCACAGCGGCACGCCCGGCTCGAGCGTCAGTGCGCTGAAGAAGGCCGTCGTGGCCATGGCGGCGCTGGAGGCGTATCACGACCGACTTCTGGCCGCCAGCCGGGGCAATCCGCTGTTCGATGCCTTCGCGAACCCGATGCCGGTGACGTTCGGCGTGTGCGAGGCGGGCAACTGGCCGGCCGCGGCGCCGAGCGAGGCCGTTCTGAAAGGCGTGTTCGGTTTTCTGCCGCCGAAGTCGCGGCACGAGGTGCAGCAGGAGATGGCCGCGGTGCTGAAGGACTGCGGCGACGAGTGGTTGAGCGAGCACTTTGAGCTGACGTTCCCGATGCTGAACTCCGACGGCAACGAACTGGACCCGGGGCATCCGCTGGTGGCGTCGCTGAAGCAGTCGCTGGCGGCGTCGGGCGTGGAGCCGCAACTGAGCGCCCTGACGGGCTCGTGCGACGCGTGGTTCTATGCGAACCAACTGGAGATTCCGACCGTGGTGTTCGGCCCCGGCGACCTGGGCACGGCGCACGGCAAAGACGAGCAGGTCCGCGTGAGCGCGATTCTGAAGGCGGCCGAAGTGATCGTGCGGACGATCGCACAGCTGAACGGCCTGGAGATGTAACCCTCCCCCTTCCAGGGCGAGGCGCCCCGAGCCTTCAGCGAGGGGCGGTGAGGGGCGAGCGGAGAAGGCGTTTCGACATCGCGAGGTTCTCTCCGTACGTCACCCTCACCCGGCCCTTCGGGCCACCCTCTCCCCTCAAGGGAGAGGGGTTTGTGCCGCGCGGCTGGTTGGGGTGGCCACGCTGGCGTGGCCATGAAGATATCCGCGTGGGTCCGGTGGACCCACCCTACGGTTGGCGGAGAGAAGCTGGGTGGCTGCTTGACGCAGTTCCCGAGTGGCGTCGAGGGGGCAGCCACGCGGGCGGACTGCGGGAAGCGGCAAGGAGCGACGAATCATGGCGACGATGCAAGCGCTGGTCAAGACGGCCAAGGGCGTCGGGAACATCGAGCTTCAGGATCGGCCCGTGCCGTCGGTGACGCGCGGCGACGACGTGCTGATCGAAGTCAAGGCCGCGGGCATTTGCGGCACCGACATTCACATTCTGCACGACAACTTTCCGTACTGGCCGCCGGTGATCCTGGGGCACGAGTTCTCGGGCCAGGTGATCGAGGTCGGCCCCGAGGTCACGACCGTGAAGGTCGGCGACCGCGTGATCGGCGAGCCGCACACGAAGGCGTGCGGCAAATGCTACCTCTGCCGCACGGGCAACCGCCAGATCTGCCCGGCCAAGCGCAGCCCCGGCTGGGGCATCGACGGGGCGTTCGCGCGGTACCTGGTGATGCCCGACGTGCTGCTGCACCGGATTCCCGACACGATGAGCTACGACGAGGCGGCGCTGGTGGAGCCGTCGGCCAACGTGGTGCAGGACGTGTTGCTTCGGTCGGGCGTGGAGGCCGGGGACGTGGTGGTGGTGATGGGTCCCGGGCCGATCGGGCTGGTGGCGGCGATGTGCGCCCGGGCCGGCGGCGCGAAGGCCGTGGTCATCGTCGGGACGGACAAGGACGAAGAGCTGCGCCTGCCCACGGCCCGCAAGCTGGGGTTCAAACACGTGGTAAACGTACAGAGAGCGGACGTGGCGGCGCTGGTGGGCGAGCTGTCGGGCGGCCGCGGGGCGGATATGGTTGTGGAGGCCAGCGGCGCCGAGCCGGCGATCAATCAGGCCGTGTCGCTCCTTCGCAAGCAGGGGCGCGTGTGCGTGATCGGCATGACCGGACGCAAGACCATCAACTTCGGCTGGGATGCGGCCATCTTCAAGGATTGCCGCATCGACTTCCACATCTCCACGGGCTACGAGTGCTGGGACCGCACGATCGCGCTGGTGGCCGCCGGGCAGATTGACGTCAAGGCGCTCATCACGCACCGCGAGCCGCTGGCAAACTGGAAACAGGTGTTCGACGATGTGGAGCACCAGCGCGGCCTGAAGGCGCTGCTGATTCCTTGAAACGCCGTGCAGGCCGGTGGCATGGGCGTTTCGCCCATGCGTTGCAGGGGCAGCGTGCCCAACGGCGCCGGTGTCCATGGAAGAGCGGCGCGTGCAGGGCCAGGATGGCCCCGCGACTCACGGGCAAGATGCCCGTGCCACGGTGAGACGGGCCTGTGGCGTTGCGGTGACAGGGTATGGCAGAAGAAGGAGCACGAGCGATGGCATCGAAACCGTTGCGTTTCGCCCTGGTCGGGACGGGGCTGGTGGCGGACTTTCACGCGCGGGCGATCCTCGAGTCGCCGCAGTGCGAGCTGGTCGGGGCGACCGACATGAACACCGAGCGTCTGGCGACGTTCGCCGCGAAGTACCAGTGCGAGGCGATCCCGTCGCTGGAGGCGCTGCTGGCGCGGCCCGACGTGGACGTTGTGAGCGTCCTGACGCCCAATGCGACGCACTCGGCGCTGGGCGTGCGCGTGGCGGCCGCCGGGAAGCATTGCCTCGTCGAGAAGCCGCCGGACATGACGCTCGAGAAAGCCGACGCGCTGATCGCCGCGTTCGACACGTCGGGCACGAAGCTCGCGGTGTGCCTGAACTGCCGGTTCCGCAAGGCCCTGGCGCCGATCAAGCAGGCGCTGGCCGAGGGTCGCTTCGGCAAGCTCCTGGCCTGCGACGTCTACATGAAATGGTTCCGCCCGCAGGACTACTATCACCTGGACGCCTGGCGCAGCAGCCGCGAGCACGGGGCCGGCGTGACCGTGCAGCAGGCGTTCCATTACTACGACCTGGCGCTGTACCTGATGGGCCCGGTGACGCGCGTCTGGGCGCGCATGGAGAACCTCGCTCACCCCGGCGTGCCGGTCGAGGACACGACACTGGCCCTGATGGACTACGCCAACGGGGCGCGCGGCGTGCTCCAGGCTTCCACGGCGATGTTCCCCGGCAGCGACCTGCGCATCGAGATCAACGGTTCCACGGGCACGGCCACGATGGTCGGCGAGCGCGTTGTGCGGATGGATTTCCAGGACAAGCGGCCCGAGGACGCCCAGGCCCTGATGATCGGGGCGGCCCAGGGCCCGACCGGCGCCGGCGGCGCCGCGGCCTTCCAGCACCACGAGCACATGTACCTGATCGAGGACCTCTGCGACGCCATCCGGGAGAATCGCGACCCGCGCGTCACCGGGCGCGAAGGCCGACGCACGCTCGAACTGGCCCTGGCCATGTACGACAGCGCCGAAACCGGACGCTGGATCGAGCTGAAGGGCTGAGAACCGGCTGCCCCTGGGGGCCGGGTGCAACGCCTGCCCCTCGACGGTGCTCGGGAACTGCGTCACAGCAGCCAACCTACGGCTTCATGGCCACGCCAGGGTGGCCATGCGCCCGACATTCGGCATGCCTGACGGGGCAGGCACCCGGCGGGGTTGACTGAGAAGACGCGTGGGTCCGGGGGACCCACCCTACGGGCGCGCCAACCGTGGGGGCGGCTCGTTGCAAGTCCCGAGCCTGTTCGAGGGGCGAACCGCCCTTCATGGCCACGCCTCCCGACGAGTTCGGGGTCTGCGACAAGCGTGGCAGATGCCACCCGACGTTGGTCACAGCGCATTGACTGCCGATACGTTCTCAGTTTCTCCCCAACAGCTCTTCGCGGATACTGTCGGGCATGGCCATATGGCTTGGTCATGCCCCCGGGCGCACTGCGCCTCCTGGTGATTGCGGTCACATGGGTCGGCGCGGCCGGCGGTCTAGACTCAGTGAATGGGGGACGGCTCGTCGCGCCGGCGGCGACGATGTCGCACACGCGCCGGCAAAGGCCGGGATGACCCGGAACGGAGAGCGCAAGACGATGTCCGAGACCATGACGTCCCGCGATCGCGTGCTGGCGGCAATGGACCACCGCACGGCCGACCGTGTGCCGATGACGTTCGACGCCGAGAAGGAAGTGTACGAGGCACTGGCCGCGCGCCTCGGCACGGAGACCAAGGAAGGGCTCTTCGACCGGCTGGGCGTGGACACGTGGTACGTGGGCATGCGCGGCCGGCAGCGGGACAGTGCCGCCGCCGCGGGCGACCGCGCGCCGGCCGCCGCCGAGACCGACGGCTTGTGGGGCTTTCGCACGCGCGTCGTCCATTACGAGGGCGGCTCGTACGGCGAGTTGTGCTACAGCCCGCTGGCCGGCAAGGACGAAATCGCCGACATCGACGCGCACCGGTGGCCGGGCCCGGACGCGGTGACGTTCGACCATTGCGCGGCCGAGATCGCCGCCCATCGCAACCGCGCCGTCGTCGGCACGTTCGGCTGGGGCGCCTACTTCCGCGCCACGTGGGTCCGCGGCATGGAAGACCTGATGATGGACATGGCCCTGCGACCGCGATACGCCGAGCACCTCATCCGCACCATCGCCGACTGCACGCTGGCCCACCTGGACGGACTGCTGGCGACGTGCGGCCCGGACCTGGACATCGTCTACATGGCCGACGACTACTGCTCGCAACTCGGGCCGCTGTTCAGCCCCGAGGTGTTCCGTCGGATGATCGTGCCGTATCTGCGCGCGGCGACCGACCGGGTCCATGCGTGCGGCAAGAAGTTCCTGCTGCACTGCTGCGGAGCCGTGCGCCCGCTGCTGCCGATGATCATCGAGGCCGGCGTGGACCTGCTGGAGCCGATCCAGATTCGGGCGGCAGGCATGGAGCCGGCGGGGCTGAAGCGCGACTTCGGCCGCGACCTCTGCTTCTGGGGCGGCCTGGACCTTCAGCACGTCCTGTGCAAGGGCTCGCCGCAGGAGGTGGCCGACGAGGCCCGGCGATTGATCGACATCCTCGGCGCCGACGGGGGTTATATCTTCGGACCAGGTCACACCTACATCCAGGTCGATGCACCCGTGGACAACATCCTGGCCATGTACCAGACCGGCCGCACGCACCGTCTGCGGACCGGCCGCTGAATCGCCGACACAGTTCCGGGAGGCTCGCTGCATGGGCGCGTTGAAGCTCGGCATCATCGGCTGCGGCGTCATGGGGACCAGGCACCTGGCCACGGCCGTGGCACTGGACGGCGTGGAGCCGTTCGCGGCGGCGGACCTGATTCCCGAGCGTGTCGAGGAGGCGCGGCGGCAATTCGGCGTCGCGCGGACCTACTCGAGCGGCGCCCGGCTCGTGCGCGATCCTGATGTGGAGGCGGTGGTGCTGGCGTTTCCGACGGCGGGGCGTCCGAGGCTGGCGCTGGCGGCCTTCCGGGCCGGCAAGCACGTGCTGACGGAGAAGCCCGTGGCGATGAACGCCGGACAGGTGCGGCGGATGATTGCCGCGCGCGGGCGACTGGTCGGAGCGGTGCTCTCGTGCCGCCAGCGGTTCACGCCGCACGCCCTGGCCGCGGCCGATTTTCTCGCCTCGGGAGCGTTGGGCACGTTGCGGCTGCTTCGGATGCGGTCGGTCGATGCGGCGGGCCCGCAGCCGGAGAAGCTCCGGCCGTCGTGGAGGCTGCGCACGGCCGAGAACGGCGGCGGCATCCTCATGAACTGGGGCTGCTACGATCTGGATTATCTGCTCGGCCTGACGGGCTGGGCCCTGAAGCCGCGCACCGTGCTGGCCCAAACGTGGCCCATTCCGCCGCAACTGGCGTCGCACGTGGCGCCCGACAGCGACGCCGAGACGCACTATGCGGCCCTGATTCGGTTCGACGGCGGCGCGGCCATGACGCTGGAGCGCGGCGAGTACATGCCGGCCCAGGCCGACCACGCCTGGCAGATTGTCGGCACGCGCGGGTCGCTGAGTCTGCGGCTGCTGCCGGGCAAGAACAAGCAGGTGGTCTTCGACGAGACGACGACCGCCCACGGCGTGACGCCGCGGGTGATCTGGCAGGGCGACGAGGAATGGGGCACGGCGGCTAACGCGCCGATGGCCGATTTCGTCGAGGCCGTTCGCACGGGCCGCACGCCGAGGACGCCCCTGGAGCGGGCCCTGATCGTCCAGCAGATCACCGACGCCATCTACCGTTCGGCCGCCAAGGGGAAGGCTGTCCGGATCGAGTAGGCCGGCTGCTTGACGCAGCACGTAGGGTGGGTCCCCCGGACCCACGCGGAGGGTTCAAGCCATTCGGCATGCCTGACGGGGCAGGCATGGCACCCGGCCTGTCGAGGGGCAGCCACGCGAACAGGCCACGTCGGCCGGAGGTCGGACGTTGGGACCGGGAGGATTCGAATGAAGTACTCGTTCATGACGTTCTCGTGTCCGGAAGCGACGCTGGACGAGGCGCTGGCGATGGCGCAGCGTTACGGCTACGACGGCATCGAGCCGCGCATCGGCTCCGGGCACAAGCATGGCATCGAGCTCACGGCCGATGCGTCGTCGCGTGGAGCGGCCCGAAGCCGGGCCGAGGCCGCGGGCATCGCGCTGTGCTGTCTGGCCACGAGCTGCAAGTACGCCGACCCGTCCACGGCGGCCGACCAGGTGGCCGAGACGTTGCGGGCGATTGACCTGGCGGCGGACGTGGGCTCGCCGCGGATTCGCGTGTTCGGCGGGCCGATTCCCGAGGGCCGCTCGCGCGCCGATTCGGTCGCTCTGCTGGTCGAGTCGCTCAAGCGGGTGGCCGACCGCGCGGCGGCGCGCGGCGTCACGGTCTGCCTGGAGACGCACGACGACTGGTGCGACCCGGCGCACGTGGCCGAGGTGGTCGGCGTCGTGGGCAGTGCAGCCGTGGCCGTCAACTGGGACGTCATGCACCCGGTGCGCGCCGGCGGATCGACCATGGACGAGGCCTTCGCGACGCTGCGCCCGTGGATTCGGCACCTGCACGTACACGACGGGTCGCGCGGGCTGACCGCGTTGAAGATGGTTCCGATCGGCACAGGCGACTTCGACCACCGGCGCGTCGTCGAGCTGCTGGCAGGCATCGGGTACGATGGCTACCTGAGCGGCGAGTGGATCCGCTGGGAACCGGCCGAGGTCCACCTGCCGCGCGAGCTGGCCACGCTGAAACGGTACGAAAGCGAGGTGCGGTAAGTGACGCCGGCGAGGCCACCGATTCGCAACCTCCTTCTGCTGCTGGCCGACCAGCACCGGGCCGATTGCCTGGGCTGCTACGGCAACGCGGTGGTGCGCACGCCGCACATCGACCGCCTGTCGTCGCGCGGCGTGCGGTTCACGCAGGCGTTCACGCCGCAGGCCATCTGCACGCCGGCGCGGGCGTGCATTCAGACGGGCCTGGAGGCGCGCCGGCACGGGCTGATCTTCAACTGGGAGTTCCAGAAGTTCCGCGGCGGCGAGCTGAACCTGCGGCCCGACACGCGCCTGTTCAGCCAGGACCTCTGCGACGCGGGCTATCGCTGCGCTCACCTGGGCAAGTGGCACATCGGCGACGTCAACAAGCCGTCCGACTATGGGTACGAAGGCGCGTATCATCCCGGCTACGGGTTCCCGGCGACGCACCCGGACTACCTTCAGTACGTGCGTCAGTTCGGGTTGGACGGCTTTCATTTCGAGTCGCGGATGCCCGCGTCCTGTCGCATGATGGACCATGGACCGCAACAGGGGCCGCCGGAAGCGTCGGAGGCCGGCTACGTGGCGTCGCGGACGATCGAGGCGATTCGCCGGTATGCGGCCGAGGGGCGTCCGTGGTTCGCCTCGTGCAACTTCTGGGGCCCTCACACGCCGTACATCGTGCCCGAGCCGTACTACTCGATGTACGACGGCGCGGCCATTGAACCGTGGCCCGAGGCGGGTTGCCCGCTGGACGACAAGCCGTGGTGCATCCGCCGCCAGGGCGAACTCTGGGGCACCGACTGGCTGACGCCGGAGCGGCTGTCGCGTCTGATCGGGAAGTACTACGGGTACATCTCGCTGATCGACGCCCAGGTCGGCCGCATTCTGGCCGCGCTCGACGAGGTCGGCCAGCTGGACCAGACGCTGATCATCTACACGGCCGACCACGGGTCGTCGGTCGGCGCGTATCGGATGTGGGACAAAGGCTTCGGCATGTACGATTGCCTGTGGCGCGTGCCGATGGTGATGTCGCACCCATCGCTGTCGCCGCGCGCCGCCGACGCCTTCGTGAGCCTGCTCGATCTGGCGCCGACGTTCATCGAACTGGCGGGGCGCTCGCCGCACGACGGGCTCGACGGGCGCAGCCTTGTGCCGCTGCTGGAGGGCCGCACCGACGCCGTGCGCGAGGATCACCTGGTCTGCGAAGGCTGGGGCCACCAGATCCCCTTCTGGCAGCGTATGGTCCGCACGAGCACGGCCAAGTATATCTACAACCCGACCGCCCAGGACGAGTACTACGACCTGGCGGCGGACCCGCACGAGACGCGGAACCTGATCGACGTGGTGGACCGCGGCGCACTGAAGCGGATGCGGGCGCTTCTTCGCGACCACATCGTCGCCACGGGCGACCCGCTTCGGGGATGGAGCGCGAACCTCGGGCAGACGGACGGAAGCGACCGTCCGTGACGCAGAGGCGAGTAGAATGATGATCGGCAGCAGGCAGGTCGGGTCAACAGACCTGGCACGCCGTTGCCCGAAGGGAAGAGACCGTCGGGTCTGTTGACTCGACCTGTGTATGGCGCAGTGGGATGGGAGAACGAAGGAGGATTCCATGAGAACGCTGACAGTGGGGCTGTTGGCCCTGACGTGCGGCGCGTGGTGGGCGTGCACCGCGTCGGCCGCCACGGCGGACTTCAACGGGGAGGACGCCCTGAGCGGGTGGACGGTCGCGGGGGACGTCGCGGCCGACAAGGAGAAGAACCACGAGGGCTCGGGAGCGGCGCTGAAGGTGGGCCCGGGCGGGAAGGCGGTCTGGGCGCTGCGCGACGCCGACGGCAGCGGCAAGGTGGAAATGTGGGTCTACGAGAGCGGCGCGGCGCCGGCCAAGCCGAAAGACCCCGGACACGGGTCGCTGTGGGGCCTGGCGCAGAAGGACGGCCGCGTGGTGGCCGTCGGGTCGCTGTACGCTCGGTACCTGAGCGGCGACACGACGTACTCGGCGGGCGAGTTGAGCCTGGTCGACGCCAAGCTGAAGCCGTGGCATAAGGTGCAGTACCTGGGCGTGAAGCGCGAGGCGGGCTGGCACAAGTGGACGTTCCAGTTCGACGCGGCCAAGGGCCTGTCGCTGCTGTGCGACGACAAGCCGATCAAGCGGTACGACTGGAACCAGTCGCAGGTGGGCGGTTTCGTGGCGGTGGTGGTCCTGGGCGACCAGACGGCCGACCGCAACCAGACCGTCTGGGTGGACGACGTGACAGTGGAACTGGGCGGCGCGATGCAGGCGCAGCCGACGCTGCCTCCGCCCCCGCCGCCGGTGGTGCCGGCGGCCGACCCGGTCGTCGAGGACTTCAAGGGCATCCGGCCCGAACTGGTCGGCAAGCACCCGCGCGTGCTCTTCGACGCCGAGGGGCTCGAGAAGATCAAGGCCTTCGCCGCCAGCGACGAGGGCAAGCCGTTCTGGGACGACCTGGTGGCCTACGCCGCGGCCTGCAACCCGCCGAAGGAGGCGACGTATCTGAACGACGCCACGGACGGCCAGCGGCAGGGCCTGTGGAAGTCGCCGACCATCGGGCTGCATTACCTGATCACGGGCGACAAGCGGAGCTTCGAGCGGGCCAAGGGGTTCCTGGAACATTTCCTCGCCCAGGAGAACTGGGAAGCAGGCCAGGAAACCGACAGCGGCATGAGCGCCGCCAACATCATGATCGGCGCCGGACTGCTCTACGACTGGCTCTACAACGACCTGGAGCCGGAGTTCCGCCAGAAGTGCCGCGACAAGCTGCTTCTGCACGCGCGGCGGATGTACTACCGCGGGCACCTGGGCGCCGCCGGCGGGCCGGGTTACTGGAAGTCCGATCCGCACAACAATCACCGCTGGCACCGCAACGCCGGGCTGACGATGTGTCTGCTGGCGGCCGCCGAGAACCGGCCAGAGGAAGGCTGGATCCTTCAGAAGACCTTCGACGAGATGAAGTTCATCGCCGACTGGCTCCCCGAGGACGGCACAACGCACGAGTCGCCGTCGTACATGGTCTTCGGCGGCGCGCACCTGGCCCTGGGCATGCAGGCCACCGACCGCTGCTACGGCACGTCGTACCTCGACGGGCCGTTCTTCAAGAATACGCTCATGTACCGCATGCAGACGCTGACGCCGGGCCTGACCGACACGTTCGACTACGGCGACAGCGGCGGCACGGGTGCCTACAACTCGTACCACTGGCTCTATGCGGCTCATTGCCGCGACGCTGATCTGATGGACGGATTGCGCGAGATGCTCCGCGCCAACATGCGCACCAACGACAAGGGCCGCCAGGTCAACGAGGCCTTTCAGTTTGGGTGGATGGGGCTGGTGTGGTACGACCCGACACTGACGGGCGGCTCCATCGAGAAGCTGCCGAAGACGTACTGCTTCGACGACATGGGTCTGGTCTACGTCCGCGACGGGTGGAAAGCCGACAACGTGGCGGCGTTCTTCAAGTCGTCGCCCTACGGCGGCTTCAAGCTGAACAAGTACCGCAACGACAATGAGTACAAGTATCTGAACGTGGCCCACGACGATCCGGACGCCAACCAGTTCCAGATCTTCACCGGCGGCCGCAAGGTGGCCCGCGACGACGGCTACTCGTACATGAAGCTCACGAGCGGCCACAACACGATCCTGGTCAACGGCGCCGGACAGATCGGCGAAGGCGAGCACTGGACTCAGCCGGGGCGCGGCGGCGTGAAGGACATGACGACGCTGGCGCGCCTGACGACGTTCAAGGATGCCGGCGACGTCGTGGTGGCCGAGGGCGAGGCCGGCGGCGCGTACAAGGACCTCGACCGCTTCCGCCGCACGCTCGTCTGGGTCAAGGGCCGCTATGTCCTGGTGCTCGACGACATCCGCGCGCCGAAGGAGTCGGACGTGACGTGGCTGGTGCAGTCCGAGCAGGTGGAAACGGCCGATGCGTCGGCGCTGCGGTTCCGCCTGCGGATGGGCGAGGCGGCGTGCGACTTCCAGTTGGCGGCCGACAAGCCCCTGGCGGCCGTCGTCGGCGACTCGACGGCGATGAACCGCGACAAGCTGATGGGGCTGAAGCAACTCCAGGCGACGGCCAAGGCCTCCGCGGTGCGCATCGCCGCGGTGTTCGATCCGTGGCATCGGGGCAACGTGAGCGTAGCCATCGAGCCGCAGGACGACGGCAGCGCGAAGGTCGTCGTGACCGGCCCCGACGGCGCCGACACGTGGACGTGGCGGGCCGCCGACGGGCAATGGACGCCGGCGTCGCTCGCCGGGCAACTGGCCGGCGGCAAGGCCGCGACCGTGGGCCCGGAGGACAAGGCCCACATTCCGCACCTCCAGTAGCGGCGACGAAAACACTGGACTCCGCGCGACACGCGTGGCACGATGAGCACCTTATCCCGGGGACACAGCCGCTCGATGGCGTCCGGCTGTGTCCCCGGCGCGTTACTTGGCACTGCACCCCACGAGGCCGTTTCACCGTAGCACGGGCATCCTGCCCGTGAGTCGCAGGGCCATCTTGGCCCTGCACAACGCGGTTCCTCCACGGGCAAGATGCCCGTGGGACGCATGGGCAGGATGCCCATGCCACGATGCAGTACTGTGACATCAGCACCCGACGCCGAGGCATGCGACGGCAGCTACACCTGCCGCCGCGGAAGGACCATGAAACCCAGGACCGTCAATCTCATCCAGCTCAACGTGGCCGTCCTCCTGTGGGGCGGCACGGCCGTGTTCGCCAAGCTCATCCCGCTGCCGGCGTCGCACATCACGTGCCTGCGGTCGGTCGTGGCGGCCGTGGCCCTGCTGGCCTTCATGGCGGCTACGCGGACCCGGTTCCTTCCGGCCCAGGGACGCCACTACGGCATGCTTCTGCTGCTGGGGCTGCTCATGTGTCTGCACTGGGTGACCTACTTCCAGGCCCTGAAGGTCTCCACCGCCGCCGTGGCCATCCTCTCGATGCAGACCTACCCGGTGCTGACTGCGCTGGTCGAGCCGCCGGTCTTCGGCGAACGCATCCGCAAACTCGACGTGGCCGTCGCCGGCATGGTTTTCGTCGGCGTGGCCGTCATGGTGCCGCAGATCAGCCTCTCGCACGCCACCACGCAGGGCATCCTGCTCGGCATCGTCTCGGGCACGTTCTTCATGTGCCGCAATCTCATCACGCGCAAGTACGTTCGGGAGTATTCCAGCTCCGCCCTGATGTTCTGGCAGGTGATGGTCACGGCCGTGCTGCTGGCGCCGCTGGTGATCATGAAGCCCGAGGGGTTGTCCGCACCCAGAACCCTCGGCCTGGTGGCACTGCTGGGCGTGGCGTTCACCGCCCTGCCCCACACGCTCCATTCGGCCAGCTTCCGCCACCTCAGCGGCAAGACCATCGGCATCCTGGGCGCCCTGCTGCCGCTCTACGGCGCGATCACGGGATACCTGGTCCACGGCGAAACCGTCGAGCCGCGCACGGCCCTCGGCGGCGCGATCATCCTGGCGTGCGTTCTCTTCGAGACCGTCCGCAGTGTGCGAACGCGGTAGCGCTGCGACGCTGTGTTGGCGCAGGGGCGACCCGCTCCGTCACCAGCCGGCCACGGCGCGCGTGGCGTACTCCTCGAAGAGTTTCAGGTAGATGTGGTAATTCTCCAGCGACACGCCGGGCGGCGTCTGATGGTCGCAGCCGGCGAAGTAGCCGCCCGAGGCCATCACCGGAAGGATGCGCTCGAACTCGGCCCGCATGGCGGCCTCGCCCTTGGGCATCGTCATCTTGTCAAAGGCCCCCATCATTTTCAGGCCGGGATACTTCGCTCGCAACGCGTTGATGTCCACGCCCGCCTGCCGCTCCAGCGGCTCCACGCCGTCCAGGCCCACCTCCAGCAGCCACGGAATCGCGGGATCCATCTGCCCGTCGCTGTCCATCATCGTGATCGTGCCCATCCGGGCGACGCGCGGCAGCACCTGGCGGTAGTACGGCGCGATGAACTCGTCCCACAACTCCTTCGAGAGCATCGGACCGTGGTTGTAGGCCAGGTCCTCGGCGAAGTTGATCATGTCGGGCTTCAGAATCTCCTCGACCACATCGAGGCAATGCAGCAGATGCTCCACGAGGCGCTTGTTGATGTCGTGCATCAGCACCGGCTCGTCGTAGAAGGCGTAGAGGTGCTGCTCGATGCCGAGCAACCGCCTGGGGAACCAGAAGAAACCTTCCATCATGATCCAGACCACGGTGTCGCCCGAAGCGTGGCGGTCGGCCCAGCGTCGCAGGTCGTCGAGATTCGTCTCCGGCTCGGGCCAGAGGTGCTCCTGGAACGCCTTGTACTCGTCGCGGCTGCGCACCAGGGGCGCGCCGTGCGACGCCGGCGCGGGGGCGCTGTTCGAGAGCGAGCGGATCCACGTCTGCCGCCAATCGTCCAGGCCGAAGTGCTCGGTCAGTTCCCAGCTTCGCTCGCGCGTGAGTGTGCGCGGCAGGCCGTCGCCGTACCACCGCTCCAGGGTCTCGTTCCACCACGGAGCCCACTCCAGCAGCGGCAGACGGTCGATCGGCGTCCGGTTCACAACGCCCCAGAATCTCTCACGCGGTTTCACAGGTTGCTCCTCGTTCGCATCATTGCGACCCATCATCATACCCTCGTGGCCGGGTTCGGTTTGTGAAGTAGGTCACATTCGTCCGCCCAATGCACCCGGCCGCGTCCCCGCGCCTTGAAGTCGTGCCCCGCCGCCCTATAATGGGAGCGGTCCGGCGATCGGCGTCGATCGCGGGGCCTTGGCCTTGTCACGCGCAGCCGCAGGAGCCTCGTGCATGGACAGCCGGCAACGGCGAACCGTCGTCGCAGTCGTCGTGCTCGTCGGCGGCCTGGCCTGCCTGATCGCCGTGATGCTCGGCCGCGGAATCCATCTCTACATGGGCGTGGACGAGTTGATCGCCTCGGGCGACCAGTACGTCAACCGCGAGATGCGCCTGGCCGGATTCGTGGCCGAGCCGCCCGCGATGCAGGCGGACGGATCGGCGCGTTTCGCCGTCGAGGCCCGCGGCGCGACCGTGCCGGTGGCGTTCACCGGATCGCTGCCGGCGAACCTGGAGCCCGGCCGCGAAGTGCTCCTGGACGGGCGGCTCGGGGCCGACGGCGTCTTCCGGGCACACACGCTGCTGACGCAGTGTTCCAGCCGCTACCGGCGCAGGATCGACGCTCCGGCCGCACCGGCGGACGGCAGCAGCCCACGTTCCGAGACAGACTGACCCGTTGCGGCGGCGCCCATGCTGATTCCTGTCGGACAATTGGCTCTGTACCTGGCGGCACTGCTGGGCGCGATGGCGCTGCTCGTGGGGCTCCTCGGGGCCGCACGGCGCGACGCCATGGCCGCACGCCTGGCGCGACAGGCCACGGTCGCCGCGGCACTGGCCGTCGCCGCCGCCACGGCCGTCCTCCTGGTCGCCCTCGTCCGCTGCGATCTGCGACTCGACTACGTGGCCCGGTACAGCGCCTCCTGGCAGCCGATGGTCTACCGCCTCAGCGCCCTGTGGGCCGGCGAGGCTGGAAGCCTCCTCACGTGGGCCGCCCTGGCCCTGGCCGCCGCGGCCGTCTTCGTCGTCTCACGCCCGATCACACGCGACGCCGCAGCCGCCGGCGCCCTGGCCGTCATGACGCCGCTCCTGCTGACGATCCTGCTGACCATCGGCTCGTCGCCGTTTGTCGCCGCTCGCCTCGTCCAGCCCGACGGCGCCGGCATGAACCTTCAGCTCCAGACGTGGTCGATGGTCGTCCATCCGCCGCTGCTGCTGGCCGGCTACGCCGTGCTCACGGTCCCCTTCGGCATCGCCCTGGCCAACCTGATCTCCGGCCGCCTGGACGCCGGGCTCGAGTCCCTGCGACGGTTCCTGCTCGTGGGCTGGTCGCTCCTGACGGCCGGCATCGCCTTCGGCGCCTACTGGGCCTATGTCGAGCTCGGTTGGGGCGGCTACTGGGCCTGGGACCCCGTCGAGAACGCCTCCCTGGTCCCCTGGCTGCTCGCCACCGCGGCGCTGCACACGCTGGCGCCCGCGCGACGCACCGGACGCCTCCTCCGCACAACGCTCGCCCTCGTCGTCGCGTCGCTCGTGGCCTGCGTGCTGGCCACCTACATCACACGCGGCGGAGTCGAGGCCAGCGTCCACGCCTACGCCCGCGGCGCCGTGACCGACGCCTATCTCGGGTTCGCCCTGGCCGTGCTCGCCCTGGCCGCCGCGATTCTGCTCGTTCGCAGGCCACGAGGCGCCACCCCCGCCGCCGACCCGGCGCCCGCTCCATCGCACGCCGGCCGCTCCGTGTGGCTCATGGCCGCCGTGGCCGCCGTCCTCGCCGCCTTCGCTGTCGCGGTCTTCCTCGGCACCGTCGGCCCGCAGGTGCTCTCGCAGCTCACCGAGCGCCGGTACCAGATGGGCGTGCCGCAATGGAATGTCCTGGGCGCCGTGTTCGGTCTTCTGTTGCTGACGGTGCTCCTGGTCGGCCCGTGGTTCGCCGGAGGCCTCGGATGGAAAGGCCGCCGCACGCACGTCGTCGCCCATGCGGCCTACGTCCTCCTCGTGGCCGCTGTGGCCGGATCGCACCTGGTCCGCGACGACCTGACGACCGTCGTCGCCGAGGGCCAGACCGTCCGCTTCGCCGGCCACGATTTCACTTGCCGCAGCATCACCCTGACGGACGACCGCGGCATCGCGACGCTCCAGGTCGAGGTGGCCGTGTCACGCGGAGAACAGCTCGTGGCCACGCTGCGCCCGGCACGCGTCGCCGACCGTCGCACCGAGAGCCAACGCGCCGACGTGGACCTGACCACCGGCCCCCTCCAGGACCTCTACGTCAGCCTCAACGCGTACGATCCCCAAGACCGGCTGGTTTCCCTGTCGCTGCACCGGACGGGCCTGGTCCTGTGGCTCTGGGTGGCGTCCGGACTGATGACGCTGGCCGGTCTGGCCGCGGCCGTGCGACGACCGCCCGCGACGCAGAAAGGCGGGCCGTTGCCATGACACGCACCGCCCTGGTCCTCGCCGTGTCGCTGGCGGTCCTGGTCGCTCTGGCCGCCACGGCCACCGCGCAGCCACTCGACGTGACGCCGTCGCCCGATAGCGGCCGTGCGGCCAACGCATCGCGCGCGGCCCAGGCCAGACCCTGCCCCGTGCGGGTCCGCGTCGTGTCGTCCGACGGTCGCGCCGCGCCCGAAGGCATCCCCGTCGAGCTGACGGTCATGCTCATGGAGACGGCCGCACGCCCCACCACCGCCGCCACCGACGCCGCCGGCACGGCGGAGTTCGTGGTCGCCGTGCCGCCCGATCGGTCCCAGGGCGTCCTGTGCATGGCCACGTTGCGCTACGGGGGCGTCGTCTTCGTCAGCGAAGCAGCCGCCGTCGGCGCCGACACGCTGCCGGAGCCTCTGGAACTGACGCTTCGCGTGTGGCCGCCGTCGGGCCGCGTGCCTGCGTGGAGCTACCTTGCCCTGGCGTCGCTCTGGGTCCTGGCGGTCGGACTGGTCGCCTTCCGCCGATCGGACGGCCAGCTGGCCCAGTGATCGGCCGGTGATCCGCGTCGAGGAGCGGCGAGGGCCGAACGCCACAAATCCGCGTGGGTCCGGTGGACCCACCCTACGGCTGCGCTAACCGCAGGGGCGACTCGCGGCAAGTCCCGAGCCTCGTCGAGGGCCGAGCCGAACTCCCCCAGGGTGCCTGTCCCCCCCGCGGGTCGCTCGCGAGCGACCCTTATGTCGCTTCCCCCCGCTGCTGCGGCGCACACTTTGGCGCCGCCTGCGGCCCTCGACTGTGCTCGGGCCAGGACGTCGCTCCAAAGTGTGGCACCCCTCACCACAAACGTGACGTACACCGTGGCGTCGGTCCTGTGCCGGTGCGTCTGGCATCGTTTGACCGACGCGCCAGCGGCGTGTATACTCTGGTCTGCGGGCGGTTGGCGCCTGTGTCGGGCGACGCCGCCGCCGCGAAGGAGTCCCATGCGATGACACAGCTTCTTCAACAGTACAAGGAGCGACTGGTCCATTACGTCCGCGGCGGCGGCCTGCTCAAGGACGTCCGGTTCTTCGCCGGCATGCTCGTGGTCTACCTGATTCTTCAGGCGACCGTCGTGGCCAACGTCGTGGTGCCGACCGGGTCCATGCTCGACACGATCCGCGAAGGCGAACGCTTCCTGGTCTGGAAACTCGGGTACGGGCTCCAGAACCCCTTCAGCCCGCGGCACAAGATCGAGCGGCACGGCGAGCCGCTGCTGAAGTGGCGACAGATCGCGCGCGGCGACATCGTCATGTTCGTGCCGCCCGAGCGGTCCGGCAAGGACGAGAAGTACGTCAAGCGTGTCATCGGCCTGCCGGGCGACACCGTCGAGGTGCGGCCGTTCGACGGGGTGTATGTGAACGGGCAGCGGCTCGACGAGCCGTACGTCCGACGACCGGCCGCCCTCGCGTACGGCCCGGTGACGGTGCCGGCCGACCACCTGCTCGTGCTGGGCGACAACCGCAACAACAGCTTCGACGGTCGCTTCTGGGGCTTCCTGCCGGCCGAGAGCGTCCAGGGCGTCGTGGCCCTGCGTTACTGGCCGCCCTGGCGCGCGGGAACCGTCCACTGAGCGATCCGTCGCGCTACGGCGACGGTTGTCGCGTCGCCCGGCTGCGCGGCGGGGCGCCCAGGGCCGCCAACTCGCGCGGCGTCAGGCGGCGCACCTTGCCGTCGGCCGTCACCGCGACGCCCACCTGCGTCGATTCCGCCACCAGCGCCCGCGGGCCCGGCTCGATCCGCCACAGGCGGCTCTCGAACACCACCTGCGCCCCGCGAGCCTCCGGCACCCGCGTCGTCAGCTCCAGCACGTCGTCATACCGCGCCGGGGACGCGTACCGAACGTCCACGCTCCGGATCGACTGCGGTTCGCCCCGGTCTTCCTGCGCCGCGTGCGGCAAACCGACCGACCGCATCAGCTCCACGCGGCCCATCTCGAAGTAGCTCAGGTACCGGCTGTGGTGGACCACGCCCATCTGGTCCACCTCGCCGTAACGTACCCGAAACTGAATCGTGTGCTCCACGCTCATGGTCGCGACATCCTACCATCGGCCGCTCCGCCCGACAACCGTTGACCTGGTGCCATCGCCGCGTGCGGCCGTACCGTGGCACCGGCACCTTGCCCATGAGTCGCAGGGGCATCCTGCGCCTGCTTCCCCAAGAACGCTAATGCATCCCTGGCCGCACCCGGCCTTGACTTTTCGGTCTCCCGCTTCCACAATGCACGCCGTCGCGCCGTCGCGCCGCTGCGGCCCGCGGAGTACCTGCCGGCGACACGACCTTTCTGGGAGCACGCTCATGACCGAACCTTTGCCGCGATACGCACGACGCGGAACCGCCGGCAGCATGCTGTGGCTGGGCCTGTTTGCCGCTCTTGGAGCTGTGGCGGGCCTGTTTCTGGGCAACGCTGTGGCGGTGCTGGGGCCGGTGCTCGGCTCGGGGCTGGGAGCGGCGCTGATGGCCATCGCCGGCGCCGGGGCCGTCTGGCTGACCGACCCGACCATCCGCGGCAAGGCCGACGACCCCACGAGCCCGCCGGTCCAGGTGATGACCTTTCGTCTGGGCGTGGTCGGCGGCGGCAACATGGCCGAGGCCATCGTGCGCGGCATCGTCCGCAGCGGCGCCCTGCGGGCCAAGGACATCTGCGTCGCCGACCCGGTGGCCGAGCGCCGCACGCTGTTTTCCTCGCAGATGCGCGTCCGCACCAGCGCGAGCAACGCCGAGACCGTGGCCGCGGCCGACGTCGTCGTGCTCGCCGTCAAGCCGCAGATGATCCCCGCCGTCATGGCCGAGATCGGCCCGCTCATGGGCCCGCGCAAACTTCTGATCAGTATCGTTGCCGGAACGACGATCGCGCGGCTGGCGTCGTCCTGTCCGGCCGCAACGCGCATCGTCCGCACGATGCCCAACACGCCGATGCTCGTCGGCCGCGGCATGGTGGCCATGAGCCCCGGCGGCGACGCCAACGCCGAGGACCTCGGCCTGGCCCGGGCGCTGCTGGGCGCCTCGGCCCGCGTCATCGAGGTGCCCGAGGAGAAGCTCGACGCCGTGACGGCCGTCTCCGGCAGCGGACCGGCGTATTTCTTCCTGCTCGTGGAAGCCCTGATGGACGCTGCGCGACAGGTGGGCCTCTCGGACGACGAGGCCCGGATTCTCACGGAGACAACGTTCCGCGGCGCCGCGGAGTTGCTGGCCTCCGGCGACGTGGACGCCGCCGAGCTGCGCCGCCGTGTGACGAGCCCCGGCGGCACGACGGCCGCGGCGATCAGTTCCTTCGAGGCCGACGCCTTCGCCGAGTCCGTGGCCCGCGCCGTCCGGGCCGCACGCGACCGCAGCCGCGAACTGGCGGAGCAACGCTGACCGTTCCCGCAGGGAGATACGCCAGGGTCGTCACCACACAAGAGGCTGACCGGGTCACGGCGTCTGCGGCTCGACGCGCGTCAGGGCCGTCCAGCGCCGCGAGCCGCGCTGGCCTTCGCCGCCGAAGATGCCGATCTGGCCGGTCTTGGGATGCTTGAAGAGCCAGAACGTGGGCGTCGCGCCGGGGGCGGTGTAGCCCTGCCAGCCGACGAGCTTCATGTCCGCGCCCTCGAGCCGCCACGTCCCCGTGACCCGGCTCGCGATCCCGCCGTCGGGGCCGAATACCTCTTCCACGAACTTCCCGTCCGCAGTGAGCGTCAGGCGGAAGCCCTTGCCGTCTTCGTCGTAGTACGTCCATTCGTCGGCCACATCGGCGGCCGTGGCCTCCGTGTACGGTTCGGGGCCCCACTCCAGGTCCGGCAACTGGTAATCCGGCCCGCACCCGCCGACCGCTACCGACAGAACCGCCATCGCCAGCACCCATGCCGTCCGACACGTCGCCCGTCCGTTCATCGTCCGTCCTCCGTGTACCCTTCTCCGACCGCCGACGCGCCGGCATGTCCCGGAACGTCGCCGATCCGTCGAACCCGAATGAGTGGTGCGCGCCTCCAGCGTCTCCCACCATAACCGCAACCGGCCGCCTTGTCCAGCCGCGGCCGACGCGTCAGTCACTCATCACCCACAGGGCGGCCATCTTGTCGTCCACCATGGCCGCAATCTGGCGGCCCGTGGGCGACCAGACCAGTTGCTTGACGCCCTTCTTCGGGCTCGGCAGCACGCCGACCATCGCGCCGTTGCCGACGTCCCACAGACGCAGCGTCTGGTCGTCGCTGCCGCTGGCCAGCAGACGGCCGTCCGGCGAGAACGCCAGGCACTTGATGCCCTTGCCGTGACCGACCAGGGCGTGCTGCAACTGGCCGGTCTCGACCGTCGAGACGATGAGGGAGCCTTCCTCGTCCCCCGAGGCGATCAGCCGCCCGTCGGCGCTGAAGGCCACGGCCGTGATCCCTTTGCGATGCGCCGCCAGGACGCGCACCTGTCCGCCGGTCCGCGCCGCCCAGAGGCGGACGGTCTTGTCCTTGCTGCCGGTGGCCACGTACTGCCCGTCGCCCGAGAAGGCGATGGCCGTCACGTCCTTGTCGTGGCCGATGAGCGGCGTCAGACGGAAGCTCGCGCCCGTGACGGTCGCAGCCTGGGCCACAGGTCCGTTGGTCGTCATCGGGGCGGCCGGTGCCGCCGGCGGCACCACAATCTCGTCGTCCTGCGCCACGCCCAGCCGCGCCGCCAGCGTCAGAACCGCCACGGTTGCCAGCGCCACACACGCCAATACAAGCACCTGTCTCATGGTCGTTCCCTTTCGAGTCATTCGTCGCACGGGCCGAAGCGGCCCGCGCACCTGTGCAAGAGTAGCTCACCACGAACCCCGACGCAAGGGCCTCTGGGTGCATTAACGTTGTGGGGGCCGTACCGTGGCAGGGGCATCCTGCCCATGAGTGGCGGGGGGCATCTTGCCCCAGCTTTCCCAAAACGTCAATGCACCCGGGCCTCGCCGCGGTCTTGCATTTGGCCGGCCTCCCGCACATACTCATGGGGCGGTGAGGTGGTGACTGTCCGCGCTGCGGGCAGGCGGCAAACGACGTCATGACACACATTTCTCGGACAAGGCTCACCCTCCCGAAAGGAGGCACCCTCATGTACGCAACTCTGACGGCGGCCCATGGCCGCACGTGGCCGGCCGTGCTCGTGACGCTGCTCCTGGCGAGCGGCTGCGGGGCTCAGGAATCGGACCAGGGGACGCCGGACGCCGCCCCCACGCCCACGGCGCCGAGGCAGTCCGTCCGTATCGTCCTGCTGCACCACAGCACCGGCGAATGCGTCTGGAACGGCGGCGTGCCGGCGTGGTTCGAGGCCTACAATGCCGCGCGCGGCACGCGGTACGCCATCGCCGAGCAGGCGTTCCCCAAGGAGTCGCCCTACGGCTGGGAGAACTATCCGTACGATTACTGGAACATCTGGGTCCGCAACGCCGGCAACCGCCCCTACAAGCAGGAACCCACGCTCGAAATCCTCTCGAAGCAGTACGACGTGATCGTCCTGAAGCACTGTTTCCCGGTCTCGGCCATCGACGCCGACACGGGCCAGGCCGATGTGGCCTCCAGCGACAAGCGGCTCGAGAACTACCGGCTCCAGTACGCGGCCCTGAAGAAGAAGATGCACGAGTTTCCGAAAGTGAAGTTCATCGTCTGGACGCCGGCGGCGCTGGTGGCCGGCGAAACCGACGCCGAGCAGGCCGGCCGCGCGAAGCAATTCGCCGAGTGGGTCCGCAGCGCCTGGGACGAAAAGGGCGACAACATCTTCCTCTGGGACTTCCGCGCGCTGGAGACCGAGGGCGGCCTCTACCTGAAGCCCGCCCACGCCGCCGGCGACTCGCACCCGAACGAGGAGTTCTCGCGGAAGGTCGCGCCGCTGCTGGCCCAGCGGATCGTGGACGTCATCGAGGGCCGCGGCGACACCGGCAGCCCCCTCGGCGGCACGCCCGGCCAGGCTCCCGCGCTGCCGGCGCCGCCTGTTGCGCCCACGCCGGCCACCCCGCCGTCGTCGCCGCCTCCTCCCACGGCCGAGTCGCCCGCTGGCGACACCGGCGACCAGCCGCCCGCGCCTGCGGCGACCGAGGCCGTCAAACCGCCCGCCGACGCCGACGGGGCCTGGGTCTTCGATGATGCCGAGACGCCCGAGGCGGCCAAGCAGCGGTGGACCGCCGCGGCCGAGTACGTCGCCGACGGCGGCGCGAACGTCATTGCGCTGCGGTTCGCCAAGGGGCGCGAGGAAGACTGGGGCGAGTACGGCCCGCAACGGATCGTCGAGTCGCGGCCGGCGGCGAAGAACGTGGACATCGCGCCCTACCGCTACATGGCCCTTCACGTCAAGACCGATCGCGCGATGGAACTCCTGCTGAAGTTCGTCACGCGGCCCGACCCGGCCGGTCCCGCCGACCAGTCGCAGTTCGCCTTCACGGCCTACCTGCACCCGGAGGCAGGCTCGTGGAAAACCTACACCGTGGACCTCACGAAGCTGGAACTCGGCCTCGACGGCGACGCCGCCTATGCGGCCGCCGGCAAACCCGCGCGGCCGATGCACCTGACGATGCTGACGTTCGTGACCAACAAAAAGCACGAGGCCGCCAAGGTGCTCCTCGACGACATCACGTTCTACCGCGCGCTGCCCGACGCCCTGCAAGGCACCGTCGTGCAGCCGTAGAAGCAAGGCGGCCGAGAAGGGTAGGGTGGGTCCCCCGGACCCACGCGGATGCCGCTCTCCCTGCACGCAGGGAGAGGTGCCCCGAGCATAGTCGAGGGGCGGTGAGGGTCGAACGGAAAAGAAGGTAGGGTGGGTCCCCCGGACCCACGCGCAGGTCTGGTCTCCGGCGAAAGGAAGGTGGCCTATGGCTCGTTTCGGTTGGGCGGTTCTGTTGGTGGCGGCGATGTGGGCGGCGACCGGTCCGGCGGTTGCGGCCGAGGGGGACCTGGAGATTCATCACGCCGACTTTCACGCGCGGCTCGGCATGAAGATTCACGTGGTCCCGGGCGACGCCGCGGCGCAGGCCAGCGCGCTCGTGGCGACGCTGGACGGCCCCGGCGGCAAGAAGGTGGTCTTCGAGAAGAAGACGCCCCTGGCGGCCGAGGAAGCGGTGACGCTGAACTTCCGCGAGCTGGCCAAGGGCAAGTACACGCTCACGGTATCGTTGCTGGGGGCCGACGGCAAGACGCTGAAATCTGCCACGCGCGAGTTCGAGAAACCCTACGACGGCATCCCGCGCGTCGGTATCGACGAGAACAACAGTCTGCGCATCGGCGGCAAGCTCTTTTTCCCGTTCGCGACGTACTGCATCGGCGCCAAGGACGCCGAGATCGCCGAGTGGGACGCGCAGATGAACACCATGGCCGGCTACACGTTCAGCGATGCGGAGGCGACGACCGAGGGCTGGACACAGGCGCTCGACCGCGCCCAGAAGCACGGCAAGATGGTGATCGGTCCGTTCTACGGCCGCTACTGGCCCAACGGGGCAGGGCGGCGCTACTACGAGAAAGACGGCGAGAAGCTGCGCGACCGCGAAGTCCTCATCGACGCGCTGGCCGGGTACGTCACGGCCACCAGGGACCATCCGGCCCTGTTGGCGTGGTGCTGGCTGGACGAGCCGGAACTGAGCAACGACGAGAACTGCGTGACGCCGGCCGAGGTGCGCCGCTGGACCGAGACGTGCCACCGGCTCGATCCGCATCATCCCGTCGGCACGGGCAACGGCGGCGACGGCTTCCGCCGCCCGCCCGAGAACTGGATGCACAAGCACCGGATGAAGTACACCTACGAGCACAACGGCATCGCCGGCCCGCACAAGGTGCTTCTGGCCGACTGGATCTACCAGGACATCTACCCGGTGTTCGGCGCGCAGCTGGACCTGATGCGCCGAACCAGCGACCGGCCGGGCGTCAAGGAAGGCTGGGGCCTGAACTCCATCGAGAACATGTGCGTGTCGATGGACGTCATGCGGAAGTACAATCGGAACCTCGCGCCGTTCATGTCGGCGGTGCGCACCGCGGCGTTCCGCGGCGAGGGGCCGCACGCCACGCCGCCGGCGCCGCAGGAGGTTCGCGCGGTGGTCTGGGCGAACATCCTGCACGGAGCCAAGGCCATCCTGTGGTTCCACTATTTCGGGCCGACGCCGCCGGAGGTCAAGGCCGAGATGGCCCGACTCCTGGAGCAGGTGACGCGCCTGTCGCCGGCCGTGCTCGGCCCCGACTACGCCGGCCGCATCGAGAAGACCGAGAGGGCCGAGGGCGGCCGCGTGGACCTGCTCGCGCGGCAGATCGAGGGCGACGACACGGCCGTGTACGTCTTCGCCCTGAACCTGTGCGAGGCGGCCGACAAGGTGACCTTCACAGCCGACTTCGAGCCGAAGAAGATCGAGGTCGTGGACGAGAACCGGATCCTCGAACCCGACGGCCGCACGTTCACCGACGCCTTCGACCCGCTGGCGGTGCACATCTACCGCCTCCAGCGCTGATCGCCGCCGAGACGCCGCCGCGCGGCAGGCCAGGGGCAAGGGTAGGGTGGGTCCCCCGGACACACGCGCAGGTCAGAAGGTAGAGTGGGTCCCCCGGACCCACGCGCCGAATGCCCCGCAGCGCGTAGGGTGGCTGCTCCGCAGCCACGCGTCCCCCGTCAATCACCGCGTGCGAAGCACGCCCCTCTAACCCCTCTCCCTGCGTGCAGGGAGAGGTGCCCCGAGCATCGCTCGGGGCGGTGAGGGGCGAACGCCGGCAACCCTCGACCTCGCGGCGCCCTCCCCGCGCGTCCCCCTCACCCGGCCCTGCGGGCCACCCTCCCCCTCCAGGGGGGAGGGGTCAACCGCCCGCAGGGTGGATCCCCCGGACACACGCGCAGGTCAGAAGGTAGGGTGGGTCCCCCGGACCCACGCGCCGAATGCCCCGCAGCGCGTAGGGTGGCTGCTCCGCAGCCACGCGTCCCCCGTCAATCGCCGCGTGCGAAGCACGCCCCTCTAACCCCTCGCCCTGCGTGCAGGGAGAGGTGCCCCGAGCATCGCTCGGGGCGGTGAGGGGCGAATGCCGGCAACCCCGTAGGGCGACTGCTTGACGTAGGTCCCGCCCCTGACCCTCGTGGCCGGAGGCCCATGCCGCGGTGCGGCCCCCAAACCTTCATGCCCCCAATTCCTGGGGCGGCCTTGCATACCGCGACCGGCGTGGATACCATAGGGGACCGCGCGGCGCAGCCGGTCTGCGCCGGCGGCATCGGACGAGGGTCTTACGGCATGGCCAAGAAGGCACGCACAGCATCACGGAAAACGGCCGCCGGAGCCAAGCTCTGGCACGGCCGCTTCGAGCATTCCACCGCCGCCAGCGTCGAGCGGTTCGTCGAGAGCATCTCGTTCGACCGCCGCCTGGCCAAGTACGACATCGCCGGCTCGCTGGCGCACGCCCAGATGCTGCGCGAGACGGGGCTGCTGAGCGCGGCCGAACTGGCCGCCATCCGCAAGGGCCTCGGCGAGATCGACCGGCAGATCGACGCCGGGCGATTCCCGTTCGACACGAGCCTCGAAGACATCCACATGAACATCGAGTCGGCCCTGATCGAGCGGACCGGCGCGGCCGGGCGCAAGCTGCACACCGCCCGCAGCCGCAACGACCAGATCGCTCTGGACATCCGCCTGTGGGCGCGCGACGAGTGCGACGCCGTGGCGGCGGCCGTCGTTGCCTTGCAGCGGGCGCTGGTCGCCCAGGCCGAGCGGCACCAGGGCCTCGTCATGCCGGCCTACACGCACCTTCAGCCCGCGCAGCCCGTGCTCCTGGCCCACGTCCTGCTGGCCTACGTCGAAGAACTCGCCCGCGACGTCGACCGACTGAGCGACACGCGGTCGCGCGTGAACGTGCTGCCGCTGGGGTCCGGCGCCGTCGCCGGCACCACGCTGGCCATCGACCGCGAGCGCGTGGCGCGACTCCTCGGCTTCGCCTCCGTCGCACGCAACAGCATCGACGCCACCAGCGACCGGGACTTCCTGATCGAGCTGGCGTTCGACCTGTCGATGATCGCGCAGCACCTGTCGCGATGGGCCGAGGACTGGATTCTCTGGTCCACCAACGAATTCCGCTACTTCCGCATCAGCGATGCCTACTCGACCGGCTCGAGCATGATGCCCCAGAAGCGGAACCCCGACGTGCTGGAACTGATTCGCGGCAAGACGGCCCGCGTTTACGGCGATCTCGTGACGTTGCTGGTCCTGGTCAAGGGACAGCCGCACGCCTACAACCGCGACATGCAGGAAGACAAGCCGCCGGTGTTCGACGCGGCCGACACCGTGCGCGGGTCGCTGTCGATGGCGGCCGAGATCGTGTGCGAGGGCAGCTTCGACGGCAAGCGGATGCTCGCGGCCATGAAAGGCGGCTACTGCGACGCCACCGTCCTGGCCGAGTACCTGGTCGAACGCGGCGAGCCGTTCCGCAACGCTCACGCCGTCGCCGGCAAAGCCGTCGCCGCCTGTGCCGCCCAGGGCATCGAGCTGGCCGAGGCGCCGCTCCGTCTGCTGCGGCAGTTCAGCAGCCGCTTCGACGCCGACGTCGCCGGATACCTCGGCGCAGAAAACGTCGTACGACGGTACCGCAGCTTCGGCAGCGGCGGCACCCGAGGCGTGGCTTCGGAAGTTCGCCGCTGGAAACGCCTGTTGGCCTGATCTGCGCCAGCGCGCCGGGTGGCTGCTCGACGCAGGTCCCGAGCGCCGTCGAGGGGCCGTCAGGTCCCGAGCGCCGTCGAGGGGCAGCCACGCGAAGAGGCGGCAGCGCCTCCCATGCCTGACGGGGCAGGCATGGCACCCGGCAACTGCGGCAAGCGGTCGTGGCACCCGGCGCCCGGGTCCGACAATCGAAAAAGGAACGCAACGATGGACTATTTTGAATACCGCAACGGCGAGCTCTATGCCGAGAACGTGCCCGTGGCCGACATCGCCGCCAAGGTAGGCACGCCCTTGTACGTCTACAGCCGCCGCACGCTCCAGGAGCATTACGAGAAGATCGCCCGGGCGTTTGCGCCCCTGGATCCGATGATCTGCTACTCCGTCAAGAGCAACTCGAACACGGCGCTGCTGAAGGTCCTGGCCGACCTCGGCGCGGGGTTCGACATCGTCAGCGGCGGCGAGCTGTTCCGCGTGATCCGCGCCGGCGGCGACGCGGGCACGTGTTTCTACGCCGGCGTCGGCAAGACCGATGCCGAGATCCGCTTTGCCATCGAGCGCGGCATCTACATGTTCAACGTCGAGAGCGAAGCCGAGTTCGAGACCATCGATCGCCTGGCGGCCGAGATGGGCCGCTCGCCCCGATGCGCCTTGCGGATCAACCCCGACATCGACCCGAACACCCACCACTACACCTCGACCGGCAAGAAGGAATCGAAGTTCGGCGTGGACGTGGTCCGCGGCGAGGAGTTCTTCCGCCGGTACCGCAACGCCAGGGCGGCGAAGTTGGTGGGGATCCACCTGCACATCGGGTCACCCATTCCCACCGCGCAGCCCTACGTCGAGGCCATCGGCAAGGCTCTGTCGCTGATCGATCGCCTGAAGGCCGGCGGCATCCCCGTCGAGGTGCTCAACATCGGCGGCGGGTACGCCGCCTGGTACGAAAGCGCCCAGAGCGTCATGATCGAGGACTACGCCGAGGCGATCGTGCCGCTGCTGAAGGACCGCCCTCTGAAGATCGTCATGGAGCCCGGCCGCTTCATCAGCGGCAACTCCGGCATCCTCGTCGCCGAGGTCCAGTACACCAAGACCGGCGGCGACCGGAAGTTCGTCATCGTCAACTCGGGCATGCACCATCTGATCCGCCCGCCGCTGTACGGAAGCTGGCACTTCGTCTGGCCGGTGACGCCCGGCGAAGAGATGACGCCGCCGGACCGCAGTCGCCAGGTGTCGCTGGCGGGCCTCGTCACGTGCGACGTCGTCGGCCCCATCTGCGAATCGGGCGACTTCCTCGGCCAGGATCGGCAGTTGCCGCCCGTGTCGCGCGGCGACCTGCTGGCCGTCTTCACTGCCGGGGCCTACGGCATGGTCATGGCGTCCAACTACAACTCGCAGCCGCGGCCCGCCGAAGTCCTCGTCGAGCACGACCAGTTCCGCGTCATCCGGCAGCGGGAAACCTACGAAGACCTGGTGCGCGGCGAAGGATGAACGGCCGGAGATGAACGGGCGCCGCCTCCGCCCGGGGCGGCGCCGGCAGAACAGAGACCTGTATGAATGACGATCGTGACATCGTCTATTTCGCGTACGGCGCCAACCTGAGCCGCAACCACATGTTCCTGTGGTGCCCGCACGCGGCGCCGCTGGGCCGGGCCACGCTGACGGGTCATCGCCTCGTGTTTCGGTTCTGGTGCGACGTGATGGCCGCCCCCGGCCGCACCGTCCCGGGGTGTCTCTACCGCCTCGGCGACGGCGACCGCCAGTGGCTCGACGAGTACGAGGACTGCCCCCGCCTCTACGAGCGGATCGCCGTCACCGTCACCGCCGAGAGCGGCGAACGCGTCGAAGCCATGACCTACAAGATGAAAGCCGGACAGGCCTTCGCCCCGCCCAACCAGGACTACCTCGCCATCGTCCACGTCGGCTACCGCGACTGGGGCTACGACCCAGCCGCCCTGCCTCGCCTGGCCTCTTCCTGAGCAACCGCTCGCCTCTTGCGTCGCGACGCCGCCCGGGATACACTGCGCCGCAACAGACATGTTCGGCTGTCCCAAGGAGATTCGACATGAGCAAGACGTGCCGCACCATCGTCGGCATCCACGTCACCGAGCGGACCCGTCACGCGGGCGAGATCCAGAAGGTGCTGACCCAGTTCGGCTGCAACATCAAGACGCGGCTCGGCCTGCACGAGGCTTCCGAGGGCGTGTGCAGCCCGAACGGACTGATCCTGCTGGAATGCGTGTGCGGCGGGGCCGAGTGCAGCAGCATGATCGCCCAGCTCAAGGCCATCGAAGGGCTGGACGTCCAGAAGATGGTCTTCGAGAACGCCTGACGGGCCCGGCGGCGCGTCAGACGGCGACCGTGGCGTCCCACGTCCGGCGGACGAACTCCGCTCCGGCGATGATGCCGACCATCCCCACGTCGAGGTCCGACGCGTAGCAGATCCAGCCGTCGAACCCCACCGAGGCCAGCCGCGAGAAGATGTAGCGGTAGTCCAGGTGACTCTGGTCGAACGGCCGCGTCTGGTTCCAGCGGCCCGCCTCCGGCGTCCCCTCGAAGCGGATGCTTTTCAAGTGGACGTAGTCGATGCGCCGCAGCAGCGCGTCGCGCTCCAGAAAATCCTTCAGCGATTGCCCCTCGCGCAGGGCCGACCCCGTGTCGAAGTTCAACGACACGTGCTCGGCCGGCAGCCGCTGGAGCATCTGCTCGGCCACCTCGGCCCGCAGAGGCAGCCACCCCGGCCGGTTCTCCAGCAGCAGCCGCAGGCCTCGGGCCGCCGCCTCGGGAATGCAGGCCTCGATCGTCGCCACCGTGTTGTCCACGGCCTCGTCGCGGCTCATGCGATAGCAGTCGTAGTAGCCCCAGTTGCCCGACCCGATCATCACGCGCGTCGTCCTGAGCCGCAACGCCAGTTCCATCGACCGCACGACCTGACGAATGGCTTCCTGGCGGCCGGGGCCCGGTGGCTGGTTCGTCTGAATCTCCGGCACGTTCAGCGCCGAGATTTCCAGCGGCAGATACTCCAGCACGTCCATCAGCCGCTTGATGTCCTCCTCCTCCAGGCGCCGCAGCCACGGTTCGGCCAGCTCCACGCCCCCCAGATCGTTGGCAGCGCAGAACTCGATCCATTCCACCAAGGCACCCAGACCGTGCTCTCCCACCGCGCGGTCGATCCGCATGTACGGCAGACTTGAGACCTTCATGTGACCTCCCAGCATCCAGACACCGGGGCCGCCTGGAACACTCACAGCGGCCCCCGATGACATGTAATTTTACCTCAAAACCGGCCTCCGCGCGACACGGAAACAGCCAAAACCGTGACTTTCACTGAAAATCCAGGTTCCGAGGCCGCGGGAAGCCGCTAAAATGACACCTTATGAAGACCATTTGCCTGGCCTATGGCCGATCGTCGCTGAGCGTTCGCGTGCCCGACGGGGCTCAGGTTCTCCGCGGACCGCACGCACCGCCGCTGGACCGCCCGGAAGAAGCCGTCATGAAGGCCCTGGCCGAACCGATCGGCAGCCCGCCGCTGGCCGAACTGGTCCGACGCCAGAGGCCGACATCCGTCGCCATCACCGTCAGCGATATCACTCGTCCGGTCCCTAACCCCGTGCTGCTGAAGGGGTTGCTCGATGTGCTGAACCGCAACGGGGTGTCCGACGCGCAGGTGCTCGTGGTGATCGGCACCGGCATGCACCGCGAATCGACGCCCCAGGAGCGGCGGCAGATTGTCGGCGATGACGTTCTGGCCCGCGTGGAGGTGATCGACCACCGGCCCCGTGATGCCGCGGCCCTGGTGCAGATATCCTCCGAGCCGCCCGTGGCCGTGAACCGCCGGTTTGCCGAGGCGGACTTCCGGATCGTCACCGGGCTCATCGAGCCGCACTTCATGGCCGGATTCAGCGGCGGTCGCAAGGGCGTCTGTCCGGCTCTGGCCGATCTTCAGACCGTGCAGCGGTTCCACGGGTTCCGGACGCTGGCCGATCCGCGGGCCGACGCCGGCGTGCTCGAGGGCAACCCCTGTCACCAAATCGCCCTGTCGGTGGCCCGGACCGTCGGGGTGGATTTCCTGGTCAATGTGGCCATTACCCACGAACGGGAGGTGGCGGGGGTCTTTGCCGGCGACCTGGTGGCGGCCCACGAGGCCGGTTGCCGCAAGGTGGCCCGGTGGGTGGCCGCCGAGATCGACGGCCCGTTCGACCTGGTGGTCACCAGCGGCGGCGGGTACCCCCTGGACCAGACCTTCTACCAGACCGTCAAGGGCATGGTCATGGCGCTGCCGGCCCTCGGCCCCACGAGCACCCTGCTCCAGGCGTCGCATTGCGGCGAGGGCATCGGCAGCCAGGCCTACGCGGACCTCATCCTCGGCTACGACAACCAGTGGCAACGGTTCCTGGCCGACGCTGAGGCCGCCGCCGACCGCACCCTGCTGGACCAGTGGGAATACCAGATGCAGACCCGCGTGCTCCAGCGGATCGGCATCGAGCGGCTGCACCTGGTCTGCGACGGCATCCCGGCCGACACGGTGCGCCGGCTGTCGGCCACGCCGGTCTGCGGCCCGGGCGACGCCGCCGCGCGGCTCCAGGCCGCCATCGACGGCCATCTGGCCGCCCACGGGCAAGCCCGCGTCGCCGTCATTCCCGAGGGGCCCTACACCTTATTATTACAGCGCGGCGCACGGCCCCACGGCCAGGCGATGTGAGCGTCGGGGAGGCATGGTCCCCTTGTTGCAGACGCCGAGCACCGCCGAGGAGCAGCCACGCGCTGGGGTCAAGCCATTCGGCATGCCTGACGGGGCAGGCATGGCACCCTCGGGCTCGTTTTCAGCGCCAAAAAGGGCCGCAAGGCCCGTCCGGGGAAGCAGATACAAAAGATGGAATCTGGGAAAAATAGTGGCCACTTGGATTTGCCTTCAGCGCGATTCTTGGGCTATACTGTTAATGCGATGGTCCGGTTGCCATGTTTCGGGGCATATCCAGACTGAGGGCTGCCCGCGGTCGGGGCCGCCCGGGCCGGAAGCCGTCGCCATGTGAGCTTCATATCGGATGTCGGTTGTACTGTGGCGTTCCCATAACGCCGTGCCGAAAACGCGTAAGCTGCGCTTTCTCCTTGAGTTGCAACAACGTCACGTCATTTGTGAAGAAGGCTTCACCGGCCTCTGCTTGACGTTGCCTCCTCGACACAAAGGCCACATCTGCCAATCACTTCGGCCGCGCCATCGTCTGACACCACGCCCCATCGGCCGTGTCTGTGAACTATGACGGCCCTGCACCCCAGTCCGACACCCCGCCCGTCGGCCGCCCACGACTCTATGCCGTGAATCTGCTGTGAACGTACAGATCGGTGGTCCGTTCTGGCTGTGCCGGCGCGAAGACGGAATCTGCTCTTACGGTTCTTGCCGCTTCGGAGGGGCGGCGGACGGCGTGGCGTGTTCTGCGTCGGCAGTGGTTGTGAAGCGTCAGTTCCCATTGCGTGAGTGGTGAGGTTTTGCCAAGGGAGGTTGTGGTTCGCGGCTGCCTTCATCCGGAAAAGGCAGTTGCGGGCGATAACCAGGAAAGGAGGAGGCAGATGAAGCGAGTTTTGGTGTTAACTTGTGTCATGTTGCTGACAGGCAGCATGGCCATGCCGACGCTGGGCCAGGAGACCCAGCTCGACATATCCAGTGGCTTCAACTGGGACATCTGGTGCGGCGTCAAAGAGTTCCAGGCCCTGATGTACCATGCCATGAACTACTGGGGCATCGACCTGTGTGAGTTGCAGAGCGGCGTGAACATGGCTGCGGCCGACACCACCCACAACGGCCCCAGCTACCTGCTTGGCAACAGCTACTGGCAGATCTGCAACGTCGATGCTGCGCTGGCCGAGGCGATGAATCTGCCGAAGGATCCGCAGGACCGGTTCCTCGGCTACGCCGGCCCGACGAGCTGGTGGCGTCCGGGCTACAAGACCGGCACCCAGGGCACGCCGGACAACGGTATCCTGACCGGCGCCGACCGGACGTATCACATCGCCTCGCACGCCGGCAACACGACGCTGCCAGGTGACTGGACCGAAGTGGCCGACTGCACCACGTGGACGGCCGGCGGCATTGTGTCCGGCACGGGCCTTGGCCTGAAGTTCAACCTGATGGCCAACTTCACGCGGCACGACTCGGCGGCGTTGAATGACGTCTCCGTGACGGCCGAACTGCCCGAGGCCCAGAAGGGCAAGTACCTGAACGTCAACTTCGTGGTGGGCGTCTACGATGGCGGCAACGGTGGCCGCCACAAACGCATCTGGGCCCTCTACGGCGAGGGCGGCACGGACGAGCAGTTGCTGTTCGCCTGGGAAGACTCGGTCGCCGACCTGCGTCCGCAGGTGGACGGCGCGGGCGGCCCGTTTGCCGGCTTCAGCCCGGTGTACACCGCCTCCGAGCGCTATAGCGTCACGGCCGGCGCCACCGGCGGCGTTTCCACCGGCAACAACACGATGTATGAGTTCTCGGCGCCTCTGCCCCTGGACAAGACGAAGATCCTGTGGGGCTTCAAGATCGACGACAGCCAGCCGACAGTGAACTGGCAGGCCCGCGGGGCCGCGATCTGGGCGGCCACGGCGTTTGCCGTGAGCGACGAAGTGGGTCGGACGGATCCCATGCTCTCGACCATCGACGTGGATCCGTACCGCATTCCCGACACCGAGGACGACCCGGCCATCGTGACGATCACCCTGATGGACGCCAACCAGACGCCGGTCGTGGACCTGCTGGAAGAGGCGATTGACATCGCCGTCAGTGGCGACGGGACGAGCACCATCACGTTCGTCGGCGAGGTCGAGGACGGCGTCTACGTGTACGAGTTCACCAACGACACCAAGGGCGTGAAGGAACTGACGGTGTCGGTGGACGACGCTTCGCCGGAAG
>JAAYDY010000121.1 GCA_012729015.1 Phycisphaerae bacterium | reverse complement strand
CATGAAAGTGAAGCATCTTGCTGCGGTCCTGTTGGGGTTTGCCTCTCTGTCGCTCCTCGCCGCCGACGCCTCGGCCATGTACAACCCGAGCACGGGCACCTGGATGCAACGCGATCCGGGGCCGGGAGGGAGCATGGCCCCTGTTCGCGTGGGCCAGTACAACGATGGCCCGAACTTGTACCAGTACGTGGGAGACAACCCAATCGTGGGGCGCGACCCCATGGGACTCGAGGACGAAGGAGCCACAGCTTGTGCTGGCGTGTGTGGAGCCAGAATTGACAACTGGGTTCGCGATGAGATCAAGGCCCAGATTGGCGGGCTCAAGAAGAAGTTCGGTGACAAGAAACCCGCTATCGACGATTACTTGCAGTGGGCCAACGGCAATCAGCGTTACAAAGACAGCGACTTCTTCCAGTTCTCCAAAGACGTCGAGGGTTGCGCCACATGGCCCGACAAGACGAAACCAGGGTGCGGACGCTCTGTTACACTGTGCGGCAAGTGCATCCGCAGTGCGATCCTTGGAAACATCATGTACGGTTATGTTGGGCATATTGCCGGTTTTTCGAAGGAAGAGCTGATAACAGGCGCTACTGCCACAAAGAAGAAGTGGCACATGCAGGTTGACAAGTATGACGAGGCGTCATACAAGCTGGGTTATGATTTGCAGCAAGAGTTTCCAAACCAAGGCGGCTCTCTCGAAGATCTGTGCGGGAAACTTGACAGTCTTCTCAAAGAGAACGGGGATGCACTCAAAGAGGGCAGAAAGAAGGGAGGCTACAACGATTTGTCAACGTGCAAACCATGTGACAAGGACACAAAGGAGACGAGACACGGCGGAAGCCAGGATTCAAGGTGGCGACCCTAACTGTTTCGCTTGAGAGAGTAGCGTATGACTATGCCCCAGAAGAAAGTATTGTTCGTGCTGGCTTGTACCTTAAGTGCCATTTTCTTTGTATATCTCGCCTCTTTTCCCATAGTCTTCAACCTCAGGGAGACAGCCTTTTCGTGGGGTGAGGAGAACTACGGGAATCGTGAAGTCGCCATAGGACCGCGCCCCAGAGTGTTGTTTGACCGTCCAACTCATTGGGGCACGGCCTACGATCCGGGACAATGGTCTTTCAGGGTCTATCGTCCTCTCTGCCAGATTTGGCTGCGATGGAAAGGGTATGCGCCTCCGGTGCAGTGGCGAAGCTGACTTCCCGTTTGTTGCAGGACGCAGTGGCACAGGTATTCGGCCCGGCCACCCGCCACAGGAGTCCGTGTGTGCTGGCAGGTGGGAGGGGCATATGGCCAAAAGACTGTGGACGGTCGGTATATGCATGGGCTGCACAGTCTGCCTCTACGCGATGGCGCCGTTTGTGGCTGGGGTGATCGGAATAGGCAATCGATGGGGCCCTCGCATATACCCTCTTGCATATCACGAGGTAGTGTACATGCTCGGCTGGGATTTTGGGTCACATGAGGCGGTCAAACCACGTATCGCGATGGGAATGCGCCCCGAGTGGAGGCCCTGGTTTTATGGGTTGTCATCCAGGAATGACCGTGTACCCTGTGGTGGCACAACCGGATCGGCTCCTCCCACGAAGTAGCCTGTAGAAGGGTGGCCCCCCCCGGCCCCACGCGGAGTGTTGTTCCACGCGGGAGGTGGGCGGGTCACGCCGCCTGCTGGCGGATCGGCATCACAGAATGACCGACCCGCCCTTGCGCAGCGTGTCGCGCAGCGTCTGCGGATTCACGTCGGCCACGCTCACCCCCGCGCCGAGCGCCAGGCTTGCCGCCGCTCCGGCCGCTTCGCCGGTCTGGTTGCAGTTCACCATGACCCGCACCGCCCCGTAGGCCCCGCGGTCGGCATCCATCAGCCGCCCCGCCACAAGCACGTTCGCCGCGCCGCGAGGCACCAGGCTGCGGTACGGCACCTGGTAGAACGTCGGATCCTCGGCCGTTTCCTCGCGCCACCGCCCATGAACCGACGGCCGCCCCGGCACCGCGTAGATCTCGGTCCCATCCAGGTATCGGAACGTCAGTCCCGGCTTGTCGCTGTGATGCACGTCCACGCGGTAGCTGCCGTTGGCAATCGCATCGTCAAACCGAACCCCTTCCAGGACTTCGCGCTCAGTCAGCCGGTGCAGACATGTCGCGTGCCGCGTCTCGCGAATGCCGATCATCGCCGGCAACCCCGCCAGCGCCACGCCTTCACCTTCCGGCTCCGCGCGCAGCAGGTCGCAGATGAGCCGCACCTGGCGGCGTCCTTCCATCTCGGCCGCAGTCAACTGATCTGCGTCCGAGCAGTCGGCCCCCGGCACGCGCGTTCCCGCCACCATGACGTCGTCGGGGCGTCCGACACACGCACGCGACCACAGGAATCCCTGCGGCATGTCGATCTGCCGGTCCTTGAACAGGAAGTGCCCCAGGAAGAATCCGGGCCGGCTGCGAGCGAAGGCTTCAAGGCCGCGCACAATGAAACAGGTCGTGGGAGGTTGAAGGTCGCCGCGCTTCTCGAACGGCAGACCCGCCCGCGCCACGACGTCGCCGTCACCGGTGGCGTCCACGAACATGCGAGCCGCAATGGCCCGGCGCCCCGACTTGTCTTCGATGATGGCCGCCGCAGGCCGCCCGTCCTTCATCGCCACGTCGGCAAACCTCGCGTGAAGGAACGGACGCACCCCTGCCTCGCGGACAAGTTCGTCCAACTCGATCTTCGTCTCTTCCGTGTTCAGCACATAGTACAGGTCCGGACAGTCGGGCACGATGGTCACCGCCCGGCGACGGCTCAGCCGCTCGGCCAGCTCCACGGTCAGTCCGCCGATGATCCGCTTCTGGTGGCGCGTATCCAGAATCGAGTGCCAGATGCTCACCAATCCCGCCGTGGCCACGCCGCCGAAGAACCCCTGGGCCTCCACAAGGGCCACGCGAAGCCCCAGCCGCGCCGCCGTCACGGCCGCAAACACGCCCGTCGCACTGCCGCCCACCACGCACAGGTCGGCATCGTACGCCACCGGAATCTCCCTGGATTCCTCACGAATCGTCGCTGCACTCATCGCCCGAACCTCCAGCAATGCCCGTCAACCGCAGCAGTTAAGAACCAGCACCATGCTTCTCCTCGGCCGCTGGCGGAACATCCGCCACATTCAGCCCGGCCACCGGCCCTGTCCCCTCACGGCGACAACGGGGTGTTCTGTTGCGACTCGAATTCCTTCATCCGCTGGAAGGTCGTCTCGTCGGCCTTGACGGCTCGGATGCACGCCACCAGCTTGCCCACCTCGGCCTCGAACACCTCCCGCCCCTTCTCCTTCGTCGCCGGACGCGCGTCGCCGGCGTAGGCCAGCGGGTACTGGCTGTACCACTCCACCGGCGTGTACCCCTTCACATCGGCCATCGGCCGCGCGCGGCCCGCCTCGGCCCCCAGGCCGTCCAGCGCCGCCATATCCACGCAGTCGCCGAACAGGTGCAGGCTCAGGCTCGTCTCCAGTTCGCCGGCGTGCTGCTCCTCCACGTCGCTTTCGCGCAGATGATCGAAGCCGCGGAAGATGCCTTCCGGCGGATAGAGCACCGCCAGGTAGCGCTTCCCCGCCCCGCCCATGTCCTGCATCAGCAGCGGCAGCCAGTTGCGGTTGCCCCCGTGATGGTTTACCAGGATGATCTTGCGAAAACCGTTGCGTGCGATTTCGTCGCACACGGTCTCCACCAGCGGCATCAGCAGCCCCGTGTCCAGCGCCACCGCCCCGACCGTCGCCTTCATCTCGCGCACGTGGCTGTACCAGATCATCGGCGCCACGACGCACGGCTCGGCCTCGGCCGCCGCGCGGCACACCGCCTCGGTCGTCAGCCCGTCGGTGCCCACCGGCAAGTGCCGCCCATGCGCCTCCAGGCTGCCGATCGGCAACAGACACACGCCGCAGTCCCTCGCCGCCTCGGCCAACTGCGGCCCCGTCATCCTCGTCCATTCCATTGCCTGCACTCCTGCCAGACCGCCTCACGATTCAGCGACATCCGATCCACAATCGCCGGTACGAATTCCGAACCGGGCCGTTATACTATCAGAATCAACACCACGTCCATAGCCCCGGGAGCCCCTTTTCAGGAGAAAGCCATGCGCACTCTCAGTCTTGTCCTGATGGCGGTCGTCGCCTTGGCCAGCCCGGCCTGTGCCGCCGAGCCCGGCCCCGTTGTCCAACCCACGGTCATCCCCGGCCAGTGGAAGATCGCCGATCAGCAGTTCCCGCCCATCGACCAGGTGGCGGCCCGTCCCGCCCCAGATGTGCCCGTCTACGGCCTTTACGCCTGGACCGGCGAGTATCTGGAACATCGCGACGCAATCAGGAAGATCGGCTTCAGGAGCATCCGCATCGGCGGCCCGTTCGACGACAAGGCCATGGAAGCCATGTCCCAGGACGGAGTCGAGATCATGAAGACCCTTGGCGTCCGCGTTCACGGCCAGAACCGCAACCGAGCCTTCTACGACAGCGACGAAGCCTTTCTCGCCGACAACATCAAGGGCATCGTCGCGTTCCTGGAGCGCTACGGCCCCGGCGGCACGTTCTTCAAGGACCATCCCGACCTGCCCAACCGGCCCGTCACGAAGATCGAGGTCTGGAACGAGCCGAACTTCCAGTACATGATCCCCGACCGTGAGCCGCGCGCCGAGGTCGAAGCCGAGCGCGAAGCCCTCTACGCCAAAGTGATCGTCGCCGCGGGCAAGGCCATCAAGGACCGCTGGCCCGACGTGACGGTCATCGGTTTCGGCGCCGGCGGCGCCAGCAAGGGCGACATCCGTTTCATCAAGAACGTCCACGAGAAGGACCCCGCCGTGGCCAAGAGCTACGACGCCCTCTCCACGCATCCGTACACCGAGCCCGTCGGCCCCGATATGTTCTACGTGAAGCCCTGGGGCGGCTATGCCGTGGCGCCCTGCCTGGCGGAGATTCGCGCCATCCTCGCCAAACACGGTCGCGGGGACGCCCCCGTCTGGTACACCGAGGTCGGTTACCCCATCTCGAAACAGGACGGCGGCCACTTCGACACGCCTCCCGGCAAACCTCTGGTGTCGCCGCTGCTCCAGGCCGCCTACACCTGCCGCATGTACGCCGTGGCCATGCGCCTGGGCGTCGCGCGCGTCCACATCATGTTCGCCACCGACAGCGATAACTTCAACGCCGGATTCTTCCTCCGCGACAAGTCCTGGCGGCCGCAGGCGTTCGCCGTGCAGACCATGATCCGCACGCTGCCGAATCCGAGGCTCCAGGCGGCCGTCAGCGACGGTCAGGACGGCCTCTTCATCTACCGCTTCGCGCCCGACGCCGCCAAGGCCGACGCCGGCAAGCCCGTGCTGATGGCCTGGAACGTCGCCGGCCCGAAGACCGTGGCCATCGAGGCTGCCGGCAAGGTCACCGTTCGCGACATGTTCGGTCACGAGAAGACCGTCGAGTCCGCCGACGGCAAAGTGTCCGTCGAGGTGGGCCCCTGCCCCGTCTACGTTCTGGCACAGTAGGTTGATGCCCGCGCGACGTCGCCCGCGCCTCGTCACACAAACGATCAGGCCCCCAGCGCCACGGCGCCGGGGGCCTGTTGTCTGCCTGTTGGCCGCCTGTCGCCTGCGGCCGCGATGCCATCAGTGCCTGAGCCGCTGACGGATGTTGTCCAGCACGTTCATGAAGTTGATGTACGAATCGTACGGCGAGTCATAGGGGTTGAAGTACTTGTGCACGTCGCCGTCGGAGAACCACTTCGTGCACATGTAGTAGAAATGGTCCGACGTCTGGAGCCGCCGCCAGTCGTGCAGAAGCATCGGGTCGCCCTTCTCCTTGATCTGCCGCTCCAGGCGGTAGATCTCGTGCAGGGCGTTGGACTGCATGCTGTTGCCGAGCCATGCCGACAGGTCGCGTTCCATGTCGGCCCATGACACCATGTGCGGCACATCGAGCGTGCCGCTGGCCTCGTAGCGGTCGACCGATTCCGACAGCCGCAGGAAGTCGTTGTCGGAGTGCTCCAGGATCACCTCCGGCAACTTCGACATGAAATCGAAGATGCCCGTGTCCTCCCACTGGTGCTCCCCGAGGGTTTCGTAATCCATGAACAGGTTCACCACGAAGCCGTTGCCGTTGACCTCGTTGACCCATCGGCCGAACTTCTCGGCCGTCAGCGGCCATTCGCTCCAGCCGCGGTTCGAGAACCGGAAGGCGATGTCGTCGCTCAGGCGATAGTTCTTCAGCAGGAGCTTGATGCGATCCGCCCCCAGCGGCCGGTACAGGAAGTTCGGACTGCGGTAACCCAGAATGTAATCCGCCCCTTCGGCCAGAATGCCCGCGTAACCCATGTCCTGCACGTAGTGCGCCAGGTCGTTGTTGTAGATCAACTCCGTGTTACGGAAGACGCGCGGCTGGTAACCGAACACCTCCTGCATTTTCGCCTTGTGGCTGTTCACCTGGTGGCGGAATTCTTCGCGGCTATAGAGAAACGAAAGGCTGTGGTAATACGTCTCGCCCAGCAGCTCGACACAGCCCGTATTGACCAGCGCCCGGAACGAGTCAATCACCTCCGGGCAGTACTCCAGAAACTGGTCCACGGCCACGCCGCTGATCGAGTAGCTGACGCGGAACCGCCCCTTGTGCCGCTGAATGAGGTCCAGCATCAGCCGGTTGCCGGGCAGGTAGCACTTCGTGGCCACCTTGCGGCAGATTTCAGCGTTCTTGTAGTCGTCGAAGTAGTATGGATCGGCATCGAACACGCTGTAGCGGCGAAGGCGATACGGCTGGTGCACCTGGAAGTAGAAGCAGACGGAAGCCATGGGCTGTACGGTTCCTTCCACGTCGAGTAGAGACAGACCCGGGCCGCTCGCCCCGTCCGGTCGTCGCCGCCGGTCGGCGATCACCCGCGGGACGTCAGCCGCTCGTAGAGTTCCACACAGGACCGCGAAGCATCGCGCCAGGAGAACTTGCGAACCTCAAAGTGTGCGTGCTTCTTCAGCGTCTCGCGGAGCGGCGCGTGACGCAGCACCGCGATGATCTTGTTGGCCATCTCGTTGATGTCCCAGAAATCCACCTTCAGCACGTGCGTCAGCACTTCGCTCACGCCGCTCTGCTTGCTGATGATCACCGGCACGTCCTGGCTCATCGCCTCCAGCGGCACCAGCCCGAACGGCTCGCTCACGCTCGGCATCACGAACAGGTCCGCCATCCGGAACACCTTCTGCACGTTGTCGCCGCGCAGAAACCCCGTGAACAGAATCTTGTGCCCGATGCCCAGGTCCGCGGCCCTCTCGATCACCCGGCGGAACATGTCCCCGTCGCCCGCCATGATGAACGTCACGTTCTCCATCTTGTCGAGCACCTTCTTGGCCGCCGCCACGAAGTAGTCCGGCCCCTTCTGCATCGTCATGCGGCCAAGAAACAGCACCAGACGCTCGCCCTTGCGAAACGTCAGCGGCCCGGTCGGCACCGTCGAATCCTGAAGGTCGATCGCATTGTAGACCACCGACACCTTCTGCGGATCCACACCGTAGCGGCTCACGCACAAATTCCGCGTCAGGTTGCTCACCGCCACCACGTGGGCCGCCCCGTGCATCCCGGCCCGCTCAATGTCGTACACACGCTGGTCCACGTGCTCCCCGCTGCGGTCGAACTCCGTGCTGTGCACGTGCACCACCAGCGGCTTGCCCGTCATTCGCGACACCGCCAGCGCCGCCGGGAACGTCATCCAGTCGTGCGCGTGGATCACGTCGAACTCCATCCGCGGCGCGAACATCGTCACCAGCCGCGCATACCGATGCACCTCCGCCAGAAGATCCCGACCGTACTGCCCCGTCAACGGCGAATCCACCGCGCAGATCGACCGATCCGTCCGGCGGCTCTCGGTCTCCAGGACGCGCATCTCCTCCTGGCTGAGGGTGTGACGAATCCGGTTCAAGCGCTCGATCCGCGCCGCATACTCCGCCTCCGTCTCGTACGGCGACAACTCCACGTCCACCGGAACGAAGGTCACATGATCGAGACTGTCGATGTGGTAGCTGACAATCTGCCCGCCCTGCTGGACGAGCATCGACTTCACGCGACCGTTGCTCTTGACGGAAACCGCGGCAGGCGCTATCAGCCGCACGTGCGTGGTGTGGTCGCCGCTGACCGCCCGAGGCAGGACGAAGGTCACATCGACCCCCTCCTCGCTCATGGCGCGCGTCAACCCGTAGCAGGCCGTCCCCAGGCCGCCACTGATGAACGGCGGAAACTCCCAGCCGAGCATTAAGACACGCATAATCGCCTCAGGCGAACCCCCGATGCGTCCCTGACCTTAATGCCCCATCCATGGGTGATTGGACTTCCCCCCGTTGCGCGACGGGCACGGGCGGGAAGACTTCTGTGCCGTCGCAGACAGCAACCGCTAGGATACAGCAAGCCCGCGCACAAGTCAATGAGGTCTGGGGCCACTTTTCAGCAAATGCCGCCTAACCTTCAATGATATCTGCAACCCGGTCCGCAAAGTACGTCACAATCAGGTCCGCCCCGGCGCGACGGATCGCCGTCAGCGACTCGATCATCACCTGATCCTCGTTCACCCACCCCTGCGACGACGCCGCCTTGATCATAGCATACTCGCCGCTCACCTGGTACGCCGCCACGGGCATCCGAAATGCCTGTTTCACCCGCCACAGGATGTCCAGGTAGCTGCCGGCCGGCTTCACCATCACGATGTCGGCCCCTTCCTCCACGTCCAGTGCCACCTCGCGCAACGCTTCGTCCCCGTTGCGCACATCCATCTGGTACCCGCGCCGGTCGCCGAACTTCGGCGGGCTCTCGGCCGCGTCACGAAACGGCCCATAGAAACTCGACGCGTACTTCGCAGCGTAAGACATGATCGGCACATGCGACAGCGCCTCAGCATCCAGTGCCCGACGTATGGCAGCCACCCGGCCGTCCATCATGTCGCTCGGCGCCACCACGTCCGCTCCCGCCTGCGCATGCGCCACCGCCATCGCGCCAAGAACCGACAGTGTCCGGTCGTTGTCCACCACCGTTTCGCCGCCACGATCCGTCAGCACCCCGCAATGCCCGTGGTCCGTGTACTCGCACAGACACACGTCTGTCATCACCACCAGATTCGGCATCGCCTCCTTCAGCGCCCGCACCGCCCGCGGGATGATGCCGTCGGGCGCCGTGCCCGACGTCGCCGCGGCGTCCTTGTGCGACGGAATGCCGAACAGCAGTACCGCCGGCACACCCGCCGCAGCCGCCTCGCCGGCCCGCTCCACCAGCGTATCGACCGACCACTGGCACTGGCCCGGCATCGACGCAATCGGCCGACGCTCGCCGTGACCCTCGCGCACAAACAGAGGCATCACCAGATCCTGCGCCGACAACCGCGTCTCGGCCACCATCTCGCGCAGCCCGGGATGCTCGCGAAGCCGCCGAAGTCGATGTATCGGAAAGCCCATGGCCCGGTGTTCCTCCCCACTGACGCTGCCGCTCAGACCCTATCGCTCGCGGACGATACGCGACACGGCCTTGAACTCCGCCGCAGCCGCCGTCTCGAGCCACTCAAACATCACCGACTCGCTCGTCGTCACCACCGCTCCGGCCTGACGCAGGCGATCCAACGCCGTCTGCCGGTCGGCCGCGAACCGACTCGACACGCCGTCGGCCGCCACAAACGGCCGATATCCCGCCGCAAGCAGATCCAGGGCTGTCTGCATCACGCACACGTGCGTCTCGATGCCCGCCAGCACCACCTGCCGGCGGCCCAGCGACGCCAAACGCCCCATGAGCCCTTCGGCCCCGCAGCAACTGAACGTCATCTTCTCCAGAATCGGCGCCGGACCCAGACTCGTCCGGACCGGATCCACCGTCGCCCCCAGCCCACGAGGGTACTGCTCCGTACACAGCACCGGCACGCCGAGCAGCCCTGCCGCCCGAACCAGCCGGTCCGCCGCCGCAGCCACCTCCTCGTGCCCGTCCATCGCCGGCAACAGACGCTCCTGGATGTCCACCACCAGCAGCACCGAATCGTCCCGTCGCATGCGCCCGAATACGCCTTCCGCCAATGCTGTCTCTCCTGCCTGCGAACACGCTATCGCGACGCGACCGGCGTCAGGTCCAGCCCGAGCCAGGACGACAAGTCGCCGACAAACTCGTCCACGCGCTGGCCCGCCGACGGATCCAGCCGCATCTCCACCACCCCGTCGCTCCCCAGGAACGTCTCCGGATACGTCGGATCGTCCGGCACCAGGCGCAGCCGCCCCGGCTCCGGCTCATACACGACGCCGTGCGGCTCAAGCCGGCGCGCCACCTCCGCCAGGTTGTAGGCCCCATCGACCACATAACGCACGCTCGCCATCACTTTGCACGCCTCCCTCGCACAGCAACCCACCCCGCTTCATGCCCATCGAAGAGCCGAAGATTCAGAATAGGCCGCCCCCCGCGCGCGGTCAATCAAAAACGCGCCTACCGTTGTCCGCCGGGTGCATGTCACGTTTGTGGCGGGCCACTGGTCTGGCAATAGCGCCAACCGTAGGGGCGGCTCGCTGCAAGCCCCGAGCCTCGTCGAGGGGGGAGCCGCCCTCCCAGGGTGCCTGTCCCCCGCGGGGCGCTCGCGAGCGCCCCCTACGTCGCTTCCCCACCGTTTCTGCGGTGCGAGAGCCTGCGCACCCGCAAAAATGACATGCACCCTTGTCCGCCGCACCCCTTGGGGCACAGCGGTTGGTCAGACATAGGGGGGGGCTGGCATTAACGAGGTTTTCCGGAGAGATCGAAGAAAACGTGGCGGAATTGATCTGCGTCAAGGTCCGCGAGCCGGAATCCCGGCATAATGGGACACGTTGGAGCAGCAGATCGATGGCATCGGGACCTTTTTCAGGAGAGATACGCATGAGCATGTTCTGCTACCAGTGTGAACAGACGGCTAAGGGCACGGGGTGTACGGTCCAGGGCGTGTGCGGCAAGGCGCCCGACGCGGCGGCGCTTCAGGATCTGCTGGTCCACGCGGCCGAGGGCGTCAGCCAGTACGCGCATCGGGCCCGAAAGGTGGGCGTCAAGCCGACGGAGGCCGACCGGTTCGTCGTCGAGGCGCTGTTTGCGACGGTGACGAACGTGGACTTCGATCCCGAGCGCCTGGCGGACACCATTCGCCGCGGCGCGGCCGTGAGGGACAAGGTGCGGGCCGCCTACGAAGACGCATGCCGAAAGCAGGGCAAGAAGCCCGAAACGCCGGCGGGCGCCGAGGCAGCGCTGAAGCCGGCAGGGAGCGTCGCCGAGATGGTCCGCCAGGGCGAGTCGTTGAGCATCAAGAAGCGGTTGGACGGCCTGGGGGCCGACGTGGCCGGACTCCAGGAACTGGTCACCTACGGGCTGAAGGGCATGGCCGCCTATGCCGACCACGCCTGCGTGCTGGGCGTTCAGGACGACGGCGTGTACGCCTTCATCCACGAGGCCCTGGACTTCCTGGCGGGCAATCCGTCGGACGTCGATGCGCTGGTGAGCATGGCCCTGCGCGTGGGCGAGGTGAACCTGAAGGTCATGGAGATGCTCGACAGAGCGAACACGGGCGCCTACGGCCATCCGGAGCCGACGCAGGTCCGCGTGACGCCGGTCAAGGGCAAGTGCATCGTCGTCTCGGGTCACGACCTGAAAGACCTCAAGATGCTGCTGGAGCAGACCGAGGGCAAGGGGATCCACGTATACACGCACGGCGAGATGCTGCCGTGCCTGGCGTACCCGGAGTTGAAGAAGCACAAGCACCTGGTCGGCAACTATGGCGGCGCGTGGCAGGATCAGCAGAAGGAGTTCGACGCGTTTCCCGGGGCGGTGCTGATGACGACCAACTGCATCCAGAAACCGAAGGAGAGTTACAAGGGCCGCATCTTCACGACAGGCCTGGTGGCCTGGCCGGGCGTGACGCACATTCCGGCCGGTCCCGGCGGAAAGAAGGACTTCACGCCGGTGATCGAGGCGGCGCTGGCGGCCCCGGGGTTCGCCGAGGACGCACCGGCGAAGAGTATCACCATCGGTTTCGCGCGGAACACCGTGATGAGCGTGGCCGGCACGGTAATCGACGCCGTGAAGGCCGGCAAGATTCGCCGGTTCTTCCTGATCGGCGGCTGCGACGGCGCCAAGCCGGGACGCAACTACTACACGGAACTGGCCCAGAAGGTGCCCGAGGACTGCGTGATTCTGACGCTGGCGTGCGGGAAGTATCGCTTCAACAAGCTCGACTTCGGCGACATTGGCGGCATTCCGCGGTTGCTGGACTGCGGCCAGTGCAACGACGCCTATAGCGCGATCCAGATCGCCGTGGCGCTGGCCAAGGCCTTCGGCTGCGGCGTGAACGACCTGCCGCTGAGCCTGGTGCTGAGCTGGTACGAGCAGAAGGCCGTGTGCATCCTGCTGACGCTGCTTCACCTGGGCATCCAGAACATGCGGATCGGGCCGAGCCTGCCGGCGTTCGTGGGACCGAACGTGTTGAACGTCCTGGTGGAGAAGTTCCACCTGACGCCCATCAAGACGCCCGAGGCGGACCTGGCGGCCATGCTCGGCTGATCGCCCGCGGCCGAGGTGGCGAAAACCAGACATCGCGAGGCGAGAACCTTCCTGTGAAGGGCTCTCGCCTCGTGGAGTTCTGCGCCCGGGCGTCCGCCCGGCGGCAAGCGGTCACTTCTCTGCCGCGATCTTGTAGAGGTGGACGGCGTAGCCATTGAAGTCATCCTCGAACTTGCCGTTCTCGACGTCGATCGTGCGCCCCTCGCCGAGCACCTCGGCCCGGGCCTTGCCCCGGAGCCCCTTGACCTGAAAGGCCGCCTTCGTGTCAGCGTTGCGCATGGCCACCGCGAACAGGTATGTCGCGCCGCCGTGCTGCTTGACCAGGATGTCCACCGGGACGTCGGCGTTGCTGGACGCGACCGCGGCCCCGCCGCCCACCGTGCGCGAGTTGAGCACAGGGGCCAGCTCGTGAATCTGCGCGTTGATCTCCCCGACGCCCTTGGCGATCTCGGGATGGCCTAACACACCGGCCTCGACGAACTTGGGCGCGAACTCGTGAACGAAGTAGATCAGGCCCTGGCTGCCGTGGATCAGGCTCATCCAGACCTCGGTGCGTATCTCACTGACGGTCGGCAGCGCCGGCGGGTTGCCGATGTGCGTACACTCGATGCAGTTCCAGACGACCTTCTCGCCCTTGCCCCATTCGCGGAGCCGATCCACGCCGCGCGGCACAAACTCCAGCTTGCCCTTGACCTCGGGCTTGTTGTGGACCACCGGGTAGATGTCAAACGACACCAGATCACAGCCCTTCATGTACTCGGGGTAGTCTTCGAGCTTGCCGCTGCGGATGCCGCGGCCGTTGTAGCCGTCGTAGGCCACGCCCTGACCGAGGTTCAGCAGCACCGGGCGGGTGGGATCGGCCTTGCGGATGCGCTTGTAGTTGGCGACGATCTCGCCGGGCGGGATCGGCGGCCCGTAGGTGCCCCACTGCTGGAGGGTCTTCCTGGCCGTGCCGGGCCACGCCTTGTTGGCCGCGTCGGCATCGTTCTTCCAACGATCCTTCATGCTCTGGGCGTTGTCTGGCTCGTCGCCGTGCATCCAACCGATGATGATCGGGTCGTTCCTGTGCTTCATGCCGACCTCGTTCAGATCGCAGATCACCGGCATGCCTTGCTTCTTGAGTTCCTCGAGATCCTTCTCCTCCGGCCCGCCGTGGATGCCGAGGTAAACGTTGATGCCGATGGCCCTGAACTTTGGGGCATTCCTGGGCGACTGGCACCACACGGCAATCGGGAAGAAGTCGGCCTTGGTGGAAGGCCCGTTCTTCCACTTGGCGTACGGGCTCTTGTCATCGCCGGACTTGCCCATCACGCCTCCAGTGGCTGGACGATCCTGGGCGACCACCGCGTTCCTGACCGCCGTCGCGGCAACCACGGCTACGATACAGGCCAGCACAACCACGCACATTCGCTTCATGGCACCCTCCGGAATCGCCCACGGGCCGCGCGGCATGGGCCGACGCCGCTGCGCGCCGGGCCGGCAAAGCCCCGTGGAGTATAACCCCGGCCGACGGCCGTCGATTGCGTGGATTCTCGGCGCAGAACCGGACACGGGCGCCCGGCCCGGGAGCGGCGGAAGCGTCAGTCCTCTTCGACCACCTGGTCGTAGAACGTGACATAGTCGTCGGGCGTGTTGCCGGCGCGCCATTTCATGGCGGCACGCGGATGCTGGTTCAGCATGCCCGTGACCAGATAGGGGATCATGTAGCCCCACTCCATCTTGCGGCTCTCCAGGAGCGGGAGGAAGTGGTCGCGGATGCACTGAAGGACCGGCCGCAGGCGGAACTTGGGGTTCTTCAGGAAGGCCAGAAGCAGTTCGAGCGGGCAGTTGCCTGCCCCGCGGCCCATGCCGTTGATCGTGGCATCGAGCATGCTGGCCCCGAGAATGAGGCCCTCGATCGTGTTGGCGTAGGCCAGTTGCATGTTGTTGTGCATGTGCATGCCGATCTTCTTGCCGGTGCCCTCGACGGCCTTCAGGTACGACAGGGTGAGATCGCGAATCTGCTCGCTGTAGAACGAGCCGAAGCTGTCCACCATGTAGATCGTGCCGACCTCGCTCTTGGCCAGCGAATCGAGCGCCTCGAGCAGTTCGCGCTCCTGCACCGCCGAGACGGCCATCAGGTTGACCGTGGTCTCGTAGCCCTTGTCGTGGGCGTCCTTGATCATGTCCATGGCCACGGGAATCTGGTGAATGTAGGTGGCCACGCGGATCATGCCCAGGACGCTCTCCTGGCGGGGCAGGATGTCGGTGTGGTAATCCGTGCGCTCGGCGTCGGCCATGGCGCAGAGCACCAGGCTGGTGTCGTTGTCGCCGACGATGCGGCGCAGGTCGTCCTCGGTGGTGAACTTCCACGAGCCGTACTCGTCGCGCGAGAAGATCTTGCTCGACCCCTTGTAGCCGAGCTCCATGTAATCCACGCCGGCGGCGACGCAGCAGTCGTAGACGGCCTTGACGAAGCCGTCATCGAACATGTGGTTGTTGATCAGCCCGCCGTCGCGGACGGTGCAGTCGAGAACCTTGATATCCGGACGATAGGTCAACCAGGTGCCCTTTGCCAGTTCGCTCTTGCCCTTGACCATAGCTTTCCCCTGTCCGAAGCGCGTTTGGAGACGAAAGAACGGGTAGTGTCGCATCGCCTCTGCGGCGTGTCAACAGCAACTTGCCGACGCCACGTGTAACCACATTTGCTCACTCGGGTTACGGGGATCCCGGGGTTGTCGCCCGCGCGGCGTTATCGGACTCGGCCGCGAGAATCTGCCGCAAGCCCAACATCGCCGACAGGCTGTGCTGAACATAGTCGATGCGCACGGTCATGTCGGTCAGGCTGCCGCGGAAGCCGCCGAGCCATCGCTGCGGATCGTCGGCGTAAAGGACGCTCTCGGGGCCCAGTTGGGTCCGTTGCACGAACTCGGCGCCTCGGCACAGGGCGCCGAGGAGATCGCGGGCCTGCTCCGGACGGCCGAAGTCACGCTCCAGGCGCCACGCGGCACAAAGGCCCTCGGTCCGCGTTGCCGTGGGCGTCGATCGGGGCGGGTTCAGATATCCCCCGCACCAGTCGGGCGGCTCGGCATCGCGAATCTGCGCGGCGACGATCACCCGGGCCAGTCGCTGGGCGTGCTTCAGGAACAACTCGTCGCGGCGAATGCGGTACAACTCGTTCAGGGCGTAGAGCAGCCAGTGGTCGTGGTTGAGACGGTTGTCGGCCACCTGGGCGTCGCGCACGGTGATAAGCCACCGGGCCCCCTTCTCGGCGGCGTCGAGCCAGACGGGGGCGGGGTCCACGGCGTTCAGCCGCAACAGGGCCAGGATTGCCTCGCCTGGATAGTACTGCGACTGGAATCCGGTGTCGCGTCCCTCGGGGACGGTCATCGAATGCATCCGGAAGCGGCCGTCGGCATCCTGGAGGCTGACCATCCAGCGTCCGAGGCGTCGCATGGTCTCAACGTGGTCGCGGCGGCCCGTGACGCGGGCATGCTGCGCCAGGGCCACGACGGCCAGGGCGTTGCCGCCGAGCTTGGCGACACCACCTTCCACGATGCACCGCACGGCCTCGTCGCCGCCCGGCGCCGACGCCACGTGCTTGAGCAGGTGGACGATACCCCGTTCCGCGGCGGCCAGGATCGGCTCCTGGCGGTCGGCCTCGTGAAGCTCCAGCAGCGAGTAGACAGTGCCGGCGTGCCGAAGAATGTTGTAGTCGTCGGCGGCGTCCCCGGACGGGCCTTGCGGCGCGGCGAGCAGGTAGTCGAATCGTCCCTGATCATCGATGGCCCGGACGAGGTAGTCCCCGGCCCGGCGCGAAGCCTCCAGGAGTGCCTGGGACGACAGCGGCGGCAGATCGTCGCGGACGACGTGGCCGCGGAACAGGGCAACGGTCGCGGCCCCGTCGCTGAAGAATGCCTGCGTCCGGAAGAGGACGCCCGTCAGTTGCGGGCGGCGGAAGGCGTCGAGAAAGGCGCTGCCACGGGGCGACGACGGCTTCAGATAGCGGACGATGCTCTGCGGCCAAAGGCGGCCCTTGTCGTCGGCGAGGTGGTGAGCGACTACCTGCTCGGGCAGGAAAACGATCTGCGACCGTCGGTCGAAGGCGAATCCCTGGAGGCTGCGGTCCAGGCGACGGCCGGTCACGGGATCCAGATCGACGCCCGCCTCCACGGCGGTCACGATGTCAAGCTTGAGCCAGAGACGCGGCGCGTCGCTGGGCACAAGGGGTACGGCCCGTGCGACAGCCGCTTCGACGGCAGCCGCCATGCCCTGCCCCGCCCCCAGGACAACCTGCGCCCCGGTGCGACCGTCGCTCAGGGAAAGCAGGACGATGCGCGGCGCCACGTCGGCGGCCAGCGACTCGGGCAACGCCGGCGGCTGGGCCTTGCCCTGCCCCCGGGCCGCCAGGTGCGCGTGAATCCGCGCCGCGAGCCGTTTGCCGTCCTCGCGCGACACCGGTGCCGGTTCGCCCAGATCGTCGAACCAGAGACCGTCCGGAGCCGGCTGACCGACACAGGTCGCGGCCATGGCGGCAAGAAGTGCGGTCACCCGCACGACGCGCCGGCACATCTCGATCGTAGTTCCGAAAGCGCTCACTGCAACCGGCCTCCCTGCGTATGCAACCATGGTAACACATGGCGACAGGGCCGCCGTCACAAAATGCAGACGACCCGCTGATGGCCCCCGCACGGACGCCGGGCGCAGCGGGAAAGGCCCGAGCCGGCCTTGGAGCCGGACTCGATATGGAGCCGGACTCGATATTGACACACCGGGTGGCGACACGTATCGTGGGCGATCCTTTGGAGGAACTCCTCGTGGCTGACCGTCTGCACAACGCCAGGGCTTTACATGTTGTCGCCGTGATCGTCTGCCTTGCGGCCGGGCTGGTCAGTGTGCCGCTGGGGATGCTGGCGACGGTGCTCTACGATCTCGGCAGCATCGACGAAGTCAACGCGAACGATGCCCTGACGGTTTCAGGCGCCGTTCTAGGGCTTGCCGGAGGCCTCCTGGCCGGCCTTCTGTGGGCCAATCGCATGAACGCCGCCGCTCGGAAACAGGCTGCCCGGCCCAGTGGACCGTCTCGGATACTGTTTCTGGCAGGAACGTTCTGGGGCGTGGTCTGCGGAATCGTTGCGACGCTGATTCTGCATGGCGGCCTGATGGTCGCCAGCGCCCAGTTCCGCTGGGACGCCGCTGTGGCGGGACTGATCTTCGCCATCCCCACGGGGGCGGTCCTTGGACTGGTCTTCGGCGTCGTCTGGTGGTTCATGACCCGCAAGCCGCCGGAAGCCGCGCTGCCGCCGGCGTCACAGCAGGACGGCCCATGAGACCCACTTCGCGAGCGTCGCTGCTGCGGGTGTTCGCTCCCCTGCTGGGCCGCGTGCCGGTCGGGCACCTCGGGTACCTGTGGCGCCGCATGCGGAACGAAAAGCCGCACCGGTTTGCAGGGCAGATTCGCATCAACACGTTCTTCCCGCCGTATCCGTCGCCGGCGTTCGACCGGTTCTGCGAGGCCGTGGCCGCACGCCGCCGCGTTCCCTTCTCGGTCTACCTTGCCGCGACCGGGGCATGCCCCTGCGATTGCAGGCATTGCAGTTACGGGCATCGCCGCCGCGACGCCCTGTCGCCGCAACAGGCATTGGACCTGGTGGCACAGGCGAAAGCCCTGGGCGCCTGCACCCTCGGACTGACCGGCGGCGAGCCGCTGCTCAGGGACGATCTGGAATCGCTTGCCCTGGCGGCCAAGCCCGAGATGGCGACGATCGTCTTCACGACCGGCTGCGGGCTGGATGCGGCGCGAGCCCGCCGTCTGGCCGATGCGGGGGTGGACTGCGTGACCGTGGGCGTCGAATCGTCCGAGGCGGCTGCGCACGATGCCGAGCGCCGCCGCGAAGGCTCGTTCGCCGAGGCCGCCGCAGCCGTCAGGGCGTGCCGCGAAGCGGGTCTCTACACCGCTCTTTCGACGATCGGGTTCCGCGAGAAACTGGACTCGGGCGAGTTGGATCGCCTCTACGACCTGGCGTCGCGGTGGAAGGTTGGCGAGTTGCGCGTCCTGGCACCCGTGGCCACGGGCGGCCTTGCTGGGTGTGCCTCGACCATGCTCTCGCCGGAGGAGTATCGGCGGCTGGGCGAATTCCACGTGCGGCACAACTGCCGCCGCGGCGGGCCGGCGGTAGCATGTTTCGCGTACCTGGAGTCGGACGCGATGTTCGGGTGCGGCGCCGGGTACCACCACCTGTTCATCGACGCCGGCGGCGAGGTCTGCCCGTGCGACCTGACGCCGCTCGGGTTCGGCAACGCGACCGCGGAGCCGCTGGCGGACATCTGGACCCGCATGGAACGGTTCTTCCCCGCGCCGCGCCGGGGTTGCCTGATGCGGCAGATCGGGCGATGCCTGCCGGCCGATGGAACCGCCCTGCCGTTGCCGCGCGAGGCAAGCGAGGGGCTGTGTGCGGCCCCCGATCCCGGTGCGCCGCTGCCCGAGGGATACCGGCGGTTGCTCAGAAACCGAGCACGATGACGTCGAGCGTGGCGGCCAGTCCCACCAGGACACATTCGGCATAGACCAGTCGCAGCGCGCGGCGCACCGGAAGGAAGGCCGACACCGTCGCCAGAATCCCGGCCCCGGCAGCCCCTGCGACATAGACCCAGCCGCAACCGTACACGAACGGCCCGACAAGGAACGCCGCACCCGCCAGAATGGCGCCGCGCGAGACGATGCGCCACACGTCCGGTCGCCGCTGCACGGGCGACGGAGCGGCCACGGCGGCCATGTCGCCACGGGCGTCGCGGATGTCCTTGAGGATCTCGTAGCCGAAGCTCGTCAGCAGCAGCCAGACAGGGAAGAAAGCCAGGGCTCCGGCCCGGGATCCGACGGGCCAGCCGGCCTGGGCCACGGCCAGGGGATAAATGCTCGCCATGAGCACGGAGACCAGAACCTGCTTGAGCAGCCCGAGGCGTTTGCTGAGAAGATCGTAGCATGTCACCACAACGGCCACGGCGGCCAGCGCCGCCAGAAACTGCGGGCGGCCTTGCGACGCCACGACCACCCCGCCGATCATCAGGACAATGCCCCAGGCCAGCGCGGCGCTGCGTCGCACGGCGCCCGACGGCAGCGGCCTCCCGGGGGCGTTCACGCGGTCGATATGACAGTCCAGCACATCGTTCAGGACATAGGCGGCGGCAATAACCAGCATCAGTGCGCCCGCGGCGACAAGGTCGGCCGTCCAGCGGCTCTCCATGCGGCCGCCGCGGGCGTAGTAGATGGTCAGGAGAAAGGCCGCGGCCATGGGCAGAGCGTAGTAGAAGCGGCAGAGCCTGAGCAGAGCGATCATCGTCGGTGGCCCACCACCGCCAGGTAACGATGCGTGATCAGGATGCCCCGTTCCGTGCGCCGGCGCGTCTCGAGGATCTCGGCGAACCGGTCGAAGATGGCCTGGCGCGACTCCGGCGCGACGGCGGACTCGAACCCGGCGGCGGCCCCGGTGGCGGTCAGCCGCGCGATGGCCGCGCGACCGTCGGCGACGTGGTAAGTCTTGGCGCCGTCCCAGCGGCGGTCCACGGCCAGACCGCGCAGGCGCAGGATCGTCGCCAGCGGCAGACTGGAGGGCAGGAAACGCACCTTCATCACGTGCTGCAGCGCCTCGGGCCGCTCGGCGAAGGTGGCCAGCGAGCACCAAAGAACGCCCGCGAGCGAGAAGAGCGTGTTGTCGATGATGCCGACGCGGCCGCCCCGGCGCAGCACGCGGGCGATCTGACCGACGACAGCCCAGGGCCGGGAGTACCCGAGGCCCCACCCGCACGTGACAACGTCAGCACTGGCCGACGGCCGCGATCGCAGGAACTCCAGCACATCCGCCTGGACGAAGTCGCACGATGCCCCGTGCTTGCACCGGGCGACGTCGAGCATGCCGGCGGACCGGTCCACGCCGAGGGCCCGCCGCCCCGTGCGGCGCGACAACTCGGCCGTCACGAACCCGGTGCCGCAGGTCAGATCGAGGCACTCGGCCTGCGCCGACGGCGACAGGCGGTCGAGCATCTCGACCGAGAGGTGCCGCATGTGGTCGGTCCAGGCGTCGTCGTAACCGTCGGCGATATGATTGTAGCCGGCCGAAACGAGGTCGTCGGTCTGAAGCGAGGGACGCAATGCCAGGCTCGCCACTCGGAGCCCGAGGGCGACCCAGCGGCGGCGCAGCGAGGATGGGCGGCCGGTGTCACTCATAGCGGCCATGAGCATACCCGGAGCCGCACCGGTCGGCAACAACAGACCCCCGCATCCGCACCGAGGCCTCAGTTGATCCGCAGCAGTGGCTTCAGCAGGAACGAGAACGGCAGAACGATTACGAGGTAGCCGACCATCCAGGCCTGCATGCCGATCCAGGGGAGGCCCGGGATGACGCCGAAGAGCTTGGCCTCCGTCAGCTTCAACTCGGTGCAGAGGGCGGGGGCGCCTTCCTCCTCGTAGAAAGTGATCGGTTCGGCGTATTTGCGGCCATCGACAATGAATTCCTTGGTGAACGTGCGGCCGTCGTAGCGGAACTCCAGAAGGTACGGGTCGTTCTTCTGCGCGGCTCTGAGCCGCCAGCGTGCCACGCCGCTGTTGATCGGCTTGCCGTCGCGGTCCACGTCCTGGACCACCTTCTGAATCCACCCGGTCTCGGCCTCCAGGTTCTCCTGCGGCACCAGGTGCGTGAGCCGCCCGATGGCCGCCGCCTCGTAGTAGACGTACACGTCCATGGGTTCGCCGGGCACGGGGGCTTCGTAGGCGATGCGGGCCCAGGCCCAGCAGGCGATGATGGCGATCGGCACGATCGAGGCCAGCAGCGGCTTGCCCTCGGCCTTCATCGTCTTCATGCCGATCTGGCCGACGGTCGTGCGGTACCGGGCCACGGCCTCCTTGTCGCCGGCCTTCTTGGCCTCTTTCATGAGCTGCTTCAGGCGGGCCTTGTCCCTCTTGCACCGGCCCAGCAGGTCCTGGTTCGTCGTCCACAGGCGGACGACGGTCAAGATGAGGGCCGTGCCGATGGCGATGATGAACAGGGCGACACTGCGCGGCAGGTTCAGAAGCCAGCCCAGGGCCGGGTCGCCAATCGACATCAGGGCGGAATTCAACGTGTCAAGAAACGCACCCATACGGTCACTCCTCGATAATCGTCACGTGGCCGCGGTCGCCGTCCACGCGCACCTTGGCGCCGTTGCGAATGATCTGCGTTGCGTTCGGACAGGCGACGGCCGGGATGCTGAAGTCGCGGGCCGTGATGGCCCCGTGCGACAGCACGCCGCCGCGCTCCACGATAAGGCCCTTGATCTTCGTGAACAGGGCCGTCCAGCTTGGGTCGGTGCTCGGGCAGACCAGGACGCACGCGTCGCCCAGATCCTTGGCCTCGCCGGGTTCGAACACGATGCGGGCGATGCCCGTCATCACACCGGCCGAGAGCGACAGGGCGTCCATCTCGCTGGCGGCCTCGATCTGCCGCGGCAGGCCCAGGACGTCCAGTTCGCTGCTGCCGACCACATCGGGCAGGTCGAGCCGCTGGGCCGACTGCCAACGAATCTTGCGCTGAGCCATCAGCGACTGGAGACGCTCGCGATCGCGCTCGAAGTGCGGCAACTCCTCCAGGTGCAGGCAGAACACGTCGTCGCCGACGGTCCAGCGGCGGCCGAGTTCCAGGATCGCCAGGCGGATCAGCTCATAGCCCATCATCAGGTAATGCTTGCCGATCTCGCGATACGGCAGCAGGGCCTGGGCCTCGCGGGCCAGGGCCTCGATTTCCTCGCGCATCGAGCTGCCGCCCCACTCGGCGAGAATGCCGGGCAGTTGCCCCATGGCCTCTTCGCGGCGCTCCGCGTTGCGCCGGTGCAGCGTCGCCGGCGAATGGTCCTGCTCGACGTTCTGGTTCTCGACGATCTGCCGCACGTAGCTGTCGTCCTCGCGCCAGCGGGGGTTCGCCAGCTCCATCTCGCCCACGGCGCGATGGCCGTAGCGACCGAGGAACGCTTCGAGGCTGTCCTTGCCCTGGGCCACGCGGAACAGCATCGCGTTCTGCTCGACGGTCGAGTCGCCCTCCAGCCCCGACGTAAGCGTCTGAGCCAGCTTCGCGCCTTCCATCGGCCCGAGCACCTGGACCAGCTTGGTCTCCAGCTCGGCCCGTGCGCAGCCGCCGAAAAAGCCCGGCTTCAACGACTCTTTGCCGAACTCGGTCATCACGCGCCGGATGCGGTCGTGCAACTCGGCGATGACGGCCTCGGTCGTCATGTCCCACAGGTTCTGCTCGCGCTTCTCGCTGATGTACTCGCGGAACGGGGGCAACTGCTCGTGCTCGAACACCTCGACGGCGCGGCGGCGAGCCCGTTTCATCGCGCGGCTCGACCGCAGCATGGCCGTCAGCGTCCCGGGCAGCCGCAGCAGGAACTTCTCGTCCGCGCGCGACGCCTCGAACTTCGTCGGCGCCGCCTCCAGAAGACGCGGGTTGGCCAGCACTTCCTGGTGATCGTACTCGAACGGCATGCCTTCCCAGAACAGCTCGGCCGTGCGGTCCGAGTCGGCGTAGATCCGGCCGCAGATCAGCTCGAGGAATCCCTCGCGGCAGACGCGGTCGCTCGGACGATAGCCAAAATCCTTGTACATCGTGCCGAAGCCGCCGTCGCCGCTCATGAAGCCGCGGATGATGTCCCAGGTGAGCGGCTTAGGCTTCTCGAGCGTCTCGGCCAGGTTGTGAACGATCCAGACCTTGCTCTTGTTGCGGGACTCGGCCACGATGGCCTTCAGCCGCGCGATCTCCTCCTGGCGCCCGGTCTCCACGTCGCGGGCGACGTCCAGGCCGCGGACGGCACGCGACTGGAGCAGCGCGAAGCGACCGTTGGCCAGGCCCCATTCGATGTCCACGGGAAACCCGAAGTAGTCCTGCACCTTCAACGCGATCCGCCCCACCTCCGTCGCCTGGGCGTCGGTCAGCGAGGCCGCTTCGGGGTCGAAAGCCTCCCCTTCGCTGTCGGCCTGCAAGCCCGTCATCACGTGGTCCTTGCGGCCGAGGGCCTTCTCCTTGAACTCCAGCGTCCTGGAGTCGAGGACGAACCGGTCGGGCGTCACGTCGCCCGAGACGATCGACTCGCCCAGGCCGTAGGAACTCTCGATGACAATCTCGTCAGCCGAGGGCTTGGCCGGGTTGGCCGTGAAGGCGATGCCCGACACACGGGAGTTGAACATCGACTGGACGTTGACGGCGGTGCCTTCGAGGTTCTCCAGGCCGTGGGCCTTCCGGTAGATGATGGCCCGCTCGTTGCTCCACGACGCGAAGACGGCGTTGATACACTGGCACAGGGCGTCCCACGGCGCGGTCGGAAACGGCTTGCCGGCCTGCCGCTCGTAGAGGGCGATGTAGGCCTCGGCCAGGGCCCTCTCGAATCGCCCGTTCTGGCCCAGTTTCCGGGCCACCTCGTCGAAAGCGGGAACCGGAATATGCGCCACCGTGTTGGCGAACTGCTGAATGAAGGCCGCGTAGACCGACCAGAACCGCCCCTTGTCGGCCACGTGATCGGCCAGGCCCGGGTGCAGACCGCAGTTCAGGATCGTGTCCATCATGCCGGGCATCGAATGGGCGGCACCGCTGCGGACCGAGACCAGCAGCGGCTGGGCCCCTTCGCCGAACGTCATGCCCGTACACTTCTCCAGGCGGGCCATGTAGGCGCGCAACTCGCCTTCGAGCCCGTCGGGCCAGCGGCCGTTGTGCTCGTGGTAGTAGCGGCAACACTGGATCGAGATCGTGAATCCCGGCGGCACGGGCAACCCCGCGCAGCTCATGGCGGCGAGGCTCGATCCCTTGCCGCCCAGGATGTCCTTGCGCTTCGGATCGCCTTCGCACGTGTTGTCGCCGAAGAAGTAGATCAGCCGCGATCCACTCAGCGCTTCCTGGGTTTCATGCATACCAGCCCCTTCTTGTCCGTAGCAAAGAACACATGCGAATCGACCACCGCCATCGGCGACGTCAGCAGGCCCGGAAACGAGCTGCGGATGACGGCCCACTGGGTGTTCTCGCCGAGTCTCAGGTCGTAGTGCCGGATCGAACCGTCGGCGACGTAGAGCAGGGCGTCGTCGGTCAGCACCGGCGGCACACTGCCCGCAGCGTCGGTGAGGCGAAGCGTTTCCCTGGCGGCGGCCGCATCAACGACCACGATGGCCCCGTCGGCGGCCTTGAAGGCCAGTCGGTCGCCGTTGGCCGCCAGGGCGCCCATCGGGTCGCCGCAGGCCACGGTCACGTCGCGCTCGTCGGCCTGGAGACTGGATCCCACCAGCCCGCCGGCCTGGCCGATCCAGATGCGACCGGCGGCATACACCGGCCCCGTCGTCGGCGCCGAAGGCAGCGGCCGCTCCATGAGCACCGACCCGTCCACCTCATCCAGGACCACCCACCGGGCCGGGTCGGCCGTGGCCGCCATCACCAGGCCGTCCATCGGCAGAGCCATGCCGACGCACCGGCCGATCTTCGCCTGCCAGCGCACAGCGGGCTCGCCCGCGGCCGCCATGTCCAGGCACGTCAAGGCGTCGGCAGCGTCGGCCACCAGCAGGCCAGCGCCGCTGAGGACCATGCTTCCGCTCGCCTCTGCCGCCACGGGACGCTGCCACAGGAGGTTGCCGCTCGCCGGGTCCGCGCACCGCAGCATGCGGCCGGCGTGCCCCCGGTCGCCGTCCACGAAAAGCACGGCCGACGGCGTCGCAGCGGCCGACAGCGTCACCGGGTTGCCGCACTCGATGAACCAGGATTCCTTCACGGCTGCCCCATCGGCCAGATCCTCGCCGCACTGGACCTTGGCCAGGCCGTGCTTGCCGTCGCGCGTAAGGCCGACGAACAGGGCGTTGCCCAAGGCCGCCACGGGCGACGTGATGGTCGGCACGGCGGGCGTCTGCCCATCGGCCGCCGCCGGGCCGGCATAGCCCCAGGCGTAGGTGCCGCGACCCGCTATCAGGCTGCCATCGATCCATCCCGAGGCCCCCGGACCGCCGAGCGATCCGGACCAGCCTTCGGCCTTCTGCGTGCCGCTGGGTTGGCCGATGCACATCAGACCGTTGGCCGTCGTGCCGACGTAGACGTGGCCGCGCGCCGTCACCGGCGAACTGAACACCTCGCTGTTGAGCGACACGTTCCAGACCATCTCCATGGTCTTCTTGTCCAGGCCGTACAGGTCGCCGGAGGTCGTCACGGTGTAGACGTGGTCCTTGCCCACCGAGCACGAGGTGATGATCGGCGCGTGGGCGTTCCACTTGCGGACCTGCTTGCCGTCGGTCGTCACGCGGTACAGGTGCCCGTCGCGCGAACCGAAGTAGATGAAGTCGCCGTCCACGGCCACCGCGCCCAGGATCACCCGGCCGGCCTTGACCTTCCAGTCCACGGCGTGCGTGGCCACGTCGATGCACCACACTTCGCCGACGGGGAAGATTCTCGACACCTCGGCCTCGATTTCTTTCTCGTTCTTGCCCTGTTCCTTCAGTTTGGTTCTGAGATTAGCCTGCACCTGTTCGGCCGTGTTGACGAAGTCGCCGTGGCCCATGCCGACGTACATTTTCCCGTCCGCAATCGACGGGCTGCCGAACACCGGGTACGGCGCCTCGACGCGCCACTGCTCGGCGCCGTCCTCATCCACACAGACGACCGCCTGGCCGCCGATGCCCAGACCGAAGAACACGAGCCCCTTGGCCGCCCCCTCCGGCTTGTAGTACACCGGCGACGTTTCGCAGTCGGGGTAGACTGTCGCCCCGGGCTTGGCGTCCTTGCTCTTGGTGCCCGGCAGGTGCCAGAGCTCCTTGGCGTTGCCCTTGCCGTCGCCGTCCAGCGCGAAGCAGTAGAACCCGTCGTCGCCGGCACCGATGAACACCTTGCCGTTGGCCACGCACGGAGACGACTCCACGTGGCTGCCCGTGCGATAGGACCAGAGCTTGACGCCGTCCTGACGGCGCTCGCTCTCGGTCACGTCCAGGCAGAACACCCGGGCATCGTTGGTCAGGTGGAGCCCTTCGCCGACCACCAGGTACTTGCGGCCCTTCTCCTTGTCTTCGTAGATCGACGGGCTGGAGAAAGTCGAACGGTAGCCGTCGCCCTTGAAGGACCAGGCCAGCTTGGCCGAGTCGCCGTCGAGGTCGAGGCAGTAGATGCCGCCCTCGTCCTTGAAGTACTCATAGCGGGCGCTGGTGGCATAGAGCCGGTTGCCGACCGCCGCCGGCGACGAGTAGAACGTCTTGGTCTTGCCGTCGGTGAAGGTCCAGTTGATCTTGCCCTGGGTGGGGTCCTCGGCGCCGCTGACATGGGCCCGCCGCGAAGGCTCGCCCCGCCACAGCGGCCAGTCGCCGGCGGCTGCGACGGAGACATTGTCCGCCACCGACGGGAAGAGCACGTCGGCGGCGTGGACCAGACCCCAGCCGACGAGGACGATGGCCACCACGGCCGGCAGCACGATGAGCTTCTGCGACCACAGGAGCAGCCCAATCCGCTTGACGGTCGTCGGTTTGAACAGCGTGACGATCAGTCCGCCGAGGGCAACCAGGATGCCCGGCAGAATGGCCATCAGCGCCTGGAGCGGCCCGACCAACACCGGGACCACGGCCAGCGGCGGATCGACCGCCGACCACAGGACATTCATCGCGTCCATGAGCAACGCCTCGCTATCGGGTGACGTTCGGAATCAGCTACTTCTTGTTCACGAGCACGCGGACCGGTCCCTGCTCGGCCACCACTTCCTTCTGCTCGGCCTTGCCGCCGGGAAGCTGCCACTTGAGCACGATCGGGCCGGGCTCGTCCATGCCGAAGAACGCGCCGGGATCGCCGGGCCGCACGGGCATCGCCCCCAGGGGCCGCTTGTCGCGCCAGCCCGCGATGTTCACCGGGCCGGCCGGACCGTCCACCGCCAGGCCGCCGATCACGGCCAGGGCCTGCCCGTCCTCGACCTTCCTCGGGAACAGCCACGCCTCGCCCTTGGCCAGCACGATGACCATGTCCAGGGCCCCATCGCCGTTGAAGTCGCCGAGGCATCCGGCCTGCTGGCCGTCGCCGGCCTGCGGCAGGCGACGCTGCTGCGCCAGGTCCACTTCATAGGCCTGGCCGAAGCTGCGGAACCCGCGGTTGAAGTACAATTGCGGCGCCATCGTAATCGAGTAGGCGACGAAGATGTCCTGCCGCCCGTCATTATTGAAGTCGCCTGTGGTAGCACTGCAACCGCCGCCCTGAGCGTGGTAGCTGATCTCGCCCGAGACGTTCAGCATATCGACAAAGTTGGCATCGCCGAAGTTGTGCCACAGGCGGTTGCGGTCCTCGCTGGTCACGAAGATGTCCACCAGGCCGTCGGCGTCCCAGTCGCCCAGGCACGCAACGCTGCGGCCCTGGCCGGCGAAAATCTGCCGCTTCACGGGCGCATCGAACACGCCGGGGCCTGTGCCCTTGTAGAACAGGCTCCCGCGAGCGAACAACTGCACGATGTCCGCGACGCCGTCGTTGTTGAAATCGGCCACGAGGCACTTGCCCGCCTCTTCAAGATCCTTGCCCGGGAAGTCCTTTTCGACCAGGGGCTTGCCCGTGGCGGAGCCGTCGGCCTTGACCTCCAGCAGGATCGGCGAAGCCTTCGTGCTGACCAGCAGGGCCGGATCGCCCTTCTCGCCCACGCCGACCACCGCCAGCGCCAGGCACCCGTCCTTCAGCGCCTCGCCCGCCGTACACGGCTTGGCCTCGAACGAGCCGTCCGCCTGCTGCATGGCCAGCGTCAGGGCCTTGCCGTCCCAACTGGCCAGGTCCAGCTTGCCGTCGCGGTTGAAGTCGGCCCAGGCATAGGCCGCACTCTTGGTCGTCAGCTTCACCTTGGCCGTGATGTCTTCGAGCTTCCCGTCGCTGAACCGGTACAGCTTGTCGCCGTCGTCGGCGGCCACGAACAGGTCGGCCCGGCCCTTGGCATCGGCGCCGAGGTCCAGGGCCCTGACGTCGCGGACCTTGCCGGCGAACGTCGCGAACTGGCTCTCCTTGTCCCATTCCACGCCGCCGGTCACCGGCACCGTGGCCGCCTCGTCCGAGAGAATGTAGCGGACGCATCGCAGCAGCATGTCCGTGCTCCCGGCGAACGTGCCGAGCATCGGGTCGTTGATCTTGGCCATGTCCCAGGCCTGCTCATACTGCTCGAAGTTGAACCACTGGCTCGTGCCGCTGAACTGGCCCGACAGGTGCAGGAACCCCACGGTCTGCTCGTCGCCGCCGTCGATGCCCATGCCCTCGCCGCGGTACATGCCGACGAACATCAGCCCCTGCTTCTGCCCGTCGCGGATCAGTTTCATAACCATCTTGCCCTGCTCGGCGAAGGCGTCGGGCATGGCCAGAAGCTCCAGCGTCAGTGTCTTCTGCTCACTCTCGCCCTTGAGCACTTCCTTGACCGTGGCAACGGCCTGCCCTTCATCGTTGACCTTGTCGAATTCCAGCAGCAGAATGGCGTCCGATTGTTCCACCAGATCCAGCGGCGTGAACCCAGGATTGATCACCGCCTGAGCCGTCGAGCAGAAGCCCAGAAGCGCCAGAACCGCGATCGCGACACTCGTGTTGCTTATTCTCATGATCGATCTCCTTAGCGGCCCGAAGGCCAGATGCCAGTTCACACCGCCGACGTCACTCCATGAAACCCTGCGGCGAGCGTCGGGATTCTATCAAAGTCACTGCTGTTGCCGCGACAACTTTCGCCCCACCTCCGCGGCAAGCCGATACAAACGTTGACTGCGATCGCGCCACGGCGAGGCCGCAAACCACGTGTTTCCGGCGATTCCGTCGTCGCCGCGCCAACTGACGGCCTGGTCCCACCAGTGGCCCGACAGTTGAAGGCCGCTCAATCCTCGGTACATTTGCACGATCCGCTCGTCCAGCGCCTTCTGGCACCGGTCGGCCAGGTCGTCGCCCAGGATCTCGCGCTGGGCCTTATCCGTCAGGGCCCGCTCGATGAAGATCCGCGCCTCACACTCCTGGAGACCCTCGCGGAACGCCTCGTAGCGCGCCGTCGCCACCGGCCCCTCGGGCGCCGCCGCCAGGAGCGACGTGTACAGGTCCAGGTTCCGGCGGCTGCTTTCCGGGTAGCGGCCCCAGACCTTCCCCTTGCGGTTGCCGCGCTTGTCGCGGATCACGTCCCAGAAGTCCGCCCCGAGGCGACCCACCCCGCGCTGGCTCCCCGCAATGTTGTACTCGCACAAGTGCCGCCAGTACGTGCAGCCAATGTCGTTCGTGCAACTGTTCCGCTCGTAGTCGGCCAGCAAATAGTCACTCTTCCAGCCGTACTGCCGCTCCTTCGACGGATCGTCCGACGGGAAACCCACGTTCCAGACGCGAGTCTGATACATCACCGGAACCAGGCCGTGAAGCAGAGCCTTCGGCGAGCTGCCGCCAAAGCCGTGGTGGCTGTGACACACCCACGGCGCATTCGGCGCCATCTCGGCGACGAACTGGACCTCCTCCTTCGTCGGCACGGCGTCGGTGATCGTGCCGACCGTCATCGTCTCGTACAGGCCGCGCCGCTTCATCCGCTTCAGCAACTCGTCGTAGAGCGGCCCCCATAGCCCCTTGCTGCGCCCGTCGGCATAGGGCGGCAGGTACTCGTTGCGGGCCTGCCCGGTCTTCGCGTCGATGATCGTCACACAAGGCCCACGGCCGATCTTCGCGTCACGCTCCTTCAGGTGGACGATGGCCCTGGCCTCCTGGCCCGTTGCCTTCTTGTTGTCCGGGACCATGTAGACTTCCCAGACATTGAAGATGACGATGCGCGGCTTGCCCATGGCCTTCTCGGCCGCGTCGAGGTACTTCTCCATGACCGAGAAATCGTGCTCGTACGTCCCGTTGCCCTTGTCGATCCAGCGGACCATCGACTGCTCGTTGCCCTGATTCATCTGCGCAATGAGCGGCACGTAGACCACACGGCTGCCGACCTCCCGGAAGTACGCAAACGACCGGGCGATCAGTTCCCAGTGTTTCTCGGACCACAGCGGCACGCCGTACTCGATGGCCACCGAATCGGGCGACTGGATCAGTTCGACCCACGTGCGGTAGTCGTCCGGCTTTGGAAGCGACCAGTCCACCACGGTCACCTCCAGCGGCACGACGATGTCCTTCTCGTCGGCGGCGCTGAGCGTCACTCGCCCTTTGTACAGACCCGGCTTGGCGTCGGCCGGCACGCGGACCGTGATCCACACGGGAACCACGGCCCCGAAGAAGGCATCCGGCTGCTTCGGCGTCTTCAGGTACGTCTCGCCGCCCTTCTTGACGCGGACGGGGTACTCCTCCAGCGGCGTCTCGGCCAGCCCTTCCAGCAGCGACGCCTCGGCCGTGTAGGGCGACACCTGACCGGTGTACGGAAGAACGATGTACTCGTCCCCCCAGGGGAACCCGTACCGCACAGCGACCGACGAAGCCGGAAGCGTCCCCCCGTCGCCGGCCAGGTCGCTGACCACGGCCTTGAGGCCCCGGATCGGCTTGTCGCTGCCGAGGACCACCTTGCCCGAGAAGGCGCCGTTGCGGGCGGCGCACAGGCTCACCGGCCGAACAGCTTCGCACGGGTCGCCAATGTCCATGTCGAAATCCGAAGCCAGCGGGTTCTGGTTCCACGCGCGAAGCCCCGACGGACGGCCCACATTCGGCACAAGCCCGTCGGCCGTGTCGGCCGTCAGCCGCAGCGAAATCACTTCGCAGGTGTTCCAGCCCATCTGGTACGGCATCTTCATCCCCGGATCGGCCTTGTCGCGCACCGCCGTAGGATACGGGGCCCTGAGCATCTCGACCGCCAGCACGTTGACGCCCTTGCGAAGGCCGGCCGAAAGAATCGTCACGCTCTCGGCGCTGCGTTTGCGTAGCGCGATGCGGCGCCCCTTGTCTCCGTCGCCCTCTCGCGGGGAAATCAGTTGCCCACGGGGCGTCAGGAAGGCGTCGGCCGGATACTCCTCGGCGGTCGCTGTCCCGTCGGGAGCCTTCGCACCCACGTGGCGACGCACCACCTCGCGGCCATTCAGGTAGACGACCAGGCCGCCGTGATATTCCGCCGACAGCGTCAGACCGGTCACCTTCGCCGGATCCGTGACCTCGAACTTGCCGCGAAGGCACAGTCGCGACAGGTACGGTGTGCGGCACGACTTCAGCGCCGGCCCGCGCATCCACGGCCCGTCGTCGAACTCCGGCTGCGCCCAGTCCGTCGCCGGATCGGCCGTCGGCTCGTCGAGCCAGGGCTTGTTCATCAGGGCCGGTTCCAGTCCCTGCGCGGTCCGCAGCAGCGGCGGCTTCAGCGTGTGATGCATCCGCCACGGCCCGGAGGCATCCAACACAACCGTCCTGGGATAATCCGCCGCCGCAACGGCTGGGGGCGTCGCCTCCTGCTGGGCCGTCGCCGGAATCCCCCACACAGACACACTCGCCAGAAGTCCAAGGAATCCCAACTTATGCCACAGCGATTGCATCGGTATCCGCTCCTTGACCGTCCCATGGCCGCTCGTGCCGGCAAGCCGGATCGTCCGGCGCCGGCCCACGGCGTTCCACCGGTGCGAGTTAAACCCGGCCTATCTCCACCGGGGTTCGCCCTTTTGCGGTCCGGCGAGGGAGCTTGCAGGCAGGACTTCAGCCGCCGCCAACCGGCGGCGCAGGAAACGGGGCCGTCGGCCTGCGATGCCAGGCGAACGGCCCCGAAGAATCGGCACCACGGATCAGACGCTAGAAGTAGAACCACAGGGCGCTCTGAACGCGCATGTTCTCGCCGTCCTCCTGGTCGAGGTAGTCGGTCCAGAGCTTCGAGATCTCGATGCCCACGTGCAGTTGCTTGGTGATCTGGTAGATCGCGTTGGCATAGAGAAGCTGGTTCGAGGCGATGCTGCCGGCCGCCAGGTCGCTGTTGTCCGGGTCGTCGGCGCCCCAGCCGAGGTTCAACTCGAGCTTCGGCATCGCCTGCCAACTGAGCTGCGCCCAGCCGCCCTCGGCCCGGACCTCTTCCCCGGTCACGGCGTTGACGCCCTGGTTGCAGCCACCGAAGAACTGGTCCAGGTTCTCGCCGCTGTAGTATTCGCCCTTGAAGCTGATGGTCTCGGTGATCGGCACCACGAAATCAAGGTTGCCCGACGAGGTGTAGACGCGGTTGTCGGCGTTGCGGACCAGATTGTCCACTTCCTCGCGTCCCCAGTGGCCGCTCGTGCCGACCTCGATGAACTTGCTCGTCCACCCTTTGACCTTCAGGGCGGTGCGGCCCTCGAAGACCGGCAGGTCGCCGTCGGTCCCTTCGTCAATGCCGCCGCCCCACCCCTGCGGGCGGTTGATGCTGCCTTCCAGGATCCAGACGAGCTTCTTCTCCTTGTCCAGCGGCACGCGATGCGTCAACCGCACCTGCGGCCGGCGGTACCCCATGTTGCCCTGCCACGCCATGTAGGCGTAGTTGATCGACGTCGGATTCAGCGGCGACACAATCTCCCAGTCCTGACCGGCACGGATCATTGTGTTCGGGTTGCTGATCTCGATGTAGGCCAGCCTCAGACGCAGGTTGTTGCGGACCTCGTTCAACTCTCCGTTCGGGGCATTCCAGAAGTCCACCTCGAACCGCCCCTTCAGGTCCCAGTCGCCGGCCTTCGGGCCGTAGATTTCCAGACCGATGCGGCTCTGGCGGGCCGTCAGACCAAACTCGTTGTCGTTCGGAAACGCGCCCACACCCGTCGGACTGTTGGCGAAGATCGACGCGTCCACGTTGTTGGTCTGGTCCGTGTTGATCGACATGTCGGTCTTCAGGTACCCGTACAGCTTCAGCCGCACGTCGCCGTACGTCGTGCTCAGGACCGGCTGAGTGTCGCTCCCGGTGGTCGCCCGGAGTTCCTTCAGCAACTCCAACTGACGGACACGGGCTTCCTGCTTGGCATCATCCGTCTCGAGTTTCTGAAGCCGCCCTTCGAGGTTCCTGATGCGATCCAGCAGTTGCTCCACCTGCTGGCTCTGAACGCTCGAAGCCGCGGCCTCCTGAGCCCATGCCGCCGTGTTCCCCGCGGCCATCACGGCCAACACCGCCGCCAGGCACGACAGAAGCCCGGCTGCCCAACTACGCGATCGCGCCATAGACGAGTCTCCTTCCGGAGTATGCGCCCCACCAGACGACGGAGCGCGCGGACAAAGGAAGAAATCCCCCAACCGTTTTTGGATGCGCCGACACTGCACGACTCAGACTCGAACTGCCCACTGTCGCACCCGGCTGCCACGAGATGCCATGCAGCCGCGGACAGGATGTGACGTCAGACCGTATTGAGTTTTATCGGTGTTCGCCGGCGAACGAATTCAACCGAACCGCCCGGAAATCCGGGGCGTCCGCCATTTCCGGGAAGCCTCTGCACTCCCTCCCTGCCTGCCTGCAGGGAACCGTAGGGGCGGCTCGCAAGCCGCCCCGAACTCATCGCGCCCTCTCGGTGCATCGCCCGGCCCTGCGCCCCCCCCCTCAAGCAGCCAACACAACCGCTCCCCCCCGCAACAAGCGGCCTCCCCACCGACCACGATGGGGGTGGGGAGGCCTCTGGGAACCACTTGCGATCCGGTGATTGCTTGAAGCTGAGGGCAGCCCCCGCTGACGGGGGGGGAATCGCTGGGGGGCTGCCCGTCAGAACCAACTCATCAGAACTGCGACAACACGGCTTCCTCCGACTCTTCCAGCGGGATCGCCTGCTCGGCCGACCCCTTGTGACCGTCCGACGACTTCTTCGACTCCGCCGGCCGCTTCGCCGACGACACCTTGCCTG
>JAAYDY010000120.1 GCA_012729015.1 Phycisphaerae bacterium | reverse complement strand
CCACCTCGCCCGTCCACCGACGGCCGATCACCCCCGTCGTCGGACCCCCGCCCGTCTCCGTCAGACGCACCTCGATCGCGTCGAACGACACGTCCTCGCTCGTCGCCTCCAGCGTGATCCCCGTCGAACTCACCGCAAAGTCCAGGCCCGACACGCTCGTCACCGACACCCCGTCCAGGTCCAGCGTCCCGTCCCCGTCCAGTTCCCCCGTCACCGACCCGCCGCCCGTCACCGATCCCAGCGAAATCACCGAAATCAGACCACGGTCCCCAGCCGTCCCGGCCGCGATCGTGCCCTGAATCTCGTCGGCGCTGATGGTGCCGATGCTGCCGCCGGCACGGGTCTCGACGCTGCCGAGGATATCGTCGTCCACGCCGAGCGTGCCGATCTGGTCGGCCGTGATCTGACCCGCCAAGGCAATGTCGTCGGCGATGTCCACGGTCGTGATGTTGCCCTGGACGTTGAGGTCGCCCGACCAACTGCCGGTTGTCAAACGCAGGGTGGTCAGATGGCCGTCGACGGCGCCCGTGCCGATGGACACGGTCGCGCTGGACGCCCCGGCCTGGAGCAGGCCGAGGGTGCCGGCCTTGCCGACCGACGTGTCCATCCCCTCGGTCACGTCCACGCCCAGCTCGGCCGTGAAACTGGTCACGGGGCCGCCGGCATGAATCTCGCCCATGGTCACGGCGGAGGAGTCGAAGCTGGTGCCGTTCTCGAGAATCGTCACGGTGTCGATCGTGTCGTTGAGGCCGGGGTTCTCGATGCCGTCAATGTCAATCTGCCCGGCCTCGACGTAGATGCGCTGAAGGTCGCCGTCGGCGTCGAGGTATTGGAAGAACTCGCCGGCGGAGACGACAACGCCGAGCACAATGCGTTGTTCCAGCGGCTCGATGCGAAGTTGTCTGGATCGGTCAGACACTGGCCCCGCCATCCATGCAAGACAGTTGCTTCGCGCCGCCGTCGCCCCATGCGCGCGGAGACCGGCGCGAACTGTCTCGGCAGTCCATGATCTTTATCGGCGGAACAGCGAATTATGGTGAGTTCAGCCCTTTATGGCGCATGGACTTAGGACACGCCCGCGGGGCCACTGCCAACATGGCTCCGCCAAGCCAGGAAGAACAACCTGAAGCCATCCTAACCGATTCTCCAGAAAGAGCTTACATGCCACCCCATCACGAAGACGGCACCTCGCCGACCACGGGGCCTCGCAACGGCCCTCTCAGCACTGAAACCACCTCTCGCGGCCCCGGACGATACTGATAACACCGTCCGAACCATGGGTTCGATGGGACCGGGCCACGGAGGGCAAGCGGGACCGCAACACAGAGAATCGTCATTTTTGTCGAAGCAACGGAAGGCTGGCCGGCCGCGGCACGGCCGCAAGGAGGTGCATCACGAGGAGGCCCATTTCAGGAGCAGGTCGAGGCTGAGTTCGTCGGCCACGGTCCGCCACAGGTACCTGCCCAGCGACGTACGGCCCAGGTAGATCCGGGCCTTGCCGCTCATGCCGTCGCGAAGGATCGCCTGGCCGTCGGCGAGTTGCAGTTCGGCGCGGTAGATCGTTTCGGCCGCCGCCCAGCCGTCGGCGCCCGGACGCACGGCCACGTCGCCCTCGTACAGCGTCGTCAGCACTGCCGGGGCCGCGGCGCTGGCCATGCGGCTGCTGTCGCTGACGCGGCCGTCGAACGTGCGCTCGGGCCATGCACGCACCTTCAGTTCGGCCGGCGCCCCCACCGCGACGCGCTCGGCCTGCTTCTGGCCAAGCTGGACCGTCACCCTGAAACGGCCGGCACGGGCGACGCGCATCAGCGGCGACCCCTGCTCCATCCACAGGCCGAGCAGGCGGTCGAGGTCGTCGGTACTGACCAGACCGTCGCCGGGCGACGCGACGGTCAACTGCGCGACACGACGGCGAGCGTGGTCGGCCACGTCGCGAAGTTGATCGAGTTGGGTCCGCAGCTGTCCCGCGGTCACGAGGTCGCCGTCGGCCTGGGCACGGTCGGCAAGAACGCGGTGGACCGCCACGTCGGCCTCGGCGCCGCGCAGGTCGGCCAGCAATTGTTCGTTGACCAGACGTACCAGCGGCTGGCCCTTGGCGACGCGCTGGCCGGGCCGCACCAGGACGGCCGCCACGAAACCCGGCTGCTCGGCGCGAACGTCGTACGGCTCGTCGGACTGAACGACGCACGTGCGGCTCAGGGTCTCGGTGAACTCGACGTTGGCGGCCGTGACGCCGACCAGGACGAGCCCGCCGGCGACGGCCACAGCTCGGGCGAATCGCCACGGGCTGCCGGGCTGGCGAACGAGCCGCCCCAGAACAGCTCCGAACCGCCATAGCGGCACGCCGAGCTGCATAACCACGCCCAGGGCGATCAGCGCGCCGGCCAGGGCCTGAAGATCGTAAGCTTCGAGCTTGCGGTAGAGCATCCCGAGAATGGCGTACAGGATGAACCACCCGTAGAGGTAGGCGGCGATGCCGTACAGCAGAACGAAACCGCGGCGCCGGTCGGGGCGGTCGAGATCGGGCACGGGGTCGCCGAGCACCAGCCGCCGGACCGCGGCGACCAGATAGCGCCGGGCCCGCAGCCGCAGGTTCGGCGTCTCGATGGCGTCGCTGAGCAGGTAGTAGCCGTCGTAGCGCAGGAGCGGGTTGCCGTTGAACAGGATCGTCGAAACGCCGGCGACGATCATCAGGCTGAAGGCCGCCTGGTGGATCGCACCGTCGCGTGTGGCGACGAACACCAGCGCCGCCGCGGCGGCCAGAACCAACTCGGCGGCGATGCCCGCGGCCGTCACGGCCAGACGGCTGCGGCGCGACGGAAACATCCAGGCGTCCGACACGTCGCAGTAGAGGCACGGCGTGAAGACGATCAGCACCAGCCCCATCTCCGGCACGCGGCCGCCGTAGTGCTTGCACACACAGGCATGGGCCAGTTCGTGGACGACCTTCACGCCGACCATGGCGACCAGCAGCCAGGCCAGGCCGCGCGCCGAGAGGAACTCGGCCCGCGGCTCGACGAGTCGCGGCCAGTGCCACAAGACCAGCGTCGCGGCGGCCAGCACCAGCGCCGCCATGAGCGCCAGGGGCCACGGGCGTCCGAGGAAGGCCACTCTGGCGTGAAGCGCCGTGATGAGCCGGTCCGGGTTCAGCAACGGAATGCGGATGTAGAAGATCTGCCAGAAGAGGTTCACCAGGCGCAGCCCCCCGCCCTGCGGCCGCAAGGCCATCAGGCGGTCGAGGTCGCCGCGGCCGCTGAGGCGCAGCATCCCGGCCAGGGCCAGGCGACGGACGAAACGCACAATCTCGTCCACGGTGAGGTGCGTCTCGGGATACTGCTGGACGGCCCGGGCGTGGACCTCGGCGGCCGTACGGTGCCCGTCCAACAGCATGGCGACGAACCATTCCACGGCATCGAGCCGGAAATGCCGGCTGCTCAGGGGATCCTTGAGAATGTACTCGGTGCGGCCGTCGGCCTCGCGCCGGGCGACGTCAATGTCGCTGCGCAGCGGCGGCAAGGACGCCGGCGATTCGGACGAGGTTGTGCTGGCGGCAGCGTCGGTCATCGCATCATTCGCTAGAACATCGCCATTCGCAGGCGGTCGGCGAGCGGCCCGAGCCACGCGGCCAGAACCGACCGTCGCGGGCCGGCGATGCGGGCCTTGCCTTCGTATCCGATGCGGAGGTCGGCGTCCGCGGCGCAGGCCGGATCGATCCGGGCCCGCACCAGGAACACGTTGCCGCGACCGGCCACCCGGGCGACCTGCGAGATGTCGTCGGCCGACCGGATCCGGGCGGCGAGCGCCCTGTCGGGCCGCGACGCCAGGACGAATTCCACGGCAAGCCCCTCGGGCCCGGCATCGGCCACGGCCTGCTGGAGCGACGGCAGGCTGCGCTCGGGCGCCTCGACCGTCACGTCCCAGGCATCCAGCGCGGCCACGTTCAGAATCGCCTCACCGCGCGGCGGCACGCGGCCCACGTGCGACTGCGGATCGGGCGTCACCACGGTCCCGGCGATTGGGCTGCGCAGGACCAGCGCGTCGATGCGGCTCCGCAGACGGGCGACCTCGCCGGCGGCCTTGTCGGCCCGGATCGTCGCGATCTGCGCGCCGGACGGGTCGCCGGCGGCCTCGCGGCTCTGGGCCTCGGCCTGCCACTTGTCCACGTCGCGCCGCGCCACCGCCAGTTGCGTTTCCAGGGCCGGGTTCTCAAGTCTCGCCACCGGTTCGCGCGCCTCCACGCGACGGCCCTCGTGAACCAGCACTTCGACAATGCGGCCTTCTTCGTGGGCGACGACCACGGCTCGCGTCACGGGCCGCACGGTGCATCGCCCCTCGATGTCGGTCTGAACCGGAATGACGGCGGCCGCGACCAGCCCCGCGATCGCAGCGGCCGCCAGAAGAGGTCCACGGCGGCCACGGGGACGGAGCGACGCCAGAAGCCGGGCCGTGCGCCGCAGGGGCATCGACTCCTGCCGCCGCAGCCGGTCCAGCGCCGGCCCGCTCTGGCGGACCAGGGACTCCAGGGCGGCCAGGTCCTCGTCCGTGGGCCGCCCGTCGTCGGCCGGATACTCAGCAGCCACGACGCCGACCACCCGGTCGCCGACCTTCAGCGGCATCATCACGGCCAGGTCGTACTTGACGTTCATGAAGTACCGGCGGCAGACCTGCGACGCGTCCTGCCCGGGAGCGGGCCGCCGGAACGCCCTGGCGTCGCGGGCCGTCACAGCGGCGCGAGCCAGATCCTCCACCGCCTGAACGGTCTCGCTGCGGCGCTCGACGCGGGTCTGCCCACTGACGGCCGTGGCGCGGCACCGGTCGCCTTCGCAGACCAACAGCGTCAGGCGGTCGGCGGCCACAAGGTCGCGGCCCAGGTTCACCAGCGACAGCCCGAGGTCGCCCGACGATTCGGCCGCGCCCACGCGTTCGGTCACCAGCAGGAGGTTCTCCAGCCGCTGCCGCTCCCGGACCACCGATTCCAGGTGCCGCGACTCGAGGTAGCTCTCGGCGTGCTGCACGACGGCGATCAGGAACTCCATGAAACCGCGATAGCTCTTGGGATCCCGGCCGGGCCGCTGCCAGACCTGCACCACGCCGACGACCTTGTCGTCGTGGCGAATGGGCACATAGAAGAACGGCATGGGCGTGTGGTTGGGAATGCCCGCGGCGCCCTGGTCGTCCATCCAGTCGGGGCCCATCGGAGCAATGATGAGGCTGCGGCCGTGCTCGGCCACCCAGCGGAGCGCAGCCCGGATGGCGTCGCGCTGGCCGGAATGGGCCGAGAAGCGGCTGGAGTCCAGGTCCACGTCGGCCACGAGGTTGAAGCGGCCCTGGCGCCCGATCCAGACGGCGCCGCCCATGGCATCAATGGCCCTCACGGCCCGCTGGATGAAGCCGCCGAAGAACGCCTGGCGCGGAATGTCCGTTGTCGCCAACTGGGCGATCTCGTGGACCAGGCCGCGAATGGCGTCGGCGGTCCGGCGGACCTGGGCATCCGTGCTCATGAGCGGCCCCTGACAAGGCAAGAAAACGCCGGGGCCGGCGCGCACCAGGCGCGCACGGCGAATCCTCTAGTTTGCGCTTCAGTGGCTGTATCGACCGGCCGATTGCGGCAAATCGAGGAAATCCCACGTTCCCAAGCCATGGCGGCACGCCACCGGAATCGCCCGGCATTTCTACCAGGATTGGGCCTTGACCACCGCACGGCCCCTGCGAATACTTCACGAAGACCAGGAGAGGCCCACCACCGTGGTCGCCTGGAACTCAGAAATCGCGCCGTTGGATGTCCTTGGAAGGAGTATCGCCATGAAAACCGTTCTATCGTTCATCGCCCTGGTGGCGATTCTGGCCGTGGCAGGCGTCTTCGTGGCCGCCTATGCCGAGCGCACCGACGAGCCGGCCACTCCGGCCGGGCCCTCCTGCGTCGCCAAGGCCTCGTGCCCCGCACCCGAGACCGCCGCCGCCCCCGAAGCCGGATGCAACAGCAAGAAAGCCGAGGGGTGCCCGATGATGGCCAAGGGCTGCTGCCAATCGGCCGAGGCCGCTTGCGGCAAGGCGTGCGGCGAGGCATGCGCCGCGTGCTGCGAGACCAAGGAGTCGTGCAGGGCGTGCTGCGCCGGCAAGTGCGCCGCGTGCTGCAAGATGTGACGGTGCGGCCGCTCACGGCAGGGTGGGCAGGGTGGCGGCTCGCGGGCTTGAGGGCCGCCTCCCCGGCGCAGGGCGTTGGCTGATGCACATCGGCTTGCGGCACAGGCCGATGTGTGTCAGAACGTCGCGACGGCCTCGTTGACGTTTTTGTAGAGGTCGAAGACGCGGTCCAGGTGCGCGAACCGCAGGATTTCAGTGACGTTCGTGTGAAGCCCGGCGAACTTCAGGGACGCGCCGCTCTTCTTGAACCGGGCTTGAACGCGAATCAGCGTGCCCAGCGCCACGCTGCTGATGTACGTCAGGCGGCCGAAGTCCAGAACCACCTTGCGCTCGCCCGCCTTGAGGATGCGGTCCATCTCCGTCACGAACTGGTCGTGAGTCGTGTGGTCCAGGCCGCCGTCGATGGACCAGACGTGTACATCGCCGATCTGCTTGCGCTCGATGATCTGCATGGAAGCCGTAGTCCCCCGTCTATCATGCCCATGGGTCGGGCGGGCCCATCGTAGCGGCCGACGCCAACCTGTCAACGGTTTTCGCCGCTCACGGCTCGGCCAGCAGCGGAGCCAGCACGTCCTCGGCCCGCACGCTCTCGCCGTCCGGGTAACCGCACGGCGGATCGTCCACCAGCAGGACGCCCGTCGGGTCGTCGGGGCCCGTGCGGCCATGGCTGCCGCGCACCAGCGACGCGTCGAGCGGGATGCTGCGCGTCGCTCGGTCCACGAACAACTCCGCCGGATCGTAGCCCGGCTTGGCGTGAATGTCCACGGTGCGTGCGAAATCCGGCGCCGCGTCGTCGTCGAGCCACCAGTAATACGAGAACCACGCATCAGGCTCGGCCACGCAGACGAGGTCGCCGCTGCGCGGGTGCGCGATGCCCCGCCCGGCCTGGGCCGCAGCGTCGAGCACCTCGGCCACGCCCTCGACGGCGAGCAGTCTCTCACGTACAGCGGCCGTGGCTACGGCGACTCGACTCCACGTCGCCGGCCGCACGTAAACGTGGGCCACCTGGTGATCGACCATCGCGAAGGCGGCCGAGGCGCCGATATCCAGATGCTCCCGACCGGCCACCTCGCGAACCTCCACGAGACCGGCCTCGCGAAGCGCGCGGTTGAGCGCCACCGGCCGCGAGACCGACGACAGGCTGTACTCGCTGAGGACCACGACGCGGGCCCCGTCGTCGCGAGCCATGTCGGCCAGGCGGCCGACCAGGGCGTCGAGCTGCCGCAGATCATCGGCCAGCGCCGCCGGAGCCGGGCCCAGACGCTGCGTGTTGAAATCCAGGTGCGGCAAGTAGGTCAGGCACAAGTCCGGCCGCTGCGACTGCCACACGTGCTGTGTGGCGTCGGCGATCCAGCGGCTGGAGGCAATGCCGGCCATGGGGCCCCAGTAGTGGTGCAGCGGAAACTCGCCCAGGCGGTCGCGCAGCTCGCGGTAGAGGCCCGCCGGACGGCCGTAACAGTCGATGACCAGGCCCGACTCGCCGTGGAGCGGCTTGGGCGTAAGCATGCAGTCCACGTCGGCGCCAAGAGAGTTCTGCCAGAAGAGCATGGCGACTCGCGGTCGCGGCGTCTGCCGGGCCCACTGCGGCGGCGCCTGCACGAGCGAGGCCGGCTGTTCCCAGAATCGCACCTCGGCCAGGTCACGCAGAAACAGGCCGTTGGCCACGATGCCGTGGCCGGACGGGGGTCGCCCGGTGACGATCGAGGCCTGGACCGAGCAGGTGACGGCGGGAAAACTGGGCGTCAGGCGCGTCGCAAGGCCCCCGGCGGCCAGGCGGCACAGGTGCGGCGTCACAGCGGGGTCGGCCAGGTGCGCCGGCGACAGGGCGGCGCAGTTGATGACGAGCGTGCGTTTCATGGCGTTACGTGTCCCGAGAAAAACGAACTCGCCCTTCAGGAGATTCTGACGGCGAGTCGGGCGAACGAGGAAGAATATGGTGGAGACGACCGGGATCGAACCGGCAACCTCCGCATTGCGAACGCGGCGCTCTCCCAATTGAGCTACGTCCCCACCGTATGGGGGCGGATTATACCCTGCTCGACAGTCGGTTTCAACTGGAAACAGGCCGCGTTTCGAGACTCGTGGACAGGCGGCGACGGCGGCGCGTCTGGGGCGTGCGGTCCGGCGGATTCCCGCCGGAAAGCCTCCTGGGAGAAGAAAATGCGTTGACAGCGTCGCGAGCCGTGAGCATATTAGTGGTCACAAGTGGTTGGTCTGAGTACCGTTTCCGTTGCGTCCCGAGGCACGAACTCTGGAGGAGGAATCTGGCATGGCTCTGGAATGGTATCAGTGGTTGCTTATCCCGGTCGTGATCGGCCTGATCGTTGTCCTGGTGGTGATGCGGAAGAAGCAGAACCAGTGAGCCGCACACGTGCCGCCAAGCGGCATGGGTTTCTGAGCAGGGGGACCCGGACGTCGACGAACGTTCGGTGTTTCCCTTTTGCTTTGCGGCGGTCGCGGGCACAAGCCGAGCCGGCAGCGTCGCATGGAGGCGCATAGCGGATCTATGGACAGAGAGAAGATCGCCAAGGCGGTCCTGATGATCCTGGAGGCCGTGGGCGAGGATCCGAACCGGCCCGGCCTGAGAGAGACGCCGGCCCGCGTGGCCCGGATGTACGAGGAAATCCTCTCGGGCATCGGCCAGGACCCGAAAGCCCTGCTGAAGGTTCTGACGCTGGAGAACTACGACGAGATCGTCCTGGTCCGGGACATTCCGTTCTGCAGCCTGTGCGAGCACCACATGGTGCCGTTCCTGGGCAAGGCGCACGTGGCGTACCTGCCGTCGGGCGGCCGCATCACGGGCCTGTCGAAGCTGGCCCGCATTGTGGAATTGGAGGCCCGCAAGCTCCAGGTCCAGGAGCGGATGACTATGCGCATCGCCGACGACATCATGGCGACGCTGAAGCCGCGCGGCGCCATGGTGGTCCTGGAGGCCGAGCACCTGTGCATGACGATTCGCGGCGTGAAGAAGCCCGGCACGCTGACGGTGACGAGCGTGGTGCGGGGCATCTTCCGGGAGAATCCGGCGACGCGCGCCGAGGCAATGGCGCTGATCCGCGGCTGACGCGGCGACGGGACGGCACGGGCACGAAGGCGCACGCATCAAGAAGACGCCATGTCGTAACGTCCACCTTGATATAAGAAAAAATTGAATACGCCCTACAGGGCTATTGACTTACGGTTGCAGTTAGTTAGACTCTATGTATTGGCGGCGGCTTCGGGCCGGCTGCCAAATGCGCTGGGACGTGGTCAAGCACCTGTCGGTGCCCTTCTGTCGGCTGCATGGCCACCCCCAAAAACAGGATTCGTCAGGGAAATCTGTTGCCCAGCGTTTCGGGACGGGTGTTTTTCTATGCCGCCGGGGCATACGATCGAGTATAGTTATGTTGGCACGTTGTGAGTCTTTTCGAGGAGACTGTCATGGCAAAGAAAGGTTCGTTCACGGATGAGCATATCGGCGAGTTGGCCCAGGCCTTCCGGCTGCTCAGCGACGAGACGAGGCTCAAAATCGTCTTCCACCTGGCCAACGAGGAGCAGAACGTCGGCAACTTGTGCAAGATTCTCGGCCTGGCCCAGCCCACGGTGAGCCATCACCTGGGTCTGCTGCGCATGGGGCGTCTCATCCTCAACCGCCGCAACGGCAAGCAGGTCATCTACAGCCTGAACACCGACATGCTCAACAGCCTCGCCGGCCGCCTGGCCAGCAGCGTTCCGGCCCTGGCCGGCGCCGCCAAGGCCAAGAAGTAAGCAGCCGCACCAGCAATCCGTCCGATCCGGAAGCGAGTCCTCGCAAGGGGATTCGCTTCTTCTTTTCGTCCCAGACGCTCTTTCCAACGGAAGGCTATCGCGTGCGACCCGGCACGTCTTTCGGCAGGTAGGTCTTCAGGCAGAAGATCTTCCAGCGTCGCTCCAGCTCGGCGTAGGAGAGCCCCTGGAAGGCTTCCCCCAGCGCCTGCTCGGGCTCCATGCCCGCCTTCATCAGCACGACGAAGTCCATGACGCCTTCGGGCTTGATGCTCAGCAGGCATTGAATCAGGCTGAAGCTGATGCTGTAGCCGTCCAGGTCGCTGGCCGGAAAATCGCGCGTCCAGAAGTCGCCCAGCGGCACGTACGGACTGGCGGCCGCCCGCTGGTAGGAACGCGACTGCTTGGCCTCCTGGAGGTTCGGGTCCATGGCCACGGTCATGTACTCGGCCAGCCCCTCGTGGACCCACAGGGGAAGCTTCACCGACTTGCGGTACAACTGGATGATGGCGTGCGTGGTCTCGTGAACCAGCACCTCGCGAAGGGCCTCGTTGCCGCCCTGGACGGGCTGGAACGTGGCGATGTGAACCAGCCGCGGCTCGTCGCTGCGGCGGGCTTCCAGAACAAAGTACCCGCGCGACCGTCCCACGTCGTGGTTGTCGAAGGTCTTGCCGTAGGCGACCAGCGACTCCTGCCGGGCGAAGACCACGACGACGCACTTGCCGTCCCACAACCGCGCGCCGGCCGGCAGCCGCAGGTGCGAGATGGTCTTGCTGCGCAGTTCCTCGAGCCAGCGGAGGATGGCCCCTCGCACGCGAACGTCCAGGTCGGCGATCAGCAGAAAGTGGTCCGACTCGGCCGCATAGGCTTTCACGTTGACTTCGCGGCGGATCGGCTCCACGCGGGCCCGCTGCTCGGTCAGGACCGCCTCCTGGTCGAACGCCGGCAGATCCGGGTCCGGCGATTCCAGCACCGTGCGGTCAATCTGCTCGGGCTCCGCCCCGCCGGACACGCCCGGCACGGCCCACGCCAGGGCCAGAGCCGCCCAGAGCATCATGATTCGCCGCAACGACAACCTCCTCATGACGCAGACCTCCTGGCGCCGCCGAGGTCGCCCTCGGCCAGCGGATGGAGCGTGATCTCCAGTTCCGGATACTCCTGGAGAAGATAATCGGCCAGATGCTGCGGCAGTCTTGTATGCACGATGGTCGTTGCGTCCGCGAATTCGCGGCGCATCGACTCGGCGTGGCGCGCCAGCGTGGCCTGCCAGGCGCCGTCGCCGGTCGGGCCCCGCACCGTCAGATCGCGCACCTGTCCCCCCAGGTGCGACAGCACCGCCCCGCGCAGCGACTCCAGCCCGTCGCCGGTCGCGGCGCTCACGGGCACTCCGCCCGGATACCGGTACTCCAGCACGTCGATGTCGTCCCGAGACAGCAGACGGTCGATCTTGTTCAGCACGATCAGCCGCGGCTGGTCCTTGCAGCCGATTTCGTCCAGCACGTCGTTCACCGCCGCCACCTGGCCGTCGATGTCGGGCGCCGAGGCGTCCACCACGTGAAGCAGCAGGTCGGCGTGCAGGGCCTCTTCCAGCGTCGCCTTGAACGAAGTCACCAGGTGATGCGGCAGCTTGCGGACGAAGCCCACCGTGTCGCTGAGCAGCACCTTGAGCCGGAACGGCAACATCCACGTCCGCGTCCGCGTGTCGAGTGTGGCGAAAAGCTGGTCCTCGACGTACGCGTCGGCGTCGGTCAGGGCGTTCAGCAGCGACGACTTGCCCGCATTCGTGTAGCCAACCAGGCACACGGCGAATTCGCTCTTGCGGCTGCGGACTTCGCGCTCGCGACGGTTCTCGATCTGACTGATGCGGGCCTTCAGGTCCGTGATGCGCTGCCGCGCCATCCGCCGGTCGGTTTCGAGCTGCGTCTCGCCGGGACCGCGCGTGCCGATGCCGCCCTCGATGCGCGACAGGTGGGTCCACATGCGCCGCAACCGCGGGTAGGTGTACTCCAACTGGGCCAGTTCCACCTGGAGCCGCGCCTCGGCCGTCCGGGCCCGTGTCGCGAAAATATCGAGAATCAGCTCGCTGCGGTCCAGCACCTTGATGTGGATCGCCTCTTCCAGGTTGCGAATCTGCGCCGGCGTCAGATCGTTGTCGAAAACAACCACATGCGCCTGACGGGCCTGCGCCAGCAGACGAATCTCCTCGGCCTTGCCGCGGCCCACGTAGAGCCCCGCATCGATCTCGCGCCGCCGCTGGATCAGCGTGCCGACAACAGTGCCGCCGGCCGCCTCCGTCAACCGCGTCAACTCGTTCAGGGGTTCCACGTCGGCCGATACGGACCGACCGTCCAGAATCACCTCGACCAGCACCGCCCGTTCCCGGGCAACGGACAGCTTTTTGCGCTTAGGCTCGTGCGTATTCAGTGTAAGTCCTTTTCAACAAACGTGTTGGACCACACCCGGCACCGGCCGGGTCGGGCCGCAACTGTGTATTTGGATTATAGGCGACGCCCCGCCCCCGGTCAATCCGCCCGCGCATCGGACCGCACCTCGGATCGCGGCAGCGCCAGAATGACCAGTCGCCCGTGCCGGGTCGTCTCGGCGCCGTCGGCCTCGACGGTCGCCGCCGCGTCGCTCTGCCAGCCGAACAACAGGCAACGGTCGGCTCGGTAATGCCGCCGCGCGATCCACCGCATCGCCCGCCGGCGGAACGGGTCGCGCGGCGCCGCGTCGCTCATGGCGGCCGCATCGGTCAGCACGCCGTCGCCCAGGGCCGCATACGTCCCCTCCCCCGCCAGGTCGCCAAGCCGGTAACCGTGCCCATCCACGTAGAGCCAGGCGTCGGCCAGCGGCTCTCCCCCGTGCCAACGCACCACCGGTCGGCCGGATTGCATGGAAACCTGTACGTTGTCGGGCGGCACGGGCGAGGCCTCCCAGGCCGTGGCGCCGAATGCCAGAAACGAGCCGCTTCGCAGCGGAACGCCCAGGGCCGACCAGTGGCCGTCGCTGTGGCGATGCAGCGTCGTGCCCTGGTAGAACGGTCGCCCGCCGTCGTCCATCATCAGCGGCCGCGGCATGCCCGACGCGGCGTCCTGGAACCGCAACGTCTGGAGTCCGGTGCGGTGAGAGTACACGGCGGCAAGGTGCTCGCTGACGGACTGCCCTGCCGCCAGATCGACCTGCACAACCGAGACCGTATCGGCGAAGCGGCTTGGCGTGGCATTCAGGACAACCAGGGTCCAGGCGACGGCGGCCGCCACCATAGCGGCCAGGAGAGCCAGCTTGCTGGGCCGTCGCAGGCGCCCGCCCAGCAGCGTCAGAACGAGGATCGCGCCGCCCAGGGCCGCCACCGGCAGCAGCAGCCGCAACCGCGCCGCACGCGACCACGGTCGATACTGGAACAGGTGCGGCGCGACGTAACTGGCCTGCTCGCCGACGGCCGGATCGAACAGATCGGGTCGCAGATGCGTGCCGCCGGCCAGGCTCCGCAGCAACGGCGAGGCGCGAACCACGTGCTCCAGCCGTCCCTCGGCATCGACGGCCCAGAGGTCCAGACCCCCGCCGCGCGCCAGGGAAGCCATGTCCTCGCGCCGCGCGGACGCCGCCGGAATCACCAGGGCCGCCACGGGTGCATCGGTCAGGAGATCTGCCCTGAGGGCATCCGGATCGACCGGCTGGAGGCGCACCAGCGCCCCGCGCGACCCGGATCCGGCGGCTGCCGTGTAGCAGTCGGTCCACCTCGCCAGGTGCCGGTGCAGCCGGTCGGGGTCCAGGGACCGGCTGTCGAAAAGAATCACGACGACCTGGGCAGCCAGTGGCCGCGGCTCCAGGGCGATGGATCCCGAGATCAGGCCCGAGGCCGCGTCGTCGTCTGGCCCGCCGAGGCGGAACTGCAATGAGCCGTCGGCACGTCGCAAGGGGCCCACCTCGATCGCGCCGCCAAAGTACAGCGGCGCGAAGCAGACGCTTCCCCGTCGCCCGGCCGGCACGAGCGCATCCAGCCGGTAGTTCAGAAGCTGGTTCGTCGTCAGAGACAGCCCGCCCAGGTCCGACGCCGAACTGTTCACCAGGTCGATCTCCAGCGGGACCGTGCGGCCGCTGAGGGCCAGGTCCGTGACGGCAAAACGGACAGTGGCCGAGCCGCCGAACTCCTCGGCCGCACACGGCGCCGCCAGGACCGTCGCCATCAGAAACCAGCACAACAACAGGCGGCCGACCCGTTTCGCACCGGAATCACGCCCGGCATCGGGCTCTGCCTGTAAACCGTGGCATAGGCATCGTGCCCATGAATACCACGGACATCCTGCCCATGAAAGGAGAACGGAAAGCAGGGCCAGGATGGCCCTGCCACACACGGGCAAGATGCCCGTGCCACAGCCGGAATGGGTTCTCAGACAAAGCCTAGAGTTCATAGGCGCGTTTGACTCGCAGGAGTTCGGCGACACTCCAGGCCTGGGCGACGCATCCGCGCGGCGTGTGCGGCGCGTCGCCGTCGAAAATCTCGTTGATGGACCCCAGCGCTCCATCGTCCAGGTTGCCCAGGGCGGCATCGACCAGTTGCTGGGCCTCGTCCCGCGCCACCGACGGCGCCTCGGCCGTGGCCATAAGGGCATCGACGTAGGCCCCCAGCAGCCAGGCCCAGGCCGTACCCTGGTGGTAGGCCCCATCGCGTTCGAACCAGCCGCCGGCGTAGTGCCCGCGGTAGTTTGGGGCGTCCTGCGGGAGGGTCCGCAACCCGAAGGGTGTCAGCAACTTGCGGCGAACCACGTCCACCACCTGCCGTCCCTGCTCGCCCGTCACCGGCGCGTGGGGCAGCGCCACGGCGAACAACTGGTTGGGCCGGATCGTCGCGTCGGCGCCGCGTTCGTTGACGCAGTCGTAGAGGCACCCCAGCGACGGATTCCAGAAGACACGACGGAAGGCCTCGGCGATGTCCTGGCGGTGGCGCACGGCGTCCGGCGGCGGCAGACCCAGCCAATGGGCCCACTCGGCCGCCACGTGCAGCGCCGACACCCACAGCGCATTGATCTCCACAGCCTTGCCCCAGCGCGGCGTGAACACCGTGTCGCCGCACTTGGCGTCCATCCACGTCAACTGCGTTCCCGCGTCACCGGCCACGATCAGGCCGTCGGTGTCGGCGTGGATGTTGAATCGCGTGCCGCGATAGTACCGGTCGATGATCTCGGCCGCCGCGGGCCACAGCGTGTCGCGCAGGAAGTCGCGGTACCGCGTCTCGCGGATCAGGGCCTCGGCCGCCTGGATGAACCACAGCGCCGAATCGACCGAGTTGTACGACACCTGGTCACCCGAGTCCTCGAAGCGGTTGGGCAGCATCCCCTCGTTGACCAGCCCGGCGAACAGCGACAGCACCTCGCAGGCCAGGTCCAGCCGCCCCGTCTCGATGCACAGGCCCCGGAGGGCGATCATGGCGTCGCGGCCCCAGTCGGCGAACCACGGGTAGCCCGCCAGAATGCTGACGGGCTGCTCGTCGCCCTGGCCGCGCTGGACCAGGAACTGATCGGCGGCAATCACAAGGGCCTGCTCGCGCAGGTCGCGCGGAGTGGCCAGGCCGATCAGCTCCCGACGGCGCTCCAGTTCCCCCTCGCGGGCCTCGGCGAACGTCACCGGCTCCTGCGACGAACTGACGTTGGCCGTCACGGTCACCGACGGCGACGCCGACAGGTCCACCGTCAATGCACCGACGCGCAGCACGTCCTCCAGGTAATCCTGCCCGCGCACGGCTTCCTGGCGGCGATGGAGCCGGTTGTACCAGATCGGGGCAAGCTCGGCCTGCCCGTCGGTGGCGTGAATGTAGAGGAAACGTCCTTCGTCGATCGGCAGGCGGAATCCGATGGCCGCGCCGCTCAGGTCGGGAGCCAGGTCCCGCCGCTCGTGCCCCAGATGATGAAAGTCCCGCATCGCGACAAACGGCGACAGGATCAGCCGGGCCTCACTCAGCGGCCCCGAGGCCGCATACTGAATCAGCACGCAGTTCTGCCCATGGACCATGACCAGACGCTTGGTCAACTGAACGTCGCCGACGCGCCATCGCCACGTCGGCAGCGGATCGAGGCGGAACTCCTCGAGCAGCGCGTAGCCGGCGGGGAAGAATCCGTCGCCGTACTCGACCGTGCTGAGGCTGTGACGCTGGTCGGCGAGCACAAGAATCTCGTCGAGGTGACTCAACAGGACGCGCCGGTCCAGCGGCGGCTTCAGGGCCGCCACCAGCAGCCCGTGGTACCGCCGCGTGTCGCACCCGAGAAGGCTGCTCGACGAATAGCCGCCCAGACCGTTCGTCAGGAGGTACTCGCGGTCCAGGGCCCACTGGACATCCTGCAAGGCTTCGTGGCCGGCGACATAGGTCCACATCAGGCGGCTGCCTCCCGTAGGATGCGAGGTCGAAGGGTCTGCTGACTCGTGTCGGAGCAAGGACTTTCCCATAGCGGCAGCTCCTGGCGACAGTGGGAATGCCGGACTCTCGCGGCCTCGCGGCCGCGAGGATCGCCGACGACGGTCAGTATAAGCCCGATGCCCGCACGGCGGCAAGCGATTAGTCCGAGGCGATTAGTGCTACAACGCTATGAGGCCTTTTCACCGTGGCACGGGCATCCTGCCCGTGAGTCGCAGGGCCATCCTGGCCCTGCAAGACGCCGTTCGCCCACGGGCAAGATGCCCGTGGGACGCATGGGCAGGATGCCCATGCCACGATGTAGCGTTGTGGTATTAGTCTGGGGCATAGCCTCTTGTCACGACGACATCAGAAACGATAATGAGGTTCGTCGCCATCGCGTGCGGCACTGGAAGGAGAGACCATGACAACGCTGGACAACCTGCGAGCGATGCGGCAGACGGCGGCGCCGATCCTCGACGGGCTGCTCGCCCACCTCGATCCGCGGATCGCTCGCGACGGCCGCAGGGCCTGGCTGCCGTACGGGGCCTTGCCCCCCCTGCCGCGGCTGCCCGTGTCGGCCGACACGCCGCCGTCCAGTCGCCTGACGTGCGACGTGGCCCTGGGGTACCTGACCGGCTACCTGGAATCCGGCCGCGCGGACCGGCTCGACACGGGCCTGTCGCTGTTGCGGCACGCTTTCACACGGCAGGCCCCGCAGGGACATTTCGTCTGGAACTACGGCCAGCACGAGATCGACCAGGTGGACCTGGGCACGGTGCTCGACACCTATTACTGGTACTGGACGCTCGTGCCCGACCTGCCGCATGACGTGCGCGCGGGCATCCAGCGGTCCACCGAGCGTGCGATCGCGTACCTGAAGACGATGGAGCAGCCGTCGCACCCGGGAATCATCCAGAAACGGGCCGGCGACCCCGAGCACCCCGAGGATCGGCGGACAGCCGACTACACGAAGATCGACGTGCTGAACGGTAACGCATTGGCGGCCACAGCCTTCTGCCGCGCAGCCACGATCCTCGGACAACCGGACCTGGCGGATCGGGCGGCGGCCTTCGAGGCGAACATGGTCGCGAGTTTCGGCCGCCACGTGCCGGGCTGGTGGGTGTACATCGAGTGGCTCGGCACGCGCGAGGTCCACACGCCGGAGACGCTGTTCTACCAGGCCATGACGGCCCTGTACCTGGAGCCGCTCTACCGCGCCCGGCCTACGGAGGCCCTTGGCCGCGTCCTGGCCGAGAGCCTGCGGACGCTCGAGCCGCTGGTGAACGCCGAGGGCGACCTCGACTGGTCGCGCGAGTCGCGGAAGGATTTCCAGGACACACAAGTGCTGATGCTGCCGTCGGCGGCCGCGGCCCTGCACGACGTGTACGACCTGACGGCGGCCGGACGGCGGCGGCTGGAACGGGTGGCCCGGACGATGGTGGACCGCCCGACCGGGTTGCTGCGCGACGCCGTGGGCGAGCGCCGCCACGGGGAGATTTCCGACGAATTGCGCCAGATCTGGGGTGTCAGCGATCTGGCCCTGATTGTCCTTTATGCCAGGAGAGCCGACCATGACGCATCCGCGTGAGCAACTGGACCCGGCGATTCGCGACCAGATCGACCGGTACATCCTCTTCACCAACACCGACGAGGACAACCTGCGACGCGGCGAGCTGGTCCGCTGCCAGTTGAAGTCGTGCGGCACACGGCTGAGGCTCGCGCCCGGGGCGACGATTCCCTGGGGCGGCAAGCTGGTCTGCGGCGACAACGTCTACATCGGCCTGTGGACGTACATCGGCGGCGGTGACATCACCCTGGAAGACAACGTCATGATCGGGCCCCATTGTTCGCTCACCGCAGGCGACCATCAGTTTGACCCGGAGAAAGAGGATTTCTCGGCCAGCCACAAGCGGGGGGTCATCGTGATCGGTCGCGGCACGTGGCTGGCGGCCGGGGTGGTCGTGACGGCCGGGGTCCGCGTCGGCAAGGCCAATCTCGTGGCTGCCGGAGCCGTCGTCACCAAGGACACGCCCGACTATGCCATCATGGCCGGGGTCCCCGCGCGGCAGATCGGGTCGGTCAAGGCGCTCTGAGGCGTCCGGAGGTCAATTTGCGTCGCAACGACTGTTCGATGCAATAATCCGTTGAATTCCGGGTTCTTCAGGGGTATGCTGCGCCTCTATGGGGGGCTGCGGCAACGGTGTTGCGCCGGGGAGGGGCTATCCGTGCAGAGCCCACGACCTGGCGATTTTGTCCCGACAGCTTTCACAAAAAGGCGCCCCGTGCTCGTATTACCCTGTAGGAGCAACGGGACCAGGCGGGAGGAAATGCCATGATCCGGGTTCGCAGTTCAACTCTCTTCAAGCTGCTGAGCACCTCGATCGGCCTGCTGTCGCTGGTGCTGCTCGGGCTGGTCGGCGTCATGGTCTACGGCAGCGTCGTTGAGGAGCCGGTAACGCTGGAATACACGCCGGAACGGCCCAAGGCGGCCGCCGGCCCCGCGGTGTCGGTCGATCGGAGCATGGCCAGTTGGCAGGACCGCGTGGACCCGGTCAAAGAGGACGAGCCGCAGCAGTTCCAGGTCGATCCGAACGCCAAGCCGTCGTACAACGGGCAACGGTTCATCGGATGGATCGCCGATCCGGCCTCGGGGGACTTCAGCGTCCTTCTTCAGGACGAGAGAACGGGCGCACAGGGTTGGTGGCACAAGGGCAAGAAGCGCGACGACATCGAGGTCATGGCACTGGTCGGCAACAAGGTGGCGGTGTCGTTCGGCGGGCAGTCGGTCACGCTGGTCCAGGGCGAGACCGTCGCCAAAACGGTGCGGCCGGCAGCACGCCCCGCCGGCGTGGCGACCACGGCAGGCGCCGCGACGGCCAGCACCGCCCAGATCGTCGAGAACCCGAGCGGCGCGCAGCCGACCCCTTCGGCATCGTCCGGCACGCGCGCCCCGGTGATGAGTCGCACCGTTCGACCGACCTCGACCAACCGCGGCGCGGTGGACCCGTCCTATTGGCAGGAACGTCTGCGAAGGGCTCGCGAAGCCAATCAGGCCAGACAGAACGCCAACGGACAGCAGCAATAGGGATCATCCCGTGCCGACGAAGGCTGCTGCAGCGGCACGATCAGGGCGTGGCAGCAGCGTGTGGCAGCAGGTAGAAGGTCATCTCCCGGGTGTCGTCGGACCGAGACCAGGCGAACAGGACGCCCTTCTTGTAGAGTTCGTTTCGGGGCCCCTGAAGGATGACTTCAACGCCCGTGCGGGCGTGACGCCCGTCCTCGGACAGTTCGATGCCGATGGCGGCGGCCGTCCAGCTGTAAAGGTTGACGTTGCCGAGTGGGCCGCCGAGGTGGTGTTCGATTTCGCCGCGGAGGTTCACGTCGGCGCCCGGGGCGTAGTACTGGGCCAACTGCCGGAAGTTGCCCACGGCGATGTCGCGGAGCACCTGGTCGGTGCGCGAGCGCAGCATGGTCGCCGTGGGAGATTCGGACCGGACCGCGGGCTGCGACGACGCGAGCGACTCGCTTCGGCAACCCGGCTGGGCGACAAGCAGCACAGGCAACAAGGCCAACATGGCACATTTCGTGGAAAAGGTGCATATCATGGTAGAGCAGAGCTTATTGTTCCCGCGCAGCCTTGTCAAGGCGTTCCTCCTGCTGGCCATCGGCGCTGTCCTGGCGACCGCCCCGGCCGCAACGGCCTGGTCCCAGGAGCCGCCCATCGACGAAGAGCCGCCGGCCCAGCCGACTGCGACAACCCCAGCCGCGCAACCGGCCGGCCAGCCCGCGGCCCCGGCTGCCGAGACGCCGGTCAACCCGGACGAGGTGCTTGAGCTGTCGTTGCCGGACAACATGGATGTCCGCGTCTTCGTCGAGTACGTCGGACAGAAGCTCCACCTGAAGTTCATCTACAACAACAACCTGACCGGGCCGATCACGATCCGGCCCAACCAGAAGGTCCGCGTCGGCGAGTTGTACGACCTCCTCGAGAACAGCCTCAACGTCGTCGGCTTCAGCATGATCCGGCTGCCCAACAGCGACTGGATTCTGATCGTGCCGACGGCCAATGCCCGGCAGTGGGCCCGCCTGCTGCCGCCCAACGAGCCGGCCGGCGAGGTCACCGGCGAGAGCATCGTCACCGAGACGATCCAGCTCCAGTACGCCGACCCGAAGGACATCCAGGACGCCCTGACCCCGTTCATCAGCGAGAGCGGCCTGATCATCCCGCTGTCGGATCGCGGCCTCGTCCAGATCGTCGAGACGCGCAAACGGCTGGACCAGTTGCGGCCGCTGATCCAACTCATCGACGTCAAACCCTCGGAGGTCGAGGTCCGGATTATCGAGCTGCGGTACACCCGCGCACCGGACATGGCCGTGAAGCTGAACAACATCCTGGCCGCGCGGAGCCAGGCGCGGACCCGCACCGTACCGACCCCTCAGCGCGTCGGCAACACGACGCGGATCGTCTGGCAGCGGGTTCCCGCCGAGCAGGATCAAGCGCCGTTCATCGACGTGGACGAGCGCACCAACCGCCTCGTCCTCATCGGCGCGACCACCGAACTGGACAAGCTGGAGGAGATTCTCAACATCTACGACGTGCCGCGGAAGGAACTCCAGGTGATCGAGCTCTATCGGCCGATCTACCTGTCGGCCGAGGACGTCGCCCAGGCCATCCAGGAGCTGAAAATCGGCGGCATGGAGTTCAACGCGTCGGCGGCCCCCGTGCGTCGGACCACCACACGCACCACGACAGCCCAGCGCTCCGGCCAGCCGCAGCAGGTGATCACAGCCGCGATCGGCGACCTGGGCGGCACGGGAGCCCTGCCCCGACTGACCGTCCTGGTCGACACCAACACGGTCGTGGTCAGTGCGACACCGGAAGAGCATACGGCGATCCGGGGCCTCCTGAGCCGCATTGACGTCAAGCCCGAGGAATTCGACAAGATTCGCGTCTACACGCTCGAGCACCGGGCCGTGTCGAGCAGCACCGACACGTCGGCCGGCGGCGGCACGTCGCAGACCGGCGTAGCGGACATCCTGCGGGAGGTCATGGAATCCGGCGGCATCGACCCGCGAACCAAGGCGCCGATCCCCGGCGCCGAGGACGCGCCGGTCATCGTCGCATTCGAGCCGACCAACTCGCTGCTGGTCAGCGCCACGCCCGCCCAGCACGAACAGATCACCGAGATTCTGGCTCAGGTGGACCGACGCCTCCCGCAGGTGCTCCTGGAGTGCACGCTCATCGAAGTGACCCAGCGCAACGACAAAGACATGGGCCTGGAACTGGAGTTCCAGGAGATCATCGGCAAAGCCACGGCCAACGACTGGCACTTCGGCTCGACCGACTACGGGTATTCGGTCCGCGACGAGGTGACGGGCCTGCGGCTGTTCCCGGGCAGCGTCGGCGCCGGCGGCACGCTGGCATGGGTCGACGACGGCATCGTCGCCGCCCTGCTGAGGGCCATCGAGACCAAGAGCAACACGCAGGTGCTCTCGAAGCCGCGCCTGCTGGTCAACGACAACCAGGAAGGCTACATCACGAGCAAGGACGAGGAACCCGTCACCGAGCTCAGCGCGCTGACCACCACCACCTCGGCCGTGTCGTTCAAGGAGTACGTCGAGGCCGGCACCACACTTACCATCACGCCGCACATCAGCGAAAGCAACTTCCTCGTGCTGGACATCACGGCCACCGTCCAGAGCTTCACCGGCGATGCCGCCAGCACCAACGTCCCGCCGCCGCGATCCAACCGCGAGGTCCAGACCCGTGTCACGGTGCCCGACCAGCGCACGGTCGTCATCGGCGGGCTGCACGGAAAACGCAAGATCAGGACCGAGACGCAGATTCCGCTGATCGGCGACATACCGCTCCTCGGCGAGTTGTTCAAACGCCGTCAGAATCTGGACGTGAAGTCCACGATCTACCTGTTCGTCAAGGCCAGCATCATCCGCGACATCACGTTCCAGGACCTCTACGACGAGACGAAGAAGGCCCGCGAGATTCTCCCAGAGGATCTCAAGGAACTGGACCCGGACCTGTCGGAGGAAGCGGCCAAGGCAGAGGCCAAGCGACTCAACGAAGTCCTGCGCCGCCGGGCCATGGAAAAGCAACTGGACAAGGGCGGCCAGGTGAACCTGTCGGGCAACGCCCGGCCGCCGGCGCCGAGCGGCGTCCCGGCCTCCCAGACGACGTATCCGACGGGCAACGGCATGGCGACCATGCAGCCGTCGTATGCCCCGGCGGCGCCGGCTCCCGAGAATGTGCCTGCGACCCCTGTGCCCGAAACGGCGCCTGAAGCGCCACCCGTGGCCCAACCGCCGCAGACGCCGCAGCCGCCACCGTCGCCCGAGACGCCTGTGCCGCCGGCGACCCCCGAGGCCGCCCCGCCGCCCCCGGTGCAGGACCGAACCAACGATTACCGACCCGCGCCGATCATCGTGCCGCTGCCTGAATGAGCGTCTGACCGGACAGGGTCGCAGGGCGCCGCCCCGCGCGGCCGCAGAGCATAGAGGCTGGATCGCATGACTGATTATCTGAATCGCTGGCTCGACTCGTTCGCGTCCATGGGGGCGGAACCGCTCCAGGCAGCCATTGCCGAGGCCGCCTCGCACGGCCGCTCGCTGGAAACGGTCCTGGCCGAGGACGGTCGCTTCACCGAAGAGCAGGTGCTGAGCAAGCTCTCGGCCCTGCTCGGCATCGAGTACCGCCAGGAGCTGCGCGGACGCGACGTGCCGGCGGAGTTCAAAGAGCGGGTTCCGGCGATGTTCGCCCGCCGTCACGGCATGGTCGGCGTCGGCAAGACCAATGGCGTGATGACCATGGCCACGTGCTCGCCGCTGAACGTCTATGCCATCGAGGACGTGGAGAAACGGCTGGGGATGCCGGTCCAACTGATCCTGGCGCCGCGCAGTGAAGTGGCCGGCGCCATCGACTCGGCTTACGAAGACCGCATGGACGTCGTGGACGAGATCGTCGAGGAACTGGACGACGCCGGCATGGAATCGCTGGCCCACCAGCTCAGCGCCACGGACGATCTGCTCGACGTGGTCAACAAGCCGCCCGTCATCCGCCTGGTCAACAGCATCCTGTTCCGCGCTCTGAAGATGCGAGCCAGCGACATCCACGTGCATCCCTACGAGAACAAGCTCCAGATACGCTACCGCATCGACGGCGTGCTGTACGACATTTTCAGCCCAGCGCGCAGCGTGCAACCGCTGATCACGTCGCGCATCAAGGTCATGGCCGGCATGGACATCGCCGAGCGCCGCATGCCGCAGGACGGCCGGTGCAGCGTCCGCATCGGCGACCGCGAAGTGGACCTTCGCGTCAGCATCGTCCCGACCAGCTACGGCGAGCGCGTCGTCCTCCGCCTGCTCGACAAGACCACCGGCGTCTACGACCTCGACCAGCTCGGCATGGACTCGCACCTGCATGCCGACATCCTCTCGCTCATCAACATGAGCCACGGCATCTTCTTCGTCACCGGGCCGACCGGCAGCGGCAAGACCACCACGCTCTACGCCTGCCTGAACCGGATCAACTCGGCCGAGAAGAATGTGCTGACCGTGGAAGACCCGATCGAATACCAGCTCACCGGCATCAGCCAGATCCAGGTGGCGGCCAAGAAGGGCCTGACGTTCGCGACGACGTTGCGGCACGTGGTTCGCCAGGACCCCGACGTGGTCATGGTCGGCGAAGTCCGCGACCTGGAGACGGCCCGCCTGGCCATCCAGGCGTCGCTCACCGGCCACCTGGTCTTCTCGACGCTTCACACTAACGACGCCCCCGGCGCCGTGGCCCGGCTCCTGGACCTGGGCATCGAGCCGTACCTGGCCTCCAGCAGCCTGCTGGCGGTGCTGGCCCAGCGCCTCGTGCGTCGCATCTGCCCGAGCTGCCGCGAGCCATACGATCCGGACCCGCGGGTGATCGAGCAGCTCGACGTGGGCAACCTGATCGGGCCGGGCGCCCAGTTGTGGCGCGGCGTCGGGTGCGACGAGTGCCTGAACACCGGGTACCACGGCCGCATGGGCATCTACGAACTGCTGATGGTGGACGACGAGGTCCGCGCGCAGATTCAGCGTCACGACAGCGCGGCAATGATGAAGGCCTCGGCCGTGGCGCGGGGCATGAAGACGCTGCGGATGGACGGAGCCGTGAAGGCCGTCGCGGGGGAGACAACGCTCGACGAAGTGCTGCGCGTGACGCAGCGCGACGTATTCTGATCCGGGCGCGTCCGGCGTCCGCGCGGAGGCGACGGACGGTCGGGCGAGCCCGCCGGCTCGGCCGGGCGGGCGGCCACAGGATGGCTCGCGAGGGCGCCGTAGGGCGTTCCTCGAAACTACGGAGGCGGACGTTTTGCCGGTCTATCGTTACGAAGCTCTCGGCGCCGGCGGCCAGCGGTCCACCGGCGTGCTCGACGCGGAGTCGCAGCGCGACGCGCGGCGCAAGCTGCGTGAACGCGAGCTGCACGTCACGGCCATCCAGGAAGCCACGTTGCTTCAGCGTCGCGGCGCCCACCTGGCGCGTCACCGCCGTTTCAGCCGTCGGCGGCTCCTGGTGGTCGAGGCCATCACGCGGCAGCTTGCCCTGTTGCTGGAGAACGAGATCAAGCTGACCGAGGCCCTGAACATCACGATCGAGGAAGTGACCGACAAGCGGGTCGTCCTCGCCCTGCGCGACATCCGCGACCGCGTGGCCAACGGGGCCAGCGTCGCCGACGCCATGGAGCCGCACCAGTGGCTCTTCGGCCACATGTACCTGAGCATGGTGCGCGTCGGCGAGACGGCCGGCACGCTGCCGGAAGTGCTGCGGAACCTGGCCGACTTCCTCCGCGAGCAGTCGATGCGGCAAGGACAGCTCGGAGCCGTCATGATCTATCCGATTATCATGACCGCCGTCATGACCGGCATCGTCGTCTTCCTGATGACCAACGTCCTGCCCAAGCTCAAGGAAGTCATCGAGAGCTTCGGCAACGAGCTTCCCCTGCCGACGCGAATCCTGATGGGCACGAGCGAATTCATGACCGCTCACTGGATCCTGTTGACGGGGGCCGTCGTCGGCCTGGGGGTCCTGCTGACACTGTTCCTGAAGACAGACCGCGGGCGACGAATGACCGACCGTCTCATGCTGCGGATTCCGGTGGTCAGCGAACTGGTGCGCAAGACCCAGACGTCGCACTTCACCGGAACCCTGCAAATCCTGCTCTCCAGCGGCGTGAAGATGGCCGACTGCATGGCCGTCCTGAAGGAAACCACCGGCAACTCGCTGATGAAGGACACCATCAGCGACCTCCAGGAAAGCATCCTGCGCGGATCGGACGTCAGCGCCGTGCTCCGCCGCAGCCGCATTATCCCCCGGGCCGTGGCCCACATGGTCGCCGTGGGCGAACAGAGCGGTGAGCTGGAGACCGTCCTGAAGCGGCTGTCGTCGAACATGGTCGCCGAGGTGGACATCACGATCACCAAGCTCAACGCGCTCATGCAGCCGGTGATCATCCTGGCAATGGCGGCCGTGGTCGGCTTCATCGTGGCGTCGGTCATGTTGCCGATCATGCAAATGTCGAATTTCGAGAGCCTTTAGGAGGCATAGCGATGAACCGTGGAAGGCGTCTTATGAAACGAACCGCGAGAGGCTTCACGCTCCTGGAGATGATGGCGGTGGTCTTCATCATCGGCCTGCTGGTCGGCCTGGGCGGTCTGGCCATCATGAACCAGATCAACAAAGCCCGCGTCAACACCGCGAAGGCCCAGATCGCGACCTTCGACCAGGCCATCGAGCTGTTCCAGATGGACAACGGCCGCTTCCCCACCATGGAAGAGGGTCTCGATGCCCTGGTCCACGCGCCCGCCGACGCCGTGGACTACCCGGCGCGCGGCTATCTGAAGATGTCCGAGGTGCCCAGGGATCCCTGGAACAATGATTACCAGTACGTCGTCCGGACCACCGAGAGCGGACAGGAGTACGTCGTCTTCAGCTACGGCGAAGGCGGCCAGTTGGGCGGCGAGGGCAACGCCCGCGACCTGGCCAGCCGCGGCGAGGATCCGGCGAACTGGATCGGAGGCTATTGACTGCCATGGACCGCCGCCGGCGACCATGCCGTGACGCGTACACGCTGATTGAGCTGATGGCGGTCGTCTTCGTCATCTCCCTCGTCAGTGGCCTGGTGTTCGTCAACGCCGACGCGATCACGCCGCGGTTCAAGGCCGACAAGGCGGCCGCCGAGGTGGCCGCTCACCTGCGCACCGCCCGAAGCCAGGCCATCCTCCAACAGAAGGTGGTCCGCCTGGAGCTCTATCCCGAGGACCACCGGATTCTCTACTTCTACGAGGATCCGGCGGCGCAGTGGAGCCAGGACGCCCCGGCGGATGCCGGTGAGGAGCAGCCGTTCGCTCAGAACCAGTGGGATGCGTCGATGCTGCTGGATCGGTCCATCATCGGCGCCGACGATGTCCTCGACCAGCAGACCGTCATCCTGCGATTCTGGCCCACCGGCGTCTGCACCCCGGTGCGCCTCCTGATGAGGTTCAAGAACAACGCCGAGCTGAAGCGGACCGTGCGGCTCAATCCGCTCACCGGCCTGACGACCATCGTCAAAGGGTACGAGACGCCGCAGGAGTACGAGCTGAAGATCAACGCCCCAGGGCGACGGATGTAGACACATGGGCTCACGCCGACACAATCGAGCCTTTACGTTGCTGGAGGTCATGGCGGCCGCGGCCATCATCGGCTTCTCGCTCGTGGTGCTGCTCGGCAGCCAGGCCGCCGCCGTCAGGAACACCCAGCGGATCATCCGCCAGGCGCAGGCCTTGGCCGTCGCCGAAGCCGCCATGGACGAGTTCCTCGCTCAGCCCGCCTTCGAGGCCGACGGCAACCGCCAGTTCACCGAGCAGGAAGTCGAGGTCGAGATTCCCGGCTATTCGGGCGACCCGCAGCGCGCCCCCTTCCGGGTCTTCCGGATCACGGCCCAGCGCGATCCGTACATGGACCAGGAATACCTCGACGTTTATACCGAGGACGAAGAGGACGCCTCCCTGCTGCTTGAGACCGAGGAAGAGGCCGACGAGGAGGAAGAAGAGGAATTCGACCCGGGCCTGTTCGTCTCCGTGCGCATCGAGGTCCGCGACACCGCCGGCGACAAGGTGCTTGCCGCCCTGGTGACGTGGCTCCCCAAGCCACGCATCGAGGAAGACCAGCGCGAGGACGAGGAGGCCACGACGCCATGAAGCTCGCCCGATGCTCGTTCCGTCGCCCGCGGCGCCCCGGCATGACCCTGCTGGAGTTGCTCGTGGCCACCGCCATCACCGGAACCATCCTCGTGACCATCGCCGTCGCCATGCAGACCAGCGTCACGACGCGCAGCGCCGTGGATCGCCGCCTGGAGTCGCTGGCCAAGGTGCGCGGCGTGCTGGACCTCGTCTGCGACGATCTCCAGCAGGTCCACGTCTACGACAGCCGCGCGTACCTGATCGTCGAGAAACGCGAGGTCGCCGGCAGAACGATCACGAGCCTCGCGTTTCCATGCGCCACGCCCATCCGCGTCAGCGAGGAAATGCGCGAACGGCCGGGCCTGATCGAGATTGCGTACCTGGTGGGCCAGGACCCGAACAACGAGAAAGCCCTGGCCGTGTTCCGGCGCGAGCTGGCCATCGAGACGGACCGCTCGGCCGTGACCATTCGCAGTTCGGACCAGGGACTCGTTCTGCTGGCCGACGGCCTGACCGAATTCGACATGGACTTCCTCCCGCAACCCGAGGAGGACGAACCCGCCAACAGTCGCCAGGCCGAGTACGAAGACCAGTGGGAAGGCGGCTTCGGCGTGGACAAGATGCCCGTGGCCATTCGCTTCCGCCTCTCCACCGATCCGCAGGAAGATCGCGAGAAGGCCCTGGTGTTCCGCCGCACGGTGCGGCTGCCCATCCCGGACGTCAACGGCGAACTGCTCCAGCCGCCCCTGAACGAGAGCCTGGACGTGGAGACGGAGGAAGAGTAGCGTGAAGTTCAGGTCGCGCCCATCCTCGTCGTCCAGACGCCGCGGGGTCGCCCTGCTGATCACCGTCGTCACGATCATGGCCATCACCCTGATCGTGTCGCAGCTCCAGCTCAACACCGCCGTGGAGTACAAGCAGATCCGCGACTACATCCGCGTCCGCCAGTTGAAACGCGCGCTGGACGCCGCACCGGGGCTGGCCATGCGGATGCTCGAGGAACCCATCGCCGGCACCGCCCAGGACACCTTGCAGGACGAGTGGGCGGCCGACAAGTACTTCGACATCCCCCTGGACGACAAACGCATGGTCCGCCTGACGGTCCACATCGAGGACTGCTCGCGGTTCTACAGCCTCAAGCCGTTGCTTCAGGAGGATCCCGCCCTGCTGGAAGAGGGCATCCAGCGGTTCATCGAGTTCGCCCAGGCCTGCGGCCTCGACGGCGGCATCGCCGACCGCCTCGCCCGGGCCGTCGCCGAGGAGGCCGCCGTACGCCGGACCGAAGACGCCGTCTTCCTCGAACTTACCGAGGAAGAACAGGAGGCCGAGCAGGAGGCCCAGCAGAACGCCGGCAACCCGCAGCAGGGCCAGCAGACGCAGCAGAATCAGGAGCTCGTGCCGCTCTGGCTCGACAGCTTCACGAACGTGCCCGGCCTCAGCGACGAGGACCGCTACGCCATCGAGCGGGCATACATCGAACGCGACGACCCCCTCGACCCCGCCGGGCCCAAGGTCATCGTCCGGTTCATCGACCAGGTGACCCTGTGGCGCAGCAATCTGCCGAACATCAACACGGCCGGCCGCGAGGTCCTCCTGCACGACGTCGAGACCCTGCGCGACCGCCCGGACACCGTGGACGAGATCCTCGTGCTCCGCGACGAGGAACCGTTCATGAACGTCTCGCAACTGGGCAACGTCGAGAGCCTGACCCGCGAGGAAGCCCGGCAATTGCAGGCGGAGGTCCGCCTCAACAGCACCCGGTTTCGCATCACCGCCACGGCGGCCGAACACCGCCTGGACGATTCCGGATCGGTCGCCGACTCCGGCCCGATCCGCACGGTCCGAAGCACGATCATCGTCGAACGACGCCAGGGCGGCGCCCTGTACACCCTCTGGCGACGCAACGAACTGTAGGAGAATCACGTGCCCGAGATGGTAGCCGTTCAAATCCTCCCCGACCGCGTCCAACTGGCCCGTGCCCAGCAGGCCGGCGACACCGTGCGCCTGGTAGAACTGGTCTCGCAGCCGTTACAGGGAACCGACGGCCTCGAAGAGGCCATGGCCCTGGTCCGACAGCGAGGCGTCGAGAACGTCGGCCTGGCCCTGCTGGTCAACTGGCAGGACTACAGCCTCCGCGACCTCTGGATGCCGTTCACCAACGTGTCCCAGATTCGCAGCACGCTGAAGTTCGAACTGGAAGACGACCTGGACGCCGCGGCCGCCGACCTCCTGGTGCCCAGCCAGGTGATCGAGCAGCGGCCCGACGCCAGCCACGTCCTGGCTTGGCCCATCAGCAGGCGCCGCATGCACGAACTGCTCGATCCGTGGGAGCAACGCGGTTTCTCACCCGAGTACATGCCGCCGGATATCATCGGGCACGTGGGCCTGCTTCAGACCCAGGCCACCGACCTGGCCGAGAAGCCCGTCGTCACCGTCACCGGCGACGACAAGACCGTGGATGTCGCGATGATCCACAAGGGCGTCCTCTGGGCCCGCCGCCGCATGGTCAGTTTCGCCTGGGCCACCGAGGCCGCCGGTCGCCCGCTCCAGGAGTTCCGACGCATGGTCCTCGCCGTTCCGGGGTTCCCACCGCCGGAGGCCATTGTCAGCTTCGGCGGCGAGGCGGCCGACACGCTGGCCGCCGCGGCCGCACAGGACATCGGCTGCCTCCATCGCCGCATCGCCCCGCCTGCTGTCGAGGGCGCGGGGCACCTGCTCTCCTGGCCGCTGGTGGCCGGGGCGGCCCTGCTTATGGCCCGCGGCGGACCGCGGCCGCTGACCTTCCGGATCGAAGAGTTCGAGCCGCGAGAGACCGCCCAGGCGATTTCCCTGCTCTCGGTCTGGGCGGTGGCCCTGCTGGGCATCTGCTTCCTGGTCGGCGGCGTGTTCTGCCTGATCCGGGCGTCCGACTACCATCGCCGCCTGGCCGAGGTGTACCAGGCGGCCGACACATTCTGGACGACCCACCGCGCCGAAGGCCGCCGCCCCGACGACATGGCCTACTTCGCGCCCCAGTTGAAGCAGCAGATCGACAAGCTCCAGACACAGATCGAGCAGGCCAAGGCCAACGTGGACGTGACCGACCTGCTGGCCCAGTTCGCCCAGCAGGCCACCAAGACGCCTGAAGGAATCGACGTGGAGTACCAGCGAATGACCGTCAATGCGTCGGCCATCAGCCTCCGCGGCAAGGCCAACACCTACGAGGCCGCCACGCAGTTGCGGGCCCTGCTCGACGAATCCCCGCTGTTTGACTGTGAAACGCGAAAGGTCCAGGCCGATCCGCGCGACAACAACCGGGCCGAGTTCGATTTTCTGATCACTCCGGCCGAGAAGAAGTAGAGAACGCAGGAGAACACAGCCGTGAGCAAACCATTCATCGTCGCCCTGGCCTTCACCGTCTGCGCCCTGGCGTTCCTGGCGGCCATGGCGCTGCGACAAGGCGACGCCAAAGCCGATTGCGAGGCAGCCCTCGAGCAATGGAATAACAGCCAGGCCGTGCGCCAGCAGTTCGTCGACGCGCGCGAGGCCGCCAAGGGGATCGCCCAGGGCCAGCCCAAGTCCGTCGATCTGCCCACCGTCATGTCCGAGCTGGCCGGACAACTCGGCATCGACAATCCCGAGATCAACAAGCAGGGCTCCGCCCGCGGCCAGGCGCGGCACTCGGTCATCTTCCCCAAGCTCACCATCGACACGATGGGCCAGCTTCTGGGCGCCATCCGACAGCAGCACAAGTACCTGACCGTCCGCAGCATTGACGCGTCGCGTTCCTCCGGCAACGCCCTGTCGGAATTCAAGTGGACCCTCGAAATCGGCAGCCCCGAGAACTGACGTGATTGATTTCCCAAAAAGATGCGAGGAACGCCGCGGCGACTGACGTTCCTCGCTCATTGAGATTCGATGGTGGGCGTTGAGGGACTTGAACCCCCGACCCTAACGACTGATTCTAGCAGCGACTTACGCAACACGCCAGAACAAAGCGGCGCAAAATCCGGCGCACTTGCCCCCGAAAGTGGCCGTGTGCCGCCCGATCTGGCCGCGTTCGTCAAGGCATGGTCCGCCCTGCCCGAGTCGGCCAGAGCGGCCGCACTGGACCTGCTTCGCCAAGCCAAGGACTCGTGACCCGTCGGCGGAGCGGACCCACAGCCGACACTCAGCACAGTGCCCCTCTGCCTATCACGGCAAGGCCCCACGCAACAGATGCCCCCCCTGCGGGCGCGCAAGATGGAAGGATGCCCCCTCCAGAAATCCGCGCGGGTTCCGGATTCTTGAAGTCCCTGCAGCTCGGCCTTACATACATTCCAGTGCAACTATTGACAGCCCATCCCATGACAGTATCATTGACTGAGCATCGCAAGTCCGTGCAGGGTATCCATAGGCCACATTGGAGAAGATGCCATGAGTTGTGCGCATCCCGTTTTCGCCCGGTCATTTGCCGCCCTTCTCGTTGGCCTGTTGTGCGCTCATTCCGGAGCGCAGCAGGTTCCACCGCCAGAAGACGGGCCGATACCCGCACCCGACCCGAGCAAGCAGACTCCGCAAACCATTCAGCAAGACCTGAGTACCCAGTACTCCCAGGCCAAGAAATCTGTTGTCAAGATTCGGGCTGTCTTAGGAAACACGGGAATGCTGTCCATAGGAACCGGCTTCATCTGTCCCGCAGAAGGCGTTGTCGTTACCAACTACCACGTTATTCGCGGAGCGACGAGTGGCACGGTCCGGTTTGACAACGGCGAGACCAGGCCCATCGAGGGGGTGCTTGCCTATGACAAGAAGCAAGATCTTGCTCTGCTGAAGGTGAACATGAAGGACATGGAACTGCCGGCTCTGCGATTGAGCCTGGCAAAGCCCAAGGTGGGCGAAGCGGTCTTCTCCATTGGAAACCCCCAAGGCTTCGACTGCGTGTTGACCAATGGCATTGTCAATGGAGTCTACTCGGGTACAGAGATCGAGCAATCGGATGTGGGAATAGCAGGCGGAGAGCGGGAACACCCTGACAACGAATGGATTCGCACAAGCGCGATGGTTGACAAGGGCAACAGCGGCGGCCCAGTACTTCTCATGGACGGCACCGTTGTGGGAGTCAACACGTGGTTTGGCCTCAGCAAGACCAATCAGCGTTACTTTTTTGCGGCGAGTGCCAGGAAGGTCCAGGAACTGGTGGTCAAGGCCCTGCCCGAACCAGAGCCGCTCAAGAGTGTGTGCATTCGGGAACTCGGCAAGGTTCCTTCGGCTGAGGAGGCCATCTCACCACCGGCGGCCGGCCCAGAGTTTCGCTTCGAGGAAGAATCGCAGCCCACGAAGAAATTCACTCGGAGTGAGATTGTGGAGAAGATCAGCGCGGCTCTCGCCGGAGTGAGTTGCCGCAAGTGCAACGGCACAGGGAAGATCACGATTGAGAAGGTGAGGACCGATAAGGACACGACATATCACCCTCGCAAGGATCCAAACAAGCGAGAACCGGGGATAGTTGACCGCAAGCGGCATGTCAACCAGACCGTAGACTGCCCGCAGTGCTCAGGGACCGGCCGGTATTCCTCGGCGCAGACGTTCCTGAGACTGACCTACCTTGCCGAAGCGATGCTCAATGCCGACAAGAGCTCTTTCAGTGGTGATACATACGCCAAGACCGTAGAAGCCGTCCAGGAGGCTTTCCGCAAAGTGGCTGTCAACCGTGGATCGTCAGCCGAGCGGTGTGCCGAGTTCGCGGCGAAACCCATGCACGAGAAGCAGCCAACGCGCGGTAAGCCCACAGTGTTCTACGGCTACGTCTGCGGCAAGGAACAGCGGGATGAGGGCGTCATTCTCGCCATGGTTGAGCACAGTACGGAGCAGTGGGTATTTGTCCGGATTGAGGGCGACACGGATGCCAAGGAAGGGCAATGGTGCCTCGTGGGCGGCATGACTGCCGGAATCGCGACGGTTGTCTTCCCCCAGGGCATCATTCAGGGACGAGGGGTAACGGCCTGCGCGGTGACACGCGCCGAGTAGCAGAAAGGGCGCATGGTGGGTTTCGTGAATATCGGTCCCTGGGAATGCCTTGTTTGCGCTGTTCTGATTCTGTGCATTGGCGTTGCTCTTGGCACCTGGGGAATCGTGCGGTCCCTGAAGCGCAAGAAGTCGAACAACAACACCCAGGCGCCACCACAATAGCGCTGCTGGCCACACGGCGCAAAAAGCGGCGCAGCAAGCCCCGGAAACGTCGGGAATGAGTGAGAACAGAACCGGCGCGAAGCCCCGGAATCAGAACGATTCGCAGGATTTCACGCCGGTACATGAGTACATGGTGGGCGTTGAGGGACTTGAACCCCCGACCTCATGGGTGTGATCCATGCGCTCTAGCCAGCTGAGCTAAACGCCCAAGGTGCCCGTATTATACCGAGCCCGCGCGAAATGCCAAGCCCAATTGCCTCCGAAATCGCCGCCGCTCACTCGCCGGGATACTGCGCCTCCAGCGCCGCCATCGTCCGGGCCATGTCCTCCGGCACCGGCGCCTCGAACTCCATCAGCTTGCCCGTGATCGGGTGCCAGAACGACAGCCACCGGGCGTGCAACGCCTGACGCTCCAGAAGCACCTGGGCGCGATCCTCCTGCCGCCCCGTGATGTCGCCCAGCGTGAACGCCGCTCGCGGCGAGTACATCGAATCCGCCAGGATGCGGCACCCGACGCTCGCCAGGTGCACACGAATCTGGTGCGTCCGCCCCGTCCGGGGCCGCGCCACAATGGCCGCAAACGGCCCGTACCGCCGCCGCACTTCATAGTGCGTCACCGCGTCGCGGGCCTTGAGCCCATCCACGGCCATCTTCTCGCGCACCTTCGGATGCCGCCCGATCGGCCGGTCGATCACGTCCGCGTCGCACTGCGGCCGCCCTTCGGCCAGCGCCAGGTACTCCTTCCGCACCCGCCGGTTCTCCCACTGCCGCGCGATCTGAGCGTGGGCCATGTCGTTCTTCGCCACCACGATCACGCCCGTCGTGTCGCGGTCCAGCCGATGCACGATGCCCGGGCGCTCCGGCCCGTTCAGCCCGCTCAGATGCTCGAAATGGTACGCCAGCGCATTGACCAGCGTCCCGCCCCAGTTGCCCCGGGCCGGATGCACGATCATGTTGTACGGCTTGTTGATCACCACAAAGAAATCGTCCTCGTACAGAATGTCGAGGGGAATGTTCTCCGGCACCAGCTCGTGCTTCTCCGGCGGCGGCAGCTCGACGTGCACCACGTCGCCCCCCGTGATCTCGCACGACGGCTTGACCTTGCGCCCGTTGACGGCCACCTGCCCCTGGCGAATCAGCTTCTGAAAGAACGCCCGCGAACGGTCGCTGAACCGCCGGGCCAGGAAACTGTCGAGCCGCCGCCCGCCGTGCACCGGCCGGATGCGCAGCTCCATCACTTCGGTGTCGCCGGTCTCCTCGTCGCCGAAATCGTCTTCCAGCACCTCGGCCTCGTCGGCGCCGTCGGTCGGAGGCGGATTCTCGTCGGGGTGGTCGTCCATGGTTCTCGGATCGTCCTCAGGACAAGACGGCGGGGACAGTCGGTGCATGGCCGACTGTCCCCGAAGTCGTATGTGCGTTGACAGCGACGGCTCAGCCGATCAGGCTCTTGGCCACGTCCACGGCCGAAGCCGCATCCGGGGCGTACCCGTCGGCGCCGATCTCGTCGGCATAACTCTGCGTCACCGGCGCGCCGCCGATCATCGTCTTGACGTTGACGCCGGACGCCTTCAGGGCCTTGATCACTTCGGCCATCTGCGGCATGGTCGTCGTCAGCAGCGCCGACATGGCCACGACGCACTTACCCTTGGCCTTGGCCGCGGCCACGAACTTCTGCGCGTCGGCGTCGGTGCCGATGTCCTCGACCGCGAAGCCGCCGCCCTTGAGCATCATGCCCACGAGGTTCTTGCCGATGTCGTGCAGGTCGCCCTTGACCGTGCCCAGAACCACGTGCCCGGCCGGCTGAACGCCCGCCTTCGCCAGCACCGGCTCCAGGATGCTCATGCCGCCGTGCATCGCACGGGCCGCGATCAGCACCTCCGGAACGTACACCTCGTTCCGTTTGAACTTGCCGCCAATGATGCTCATGCCGGCAATGAGGCCCTGTTCGAGGATGGCCTGCGGAGCCACGCCCTCGTCCACCGCAGCCTGAACCAGCTTCTGCACCGTGTTGCGGTCGCCCTTCTGAAGAGCTGCGCTGATGCCTGCCAGATCCGCCATCGCTTCACTCCCTATCCCTGACAACTGCCCCGTTCCAGGCAGGCACACCACTGCGGCGCCTGCCGCGCATTGACTTTACTCCTGCGGCTTCGCGGCCGGCGTCTCCGGGGCCGGAGCGGTTGTCCCCGCGCCCTCGGCCGGAGCCTCCTGCGCCGCCGGCTCACCCTCGGCCTTGTCGGCCTTCGGCGACTCGTCCGTCGCGCCGCCGTCCTCGGTTTTCTTCTGCGGCTCCTTGTCCGGCACGATCACCAGCGGCACGTTCTCGCGGAGGACGCTCAACCGCTCCTGGGCCAGCGTGGCCGCCGCCGAGTTCGTCACGGCCGCCAACGCCGTCAGCCGACTCACGGCTTCGTCCTGGCGACCCAGGGCCTTCGCCGCACACGCGCCGCCCAGCTCGGCCAGTTCGCCGATGTCGCCTTCAACGCCCTTGAGCTCGTCGAACGCCTTGGCCGCCTCGGAGAAGAACTTCTCCGCCTCGGCCACCTCGGCCCGGTCCGCCCGCGCCACCAGCCCGCGGTCGTACAACATACCCGCGCGGCTGAACTTCGCCAGGTTCACCGTCTTCGACCCGGGATACGCGGCAATGTACTTCTCCAACTCCTTGATCTGTATATCCAGCAGCTCGGCCGCCGTCAACGGCGACTCGCGGTCGCCGCCGGACGTCAGGGCCGTCATCAACGCCATCCCCTGCTCCACATTCGCCAGCTGCGACTTCTTGTACCATTCGTACCCGACCCAGCACAGGGCCACTACCACGATCAGCCCCACCAGAAGGTGCGTCGTGTAGCTGCGCGTCTGCGACACCACCCCGCCAACCGCCTTCGCCAGTTCGTTCGTCGCCAGATCATGTCGTTCTTCGGATTTCACCTGCGGCACTCCATGTCAGACGTGGTTCCGTGGCTGGACATCGCGCCGCCCATGTGCGGCCCGGCACGCCACATGAAACCAAGATGCTACCGCATCGATCCGCCAATAACAAAGCAAAAAACAGCCGCCCCGCAGCCTCGAGGTCGAGCAAGCGGCCACACCACACAGTGAGAATCAGGATAACGACATGCCTACGAAAACCGGAGTGACGACCGTCACACTGCCAGGCCGGAAAGCGTCTCGGCGTTGGCAAAAGCCGCCGCCGCCTGGGCAGCCGACAGGCCCGCCCCCAGCAACACCCGCTCTGCCCCAGCGCGGTCGTAGAAGTCGCTCACCGCGTGGGCATCCGAACCGAACACCAGCTTCGCCCCCACCCGAAGAGCCGTCGCGGCCACGTGAGCGTTCGTCAGGCTGTGCCCCCGACGGCCGCTGATTTCCAGCAGCACGCCCCGGCGGGCCGCCTCCGCCGCATCCGCCTCGGTAATCATCCCGGGATGCGCCAGAATGTCCACCCCGGCCTCGATCGCCGCACGGTTCGTCCCCGCCAACACCGGCTCCACGGGCGATTCGCCGTGGCAGATCACCACCTCGGCCCCCAGCTCGCGGGCACGAGCCGCCAGGCGAGCGATATGCTGCGGCCGACAGTGCGTCAGCTCGCACCCCGCCAGCACCTTCATCGTCATGGCCTCGCTGAGCTCCCGCGCCGCACGGACCAGCAGCGGCAACGTGTGCTCCAGAGTGCCGTTATCGACGTGGTCGGCGAAACCCACGGCCCGGAAACCGCGGATTTCCACCCGCCGCACCAACTCCGCCGGCCCCAGCTCCCCGTCGCTCAGAAACGTGTGCGTGTGAAAATCGATCATCGTCTCACCGCCGAGAGAAAGATGGTACGCCCTGACTGGCACAAGCTCGAACCGAACGGCTACATTATGCTGGATTTCATCGAATCAGGTCAAGACGCATCCGGTGTTTGTTAGTTTTTCCTCCGTCGCAAGCCCCTGAGCCACCGAATAGCGTTGCCGGCCATCATGATGCTTCACGTGTATTCCTTTTTCGCGATTCCACCTTTTTTTCTCGCCTCGATATAGTGAATGCGTTATGATTCCCTTGTCATACGGAGGCTGCGACAGATGAAATACCGCGACTTGCTGCGACTCATCGAACGGGATGGATGGGCGCAGGTGACGCAGCGCGGCAGCCATCGCCAGTTCAAGCATCCCGTGAAGAAGGGCCGCGTGACGGTGGCCGGCAAGCCCAGCGATGACGTGCCGCCCGGCATGCTCAAGAGCATACTCCGGCAGGCGGGCCTCCGGTGAAGCCCGCCTCCGGCAATCCGATGGGGAGGTGCATAATGCGATGCTACGCAGTGGTAATCGAGAGGGCCGGAGACGGAGGGTACGGCGGCTACGTGCCCGACCTGCCGGGTTGTGGCGTCTGCGGCTATGCCACGGCCGCTGAGGCCAAGGCCGCCCTTGCGGAGGCCGTGGACCTGCACCTGGCCGGCATGATCGAGGACGGCGAGACCATTCCCGAACCGACGACACAGGCCGACTATGTGACGGTGGCCACAGCATGACTCGGCACACGAATGAGAGTCCCATTCGTGCCGCCCGGCGTCGCGCGAAGTTGTCGCAGGCCGAGGCAGCCGCCCGTTGTGGATGGTCCCAGCCACAATGGTCCGCCCTGGAGAACGGTCGCTACGCTTCGCCTCGCATCGCCAGCTATCGCAAAGCGGCCGAGGCCCTTGGCTGTGACGTGGCGGAACTGCTGGCCGGTTGATCCGTTGATTCGGCGCCGTTAGCTCGGCGGGGCCGGGGCTATGATATCCGCGACTGTGAAGGAATTGGCCCATTGCCGTCGCGACTTACTCACGCGATACGACCATGGTGGACCTCCTTGGATGGGAGCCATTCTACCAACTGGTCTAGGCCGGGTTTTTCGAGCGTGCAACCAAGAACAGAAGGGCTGCAAGTTCTTCACTTGCAGCCCCTTATAGATGGTACGCCCGACAGGATTCGAACCTGTGACCTGCGGTTTAGGAAACCGCCGCTCTATCCTACTGAGCTACGGGCGTGTCGTGCCAGCCGACATGGACTGTCCTTGGGCGGCTATTATGCCCAGCGGCAGCCCCGCAATCAAGGAAAACCGCAACGGGCCGCTCAACGCCTCCGGATCGCCCCACGGAGATACCCATTGCGCGCCAAGGCCTTCTGGCGATGGTCACGAAATATCCACTTGATTTGCACGACTTTTACAGGTACTCTTCTACCATGCAAGGTTTCAATCCTACGTTGTGGGTGGCCTTGCGTCGCAGTCGCGACAGGCGCGACCCGCCAACTTTGTGGGCAGAGGCATCTGCCTTCACTCTGGAGAAGCAACTATGATCCAAGTTCTATGTTTGACACTGGCCATGGTTCTCGGGACCGATCCCGCCGCAGCCGCTCCGGCGGCTAAGGCCATCGGCAGCCGCCACTACGTGGACGCCGCCGCCGGCGCCGACACCAATCCCGGCACCGCCGAGGCTCCGTGGAAGACCTGGGCCCGCGCCCAGACCGGTCCCATCCGGCCCGGCGCCACCGTCTACTGCACCGGCGAACTGGGACCGGTTCAGATCACCGCCAAGGATCCCGTCGGCAAAGCCGGAGCCCCCATCACCTACGCCCGCTGGCCCGACCGCTCCACCCCGCACATCACCACGCTGAAGTTCGATCCGGAGAACCTTCGGGACGTGCATCTGGTGTTCCAGGAGTTCCGCTTTGATCCGGGCTTCGTGCCGACCTCCGGCCCCAATGTGAACAATGCCGTCAACCTCGAAGGCGCCAACCACGTCGCGTTCGAGTCCTGCGAGTTCGAGGGCCCCAAACTGGCCGGCAATCCCCAGGGCGACTTCGCCCCGTACTGCATCCTCGAGCGGGAGCTCTGCCCCACGTTCACCAGCGGCGACGCCGGCAATGCCTCCTACATCTCGATTCGCAACTGCACGTTCGCCAACTCGTCCACGTGCGTCCGTTTCTCGGAGAATGCGGCCATGCCGCAGAAGCGCGTCGAGCACTGGGAGATTCTCGGCTGCGAGTTCACCTCCGGGGCCGAGGACGCGATCCTGGCCACCCGCGGCGCCGACCTCACCGTGTCCGGGTGCCGTTTCTCCAATCAGAACTACGCGAAGTCGGCCATTCACTGGCCCGGCACCGCGCACGGCACCTGGCCGGCCAACTACACCTGGGGCAAGTGCACCCAGGACGGCACCGGCGCGTCGGCCCTCTTCTACCGCATGGGCGCCGATGGCCATGGCCAGACGAGAATCTACATGCTGCCCGACGACAAGGAGCACCTGCCCCGCCGCAGCCAATACGGCATCTGGCGGCTAGACAGCGATCCGACGAACATCTACTTCGAGCCCAGCGGCCGCGGCGAATGCCCGCACACCGACTGCATCGCCGTCCAGGGGCCGGTGCGCGGCATGCTGATCGAGAACAACCGCTTCGAGGTCCTGCCCCAGTCCGGCCAGATCATCAAGCTCGACCCGTGCGGTGGGCACCCGGAGAAGGTCGTCATCCAGAACAACCTGTTCCTGGCCACGCCCGACGCGCCGACGTACATGATGTGCATCGGCGGCGGCGTCGGCACGATCATCCGCCACAACACGATCTACGCCGGGACGGCGCACATGCGTCGCGGCCTGCGCGTCTTCGGCACCAGCCCGGACCCCATGGACGTGACCCTCTGCAACAACATCATCAGCGGCGGTGGCTGGCAGAAGGGTGTGCCCCCCAAGTCCGACTACAACTGCTGGATCGTCGCCCCGCCGGAGGAAATCAAGGAAGGTCCTCACAGCATCGTGGTTCCGGGCTTGGCAGCGCTGGGATGCCTGGACGCCACGAACCTGGATTTCCGCCTCACGGAAAGCTCGCCCTGCATTAACAAGGGCAATCCTGAGCAGGCCCCGGGGGTTTCGAAGGAGCACCCCGAGGGCATCGACCATGCACGCACCGACCGCGACGCCGAGCCCGACATCGGGGCATACGAGTACGTCAAGAAGGAGTGAGCCGTGAGAAGCGGCCTGGGCCACAATCTCTCAGGATGAGCCGGGGGCGTCTGAGCTTTCCTCAGACGCCCCTCATTCATTCCGGAACCGCTGGGAAGGAGTGTTGTGCCATGAAATGGGTCGCGACCGCCGCCGCGGTGATACTCTGTCTGCTGGCGATGCATGGATCGGCCGAGGCCGCCACGGCCGAGTACCAGGTGGCTGCATCCGTGGACGACACGTCCACGTACAGCCTGAGCAGTTCCGTCACCGGGGACAACGCCTTCTTCCCCTACGACCGCGACGCCCCGAACAACCGACCCGCCTTCTTCCGTTGGGCCCTGGACATTCCCGAGGGCGCGACCGTCACGTCGGCGTATCTGAAAGTGAGTTCCTACGCCACACTGACGCCGGCCTCGACCGTGCGATTGCAGTTGGTGGACCTCGACAGTTGCCCGGCGCTGAACAGCCCGAACCCCTACGGCTACGCCGTCACGGCCGGCTACGTGGACTGGGTTCTGCCCGCCGACTGGACCATCGACACGTGGTACACCTCGCCCGACATCAAGACCATCGTTCAGGAATTCGTCAACCGCGACGGCTACGCCCCGGGCAACTACCTCGGCCTGCGTTCGGACCGTGCCGGCGGCGGGTACCGCCGCATCCGCCAATGGGACTACGGGGACCACACCTGGGGCGCCAAACTCGTCGTCACCTACGAGGGCGGCATCTACCCGCCCTCGGCCGACGCCGGCAGCGATCAGACTGTCCGCGACGACGACTATGACGGCTCGCAGACGGTGCTTCTGGACGGCTCCGGCTCGACCGACGACGGACAGATCGTCAGTTACGTCTGGAGCGAGGGGGCCGCGCAACTTGCCACCGGACGCACCGCCGAGGCAGCTCTCGGCATCGGCACGCACACCATCACCCTGACCGTCACCGACGACGAAGCGGCCACGGGGCAGGACACCCTCACCGTCATCGTGTACTGCGATGAGTATTACGTGGACGCGACGAACGGATCGGACGGCAACCCGGGAACAGCGACGCTTCCATGGCAGACGTTCGCCCGGATCCAGGCCGGGCCGCTCTATCCCGGCACGACCGTCTACTGCACGGGCGATCTGGGCACGGTGAACATCGAGGGCGACGCCCCCTGCGGCACCGCCGAGGCGCCAATCACGTACGCGCGGTGGCCCGGTCATCCGATGCCGCACATCGACTCGCTGACGTTCGACGCCTCGCCCGTCAAGGACGCTCACCTGGTGTTCCAGGAGTTCAACTTCGACCCCGGCTACATGGCGTCGTGCCTGAACCCGCCGCCGGCCGTCAGCGTCGCCGGCGCCAACTACGTGACATTCGACACCTGCCAGTTCGAGGGCGCCAAGCTGGCCGGCGACCCGCCGGGCGACTTCGCCCCGTACGGCATCAAGGAATCCCAGCTCAGCGTGACGTTCACCAGCGGCGACATGGGCGGCGCATCGTACATCTCGATCCTCCACTGCACGTTCGACCATTCGGCCTACGCCCTCCGCATCTCGGAGAACCTGGCCGTGCCGGACCGCGAGGCCGACCACTGGGAGGTTCTCGGTTGCGACTTCCGGTCCGGGGCCGAAGACGCGATTCTGACCACCGGCAACGCCGACCTGGTCGTGGCCGGATGCCGGTTCCACGACCAGAACTACCTGGCGTCGGCGTTCTCGTGGCCGGGAACGGCCTACGGCACGTGGCCGCCCGACTACACCTGGGGCGCCTGCACCCAGGACAACACGGGGGCCTCGGCCATCTTCTACCACCTGGAGAGCGACAGGATCTATCTGCTGCCCGACGACGAGGACCATCCGCCGCGGCGCAGCCTGACGGACACGTGGCGTCTGGACAGCGATCCGACAAACGTCTACTTCGTGCCCAGCGCCGAGGGCGACAGCCCGCATACCGACTGCATCGCCGTGCAGGGAACGACCGACGGCCTGCTGATCGAAAACAACCGGTTCGAGTGCATGGCGTATTCCGGCCAGCAGATCAAGCTCGATCCGCTGGGGGTGCCGGGCAATCCGAAGAACGTCGTCATCCAGAACAACCTGTTCGTGGCGATGACGGACGACCCGGCGTACCTGCTGTGCGTGGGCGGCGGCTCGAACGTGGTGGTCCGCCACAACACGATCGACGCCGGCCCGGTGCATCCGCTGCGCGGCGTCCGGTACTACACCACCGCCCCGCCGATCGATGTCCTGGTCCACAACAACATCCTGAGCGGCGCCGTGTGGCAATCGGGCGTTCCGGATTCGGACTACAACTGCTGGATGACGCCGCCGGTGGCCGAGATCAACGAGGGACCGCACAGCTTCGTCGTCAGCCGGGCCGCCGTCGGCTTCGCGGACGTGGCCCATGGCGACTACCACCTGACGGGAGGTTCGCCCTGCATCGACAAGGGCAATCCCGACCAGGCGCCTGGCGTCTGCGCGGAGCATCCCGAAGGCATCGACTACGACGGCAACAACCGCGACGCGCTACCCGACCTCGGCGCGTACGAGTGCCGCCAGTCGGCGCCCGAGATCACGGCCTGGCACGTGCCGGCCGGCCATGGCGGCAGCGACGTGGCCGTGCCCATGACCGACGGGTCGGTCGAGCCGCGACTGGCGGGCATCGCCGGAATTCACATCGTCTTCAGCGGCACGCTGGCGGAGGCGACCGTGACAACCGGGGCCGTGACCATCACCGGCGACGCGTCGGGCGACCTGTCGAGTCGAATCTCCGGGGTGTCGTTGCTTGGCGGCAACACCATCGTGGTCACGCTGAGCTCCGCCCTGCCCGACGCAGAACGGTTCACCCTGGCGGTGGCTCCGACCGTGACCGACGGAGCCGGCCAACCGGTCGTCGGCGACCTGGACATCCGCGTGGCGGCCCTGGCGGGTGACGTGGACGGCTCCGGCGTCGTGACGGCGGCCGACGTGCTGGCGTCGCGAACCCACGGCGGCAGCGCCGTCACCGCCGACACGGCCCGGTACGACGTGGACGGCTCCGGCACGATCACCGCCGCCGACATGCGAGCCGTCCGGCCGCTCCTGGGCCGCAGGCTCCCGTAACGGCTCAGGCGTCGGACGATTCCAGGTCGACGATCCACGCCCCCGGCGCCGACTGATCGACCACGGCGCGCGCCAGGTTCAGCCAGCTTCGGCACCGGTCGAGAATCGCGCTGTCGGACGTGGCCACACACGCCTCGGACCGGCTCAGGCGACGGTCCGGGTCCGTGACGGTTTCGACGCGCCACGGCCAGCCGTGCGCGGCCGCGGTCTCGTCCATAAGGACCTTCAGGCGTCCGGAGTTCGACACCGGGCTGTCGAGGTACCAGAGGCATTCAGCGGGCCCGATGGCCGCAAGCGCCGTTCCCACCAGCTCAAGGGCGGGTATCGTTTCGGACACTTTCCGGTAGGTGCCGTGAACGCTGGCCATGTCGCGGAAGCTGCCGTCGCGACACGCCAGGATCACCCCGCCGCCCAGTGCCGCCTCGACCGTCGTCAATACGTTGTAGCCGTCCAGGAGCAGTTGCGCGCCGCGAAGGCTCTGCATCTGGGCCATCCGGGCGCGCCGCGCGTCGCGGGCTGCGTCGCTGCACGCCGCCCGCATCAGGGCCACGCGCTGCCTGGCCGCCAGGGCAAAGTGGTCGCCCACCAGCGCCAACGAGGACTTCTCGGCGTATCCCTTGCCCAGAAGCATGGCCAGGTCGCCACAGGCGCGGCGCAGGACCGGCGTCGCGTCGGCCGAGAACAACCGCTCGTCCTCCGGGTGCGGGCCCCTGTGCTGCCGCCGGTCGGGCATCGGCCGCCTCCTTGTCTGCCGCCCCGTGCGGCGACGCCATTGTACACCACCGTGAGGACCTTGGCGAATCTCCCCGGAACCGGGGCGTCGCCGAACGGTAGTCTTGCCGGACGCGCGCCGCGGCGACGCGAGTCAATCCGACGCAAAAACAGGCGATCAGAGCAGCTTACGACGTGAAATGGATTCTTTTCGTGGTTTTTCACTTGATTTCGGACGCTTTTGGACGTATTCTGTGGCTACTCGTGGGGAGGCGTGTTGGGTGCCGCCTCCTGGCTGCAATCACCCCGCATCAATCGCACCAGCTGCACGTGTCGGGTTTTCGCGCTGACCACCACTGAGGCTCGCTGACAGCGACCCCTGCCGGAAGGAGGAGCCGATATGGATACCCTGCAAGGCCGTCATCAGCCCTTGTATCGTCACCCCTACCTGACCGATCCGCGGCAACTCGTCGGCCTGTCGCCGGCACAGCGCGAGGCGGCGGCCCGCGTCGCGGAGAAGTACGCCTTCAGGGCCAACGCCTACTATCTGGGGCTGATCGACTGGAACGACCCGGACGACCCGATCCGCCACCTCATCGTGCCGCACGGCGACGAGCTGGCCGACTGGGGCGACCTGGACGCCAGCAACGAGGCCGCCAACACCGTGGCCCCGGGCGTGCAGCACAAGTACCCGCGCACGGTCCTGCTGCTGTGTACCCAGACGTGCGGCGGATTCTGCCGCTACTGCTTCCGCAAACGCCTGTTCATGCGCGACAACCGCGAAACGGCCCGCAACCTCGAAACCGGGCTCGATTACATCGCCCGCACGCCCAAGGTCACCAACGTCCTGCTGACGGGCGGCGACCCGCTGATGCTCAGCACGGGCCGGCTGGCGGCGATCCTGGAACGGCTGCGCGCCATCCCGCACGTGCGGATCATTCGCATCGGCTCGAAGATGCCCGCCTTCAACCCGTGGCGCATCCTCGACGACGACGAACTGGTCGAGATGCTCGGACGCTTCAGCACGCCCGAGAACCGCCTCTACCTGATGACCCACTTCGACCACCCGCGCGAACTGACCGAGCCGGCCACCGAGGCCCTGGACCGCCTGGTTCGCGCCGGCGTCATCTGCGCCAACCAGTGTCCCATCGTGCGCGGCGTGAACGACAGCGGGCCCGTCCTGGCCAGACTGTTCCGCGAACTGTCCTACGTCGGCTGTCCGCCCTACTACGTTTTCCAGGGACGGCCCACCGCCGGCAATCAGCCGTACGAGACGCCCCTGGTTCGGTCCTACAGAATCATGGAGATGGCCAAGCGCCACTGCTCGGGGCTGGCCAAGCGGGCCCGGCTGGTCATGTCCCACGCCTCGGGCAAGATCGAAATGGTCGGCCTGGACGACAAACGCATCTACCTCCGGTACCATCGCGCCAAGAGCCGCCACGACCGCGGACGGTTCATGGTGTTCCATCGCGACGACGAGGCCTTCTGGCTGGACCAGTTGCGACCGGTGGACTGACGCACAACTCACTCCCCGAACAAGACAGGGCCGTCGCGATCGCTCGCGGCGGCCCTTGGCGTTCGTGGCATGGCGACCCGGGTCGGAGCCGGTCAGTCGCCCGTCTGGTTGGCCAGGAAGGCGTTGCCCATCATTTCGATGTGGCCCTGGACGTTGTCGAAGTAGTCCAGGTGCTTCTCCTCATCGGCCAGAAGCTCCTCGAAGAGCTTCTTCGACACGTGGTCGCCCTCTTCGCCGCAGACAATCGCCGACTCGTTGTACATCCGGACGGCTTCCTTCTCCAGGTCCACGTCGGTCTTGTACATGGCCGGGATGTCCTGGTCCTTGGCGACTTCGCCGTCGGGCTTGGCCGTCGGCGTGCCGCCCAGAAAGCGAATCCGCTCGGCCAGCATCTCGGCGTGCTTCATCTCTTCGATGGCTACCGCCTTGACCTTCGAGCCCAGTTTCCCGAAGTCCTGATCCTCCAACTGGTAGTGCTGCGCCATGTACTGGATGATGGCCATCAGTTCCTGCCCACGCGCCCGATTCAGCAGATCGATCACCTTCTTGCTCATCGCCTCTCCTCCCTTAAATGGCCGCTCAGTGCTCTTCTGTCATTGGACCGGCATCATAGCCGCATATAACATGCCCCCCGTCATGGGTCAAGGCGCCTGTGTGTCGTCGATCTTCCTTCTGGCCACAGAACCGGCCCTCCGGGCCCGCGGGCATCTGGCCCGAGGCCGGGCTTGCTTTTGAGCGGCTGTCGGCTACAATGGGCCCTTCGGGCGGGCCACCGGTGGCTCAGACCCTGCGCTGTACACCCTATCTTCCTGTCGGAGAGGGCACTGGATGAAGCTGCGAGGCAACACGTGCGTCGTCGGCCTGCAATGGGGCGACGAGGCCAAAGGCAAGATCACCGACCTGCTCAGCGAGCAATCGGACGTCGTCGTCCGGTTTCTCGGCGGCTCCAACGCCGGGCACACCGTCGTCGTCGGCGATCGGACCTTCAAGCTCCACCTGATTCCCAGCGGCATCGTCCACGAGGACGTTCTCTGCGTCATCGCCGGCGGCGTGGTGCTGGACCCGGAGGTGTTCGAGCAGGAGCTTCAGAACCTTTGCGACGGCGGCGTCCGGTTCGAGGGCCGCCTGCGGATCAGCCAGACGGCCCACGTGGTCTTCCCCTACCACAAGCTGGAAGACCAGCTCCGCGAGACCGACAGCGGCAAGGGCAAGATCGGCACGACGGCCCGCGGCATCGGCCCGTGCTACTGCGACAAGGCCGGCCGCACCCAGGCCATTCGCGTCGGCAACCTGTTCCACGCCGACGCCATCGAGCAGCAGGTCCGTCGCATCGTGGACTACAAGAACCGCCTGCTGACGGCGATGTACGGCTCGGCGGGCGTCCCCGTGGAGCAGATGGTCGCCAAGGCCAGGCGGTACGCCGAGATTCTGCGTCCGTTCGTCTGCGACACGACGGCCCTGCTCCAGGAGGCCATCGCCGACGGCCGCCGGTTGCTTTTCGAGGGCGCCCAGGGCACCCTGCTGGACATCGACCACGGCACGTTCCCGTACGTCACCAGCAGCAACGCCTCGGCGTGTGGCGTGTCGGCCGGGGCCGGCGTGCCGGCTAAGGTCATCGACACCATCGTGGGCGTGGCCAAGGCCTACACGACGCGCGTCGGCACGGGGCCGTTCCCCAGCGAGCAGGACAACGACATCGGCAACCGAATCCGCGAGCGCGGGCACGAGTACGGCACCACGACCGGGCGGCCGCGACGCTGCGGATGGTTCGACGCCTTCGCCACGCGCTACAGCATCAAGCTCGGCGGCGTCGACAAGGTGGCCCTGATGCTCCTGGACGTGCTCAGCGGGTTCCAGACGCTGAAGATCTGCACCGGCTACCGCTACAAGGGACAGCTCCTGAAGAGCTTCCCGACGGACGCCGAAGTGATGAAGGACGTGGAGCCGGTGTACGAGGATCACCCCGGCTGGGCCGAAGAGATCGACGGCGTGCGCGAGTTCGCCGACCTGCCGGCCAACGCCCGCAGCTACGTGAAGCGCCTGGAGACCCTGCTGGAAACGCCCATCGCCATCGTCAGCGTAGGCCCCGAGCGGACCCAGACCCTTTTCCGGGAAGAGCTGATCTAGATGGCCGAGACGCCTGTTCCAGCCACCCTGGCCGATGTGCCGCGCGAGCGGTGGCCACAGCACATTGCCATTATCATGGACGGCAACGGCCGCTGGGCGCGACAGCGCAGGCTGCCGCGCATGGAAGGCCACCGGGCCGGCCGCGACAGCGTCGAGCGCGTGCTCGAAGTGGTCGAAGACCTGGGCCTGAAACAGGTGACCCTCTACGCCTTCAGCCACGAGAACTGGTCGCGGCCGCAGGACGAAATCGACTCACTGATGAAGCTCTACCGTCGGAACCTGGTGGCCGAACGCCGTCGCATCACCGAGAAGAACGCCCGGTTCATCAACATCGGCCGCCGCGACAAGCTGCCGGCGGCGGTTCTGAAGGAAGTCGAGACCAACGAGCGGCTCGGCGCCGAGAACACCGGCCCGGTGCTCTGCCTGGCGGTGAACTATGGCGGGCGGCAGGAGATTGTCGATGCCGCGCGCAGCCTGGCCCGCGACGCGGCCGCCGGCACCCTGGATCCCGAAACCATCGACGAGGCGACGTTTGCTTCGCGTCTCTACACGGCCGGGCAGAGCGACCCCGACCTGCTCATCCGCACCGGCGGCGAGATGAGGGTCAGCAATTTCCTGCTCTGGCAGATTTCCTACACGGAACTGTACGTCACCGACGTGCTCTGGCCCGATTTCCAGAAAGAGGACCTCTACCGGGCCATGGCCGACTACGCCCGCCGCCAGAGGCGATTCGGAGGCCTGTCGCCGGACGACGTGCGTTGACCCCCGGAATCACCATACATAGGACATCCGCCGCCTGATATGCTCAGAACTCGAGTCATTTTCGGCATCCTGATGGCCGCCGGCATCGGCGGCCTGCTCCTGCTCGACCTTCACCTGCAACGCCGCTACGACATCGCCTGGGCGCCGGCCTATTTCTGCGTCATCGCCCTGGCGACGGTGCTGGCGGTCCACGAGCTGGCCCTCCTGCTGCGTCAGGCCGGCTGCCGCATTCACGAACCGCTGGTCATGGCGGCCTCGCTGGCCCTCCACGGCTCGGTGCTGGCGGCGCAGCTTCGCGGCGGCGAGGCCGTCGTCTGGCACATCGGCGCGGTGGCCCTGACGCCGGCGATGGCGGCCATGGTCGGCCTGGTCGTGCTGGCCCTGGTGGTCGAAACGGTTCGCGGCTGGCAGCACGGCGCCGACAGCGCCGCCCTGGGCCGCCTGGGCGGCGACCTTCTGGCCTTCGCCTACATCGGCCTCCTGGGCCTGTCCCTGACGGCCCTGAGGGTCATGGAATCCCTCAACGGCGTCTACGCCCTTCTGGTCACCGTGGCCGTCATCAAGTCCAGCGACATCGGCGGCTACCTGTTCGGCCGGGCCTTCGGACGGCGCAAGCTGGTGCCGCAGCTCAGCCCCAAGAAGACCGTCGAGGGACTGATCGGCGGTTTCCTGCTGGCCATGATCGTCAGTCTGGCCGCCGGCCGCTGGCTGCTGGGGCTGGCGTGGTGGCAGCTCGTGGTCTTCGCCCTGGCGGTGACGCCCATGGCGGTCCTGGGCGACCTGGCCGAGAGCCTCATGAAACGGGCCGCCGGCATCAAGGACTCCGGCAGCGGCATCCCCGGATTCGGCGGCGTGCTGGATGTGCTCGACAGCATTCTGCTGGCGGCTCCGGCGGCTTACGGAATACTGGTGCTTTTCGCCTGCGGGCGATGACGATACAATAGAATGCCGATGCAGAAGCAGATACCTATTCCCGACAGTCCCGACCGGCTTGTTCTGTTCGGCAGCCAGGACCGGCACCTGCGAATGATCCGCGACGCCCTGTCCGTGGAGGTGTCGGCTCGGGGCGACACGCTGACCCTGAGCGGCGAGGGCGATTCCGTGGCGCTGGCCGCCGCGGTCGTCGAGGAGCTTGTCGGCCGCATGCAGCGCGGCCGCACCATCCTGTCGCGCGACGTGGCGGAACTGATCGACTCGGTTCGCCACAACGGCGCCGGCCCCAACGGGACCGAGATTTCCGTCCTGGCCCGCGGACAGCGCATCCGCCCAAAGACCGGCGGTCAGGCCGCCTACGTGGAGGCCATGCGGCGGCACGACCTGACCTTCTGCACCGGCCCCGCCGGCACGGGCAAGACCTATCTGGCCGTGGCCCTGGCCGTCGAGTCGCTCAAGCGGCGAGACGTCAAGAAGCTCGTGCTCACCCGCCCGGCCGTCGAGGCCGGCGAGCGGCTCGGCTTCCTGCCCGGCGACATGCTCGCCAAGGTGAATCCGTACCTGCGGCCGCTGCTGGACGCCCTGCACGACATGATGGACTTCGAGCAGGTTAAGCTCTACATGGAAAACGACATGATCGAGATCATTCCGCTGGCGTTCATGCGCGGGCGGACCCTGAACGACTCGTTCATCATCCTCGACGAGGCCCAGAACGCCACCGTCAGCCAGATGAAAATGTTCCTCACCCGCATGGGAATGCGCAGTAAGATGGTGGTCACCGGCGACGTGACGCAGACGGACCTGGCGGCCCCGGCGCGCAGCGGGCTGATCGATGCGGTCCGGAAGCTGGGGGCCGTGTCGGGCATCGCCCGCGTGGAACTCGGGCGTGCGGACATTGTCCGCCACCGACTGGTCCAGGAGATCGTGGACGCCTACGAGCGGCACAAGGGCGTCCCGTCGCCGGACGTACCCGACGACCTGCCGAAGCCGGCCCAGGACGAGGAGAGCTGAAGCGGCCATGGCCCTGTTCGAACGCCAGAGGCGTCGCGTCGATCCGAGAAAACTCAAGGGGGAGGGCCTGCGCGGCCTGGTGGGCCGGCTTCGCCAACCCCGCAACTTCGTCCGCCTGGGCATCCTCCTGCTGATGCTCGCCGGCACGGTCGTCCTGATGCTCACGCCGTACGAGCCGCTCCAGTACCGCAAGGGCGAAACAACCGACGTCTCGATCGTGTCTCGCGTGGATTTCCGGTTCGTGGACGAGACGGCCACCAACGCCAAGCGCGAGGAAGCCCGCAACACGACGCCGCGCGTCTACTCGCGCGACGCCACGGCCCCGAACAAAGTCCGCGAGGAGTTCATCGACCTGCTGGGGTACGCCAGCGAACTGGCTCGCCAGCCGAAGCCGGCCGCGCCCGAAGGCCAGCCCCCGGCCGTCGCCCCGACGCCGACCGAGACGCCTGCGCCCGAGGCGGCGACACCCCCCGGATCCGCTCCGGCCACTGCCGCCACGGAGGGGACGCCCGACCCGCTGGCTGCCGAGAAGGACGAACGCAGAAAACGCGCCGAGACGCTCAAGAAGGCCTGGGGCCTCGACGACATCTTCGGCCAGATGATCGAACTGACCAAGGACGACAAGGCCCGCGAGCAACTGGTCAAGCACTGCGACGCCGTCGTCGCCTACGTCCAGAAGCTGCCGATCCTGTCCGACCCGGACCATTTCTACGAGCGAGGCCACACGGAACTGTCCCACATCTTCATCTACGACAACGGTGAGCTGTCGAGGCTGGACAAGGCCAAGGATCCGCCGCTGAACGTCACGACGGGCGCCACGCGCGACCTGGTCGAAGCGAAAGTCATGGAGGCGTTCGCTCCGGCCAATCTGAGCATGGCCCTGCGCGAGAAGATACGCTCCCGATTCGCCGCGGCACTGGCGCCGACGCTGATCTACGACGATGCCCGTACCAAGGCCCAGCGCGAGGAGGCCGTGGCCGGCGTCCAGCCCGTCATGCGCGAGTTCCGCCGCAAGGACATCCTCGTCGCCCGAGACTCCGCGATCGGTGACGAAGAACTGAAGGTGCTCGACCGCGAGCATCAGGAGTATCTGAAACAGTTGCACCCGGTGCGGCGGGCCGGGGCCGTCGTCGGGTCGGTGATGCTGGCCGCCCTGCTGATCGCGCTGCTGACGGCCTTCACGGCGATCTACCAGACCAACGTGGTGGTCCGCCCGGCCCGCGCGCTGATCATCGTGATCCTGGTCCTGAGCGTGCTGGTCATCGCCAAGTTCGTTCGCTACTGGCCGCCGCTGGCCCTGTTCCAGCTGGTCACGGTGGCCATGATCCTCACCATCGCCTACAGCCGCCGGTTCGCCCTGGTGCTGGCCTGGTGGACGGCCGCCCTGGCGGCGCTGGTCACGCGGCTGGACGCCAACACCCTGCTGCTGATGGTCACGGGGTCGAGCATCGCGGTGCTCCAGCTCAAGGCGGTGCGGTCGCGGCTGAAACTGACGTATGTGGGCCTTCTGACCGGGGCGGCGATGATGGTCACCGTGTGGGCCGCCGCCCTGTGGGACCGCGACGTTACGCTGGACAGCCTCGCGCCGACGCTGAACTACGGGCTTCTGGCGATGGCCTACGGGCTGCTGGCCGGCATCTTCGTGCTGGGCATCCTGCCGTTCGTCGAGCGGGTCTTCGGCGTCGTAACGCACATTTCGCTGCTGGAGTTCTGCGACGCCAACCAGCCGGCCCTGAAGAAGCTGGCCATCGAGGCCCCCGGCACCTACTCGCACAGCCTGCTGCTGGGCAGCCTGGTCGAGCCGGCGGCCGAGGCCATCGGGGCCAACGGACTGCTGGCCCGCGTCGGCGCCTATTTCCACGACATCGGCAAGGTCAACAAGCCGCACTACTTCACCGAGAACCGCACCCAGTTGGGCGACGCCCCGGACCACGGCAATCTGACGCCGCAGATGAGCAAACTGATCATCACCAGCCATATCAAGGACGGCCTGGACATGGCCGAGCAGTACGGCCTGCCGCCATCCATCAATGCCTTCATCGCCGAGCACCACGGGACGACCGTGATCGAGTACTTCTACTACGAGGCCCTGAAGGCCAGCGACGGCCCGGTCAACGAGACGGAGTTCCGCTACGGCGGCCCGAAGCCGCAGAGCAAGGAGACCGCCGTCCTGATGCTGGCCGACAGTTGCGAGGGCGCCGTGCGGAGCATCAAGGATCCCACACCGCCGAAGATCGAGGACCGCGTTCACCAGATCACGATGAAGCGGCTCCTGGACGGCCAGTTGGACGAGAGCGGCCTGTCGCTGAACGAGGTCCGCACCATCGAGCAGAGCCTGATCAAGTCGCTGATCAGCGTCCATCATGGCCGCGTGGCCTATCCCGACGAACGTCAGCAGCAGGAGGCGGCCACCGCCAACGCCCAGAAGAGCCAGGGCGCCGACGCCGTGGCATCGCCCCGGACCGCCGCCAACGAGGAACGCACCTGACGCCATGCCACGGATCGAGATCAACGACCGGCAGACCCACCTGAAGGGCCAGAAACGCCGCCTGGCGTCTGTGCTGCGAAGCGTTCTGGCGAGCGAAGGCCTCGCGGCCGGCGCGCTGTCGGTGACCCTCGTGGACGACGCCGAAATCAGCCGCATCAACCGGCAGTATCTGAATCACGACGGGCCGACCGACGTCATCAGCTTCGACCTGTCGGATGCGGGCGACGACCGCCTCAGCGGCGAGATCGTCGTCTCGGCCGAGCGAGCCGTCCGCGTGGCGACCCAGCGCGGCACGGACCCCGTCGGCGAGCTGCTGCTCTATGCCGTGCATGGCTTGCTGCACCTGGCGGGCTACGATGACCGCACGACCGCCCAGGCCGCACGCATGCACGCCCGCGAGAACGAGTTGTTGACCGCCCTGGGTTACCCCGACGTGTATCAGCAGGGGTCGCCTGCTGCATCATAGGAGTCGGCTGTGGATTACATGCCTTACTACGGTCTTGCCCTGCTGGCCGCGAGCGTCACACTCTCGATCCTGTCGCACGCGCTGCGCGGGTACTCGACGAGCCGCCTGGAGCAGCGACTGTCGGACGCCGGGCGGCCGGACCGTCTGGAGCGGTTTCTCGACCGCCAAGAGAGTCTCGTCCACACCATCGCGGTCTGGCGCATCCTGGCCAACGCTTCGTTCGTCGCCGTGGTCGTGGCCTACCTGCTTTCGGAGGATTCCGCCGTCCACTGGATCATCGGCGGCCTGATGATCTTCCTGGCCCTGGTGGTCCTCTCGGTGGCGGTCCCCATCGCCTGCGCCCGCTACAACAGCGAATGGATCATCGTGCGGGCCCTGCCGCTGATGGATGGCCTGAGGGCCATCAGCACGCCGCTGCTGAAGGTGCTGGCCCTGGTCGACGTGCTGGTGCGACGCCTCAGCGGCGCCGCGGCCACAGATGACCCCGACCAGGACCTGGAGGACGAACTGCGAAGCATCGTCACCGAGGGCGAGCTCGAAGGTACCCTCGAAGAAGACGAAAAGACGATGATCGAGAATATCATCGAGTTCAAGGACACCGACGTCGCGGCCATCATGACGCCGCGCACCGAGATCGTCGCCCTGCCCCGCACGGCCACGCTGACCGAGGCCCGCGACTGCTTCACCGCCGACGGCCACAGCCGCATGCCGGTCTACGACGGCACCATCGACGCCGTCGTCGGCGTCCTGTACGCCAAGGACCTCCTGGCGGCCACCGCGGCCGAGGGCTTCGACCGCCGGTGCGCGGGCGACCTGATGCGCGACGCGCTGTTCATCCCCGAGACCAAGACCCTCAGCGAGCTCCTCCACCAGTTCCGCAGCGCCTGCGTCCACATCGCCATCGTCCTGGACGAGTACGGCGGCACGGCCGGGCTGATCACCATCGAGGATATCATCGAGGAGATTCTCGGCGACATCGTGGACGAGTACGACCGGACGGAGCCGGAAGAAGTCCGCCGCGTGAGCGACACCGTGGCCGAGGTGGACGCCCGGGCCCGCATCAGCGAGGTCAACGACGAACTGGACATCGAGCTGCCCGAGGACGAGGACTACGACACCGTCGGCGGCTTCGTGCTGTCCACGGTCGGCCGCGTTCCCAAGGCAGGAGAGCAGATCGAGTACCGCCGCCTGGTGATTGCCGTGCTGGAGTCCGACGAACGGAAGATCGCCCGCCTGCGCATCAGCCGCCTCGACCAGTACGACCGGACGCCCGAGCTCTGACAGGAGGTCCGCCCCCGTGGCTCTGGTGACCGACGAAGCCGTGACCCTGGCCGCCTCCGACTACAGCGAGACCAGCCAGATCGTCTCGCTGATGACCCTTCGCAACGGCAAGGTCCGCCTCATCGCCAAAGGATCCAAACGCCCCAAGAACCCTTTCGGCGGGCGGATCGACCGCCTCGAAGTCGCCCAGGCGGTATTCACCATCGGCCATCGCGGCGGCCTCGGCCAACTCACCGAGTTGTCGGTCACGGACCCGTTGCCGGGCTTGCGGCAGAGCCTGCCGCCCTTCTATGCCGCCTCGTGCCTGGCCGAGTTGATCCTGGCGGCCACCCTGGACCTGGACCCGCACCCCGAGCTGTTCAAAATCGCCGTCCACACGCTTCAGCGCTTGAGTTGCGGAGACGATTCGGCTATCCTGATGTACCGTTTCGAGGCCCGTATGCTTCGAATCCTGGGGCTGATGCCCGAAGTGCGAACCTGCGTGGCCTGTCGCCGCGCAAGGCCCCAGAACCGTAGCGGCCTGTTCAGCGCCGCCTCGGGCGGACTGGTCTGCCGCCAATGTGCCGGCGACCACGGCGGCGGGATTGCCGTCTCGGGCAAGGCCCTGGACGCCCTGGCGTTTCTGGCCGCGGCCGACGACCGGCAGGCGGATCGTGTCGCGATGTCGCCGCAGACCCGCGGTGATGTCCGCAGACTTCTGGCGGAATACTGGCAGCACGTTCTCGGCCGGCCCGTGCGAGCCATGAGGTACCTGTGATTGTGCGGCAGCACAGGCCGACCGAACGGGGAATCCACCATGCGTTGGCTTCGCCTTTTCGCCCTGCTGGCAATCGTCCTGGCCCTCGCGCCGCTCGCCGAGGCCAAGCTCGTGTTTCGCGACGGCCAATGGGTCCGCGTCCCCGACGACGAGGACGTGACCGCCGAGCCCGCCCAGGCCGACACGCAACCTGCCGAGACCAAGCCCGTCGCCGAGACCCAGCCTGCGCCCGAGCCCGAGCCGACACCGGCCCAGAAACCGATCGAGACCCCAGCCGAAACGCCGGCCGTCGTGCCGGTCGAACCAGCGCCGTCACCGTCCGTCGAGCCGACGCCGCCGCCCGTTGAGTTGCCGCCGCTAACGCCGCCGCAGACTCCGACGGTGCCCGCCGAAACCCCGACGCCGGCCGAGACGCCGCGCGACGATCAGGCCCTGATGCCCATGCAGCCCATCGAGCCCGAAACGCCGGCCGCGACAGCCGCCGACCAGACACCGACCGTGCCCGCCGAACCGGCCGTCGCGCCCGAAACGCAGCCATCACCGGTAGCCGAGACCCCGGCGATGCCCGAAGCGGCCCCGGCGCCCGAAACGCCCGTGATGCCCGAAACGCCCGCAACGGCCGAGACGCCGGCCCCGATGCCTGCCGCAGAGCCGTCCGCCGAGGCGCCCGCCACGGAGCCACCCGCGACCGCCGCCGAGGCGGTGCCGCCGGCCCCCGCACCGGATGAAGAAGTGGATTTCGTGTTCCGCGATGGCCGCTGGGAGCCGGTCGTCCGATCGCAGACGGCCCCGAAGCCCTCGACGGTGCCGCAGATTACCGAACTCCCCGACGCGGTCATCACGCCCATGCCGGGCGAGCCCGCCACCGCGGACCTGGTGACCGAGCCGCCGCTGGTCACGCCCATTACGAACGTGCGGCCCGAGGACCATGGGCCCGCTCTGCCGCCGCCCGTCGAGGTGCAACCCCTGCCCGAGCCGGCCCTGGCCATCGACCAGGTGCCGAGCGTCGGAGAGAAGTACCGCCAGATCGAGCCGTCCGCCGCCGCTGACGAGGCCGAGAGTCTTCTGGCCGCGGCCGGACAGGCCGACGGCGACGGCCCTGCGGCCGTGCGCTCGATGATCGCGAAGTTCCGCGACGGCCGCTATGCCGCCACGGCGAAGCTGGCGTCGAAGTTCCTCAAGAGGCATGCCGTGTCGCCCAGCGGCGAGCCGGCCTCATGGCTGAGGGCCGAGGCGGTGTTCTCCGGCGGCGACTATTACAGGGCGTTCGACGCCTACGAGCACTTCATCACGAACTACGCCGGCAGCCGCCTGGTCGACAAGGCCCTGCTCCGCGAGGTCCAGTGTGCCGAGGCGCTGTTCGGCCCGGCCCGCCGCAAGGTGCTCGGCCTCGGCCTCGGCAGCGGCAACGACGAAGCCGTGGGCATCCTCGAAAAGGTCTACGCCCACCGGCCCACGGGCCCGCTGGCGGCCGACGCCCTGTTCCGCATCGGCGAATTCAAAATGAGCAGCGGCAAGTCCGAGGAGGCCGAGGAACAGTTCCGCCGGTTCATTGACGAGTTCCCCAACCATAGCCGCGCCAGGCAGGCCCGCCTGATGGCCGCCCAGAGCGCGATCGCCTCCTGCCTCGGCCCCGTGTACGACGACGCCCCGATGCGGCGGGCCGGCGGCATGCTCCAGAGCTACCAGGACACCTACCCCGAAATGGCGGCGCAGGAAAACGTTGCGGGCGCCCTCGAAGCGATTCGCCGCCACGAGGCGACCAAGAAGTACGAGATGGCCGTCTACTACCAACGGGCCGGCCGCCTCAAGGCTGCCGCCTTCTACGCACGCAAAGTCGTCGACGAATTCCCCGGCACGCCGGCGTCCGTCGAGGCCCGCGAAATGCTCCAGGAACTTCCCCCGCCGCCGGCGGTGGGACGCTGAGGACATGGCCATGAACAGGCTCATCATGCTGACGACAGCGGCCGTGGCGTGCGCCGCACTGACCGGTTGCGGCTACTCAACCGATGCCCTGCACCGGACCGACATCCGTACCGTCGCCGTCCCGGTCTTCCAGAGCGACGAGTTCCGCCGCGGCATCGAGATGGAGCTCACCGAAGAGCTCAAGAAGCTCATCGAGCTGCGCACCCCGTACAAGATCGTCAACGAGGATCACGCCGACACGATCCTCACCGGCCGCATCACCGACCTCCAGGAAAGCGTCATGACCGAGGACGACCGCGACCGGGCCACCGAGATTCAAACGTCGCTGAACGTCCAGTACGAGTGGAAAGACCTCCGTTCCGGACAGGTGCTCCGTGCCGGAGTGCCCACGGTCTCGTGGTACTACGCGCCGGCGGAGCGGCAGACGCTGCGCAGCTCCACGACCATGGCCATCCGCAAACTGGCCGAGCGGATCATCGAGGACATGGAGACCAACTGGTAGACGGCGGCACGCCGTCCGAACCGCCGCCACGGGCGATCCAGCGAGGGGTTTAACAGGCTGTCAGGGTTCCGCGCCGCCGGTTGTCGGCGGCCGGTTTTGCGTAGAAGCGAGGTGTTCTCCGTTGAGTTTCACGCCGAACGATCACGATAACGAACCGACGCCCGGCCCGCGCGGCCCAGGCGAAGGCCGCCCCACCGCCGGCGGCCCCGGCAACATGCGGTCGCTGGCCTTCACGGCCCTGCTCATCGCCGCCGCCGCCCTGGCCTTCATGCTCATCATGAAGAAAGAGGACAAGGGCGCCATCACCTCCGGACCGGAGCTCGAGCGGCAGCTCGAAACGCGGCCCGAAGCGTTCAAGAAAGCCTACATCCAGGACGGCAAGGTCTTCGCCGAACTCAAGAAAGAAGCCCTCAAGGAGGGCGAACCCGGCAGGTTCGAAATCATCATCACAGGCGAGACCAACGCCGACCGATGGGTCGCGATTCTCAGCAAAGCCCTCGGCAAGGATTTCGAGGTGCTGCCCGACTCGTTCAACTGGCAGCCGATGCTCTGGACGTTCCTGCCGTGGATTCTGGTGATCGGCGTGATCTACTTCATCTTTATCCGCCAGATGCGCCAGGGCGGCGGCCCCGGGGGCGTGCTCAACTTCGGCCGCACACGGGCCCGGCTTGCCCGACGCGAAAGCTCGAAGATCACCTTCGAGGACGTCGCCGGCATGATCGAGGCCAAGGAAGAAGTCGTCGAGATCATCGAGTTCCTCCGCAACCCGAAGAAGTTCCAGCGACTGGGCGCGCGGATGCCTCGCGGCATTCTCTTCATCGGCCCGCCCGGCACCGGCAAGACGCTGCTCGCCAAGGCCATCGCCGGCGAGGCCGACGTGCCGTTCTTCAGCATCAGCGGCTCCGATTTCGTCGAGATGTTCGTCGGCGTCGGCGCCAGCCGCGTCCGCGACCTGTTCCGCCAGGCCAAGGAAAGCTCCCCCTGCATCATCTTCCTCGACGAAATCGACGCCGTGGGTCGCCGCCGCGGCACGGGCATCACCGGCGCCCACGACGAACGCGAGCAGACCCTCAACGCCATCCTCGTCGAGATGGACGGCTTCGACACCAGCGACCAGGTGATCGTCATCGCCGCCACCAACCGGCCCGATGTGCTGGACCAGGCCCTGCGCCGCCCCGGCCGCTTCGACCGCGAGGTTGTCATCGACCTGCCCGACATCAAGGAACGCGAGGCGATCCTCTCGGTCCACGCCCGCAAAATCCACACGGCGGACAACGTGGACCTGAAGCGCATCGCGCGCGGCACGCCCGGCTTCAGCGGCGCCGATCTGGCTGCCCTGATCAACGAGGCCGCCCTGGCGGCCACCATGGCCCAGAAAGATGCCGTCGAGGAGCCCGACCTCGAAGAGGCACGCGACAAGGTCCGCTGGGGCCGCTCCCGACGCAGCCGCATCATGGACGACCTCGAAAAACGCGTCTCGGCCTATCACGAGGCCGGCCACGCCCTGCTGACCATCCTGCTTCAGCCCGACGTCGAGCCGCTCCACAAGGTCACGATCATCCCGCGCGGCGCCGCCCTGGGCGCCACCATGTTCCTGCCCCAGAAGGACCGCTACGTGATCCGCCGCCGCGAGTGCCTCGGCAACATCATGGTCTCCTTCGGAGGCCGCATCGCCGAGGAACTCGTCTTCGACGACATCTCCAGCGGCGCCTCCGACGACATCAAGCAGGCCTCGAACCTGGCCCGCCGCATGATCAAGGAATGGGGCATGAGCACCGCCATCGGCCCCGTGCGGTACACCGACCGCTCCGACCAGGAGCAGTACATGGGCATGGACCTCGTCGCCGGCCACGAGTACAGCGAGGATACAGCCCGCGAGATCGACGAGGAAGTCAAGCAGACGATCTCCGCCGCCTACGCCAAGGCCCGCGAGTTGCTGGTCGCCAACCGCGACAAACTGAACCGCCTGGCCGAGGCGCTACTGGCGTTCGAGGCCCTCGACGCAGACGAGGTGCAGCAGATTGTCGATGGCAAGACCCTGTCGCGACCGGCCGCCAACTCGAACCATGCGACGGAGACCACGGTCGCGGCAGCCGACGACGAGGCCGATCCGGCAACGCAGACGCCCGTGGCCGCGCACGCCCCGGAGGCCGACAGCACCGGCCGCGGCGACGCCGGCGCAACACACGACGGAGGCAGCCCCTCTGGCAACCATGGCCCATGACGATTTCGCCCTGACCGTCAGGCACAATCCGCGAGTGCTCGACGCCGGCCTGGCGCCGCTGGCCGAGGCCGAAATGCACAACGCCGGCGTCACCGCCTACGGCGTCGCCGTCATGGCCCCCAAGGCACGCCATTTCTGCATCGTCCTGGAGAACGTGTCGAGGCTGCACGCCAACCTGATCAAGCAGCACATGCTCTCCCTGGGCGGCGAGGCCGCCGTCCACAAGCACGTGCCCACCGAACAGGTCCAGACCACAACTCTGCTCTTGACCGGCACCGAGCACCATCTGCGGCTGCTCGCAGGCAAGCTCCGCGACCAGCCGTTCGGACTGCCCGCCGTCGGCGAACTGGTCCTGAGGACCGCCGACGGCTACCGGCGACAGTCCTGGACCCTCCGCTGCGGCAGCCGGTCCGTCGAGCTCGGCCCGCGGCCGGTGATCATGGGCATCCTCAACGCCACGCCCGACAGCTTCAGCGACGGCGGCCGCTGGCTCGATCCGGCTCTTGCCGCCGAGCACGCCCTGGCCATGCACCGCGCCGGAGCGGCCGTCATCGACGTGGGCGGCGAATCGACCCGCCCCGGAGCCAACGACGTCCCCGCGGACGAGGAAATCCGCCGCACGACGCCCGTCATCCAGGCCATCCGCAGGCAGTCCGACGTCCTCATCAGCATCGACACGCACAAGGCCGCCGTGGCTGCGGCCGCACTGGACGCCGGTGCCGACATGGTCAACGACATCTCCGCCCTGTCCGACGGCGACATGGCCGGCCTCCTGGCCGCCAGGGACTGCCCCGTCGTCCTGATGCACATGCAGGGACGGCCGCGGACCATGCAGCAGAACCCCGCCTACGAACACGTGGTGGCCGACGTCTGCCGCCGCCTGCGGCAGGCCGTCCAGCAGGCGGCCGAAGCCGGCGTGGACCCCGAGCAGATCGTCGTCGATCCCGGAATCGGCTTCGGCAAGACCGTCGCCCACAACCTGACGCTGCTGGCCCGGCTCAAGGAATTGCGGAGCCTCGGACGGCCCATCCTCGTCGGCACGAGCCGAAAATCCTTTATCGGAAAGATTCTCGACGCGGAAGTCGATAATCGTCTCATAGGGAGCGTGGCGACGTGCGTCTGGGCCCGGGCCCAGGGCGCCGCCCTGTTCCGCGTCCACGACGTGGCCGAGACGGCGGCTGCGCTGCAAATCACTGCCGCCATACAGTCTGCGGAAGACAACGGCTGATGGAAGCTATCAGAGCCTACCTCCAGAATCGCGTCGCCAACTTCTCCGTCATGGACATCGTCGAGTTTGTCCTGATCGGACTGGTCATCTACGTCGTCTACCGGTTCCTCAGGGGCACGCGCGGCGCCCGCGTCTTCCGCGGCTTCATCTTCCTCCTGATCTCGGCCTTCATTCTCGTGCAGCTCGTCGCCGGCATCCTCAAGATGCAGCGCGTCGAGATCATCTACAACGTCCTCATCCAGTTCGCCGTCATGGCCGCCGTCATCATCTTCCAGCCCGAGCTTCGCCGCGCCCTCATCCAGCTCGGCCAGAACCCCCTGTTCCGCATCTTCCTGCGCAAACAGGGCATTGCCTTCATCGATATCCTCGCCCGCGCCATCGAGCAACTCAGCCGCGACAAGATCGGCGCCATCATCGCCATCGAACGCGACGCCGGCCTGACCTCCCTCGTCGAGAGCGGCACCCCCCTCAACGCCGAACTGACCCCCGAGCTGCTCGTGACCATCTTCTGGCCGGGCTCGCCCCTGCACGACATGGGCGTCGTCATCCGCCAGAACCGAATCGTCGCCGCCGGGTGCGAGTTCCCCCTCACGCTCAATCCGCCGCTGGGTTCCAAGTACGGCGCGCGGCACCGTGCCGCCCTCGGCCTGTCCGAGGACAGCGACGCCGTCATCATCGTCGTCAGCGAGGAGACCGGCGACGTGAGCATCGCCGTTCAGGGGCGACTGATCGAGGACCTTTCCATAGCCCGGTTCCGTCGCGTCCTTACGCAGATGCTCGTCCGCGAACAGAGCGACGCCGGCATCGCCGGCGCCTTCGGCCTGACGGCCGGCCCCACCCCCGGCGACAAGTCGATCGAGGAAAAAGAGGAATAGTCACGGCATGCGACTCCGCGAACACGTCAGCGGCTTCATCATCGTCTTCGTGGTGACCCTCGTAGTCTGGGTCGTCGCCGACCGCAGCGTCCTGCGCACCAGCCGCGAAATGACCGTCCGCGTCAGCGTCAGCGTCCTCGACAAGACGCGGTACCGCGCGTCGATCGTCGAGCCGGCCGACCAGCAGATGAAGGTCCGCTTCCAGGGGCCCGGCCGCGCCATCGACCAGCTCGAATCGCGACGCCTCCCCCTCGCCTTTCAGTACACCCTCAGCGACGCCGAGTGCCAGGAGGCCACCCAGACCGGCTCCCTGATCCTGCTGGCCCGCGAGGGCTTCCGCGACCAGGCCCTGGTCCAGGACGGCATCACCCTCGAAACCGCCAGCCCCGGCAAAGTGGCCATCCGCGTCGAGAAGGTCCGCCAGAAGAAGGTGCCCGTGATGCTGCCGCCCGACCTGGCCGCCATGGTCGCCGACGACTGGACCGCCCAGCCGCCCGAGGTCGTCGCCGAACTCTCCGAGACCGCCTGGGACAGGCTCCTCCAGAGCGGCGTCCAGCTCGCCGCCTATCCGCAGATCAACCCCGGCGCCGAGGCCGCCCTCTCGCGACGCGAGATCAAGCAGACCGTCGGCCTCGTCCCCAGCGAGAGCGACCCAGAGCTCGGCATCCGCTTTGTGCCGCAGCAGGTCGAGGTCACCTTCCGCCTCACCACGCCCCTGGCCAAGCAGAAACTCGACCCGATCCCGATCTTCGTGGCCGGCCCGCTCGACCAGTTGTCCAGGTACCATGTGGCCATCCTCGAATCCGCCGACGTCACGATGATCGACTCGCGGGAAGCCGTCCTGAAGAACCTGCACGTCACCGGCCCCGTCTCGGAAATGGCCTCCCTCGGCCCAGACGACGTGCACGTCTTCCTGATCCTCAAGCCGACCGACAAGGCCAACACGACGACTCCCCTGATCCGATCGCCCGAAATCTTCTTCCGCCCGGGCCTGCACATCAAGCTCGACGAAGACTTCGCCCGCCCCTCGGTCAACTTCAACCTCATCGAACGTGCCGCCGCCGACACGCCGCCGACGCCCTGACCGACGCGTGCCCGTCACCTTTGCCGGGTGCCATGCCTGCCCCGTCAGGCATGGGCGAGTCTCCTTGTGCCCCTCCGCGTGGCTGCCCATCGACGGGCTCGGGAACTGCTCAAGCAGCCACCCTGCGCCTGCCCACACACATCACATGCACCCCCCACCGACGCTCGGGCCTCTGGCGTTTGACGCCGCCGTCGTCCTGTGGTAGACTGCCGCCCTGTGTGCTCTTGACGGAGAAGGTCGCCATGACTACCGACTATGCGGCTCAGGCCGAACAGATGGCCCGCCGGGCGCGACTGGCCTCGCGCAGCGTCGCCGTGGCCTCCACCCGCCAGAAGAACGAGGCCCTCGCCGCCATCGCCGACGCCCTGGCCAACCAGGCCGCCGCCATCAAGGCCGAGAACGCCAGGGACCTCGATGCCGCAGCCAAGGCCGGACTCTCCGCGGCGATGGTCGACCGCCTCACCCTGACCGACAAACGCATCGAGACCATGGCCGCCGGCCTTCGCGAAATCGCCGCACAGGACGACCCCGTCGGCCAGGTCATCGAGCAGAGTACGCGCCCCAACGGCCTCGACCTCCAGCGCGTCCGCGTTCCGATCGGCGTCATTTTCATCATCTTCGAGTCGCGGCCCAACGTCACCATCGACGCCGCCGGCCTCTGCCTCAAGTCCGGCAACGCCTGCATCCTTCGCGGAGGCAAGGAGGCCGCCTTCAGCAATGCCGCCCTCTACCGGGCGATCCGCAGCGGACTGGTCGCCGCCGGCCTGCCCGAGACGGCCGTCCAACTCGTCGAGGCCGCCGACCACGCCTTCGTCGGAGCCATGCTCAAACTGGACCGGTGGATCGACCTCGTGATTCCGCGCGGCGGCGAGCGCCTCATCCGGGCCGTCGTCGAGCAGTCCACCATTCCCGTCATCAAGCACTACAAGGGCGTCTGCCACGTCTACATCGACGAATTCGCCGACCCGGCCATGGCCGCCGAGATTGCCCTGAACGCCAAGTGCCAGCGGCCCGGCGTCTGCAACGCCATGGAAACCCTCCTGGTCCACCAGGCCCAGGCCGGCCGGCCCCTGGCCGACCTCCTGAAGGCCATGGCCGCACGCGGCGTCCAGATTCGCGGCTGCGAGCGAACGTGCGCCGTCTTCCCCGACGCCAGGCCCGCCGCCGAAGCCGACTGGGAAGCCGAGTATTTGGACTTAATTCTCGCCGTGCGCGTGGTCGATAACATCGAAGACGCGATAGAGCATATCGCGCGGTATGGGTCCGCCCACACCGACGCCATTGTGACGGCCGACCCCCGACGGGCCGAGGAATTCGTCCGACGCGTGGACAGTTCCAGCGTCATGGTCAACGCCTCGACGCGGTTCAGCGACGGAGGGGAATACGGCCTCGGGGCCGAGGTGGGCATCTCGACCGACAAACTGCATGCCCGAGGCCCCATGGGCATCCGCGACCTGACGACCTACAAGTACGTCGTCCGCGGCAACGGACAGGTCCGAACATGACCTGAGGGCAGACGTCACAGGAGCGCACAACCGTGCCCCAGATTCTCGACCAGAGCGAAATCGATGCCCTGCTCTCGGCAGTGGACGAAGGCGCCATCGGCAACGACGACGTCCCGTCCGTCGCCTCCAAGGCCACCACCGTCTCACGCGATTCCCAGATACGCCCCTACGATTTCAAGCGGCCCGAACGCGTCAGCAAAGAGCAGATGCGCAGCCTCGAATCGCTCCACGAAACGTTCAGCCGCAACTTCGGCGCCAGCCTCTCCGGCTACCTGCGCACCATCGTCGAGGTCAACATCATCTCCATCGAGCAGATGACCTACTCGGAGTTCCTGCAACTCCTGCCGAACCCGACCTGCATGCACCTGCTCAGTTGCCGCCCGCTCGACGGCAACATGATCCTCGAGATCAACCCGCTGATCATCTTTCCGATCATCGACCGACTCCTCGGCGGCGGCAACGACACGGCCTTCATCCCCGACCGAGCCCTGACCGCCATCGAGACCATGCTCGTCGATTGCATCATCCAGCGGGCCGTCGCCACCCTGCACGAGGCCTGGACGCCCATCACCGAAATCGAGTTCAAGGCCGCTCGCAACGAGTCGAACCCGGCCATGGTTCAGATCGTGCCGCCCAACGAAGTCGTCGTCGTTATGGGATTCGAGATCAGCACCGGCGGGCGCAGCGGCATGATGTCCTTCTGCATCCCGTTCAACGTCATCGAGCCGATCATGAGCGAGTTCACCGGCCACAATTGGTCCGTCTACACCCGCAGCAGCAGCGACGGCCAATCGAAGCAGAACCTTGTCACGCGAGTCGGAGGCACCGTCGTCGATCTGACGGCCTTCCTGGCCGAAACCAGCATGACGCTCGACAAACTCATGCAGCTCAAGCCCGGCGACGTCATCAAGACCGACAAGCCCTCGAACAAGGACCTGCTCATCACCGTCAACGGCCAGCCCAAATTCCGCGGCAAGCCCGGCCTCTACAAGGGCCACAAGGCCCTCCGCCTCACCCGCTTCGCCCTGCCCCAGGAACGCATCTGAGTTCAGCTGTCGGAGACGGACCGGCGCTTTCTGCCCGCCCGCGTCGGTGCGCGGCGGCCGCCACGCCCTTTGCCCTCACGCCCGTAGCCCCGAAGCGCCGTCGGCAGCGCCTCTTCCATCCGTTGCACGACAACAAACTCCATCGTGTCGCGGATTTCCTGCGGCACTTCCTCCAGGTCCACGGCGTTGCGCTCCGGCAGGATCACCTTGCGGATGCCCGCACGAGCCGCGCCGAGCACCTTCTCCTTGATGCCCCCCACCGGCAGCACCAGGCCGCGCAGCGTGATCTCGCCGGTCATGGCGACGTTCGCCGCCGCAGGCCGCCCCGTCAGCAGCGACACCAAGGCCGTGAACACGGCGATGCCCGCCGAGGGACCGTCCTTGGGAATCGCCCCGGCCGGCACGTGGATATGCAGGTCGCAATTCGACAGCCGCTCCGACGCTATGCCCAGCCCCGCGGCGCGGCTGCGAACATACGACAACGCCGTCTGCGCGCTTTCCCGCATCACGCTGCCCAGTTGCCCGGTCAGCGTCAGGTTTCCGCTGCCCTTCATGTCGGTCGCCTCGATGAACAGGATGTCGCCCCCGGTCGGCGTCCAGCCCAGCCCCGTCACCACGCCCGGCACACTCGTCCGCGCCGCCACGTCGGGCACGAACTGCTGCGGACCCAGGTACTGAGCCACATCTCCCGCCGTCACGCGCACCGCCGGCCGCCGCCCGGACCGGGCTCCGGCAACCTGCCTCGCCACGGCACGGCAAATGGCCGCAATCTGCCGCTCCAGATTCCGCACCCCCGCCTCACGCGTGTAATGGCGGATGATCTCTCGCAACGCCGAGTCCGCCAGCCGCAACTGCGACCGACTCAACCCGTGGCTCTCGAGCGTGCGCGGCGCCAGGTACCGACGCGCGATTTGCAGCTTCTCGGTCTCTGTGTACCCAGGCAGGCTGATGATCTCCATACGGTCCTTCAGCGGCGACGGAATCGTCTCCAGCATGTTCGCCGTCGCGATGAACATGACTCGCGACAGGTCGTAGGGCACGTCCAGGTAGTGGTCCGTGAACGACGCGTTCTGCTCCGGGTCGAGCACCTCCAGCAGCGCACTGGTCGGGTCGCCGCGCACGTCGGCTCCGAGCTTGTCCACCTCGTCGAGCATGAACACCGGATCGTTGGTCCCGGCCTTGCGGATTTCCTGGATGATCCGCCCCGGCAGCGCGCCGACATACGTCCGCCGATGCCCGCGAATCTCCGCCTCGTCCCGCACGCCGCCCAGGCTCACGCGCACGAACCGCCGCCCCGTAGCCCGCGCCACCGAACGACCCAGGCTCGTCTTGCCCACCCCCGGCGGGCCCGCCAGGCACAGGATCGGCCCCTTCACGTCCTTGCGAAGCAGATTCACCGCAAGGAACTCCACGATCCGCTTCTTCACCTTCGCCAGTCCGTAGTGGTCCTCGTCCAGAACGCGCTCCGCCCGCTCGATCTCCGCCGGCGGACGCGTCGACGGCTGCCACGGCAGGTCTGCCAGGTACTCCAGGTACGTCCGCGACACGTTGAAATCCGGCGCCTGAACCGGCGTGACCTCCAGCCGCTGAAGCTCCCGGTCGGCCTCCTTGCGGACCTCGCCCGGCAAGGCCGCCGCGTCCAGTCGCTTGCGCAGGTCGCCCAGCACGCGGCTCCGCTCGTCCTCCACGCCCAGCTCTTCCTGGATCGCCCGCAACTGCTCCCGCAGGAAATACTCCCGCTGCGTCTTGTCGAGGCTCGTTTTGACGTTGGCCTGGATCTTCCCTGCCAGTTCCAGGACCTCGATCTCCTGGCTGATTTGCTCGGTGGCCTTCTCCAGCCGCCGGCGCACGTTCAACTCTTCCAGGAACATCTGCTTGCGGTCGGCGTCATAGTTCAGATTGGCCACAATGAAATCGGCGATCTGTCCCGGGTCCTGAAGGTTGCTGACAACGATCGTCGCCTCGTCGGGCACCTGCGACGACAGTTCCGCCAGGCGCCCCACCAACTGTCGCGCCGTTACCACCAGAGCGTCCAGCCGCTTGCCGGGCTCCACCACATCGCGAAGCGACTCGTACCGCACCGAGAAACACGGTTCGCTCGCAACCGCCTCCGTCAGGCGAATCCGCGACACGCCCTGCACCAACGTCGTCTGCGTCCCGTCCGGCATCTTGATCAGCTTCAGCATGCGGACCACGCAGCCGACGTCGTAGATGCCCTCGAACGATGGATCCTCCTGTTCCGAATCCTTCTGCGCCGACACCGCAAACAGCTTGTCCTCCGACAAGGCCGCCTGCTGCACCAACGACAGGCTCTTCGGACGCCCCACGGCCAGCGTCTGAACCATCCCAGGAAAGATCACGAGGTTCCGCAACGGCATCAGCAGCAGCGTGTCGCCCTGCGGCGACTCCACAACGGCATCCGCCGCGGAAACCTTCGACGATGAAGTTTCAGGACTGTCCGCTTCTCGGCCGTCCATCGCGTCGTGCTGGCGTTTCATGGCTGGTCCTGTCTCAGGGGGTTGGCTTGTCAATGTGGATCTGAAGCAGCCCGTCGTGGTACTCAATCTCCATCGGCAGCGACTCCGCCTCGAACGGCAGTGCCACCGCTCGACGGAACGGCCCTCGCGGCAGCTCAAGCTGATGCACTAGCTTCTGCCGGTCCGCCCCAGGAAGCACCCGTGTGCCGCTGATGATCACCGTGTCGCACTGCACGACCACCTGGATCGCCTCGCGAGCGATCCCCGCCACGTCCGCCAGCACGCACACGCGGTGCTCGCACTCGATCACGTCCACCGACGGTTGCCATGCCTCGTCGCTCGCACTCATGAACGACGTGTGCTTCCACTCGTCCATCAACTGGTTCATCCGACGAGCCAGCTTGATCATCTCGTCGTTGACATCGCGGCGCTTCGGTGACATTGGCGTCTCTCCATTGCGACTACACGCGAGCAGAACAGAGGACCTCCGGAGTATAGCACCCCTCCGGCAACCGTTCAAGCCGCACCGCCTTCGGCGCCGTCTCCGCACACGCCGTCCACACTGCACATTCATGCACCGAGCCGGACCCCCTTGCGGAGACCCGGCTCGGTGCGTTCTCGCCAACGAATCCTCCAGGCAGATCGCCCGCTGCGGATCAATCGGCCTTGATCTGAACTTTCTTCCGCTTCTCGTCCTCCTGCTTCGGCAGCCGGATCGTCAACACGCCGTTGGCCGCCTGGGCCTCCACCTTGTCCGCCTCAACATTCGCCGGCAACTGGATGCTCCGCGAGAAGCTGCCATACTGCCGTTCCACGCGATGGAAATTGCGGTCCTTCGTCTCCGTCTCTTCCTTCTTTTCGCCCTTGATCGTCAGAACATCCCCCTCGACGTATACCTCGATGTCCTTCGGATCGATCCCCGGCGTCTCCGCCCGCACGGTCACGTCGTTGTCGGTCTCCGACACGTCCACCGCCGGAAGCCACCGGCCCAGGTGCAGCGGTTCCAGCTCGCCCGACCAGAAACGGTCGAAGATCCTGTTGAACTCGTTCCTCAGCGATTGCAGCGCCGAATCGTCACGACCTCGCTTCCATGGCACCAGATCCATAGCACCTCACCTCCTTTGCGCCCCTTGCTCACCTGCCCGACTTGTCCTCGATGCGGCGCTCCGCCTCGGCCGGCTCCACCTGAACCGGAATGCGCCGCGGCTTGCTTCGCTCGTCACGGGCAATGCGGATCGTCACCACGCCCGACTTCAGCGACGCGTTGATCCCCTCGGCCGAGAAGTCGCGCGGCAAGCGGAACTGCCGGTAGTAGTCGCCCGTCAGGAACTCCCGCTGCACCGTCTTCCGCGAGGCGGGCTCCTCCTCGGCCGACACCCGGCCGTGAAGCGTCAGCACGCCCTCCTCCACCGTCACGTCCAACTGCTCCGGTGACACGCCCGGCATGTCCGCCGTCAGCACCAGCTCGTCCGCCGTCTCCATTACGTCCACCGGGGGCAGGAAGTACTCTTCCGGAACCGCCGGCGTCCTGCTCGTCTCATTCGTATTCATCGCACGTCCTCCCTGCATAAGGAACGCTCCACGCTCGCTTGTGCACATCGACGCGAGGCCCGCTACTCCGTCTTCACCTTCACCTGCTTCGGCATCACCTGCGGCGACTTCGGCACCGTCACCCGCAGCACGCCATTGACGAATCGCGCCTCGGCCTTGTCGCCGTCCACGTCCACCGGCAACGTGATGGCCCGGTTGAACGTCCCGTACCCGCGCTCTCGAATGTGCATCCGCGCGTTCTCGTCGCACCGCACTTCCGGCCGCTCGCCCTTCAGGGTCATCGTGTCGCCGGCAATGTACAGCTCCAGGTTCTCCTGGTCGATGCCCGGCAACTCGCACTCCAGCGTCAGGGCCGCCCCGTCGTCATAAACGTTCACCGGCGGGAACGTGCGACCGACCAGCCCCCGGGCCACCGCCAACCGCGGCGCCACCAGCGTATCGAACAACTGGTTCATCTCTCGCTGCAACTGGGCAAACGGCCCCCTCGGTGAATCGAAAAACCGTCCGAATGGCATGGCTCGCACCTCCACTAAGAGTCTGTCAACCACTCCCCACTCGCCGCGACCCTATTCAGGGCCAACTTCTACCTATCTTAACTCGCAAAGCCCATGCCAATGCCAGAAACCGCATTTTCCACGTCCCAGACAGACTCTCAACAACAGAGGCGTGCCAGAATGGCAGACAACCACATCCATGACACAGCACACTGCCACTTTGGCAGCACTCAATACTCCTTGCCCGGGCATTCTGCCCACGAGTCCCGGAAGCCCGTCGTGGTGCCATGCCTGCCCCGTCAGGCATGGCCGTTGCCGCACTGCCGCCCCCGTTGGGGCTCGAGTCACGTCGCGGGGGCAGTTTCCGGCGGCTCACGCCGCCGGCTATTGACTGTCGGCCCTTCGGGCCTCGGGTGCCGGCGCGCCTAGGACTAACCCAGAAAGCCTGAGGCCCAGGACCGTCCACTACAACGAACGACCGCCATGCGCGCTCTGGCGAACGACTGCCGCATATGCCGGAATTCTCGGACACACCCCACTGTTGCCGCGGCGAGACTTTCTGGTGCCCCGACCGGGGCGATAGCCTTATAATACGCCCCCTGTGAAGCACTCATACGACATCATCGTCGCCGGAGGCGGCCATGCTGGGTGCGAGGCGGCGCTGGCGGCCGCGCGGCTCGGGGCCCGGACAGCCCTGGTCACCCTGTCGCCCGAGACTGTCGCCCAGATGAGCTGCAATCCGGCCATCGGCGGCCTGGCCAAGGGGCAAGTGGTCCGGGAAGTGGACGCCCTGGGCGGCGCCATGGGCCTCGTGGCCGACCAGACCGCCATCCAGTTCCGCCTGCTGAATCGCAGCAAAGGCCCCGCCGTCCGCGGCCCCCGGTGCCAGAGCGACCGCGACGCCTACGCCCGCGCGATGCTCACGCGCCTGCGCGAGCAGGAGAACCTCGACATCGTCGCCGACGAGGCCATGCGCGTGCTCGTCGCCGACGGTCGCGTCTGCGGCATCGCCACGGCCGTCACCGGCGACCTCGCAGCCCGGGCCGTCATCCTTACGCCCGGCACATTCCTCAACGGGCGCATGCACTGCGGCGAGCGGGTCTGGCCCGGCGGCCGCGTCAACGAACCCCCCTCCACCGCCCTGTCGGCGTCGCTGCGCGACCTCGGCCTGGAGCTGGGACGCCTGAAGACCGGCACCCCGCCCCGGCTCGACCGCCGCACCATCGACTTCGACCGGCTCCAGCGGCAGGACGGCGACGGCGACATCGTCCCGTTTTCGTTCCTGACGGTCCGCCTCCGCATCGACCAGACGCCGTGCTTCATCGCCTACACCAACGAACGTGTGCACCAGTTGCTCCGCGACAACCTGCACCGCGCGCCGCTCTACAGCGGCCAGATCGAGAGCACCGGGCCGCGCTACTGCCCGTCGATCGAGACCAAGATCGTCCGCTTCGCCGACCACGACCGCCACCAGGTGTTCCTGGAACCCGAGGGCCGCGATACCGATTGGGTGTACGCCAACGGCATCTCGACGAGCGTCCCGGCCGACGTGCAACTGGCCATGGTCCGGGCCATCGAGGGCCTCGAGCGGGCCGAGATTCTGCGGTTCGGGTACGCCATCGAGTACGATTTTGTCCCGCCGACGCAACTGACGAGCGACCTTCAGGTCAAGCGCGTGCCGGGGCTGTTCCTGGCCGGGCAGATCAATGGCACCAGCGGCTACGAAGAGGCCGCCGGCCAGGGCCTGATGGCCGGGCTGAACGCCGCCAGGTACGTCGCGCGACAGGAGTCGGTGGTTCTGGGCCGCGACCAGGCCTACATCGGCGTGATGATCGACGACCTGGTGACCAAGGGCGCCGAAGAACCGTACCGGCTGTTCACGAGCCTGGCCGAGTACCGGCTGCTGCTGCGTTACGACAACGCCGACCGGCGGTTGACGCCGTTGGGGCACGAGATGGGCCTTGTCGATGAACCGCGGCGACGGTTGCTGAACGAGAAACTGGCCGCCATGGAGCGGATCGCCGCGGCGCTGGCCGCCTGCCGCGACGGATCGAAGAGTTTCGCGGAGTTGCTGCGACGGCCGGAAATGACCTTGACGGAGTTGGCCGGCCGCAACGCCGACCTGGCCCGCCTCACGGCTGCGTTACCCCTGGCCGCCGAGCAGGTGGAGATCGAAGTCAAGTATGCCGGGTATCTTGAACGTCAGGCGCGACAAGTCGAGGGATTCCGCCGGCGGGAGCTGCGCCGCATACCCGACGGGCTGGACTACGCTTCCGTGCCGCAACTGCGCCACGAGGCCCGCGAGAAGTTCGCCCGCATCCGCCCGACCAGCCTCGGCCAGGCGGCCCGCATTCCCGGCATCGGCCACAGCGACGTGACCGTCCTGGAAATCCACATCGAACGGCTACGTCGGCGCCAAGGTCACTCGCTGTCGTAGCCGATCAGGGCAACCGTTCGGCGCTTGCCGAGTTTCTCTCGGCCGCCGAGGAACGTCAGTTCCACGAGGAAACTCGTGCCCGCCACCACGCCGCCCAGGCCCTCGACCAATCGGCATGCCGCCGCCATGGTGCCGCCCGTGGCGAGCAGGTCGTCCACCATCAGCACGCGCCGACCCTTGCCGACGGCGTCGGCATGCATCTCGATCGTGTCGGTGCCGTACTCCAGCGAGTACTCCTGGCGCACGGTCTTGAACGGCAGCTTGCCGGGCTTGCGGATCGGAACGAAGCCGGCGCCCAGTTCAATCGCCACGGCGGCGCCGAAGATAAACCCTCGCGACTCGATGCCGACGACCAGATCGATCCCGTCGTCGCGGAACGGATCGGCCATGAGGCGCACGGCCTCGCGCAGCGCGTCGGCGTCGGCGATGAGGGTGGTGATGTCGCGGAAGACGATGCCGGGCTTCGGAAAGTCGGGAATGCTGCGGATCAACGGTTTGAGGCGCTCGGCGGCTGAGGCCATGGGGCTCTCCTTCCTGTGGCGTGTGCAGTGGCGGATTGAAGCGGCTGGACCGACGGCATGACTCACGCAGTCTGCGTCTTGACGTCGGCTTCCTGGTCTTCGAGGTCGCCCTCTTTGCGGGCGATGGCCTCGCTGATGCGCTGGAGGGCGTCGCGCTCGATCTGGCGGACGCGTTCCCGCGTCAGGCCGATCTTCTCGCCGATCTCCTTGAGGGTCATCGGCTCGTCGCCGTCCAGGCCGAACCGCATGCGAAGGATGCTGGAGGCTCGCTCGTCGATGCTGTTGAGCAGGTCCGTGACGATTTCCGTGCGATGGTTGTCGAAAATGGCCTCGGCGGGATCCTGGGCCCGGTCGTCGGCGAGCATCTCCGACAAGGGCATGCCGCCTTCGTCGCCCGTCTGCCGCACGGGCGTCGAGAACGCCTTGGCCACGCGGGCGATAATGGACGCCTTCTTGGCCGGCAGGCCCATGTCCTTGGCCGTTTCCTCGACGCTCGGCGGACGGCCCAACTCGCCCTCGAGCCGCTGCGTCGCCCGACGCCACTTGCCGATCATCTCGACCATATAGGCCGGAATCTCGATCGGCTTGCTGCTGTTCATCAGGCTACGCTTGATTGCCTGGCGAATCCACCACGAGGCGTAGGTCGAGAACCGGCACCCCATCGTCGGATCGAATTTTTCGACCGCCCGGAGCAGCCCCAGGTTCCCCTCCTCGATCAGGTCGAGGAACAGCAGCCCGCGATTGCAGTAGTTCTTGGCGATGTTGACTACCAGGCGGAGGTTGCTGCGGATCATCTCGTCGCGGGCGCGCATGTCGCCCTTGCGCAGACGCCTGGACAGATCCTGCTCCTGTTCCGGTGTGAGCAGACTGGCTCGATTGATCTCACGCAGGTAGAGCTGCAGGCCCGATTCCATACGACGAGACCCCCTCGTTGTCGGTCTTACGACTGAAACCGCATTCAGATATGTGAGAGCGGCTCCACCAACCCCGGCATTCGGCACCGGTCGCTTGAGACACACCCTCTACCGGTTTGATGGGACGGTCGAGGAACAGCTTGACGTGTCGAATTGGACCCAAGCCCGAGTCCCAAGCGGCTCGTATTAAACCACGAAAGCCGCCCCTTGGCAACCTTTTTCTTTTGACTTTTCGGCAACGACAACTTGAGTTTTCACAAGAACTTATGGGAAGGGGCGAGCGTCCGCCCCTTCCCCTGCCCTTGGTTTGCTTGACTTTGCACCAACGACACATGCCCGTCAGTCTACCCGCCGACGGTCACTGCTCCTCGTCGTCCTTGGCCGGCTCGGACGGCTTCGGCATGCTGAACAGCACGTCGCTGACGATTCCGTCCACGCCGCCATCGGAGTCCTGGATGCCGCCCAGCTTCGCCCGTTCGCGCTTCGCGGTGCCGCCCTGTGCCGGCGACTGCTCCTGTTCGGCATCCTCCGCCGCCCACTGCGCCCGCTTCAGCGACAGGCCGATCTTCCGCTCGTCGGTGTCCACACGCAGAATCTTGACCTCGATGGCCTCCCCCACCTTCACCACGTCCTCGGGGTGCTCCACCTTGTGGTCGGCCAGCTCACTGACATGCAGCAGGCCTTCCAGGTCGCCTTCCAGTTGCACGAACACGCCGAAGTTCGTGATCTTCGTAACCGTGCCCTTGACCAGCTCGCCCGGCACGTACGACGACGGAATCCGCGTCTCCCACGGATCCTCTTCCAGCTGCTTCAGGCCCAGGGCCACGCGCTTCTTGTCCTGGTCCACGTTGAGCACCACAGCCTTCACCGTGTCGCCCTTCTTCAGCAACTCGTTCGGATGGCTGATCTTACGCGTCCACGACATGTCGCTGACGTGCAGCAGCCCGTCGATCCCTTCCTCGATCTCGATGAAGGCGCCGTAGTTGGTCAGGTTCCGCACCTTGCCCTCGACGATCGTCCCCGGAGGATACTTGTCCTTGACCAGCGTCCACGGGTTCACCTCGGTCTGCTTCATCCCGAGGCTGATCTCCTGCTTCTCCTTGTTGATGTCCAGGACGACCACGTCCACCTGGTCGTTCGCGGCCACCATCTCGCTCGGGTGGTTGATCCGCTTCGTCCACGACATCTCGCTGATATGCACCAGCCCCTCGATCCCGTCCTCCAGCTTCACAAACGCCCCGTAGTTCATGATGTTGACCACGGTGCCCTTGACCTTCGAACCGATCGGGTACTTCTCTTCCACGTTCTCCCACGGGCTCTTTTCCTTCTGCTTCAGGCCCAGGGCGATCTTCTCCTTCTCGCGGTCCACATTCAGAATGACCACTTCGATCTCGCTGTCGATCCGCACCATCTCGCTCGGATGGCTGATCCGCGTCCAGCTCATGTCGGTGATGTGCAGCAGCCCGTCGATGCCGCCCAGGTCCACGAACGCCCCGAAGTCGGCGATGTTCTTCACCACGCCGCGACGGATTTCGCCCACCTGGATCTCGGCCAGAAGCTTCTTCTTGCTCTCCTCGCGCTGCTCCTCGATCAGCCGACGGCGGCTCACCACGATGTTCCGACGGCTCTGGTCGATCTTCAGAATCTTGCACTTGATGTCGCGGCCGATGTACTCCGCGATGTCCGACGGCCGACGAATGTCCACCTGGCTCGCAGGAAGGAACACCGGCACCCCGATGTCCACCAGCAGGCCGCCCTTGATCTTCCGCATCACGCGGCCTTCGACCACGTCGCCCTCGGCGTGCTCGTTGATGATCCGTTCCCAGCCGCGAATCCGGTCCGCCTTGCGCTTCGACAGCACAATCTGGCCGCTCTCGCCGTCCACCGCCTCCAGCAGCACGTCCACGCGCTGCCCGATTTCGATCTTCGACGGGTCCTGGAACTCGGCCTTCTCGACCGTCCCTTCGCTCTTATAGCCCACATCGACGACCACCGAGTCGCCGAACACGTTGATGATCTTGCCCGACAGGATGCTCCCGACCTCGTAGTTCTTGATCGAGGCTTCGTATGCATCCGGCAAGGCGCCCTTGCCGTCCTGGGACAGCAGTTGCTGGACTTCGCTCTCGATATCGCTGTCGCGGACACCGTACTGACGCAGAATACTCGGACGTACCATGTGATAACAACCTCTCTGATTGCCCTCGGAGGCCCCGAGACCGTTCACCGTCCTGCCCCGCAGGACACTCGCGACCATCCGCCCCGTCTGGGGGATGACCCGAACCGGGCAAGCGCACCCCGTCGGCCCGCTTAAGCCCACACCAAAGGAGGGGCATTGTAACAACTATCCCCTCAGGCGTCGAGACCTTTTACCGTCTCGATGAAACGCTCCACCAGCCACGCCGGCGTGCTGGCCCCCGCCGTCACTCCCACGCGGACCCGCCCCGCCAGCATCGCTTCCTCCAACTCCTCCGCCGTCTCCAGATGATACGTCGGCACCCCCGTGCTGGTACACAGACGCGCTAACTCCCGCGTGTTCGCACTGTTATGGCCGCCCAGAACGATCATCACGTCCACGCGGCCTGCCAGCTCCATGGCCGCCGCCTGACGGTCCACCGTCGCGTTGCAGATGGTGTGGAACACCCGAAGCTCGTGCCCCTGGAACCGGCGCGCCGCCTCGGCCGTTGTCTCACGAAACCGCCGCGGCGACTGCGTCGTCTGGCTCACGATCCCCAGACGGGCCTGTGTCACCAGGTCGCCCAGGCCCTCCGGACCGTCAATGACCGCCGCCCCGGGGGCGTAGCCCAGAATCGCCTCCACCTCCGGGTGCTTCGCGTCGCCCACCACCACCACGCGGTACTGCTCGTCGTGGAGCTTCCGCGCCAGGCTCTGCGCCCGCTTGACCAGCGGACACGTCGCGTCCACCAGTTCCAGCCCGCGCGCCTCTGCCGCCGCCGCCGTCGCCGGGCTCACACCGTGGCTGCGGATAATCAGCACTCCGGGCTCGACAGCCTCCTCCAGCATCTCGATGACCCGAAGGCCCAGTCCCTCCAGACGCTGTATCTCCTGCGGGTTGTGGATGACCGACCCAAGGCTGTACACCCGCCCGCCACGGGCCAGCGTCTCTTCGGTGATCTGGATCGCCCGACGCACCCCGAAGCAGAACCCGCTGTTCTCGGCCATCTCAATCGTCCGGCCGCCCGCCTGAATCACTTGCCCCATGCCTGGTTCCCCTCGCCCCTGAGTTCCGCCTGAAGCTCGACCATGCGGCGGTGCAGCTCGGCGACGAGTTCGTCCGGCTCGCTCCGCCCGACCACGTCGGCCGGAATCGCCTCGCCGTAGCCCACTTTCAGCGCGTGCCACGTCGGCAGCACCCGCTGCCGCGGCCAACACTCGTAGGCTCCGTCGATCACGGCCGGAAGAATCGGCGCCTTCGCCCGCTGCGCGATCAGCACCAGCCCGCTCTGGAGCCGACCGATCGACCCGTCGCGCGTCCGCGTGCCCTCGGGAAACACCAGCACAATGTCGCCGCGACGCAAACGACGTATGGCCTCCTTGATCGCCGCCAGGTCCGCGCTGCCGCGCTTCACCGGAAACGCATTCAGCGACCGGATCAGCCACGAGAACAACCTCTGGCGAAACAGCGACTCGCGGGCCATCGGGCTGAACGGACGCGAAATCGGCAACGCCACCAGAATCGGATCCAGGTAGCTCTGGTGGTTGGCAACCACCAACAGCCCGCCCTCGGCCGGAACGCGATCGCGATGGTACGCCCGCCCCTGCATCAGCCCCACGTAGAGCATCTGCGACATGAACCGAAGCAACCTGTACCACATCCGCTGGAGCATGGCCCTACGCGCCTCCCGCGCGGCGGACATGCCGCATCAGCGCATCCACCACCTCGTCAATCGTCATCCTCGTCGTGTCCACCACCACCGCGTCCTCGGCAGCACGCAACGGACCCACCTTCCGGTTGCGGTCGCTCGCGTCGCGCTGCCTCAGTTCCTCAAGGATCGACGCCACGGCCGCCTCTTTGCCGCGCTGCACCAGTTCCCTGTGCCGCCGCCGGGCACGCTCTTCGGCCGACGCATCCAGATAGAACTTCACGTCCGCCGTCGGAAACACCACCGTGCCCTGGTCGCGACCCTCGGTCACGAGGCTTCCCCATTGTCGGCCGATGCGACGCTGCGCCTCGACCAGCACCGACCGCACCCCTTCGTTCGAGGCCGCATGGAACGTCCTGCGGCTCACGTCGTTCTCGCGGATCGCCGCCGTCACGTCCTCGTCGTCCACGAGCACGCGCAGTCCGTCGCCGTCGCGCACCAGGTCGATCCGAACCTCGCCGGCCAGCCGCGACAGCGCCGCCTCGTCGGCCAGGTCGATCCCCCGACGCAACCCCGCCACCGTCACCGCACGGTACATCGCCCCCGTGTCCAGGTGCGCCACTCCCAGCCGCGCCGCCAGAAGACGCGCCACGGTCGATTTGCCGCTCCCGGCAGGCCCGTCAATCGTCACAATCATCCAATTGCCCTCGAACCGCACTGGTCGCCCGAACCCGTGATTCTACACGCCCCGGCCCGACCTTGCCAGCCCCAGTTGCCGCTGGTGCATTAACGTTTGGGAGCCGTACCGTGACATGGGCATCTTGCCCGTGAGTGGCAGGGGCATCCGGCCCCTGCTTCCCCAGAACGTCAATGCAACGTTGCCGCTTCGCACTTCCCAGGGTGGTGACGCCCGACTATACTGGCCGCCATGCAACGCGTGGTGGCCATCCTCCGATTCGTGCGGCTGCCGCTGGTCTGGACGGCCCTGGCCGACGTGCTGGCCGGAGCAGCCGTGGCCGCCGGAAGCCCCGCCGCGTTCGCCCGCGCCGACCTGCTGCCTCTGCTCCTGGTGTCGCCCGGGCTCTACCTGTTTGGCATGGGGCTCAACGACCTGCTGGACCGCCGCGACGATGTTGCCTCGGGCACCGACCGCCCGCTGGCCCGCGGCGAACTCTCCCCGGCCGCCGCCCTGAGCACACTGGCCGTCCTTCTCGGCATGGTGGCCGCCGGCGCCTCGTTCGTCGGCGAGCCCACGTTGACCATGATCGCCTTCACCCTTGCGGCCGTGTGCCTCTACAACGGATGGGCCAAACGACACACGGTCACGTCGGTCGTCTTCATGGCCGCCTGCCGCGCGGGCAACGTCCTCATCGGCTGGTCGGTCGTCGCCGGCCAGTGGCAGTTCTGGACCTCGCCGCGGGCGGGATGCGGATGGGTGCTGTTAATCTCCGTCTGTGCCCTGACGGCCGCGGCCAGCCTCGTCAGCGCCCTGGAGAAGCGGCACGGCATGCGGACCGTCGCGGGCCTGCGCCCGTCGCGCGTCGTCCTGATCGCGCTGCTTCTGCTGCCGGTGGCCGACGCCGCCTGTGTCGCGGCTGCATGGGGGGCATCTGCCTGGGCCCCCGCCTGGCTGGCAGCCGTACCCCTATGCCTGGCAACCGCCGCAGCCCTCCGCCGCGGCAACCGTAGGGGCGGCTCGTGAGCCCGCCCTCCACCGGCGCCGCACGTTGTCATCAGGGATTGCGTGGTGCGCCGTCTGCGGCCTGTCGGGCGGGTTGGATGCGACTACGGTAGACGTTGAGGAGTTCCGTCAGGCGATTCACAGGCAGCTCGGCGGTGATTTCCGCGCCGCCGCTCTTGAGCTTACGCATCTGGACGACGCGAAGGTTCCGCAGGAGCAGTTCCACGTCGCTCCGGGCGCCGGCGTCCTTCAGCATCCACGCCGACAGCGGCGTCCCCTCGATGACCGGGCTGCCCTCGACCTTATCGCGAAACCGGCGACGGGCCTCGGCCTCGGCGGCCTTGACCGTCAGCAGACGCGCCTGCTGCTCGTCGCGCACGGCCTCAGGCGGGTCGGCCGCCACGACTTCCGTCCAGACCTGCTCTTCGGCGACCGCCGCCTCCGCTGCCGGCGGCGACTCGGCCACAGCCACGCCCAGGGCTGTCAGCACGGGTTGTCCCGCCTGCGACGCCAGCGTGTGAAAACGCTCCGGCGCGTAGTCGCCGGTGGCGCCGTACGCATTGGCCAGCGACTTCAGTTCGGCCGCCAGGTCCGCCACCGTTACTGTGGCCGTCACTTCACAAATCCGCTCGGGCAGGTACCGTGCCTCGCCGTCGATCGGGTGCGAACGCACGAAGGTCTCCAGATCGGCGGCAATCCGGGCGTCGCTGTCGGCGAAGTCGCCCACGGTCTTCGACGCCGAAATGCTCATGCCTCGAATCCGTTGCAGGAGCAGTCGATAGGCCGACGCCACCGCCTGGTGCCGGGCGCGGAGCCGTCCAAACACGCCGGCTTCCTCCCATCCCACGGGGCCGGCCGCCACCAGCCCGACGGGCGTCTGCCCGCGCGATTGGCCCAGACCCCACAACCCCAGCCGGTCGGTGTAGAGGAGAATCTTGCGGAAATCGTCCGGCTTGAACCGGTCGCCGCGATAGGCGTCGCGGCACGCCGCGCCCAGGTGCGCCGTCACGTCCTCGATCGGCAGGTCCACCTGCACGACGACCACGCCGTCGCTGTAGCGCTGCGGCGGCAGGATGCGAGCCGATTGCCGCATGGCGTCGCACACCGACGCGCGAACCGCCGGGTCCGCAGCCAGAAAGTCCTCGACATGCACGTCAGGGGTCAATTGCATGCGCCCGAGGCGCCGATACAGGTCGTCGAACGCGCGGCTCAGGGCATCCTGCTCGGCGCGCCCCACCTCGGCCGTCGCATCGCCGAAGCAGGGCGCCGCCGCAGTCAGCCATATCGCCGCCAACACACACCCAAGACCCGATCGTCTCAAGAGTCGCTCCCACGAAGCACAACCGCTCGCAACGGATCACTCAAAGTCGAAGTTCGTGATGTCGTCCGACGAACCGTCGTCCCAGTCGGCGCCTTCGAGCATCTCGTTCTGGCCGTGCGTGTTCAACGCCCGATAGCCGAAGAAATGGTTCGGTCCGGCACTGATCAGGGCAAACTCCTTCGGGTTCTGCCGCAACATCCGAGCCAGATTCTTCGCGTGTTCCCCGTCGCCTGTGTAATAGGGGTAGTCGCCGGGGCCTCCGCGACAGTCCCAGGACCACTGGCTGGCCGTATCCTCGGTGTACCACCGATACGCGGAGCTGCGGCCATAGGGGCAAACGGTCGTCGCGTTCCCCGTGTCGTTCGGGTTGTGACGCACCCGCGGATTCGCACGCAGATAAAGGATAGCACCCTGGTAGGGCGCCACCCCCCCGCCGCTGAGTCCAAACGCGTCCTCAAACACATAGTACGGCCGCCATCCAAAGTCGCTGCTGCCATCCGCCTTGTCGTTGGGAACCACGTCCTTCGACAAATAGCGCGTCAGGCCCGACGGCGGAGTCCACCCGGCCGACACCTTGTGCGTGGTCGGGTTCCAGCCCGTTCCGTTCGGGCCAAACAGGAAGTAGACCAGGTAGCACACCCCGGGGGACCGTCTGGCCAGATTCGTGCCACCTTGTTCGTAGTTCGGATCGAAGTACTGGTACTCCGAGTAGTCCTTCAGGTACTCCTTCATCTCGAACACGCCCTTGGGGTAGCCGCCCCAGTCCGCCCCGGTGGGCTTCCCGCTGGGCGGGTAGTCGCCGAACACCTCGCGGTACCGCGCCACAGCGTTGTCGATCTCCCAGATGCGGCTCTCCGTCATGTGCGACAGCACCGTCATTCGCGCCGCCGAGACCACGGGCACCAGCATGATCACCAGCAACCCGATGATCAACACCACCATGAGCAACTCAATCAGGGTGAATCCTTGACGTCGGTTCCCCATTGTAGCCTCCTTCGCCGCCCCGTGCGGCAACTGACGTGGTTCCTTGCTCTCATCGCACCAGAGCCGGCCTTTTGGTTTGACGGGCCCGCGCTCGACGCCGATAATGCCCGCCATGAGCCACTGCGAATCGTTGTTTCCGCGACGCCGAACGCGAACCGTCCGTGTCGCCTCCGTCCTCATCGGCAGCGACCACCCGGTCAGCGTGCAGTCGATGATTACCGCCCCGGCCGAAAACGTCGAGGCCGCCGTTGCCCAGATTGTCCGTCTGGCCGATGCCGGCGCCCAACTCGTACGCCTGGCCGTGCCGACGCCGGCCGCCGCCAAGGCCCTGCGAGCCGTCTGCGACCGCTCGCCCGTGCCCCTGGTGGCCGACATTCATTTTAACGCGAGGCTCGCGCTGGCCGCCATGGAAGCCGGCGCGGCCAAAATCCGCATCAACCCCGGCAACATCCCCGTCGCCGACGACCTCTACCGCGTCATCGACGAGGCCGGACGCCGCGGCACGGCCATCCGCATCGGCGTCAACAGCGGCAGCGTCATGCCCCGGGACCGCGACGACGCCCGGCAGCACGCGCCGCAGGAAATCGCCCGCCGCATGGTCGATGCCGCCCGCTCGTACCTCGATCTGTTCGAGCGTCGCTCGTTCCGCGACATCGTTCTGAGCCTGAAAGGCAGCGACGTGCCCACGACCGTGTGGGCCTACCGGCACATGGCCGAGGCGTGCGACTACCCGCTGCACCTGGGCATCACGGCCGCAGGCCCGCGCGAGGAAGCCGTCCTGAAAAGCGCCGCCGGCCTGGGTGCCCTGCTGGCCGAAGGGCTCGGCGACACCCTCCGCATCAGCATCACCGGCGACCCGGTCAACGAAGTCCACGTCGGCCGACGCCTTCTGGAGGTCATGGGCCTGGCGCCCCTGGCCGGCGTCGAGATCATCTCGTGCCCCACGTGCGGCCGGTGCGAAGTTGATCTGACCAGCCTCGCCGAGAAACTCTACGAGGCCACCCGGAGCATCCGCAAGCCGCTCCGCGTAGCCGTCATGGGCTGCGTGGTCAACGGCCCGGGCGAGGCGCGCGAGGCCGACCTGGGAGTCGCCGCAGGCAGAGGTTTTGGCGTGTTCTTTCGTCATGGCCAGACTACCGGCGAAAAGATACCCCAGGACCAGCTTTTCGAGCGAACCTTCGACGAAATCCGCCGCCTGACCGCCTCCTGACCGACGCCGGCCCCGAGACATTCGCTCAGTCGGCCTCGCCCACCCTCGGCGAAAATCGCAGGAACTGCCCCGTGGCGCGGTTCACGGCATAGGAAACCGTCGGCTCCTTGATGTCCGTGCTGCTGGGCCCCACCTTGATGATCAGGTTCGAGTCGGTGCAGGTCTGCGGAATGAAGCCGTCCGGGCCGAACCAGATACGCCAGCCCGAACTGCCTCCGCCGCCGTTTTCCATTTTCAGCATCGACGGCAGCTTCGCGCCGTAGGCGCCCGGCAACACCCGCCAGCTTCCGGCATTCGACGGGCTACCGGCGCCGTCCTTGAGTTCCTCGATCATCAGCCGCCAGCTCGGCGTCAGGTCCGTGGGCGGCACGAACCGCACGGCCACGCTCTTATTGAACTGCACGGCCTGCTGCCGCGCCATGGCCAGGTACGCCTGCACGTCCAGCAGGGCGCCTTCGACGCGGTTGCCCTTGGTCAGTGCGCCGATCAGCGGCGCCACCATCGTGGCCGCCAGGATGATGATCGCCATCGTGACCATCAGCTCGACCAGCGTAAAAGCTCGTGTGGTCCGGTGTGTCATGGCTCGCACTCCCGCATGAGGTCGCCCCTGTTGGCGACCCGTCAGTTCTCCGGCAGATCCCGGAAATTCGTCAGATCGTCCGACACGTCGTCGTCTTTGCTCGCCAGCTTCGAGCTCAGATCGGTGCTGCCCCCGAACTCGCCGTAATCCCAGCCGCGACCGTTCGGGCCCCACGATGCCACCAGCGGCACGCCCCCGTTCTGCAACGAGGCTTTCTCGTCGTCTTCGAAGACGGCCACCTGGATCGGGTTCTGCCACGCATCCACCAGGTACGGCAACGACTTGCTGGTACCTTCCTTGTACGGCGGCGTGCGGGCTGCGCTGGCGGGGATGCTCTTCATGCACGCCCCCTTCTCGGGGCTGGTCAGGTGCCAGTAGAGGCACTGCGCCCGGCCGAAGCCGATGTCGTTAGCGTAGAACGTGGTGTTGTCGTCGTTCGACGCCGACAGGTCCGGGTACTCGCCGTTGATGTCGTAGTACATCACCAGTGCCGACTCGATGGCATCAATGAGCTGCGCCGTGGACTGTCGCTGCGAGGTCGCCTGCACGCTGCCGACGACCACCGCCAGCACGCCCAGCAGGAACAGCATGATGCTGATCACCATGACCATCTCGATCATGGTGAAACCGCCGCAACGGCCGCGCCGCGCCGCAGCGCCCGCCCGCCGAGAAAATGCCTCATTCCATCTCATGGCACACCCCTTTCCTTGGGCTCATCCGGCATGTCCGGGAAGCCTCTGCACCACCCCTCCCCCTTCCAGGGGCAGGTGCCCCGAGCACAGTCGAGGGGCGGTGAGGGTCGAACGGGACAAACCCTGCCGCCGCGTCCACCGTAGGGGCGGCTCGCGAGCCGCCCTTCATGGCCGCCCCTCGACGGTGCTCGGGAACTACGTCAAGCGGCCATGGCACCCAACGACAGTCTCTCAGAAATTCGTGATGTCGTCGCACGTACCTTCGTGCAATTCGTTAACGTTCCGGATGAAATCGTAACCGTTCGCGTCCTCGTCATAGATCCAGTAGCCGAACCTCTCGTCCGGCCCCGACGACCACAACACGAACGAATCCGGATTGTGCGGATAGTACCGCATGACACCCTTTTCATCGGGAGCATAGCGCGCCGTCAGCTTCTTCTTCCAGTGAGCCTCGTAGACGTCCCACATGCCGCCGTTCTGCCAGCCGCCGATGCCCGACTGCCCTCCCCAAAGGGCACGGAAAATCCAGGAGTTGTACCGCTTCTTCACCTTGCCGCCAGAGAGGTCGTCCAGATGCTCCGAATGCGTCTGCGGATTCGTGTGAGCCTTCAGGTACATGATCGGCTTGTTGAACGCATCCAGGAACACGTCGCCCTGCACGCCGGAGGCAATGACCGCCTTCCCCAGGTGACTCGACCCGCTTTCCAGAATCGGAGCGAAGTCCACGGCTATGCCGTGCTCTTCCTTCGACCAACCGAAGCCCTTGGGCCCTTGCAGCCCGGGAAACAGGGCGGCGATGGCACGTCTCTGATCGTCCGGCAGCGGCCGGTGCGCAGGATAGGGATCCAAGCGCGTGTTGCCGCCGGTGTACCCCGATTCGGCCCCGTCCGGCGGGAAACTGCCAAACACCTCTTTATACCGCTGGCACCCCATCTCCAGGGTCATCAGGAAGTTCTTCGTCTGCATGATCTTGATGTTGCGGACCACGTCCGGCCCGGCCTTCATCAGCAGGGCCATGACGATCCCGATGATCAGGATCACCAGCATCAACTCCACCAGCGTGAATGCCTTGCGCTTATCTGTCATGGCTTGTCTCCGTGACGCCACCGAACGCCTGCCGAACAATCGTTCTGCGCCCACACCCTACTGGTCCCGCGGCCGGACCACATTCATCTCGTCGTCGATCCGGTCTTCGTTGTAGCCGAACTCGCGGTCGCCGCCGGCCGCCCACAGAATGTACGAGTTCTCGTTCTTGGCGCGGCTGTTGCCGGATTCCGGATCGGCCGCGACCACCTTCTTCCAGGTGTCCGCCGGCGGGTTCCAGCCGTAGTCGCCCAGGCCCGCGTTGTCGTTGCTGCTGTAGACCTGCGTGTACGACTTGCCCGTCTTGGTCGGATCGGCGCGGAAGTACAGCAGCGCCTTGGCGTTGTCGCCGTAGCCGTCCCAGAAGAACTTCTTGTTCAGTTCCTTGTCCGAGATGTACTTCGGATCGATGGCCGGCGCCTGCCAGGTGAATCCCGGCGCCACGCCGTCGCTGCGCGTCCACCCCTCGCCGTTCGGCCCCATCAGGAAGTAGTACAGGCACTGCGACCCGGCCATGCCGCTATGGCTGCTCGGCGGGTAGGCCTGATAGACCGAGTAGTAGGACTCCAGCGACTGACGCAACTGCTTCATCAGGTTCTCGGTCGCCACTTTGCCCGGCGACCGGGTCATCACGCCGGCCACGAGGATCGCCACCAGGATCATGATGATGACGATCACCAGGAGCATCTCCAGCAGCGTGAACGCCGCCCGATTTGTCCTTCCGCGTACACGATCCATGGTCGATCCTCCGTCCGGGCCGATGCCCGCCTCGTGCCTCCCGGCGGGCCTCGGCGAACCCTTTCTCAGTTGCCGCGAGCCGACTGGATCAGCTTCACCAGCGGCAGGAACAGCGCGATGACGATGCCGCCGACGATCGCGCCCAGGGTCACCACCATGATCGGCTCCAGGGCGGCCACCAGGCCCGCCACCAGGGCGTCCACTTCCTCGTCGTAGTTGTCGGCCACCTTCGTGAGCATCTTGTCCAGGTCGCCCGTTTCTTCGCCGACGTCGATCATGTTGACGACGATGGCATCCACGACGCCGCTCTGCTTCAGCGGCGCGGCGATGCTTTCGCCTTCGCGGATGCTGTCGTGCACGCTCGTCAGGGCTCGCGACAGCACTTCGTTGCCCACCGTGTCGCGCGTGATCTTCAGGGCTTCCAGAATCGGCACGCCCGAGCTGATCAGCGTGCCCAGCGTGCGGGTGAACCGGGCCACCGCGCCGCGGTTGATGATGCCCTTGACCAGCGGCACCTGGAGCAGGAACCAGTCGATCGCGTACCGGCCGCCCGCGGTCATCTTCAGCAGTTTCAGCCCAAGGAAGAACACCACCAGGGCGATCGGGATGACGAACCAGTAGGCCACGAAGAAGTTGCTGATGTTGATCAGGATTTCGGTCGGCTTCGGCAGCGTGGTGTTGAAGTCCTCGAAGATCTTGCGGAACTTCGGGATGATCAGGATCATGATGGCCGCGACGATGACCGCCGCCACCGAGATGACCATCACCGGGTAGATCATGGCGCCGATGATCCTGCGGCGCAGGGCCATGGACTTTTCCTGGAAGTCGGCCAGGCGGAGCAGGATCCGGTCGAGCACGCCGCCGGCCTCGCCGGCCCGCACGACGTTCACGTAGAGCCGGTTGAAGCACTTCGGGTGCTTGGCCATGGCTTCCGACAGCGTGGAGCCGGCCTCGACGTCCTCGATGATGTCGCCCAGGGCATTCTTCAGGACGCCCGGCTTCTGCTGCCCGAACAGAATCCGCAGGCTGCGCAGAATCGGCAGCCCGGCGTCCTGCAACGTGCTGAGCTGTCGCGTGAACATCGTCAGATGCTTCTGCGACACGCCGCCGAAGGTCAGCGTCTTGCCCTTCTTCTGCCCGGCGGCGGCCGCCGCGGCGCGGGGCTTGCGCCCGCTCTTTTCCCGAATCTGCGTCGGGAAGTAGTTCATGCCGCGAATCTTCTGAACGGCGTCTTCCTGGCTCGCCGCCTCGACCTCGTCGCGGACTTCCTGGCCCTGGGCGTTCATGGCCTCGAACTGATACACCGGCATCGCTATCTCCTCCCAATGGGGTGCTTGCCCACCGTTATTCCTCGACTATCGTCTCGCGAACCACTTCCTCGATCGTCGTGATGCCGTCGTAGATGTTCATCAGGCCGCTCTCACGCAGGCTCCGCATCCCTCCGCGACGCGCCTCCGACCGAAGCACGTTGCTGCTCGTGCCGCTGCGGATCAGCGTCCGGAGCTCGTCGTCCATCCGCATGATCTCGAAGATGGCCGTTCGCCCGCGGTACCCCGTGTTGTTGCACTGCTCGCACCCGCGGCCGTAGAAGAACGTGCGACCGCGCACGTCGTCCGGCGTCAGGTTCAGCTCCATCAGCATCTCTTCCGTCGGCTGGAACTCGCTGCGGCAGTTCATGCAGATCCGACGCACCAGACGCTGCGCCACGATCGCCTCCACCGTGGACGTGAGCATGTACGGCTCGATGCCCATGTCCAGCATACGCGTCACCGACGTCGGCGCGTCGTTGGTGTGCAGCGTCGAGAACACCAGGTGACCCGTCAGGCTCGCGTGAATGGCGATCTCGGCCGTCTCCAGGTCGCGCATCTCGCCCACCAGGATCACGTCCGGGTCCTGCCGCAGGATCGACCGCAGGCACGACGCAAACGTCAGGCCGATGTCCGGGTTGATCGGAATCTGGATCAGCCCGTCGATGTCGTACTCCACCGGGTCCTCGGTCGTGATGATCTTCGTGTCCACCTTGTTCAGCTCGCGCAGGGCCGAATACAGCGTCGTCGTCTTGCCCGACCCCGTCGGCCCCGTCACGATCACGATGCCGTGCGGCAAGTCCAGAATGTCCCGGAACATCGCCAGGTCGATGTCGCGCATGCCCACCTTGTTCAGGTCCAGCGACACCTGGCTGCGGTCCAGAACACGCATGACGACGCTCTCGCCGAACATCGTCGGAAGCACCGACACGCGAAGGTCCACCGGGTTCCCGCCGACGTTCAGCTCGATGCGCCCGTCCTGCGGCACGCGACGCTCGGCAATGTCCAGGTTCGCCATGACCTTGATGCGGCTCGTCACCGCCATCGCGATGTGACGCGGCGGAGGCACCATTTCGTACAGGACGCCGTCGATGCGGTACCGCATCTTGAACTCGTCCTCGAACGGCTCGAAATGGATGTCCGACGCCTTGTCGCGAATGGCCTGGAGCAACACCAGGTTCAGCAGCTTCTTCACCGGCTGCGACTCGCTCATCGACCGCACGTCCGACAGGTCGAGGTTCGCGTCCGCGTCGTCGTCCGGGCTGAAGAACTGGGCGTCCAGGTTCTCCAGTTCGCCCATGACCTCTTCCATCGACGCGCCGCCCTCGCGGTAGTACTTGTCCAGCGCCCGCTGAATCGATCCCGGGTCGGCCACCGCCCCTTCCACCTCGAAGCCCAGCAGGAAGTGCAGGTCGTCCAACGTCCGGAAGTTCTCCGGATCGCCCATGGCCACCGTCAGGCGGTTGTTCTCGAACGCCACCGGGATGACCCGGTACGTCCGCGCCGTCAGCGCGTCGATCGCCCCGGTCACCTCGGGCGGCAGCTCCATTTCATCCAGGTTCACCTGCTTCATGCCCGACTGGATCGCCAGGGCCGTCGAAACGTCCCGCTCGGCGCAGTAGCCCAGTTCGACCAGCACGGCGCCCGTGGCACCGCCCTTGCGCCGCTTGATCTCAAGCGCTTCCTGGACCTGGTCGGCCGTCACCACGCCCATGTCCACCAGGATTTCGCCTATCAGTTTCCGAGCCACGCGATTCGCTCCCATCTGCCGATCCGGTTCGCCCAGCGGGGCGGCGACCCATCGGGCCGCAACAACGCCCCGTCCCCGCCGCTCACTGCTCCGACGCGCCTGCCATGCTCGCGTGCAGCTTCGTCAGCTCCCGCTTCTCCTCGGGACTCAGCTTCTCCTCGATTTCCGACGGCCGGTTCGCCTTCTCCAGCAGCGTCTCCAGGTTGATGATTCCCTGGTGATACAGCCCAAGCAACGACTCGTCCAGCAACTGCATGCCCCACTTACGCCCCGTCTGGATCACCGACTCGATGCGGAACGTCTCGTTCTTGCGGATCAGGTTGCTCGTCGCCGGCGTGCAGTACAGGAACTCGAACGCCGCCGTGCGCCCCGGCATGTCGCTCCGCGGGCACAACTGCTGGCTCAGCACCGCCAGCAGCGACGTGGCCAACTGCACGCGGATCATTTCCTGCTGGTCCGTCGGGAAGCTGTCCACCAGACGGTTGATCGTGCCCAGGGCGCTGGTCGTGTGCAGCGTACCGAACACCAGGTGGCCCGTTTCGGCCGCGCGGATCGCCGCCGCCATCGTTTCCAGGTCGCGCAACTCGCCGACCATGATCACGTCCGGGTCGGCACGCAGCACGCGGCGCAGGGCTTCCGAGAAGCTCGGCACGTCGATGCCCACCTCGCGCTGGTTCACCATCGACCGCTTGTGCGGATGGTAGTACTCGATCGGGTCCTCGACCGTCACAATGTGACGCTCGAGCGTTTCGTTGATGTGGTTGATCATGGTCGCCAGGGTGGTCGTCTTGCCCGACCCTGTGGGCCCCGTGACCAGGAAGATGCCCCTGGGACGGTTCAGCAGCGTCTTGACCACCGGCGGCAGCCCCAGTTCCTCGAACGTCATCAGCTTCGTCGGAATCAGACGGAGCGTGATGCTCACGTTGCCGCGCTGCTTGAAAATGGCCACGCGGAACCGGCCCTTGTCGCCGAAACTGAACCCGAAGTCGGCCGAGCCTTCCTCCTCCACCTCCTGCTGGTACCGCTGCGGGGCAATCGCCTTCATCAGGGCCATCGTGTCGTCGCCGTCCAGGACCTTCGTGTCCAACGGACGCAGCCGCCCATGCAGCCGCAGCGTCGGCTGCTTGCCCACGTGAAGGTGCAAGTCCGAAGCGTTGTTGCTGATCACGACCTGCAACAGCTTCTCAATCTGTAACGTCGAAGTCGCCATGACCCACTCCTACCGGATTCCGAGTCCCAGACAGACCGGCCTGCGACCGTACAAATTATAGAACTGCGGCCGCGTGCCGGACAACCATCCCACAGGGTTTTTGGGGTTCCCCGCAGCCATTCAGCGCAAAATGGCACAGGGCTCCACCTTGGCACAACACGAAGACGACAATCTGGTGCGGACTTTTGCGCACCCCAGCGTCCCCGGCCGGGGCACATCCGCGCCCCGAATCAGCCGCTGGTGGCGGTCAGGGCCATGCTGACCTCGCGGGTCGCCGTGGCCAGAATGTCTTCGAGGGCGGTCACTCCCTGCATGGCCTTGGCCAGGCCGTCGTCGAGCAGCGTATGCATGCCGAAGGCGATGGCGGCCTTGCGGAGTTCATTCAGGGGCGCCTGCTGGAAGGCCATTTCCCGCAGTTCGTTGTTCATGACCATGATCTCGAAGACACCGCACCGGCCGTGATAACCCGTGCCGTTACACCGGTCACAGCCGACCGGCCGCATGAAGTTGGCCTTGGAGATCTGGTCGGCGGTCAGCCCGAGGGCCTGAAGAAGCGACGTATCGACTTCCTCGTCGGGAACCTTGCACTCGTTGCACAACAAACGTACAAGCCGCTGGGCCATGACGGCCTGAATACTTGACGAGACCAGGAACGGCTTGACACCCATATCGATCAAACGGGTCAGTGCGGAGGGCGCATCGTTGGTGTGAAGCGTACTGAATACCAAGTGTCCAGTTAAAGCGGCCTGCACCGCGATCTCTGCCGTCTCAATATCGCGGATTTCGCCCACGAGAATGATGTTCGGTGCCTGACGCAGCATCGCGCGAAGAATCGACGCGAACGTCAGTCCGATGCTCTCGCGAACCTGGCACTGGTTGATGCCGGTCAGGTTGTACTCCACCGGATCCTCGGCCGTGATGATCTTCCGGTCGGGCCGGTTCAGCTCGTCCAGGGCCGAGTACAGGGTCGTGGTCTTGCCGGAGCCCGTAGGTCCGGTAACCAGGAAGATGCCGTTCGGGCGTCGGATGACCTTGAGGAATTTCTCATAGTCCCCTGTCGAGAAGCCCAGGGCCCCCAGGCCCACCTTCACCGACTCTTTCCGCAGAATACGCAGCACCATGCTTTCGCCATGGTAGGCCGGAAGGCTGCTGACACGGAAGTCCAGGTCCTGCCCTTCCAGTTTCATCCGGATACGGCCGTCCTGAGGCAACCGTTTCTCTTCGATCGCCATGCCCGACATGATCTTGATGCGGCTCAAGACGGCTCCCTGTAACCGCTTGGGCACGGCGTCCCGGTCCATGCACTTGCCGTCGATACGGTAGCGCACCCGGACGCGGCTCGCCATCGGCTCGATGTGGATGTCGCTGGCCCTCATCCGCACCGCCTCGGTGACAATCAGGGTCACCAGGCGGATGATCGGCGCGTCGTCGCCCTCGCCGCCCCCCTTTTCGCCGTCGCCGCGGGCCCCGCCCTCCATGTACGTCTCCGTGAACTCCTGCATCATCGAGTCCACGTCGTTGCTCTCGACCTGGCCGGTGTAGCTGCTGATGACCGCCTGCACCTTCTCCTTCGGCGCCAGGGCGGTCTCGATGTCCATATTCAGCCGGAAACGCAGCGCGTCGATCGTGTCCAGGTCCAGCGGATCGGTGATGGCCACCTTCAGCCGGTTCTTGTCCCGGGCCAGCGGCAGCACGGTGTACTCCCGGATGATGTTCTCGGGAATCAGTTCGAACACATCGTGGCCGATGCTCACCACGTCCAGGTCCACATACTCCATGTCGAACTGGAGGGCCAGGGCCTTGACCACGTCGTCGCTCTTGACCAGGCCCATCTCGATCAGGATCTCGCCGATGCGATGCCCCGATTCCATCTGCTTTTCGAGGGCTTTGTGGATCTGATCGTCGGTGACCAGTTCCCACTCTTTCAGGATCTCGCCCAACCGCTTGCGACTTCTCGCCATCGCTCATCCCTTCCGCAAGACCACATCACCCGGCCTGTCGGCCTCGATTCGCCCTGCCGCCGCGCGACACGTCGTGGCCGTGCCGCCGGCACGCACCTGCGCCGCTCGCTTTTCCGCTGGCCCGGCGGATACCCGGGCCCCGTCTGCCGCCAAAAGAAAAAACCGGTGCCCCATGCGGGTGCCCCGGTGTCACAGCCAGCTTATCGTTGCCTCGTGTCTCGAACGTACACCGAACGAGCCTCCATCCGACGCGGCACCCTCTGCGCATCCCGCGCCGCCGTTGCGGCTCTACGGGCCACCCACCATGCCCCCTATCCCCATCAGACTGCGTGCAAAGACTCTATCCAGAACATCTTACCCCGCGGCCGCGCGACCCGTCAAGGACAATCGAGAGAAGCCGTTGGGCGGGGTGCGCAAAACCCTTGAACGCCCGGGCGGTTCGGCTATACTGTTGTTCTGGCCGCACGCCGGCGGCCCGGCTTTCTCGGAGGAGTGATCATGGCCACCATGCATCAGGGCGATCTGGTTGCCCAGAAGGGCCAGAAGTTCGGGATCGTGGTCTCGCGGTTCAACGAGTTTATCAGCTCGAAGCTCCTGGCCGGGGCCGTCGATACGCTTGTCCGCCACGGTGCGGCCGAGGCCGCCATCGACGTGGCCTGGACGCCCGGCAGCTTCGAGATTCCCCTGGTGGCCCAGAAGATGGCCGCCGGGGGCAAGTACGCCGCCGTGATCTGCCTCGGGGCCGTCATTCGCGGCGGCACGCCGCACTTCGATTACATCGCTGCCGAGGTCTCCAAGGGCGTGGCCCAGGTCGGTCTCGCGACCGGCGTCCCGACGATCTTCGGCGTGCTCACGACCGACACCATCGAGCAGGCCATCGAGCGGGCGGGAACCAAGGCCGGCAACAAGGGCAGCGACGCCGCCCTCAGCGCCATCGAAATGGCGAACCTGCTGGCCCAGTTGTAGTCGCGGCAGTCGAACCTCCAGGATGTGCAGAGTCGGGCCGGTGCCGACGCGTGCGAGACCGGCCCGCTGATCTATACGAAAGTGCCTACGATGTCCAAACGGGAACAGGGACGGGTCCTCGCCATCCAGACACTGTATCAGTGGGACCTGCGCGGCGAGGAGTTTTCCGACCAGGCCGACGATTTCCTCAGCGAGAGCACCCAGGACCCCGAGGTCTACTTCTTCGCCCGCGAGCTGACGTTCGGCACGTGGCAGTTCCGCGAGCAGGCCGACGCCTGGATCCGTCGCGCCGCCGCTCATTGGGACATGACCCGCATGGCCGCCGTGGACCGCAACGTCCTGCGGCTCGCCATCTACGAGATGCTCGGACGCACCGACATCCCGGCCCGTGTCGCCATTGACCAGGCCATCGAACTGGCCAAACGGTTCGGCGCCGGCGAGAGCGGCGCGTTCGTCAACGGCATCCTCGACCACGTGATGCGCGAGGCCCTGCCCGACCTGGCCAACAGCCATGGCAAGGACCGCGCCGACCGGCAGCCGCAGGCACAGGACCCTGTCGGCGAGCACGACGCGGCGGCGGACATCTAGCCGTCCGTTGAACAGGAGTGTTGGATGGTTCTTGGCAAACTCTTCAGCAAGCTCAAGACGGGCCTGACCAAGACGCGCGCCAGTCTGGGTCGTTCGCTCAGGCAGCTCATCACCATCGGCCGCAAGATCGACGACGATTTCCTCGATCAGCTCGAAGAGATGCTCATCCTGGCCGACGTCGGCGTGCAGACCACGCAGCACCTGCTGGCCGACCTGCGCGAGAAGTACCGCGACAAGGTCATCGAGAACCAGGACGAGATTCTCGACTTCCTGAAGCGCGACCTGCGGGAATCCCTCGGCGGCGAACAGCGGACGCTGAACGCGGCCCCGAGTGGCCCGACCGTCGTCCTCATCTGCGGCGTCAACGGCGTCGGCAAAACCACCAGCATCGCCAAGCTCGCGCGGCACCTGACCGAGCAAGGCAAGAGCGTCCTGCTGGCGGCCTGCGACACGTTCCGCGCCGCCGCGACCGACCAGTTGGCCATCTGGAGCCAGCGTGTCGGCGTCGAGATCGTCCGCCACCAGCCCGGCGGCGACCCGGCCGCCGTGGCCTACGACGCTGTGGATGCCGCCCTGGCTCGAAGCATCGACTACCTGATCGTCGACACGGCCGGGCGCCTTCACACGCAGACCAACCTGATGCGCGAGCTGAACAAGATTGTCCGCGTGATTCAGAAGAAGATTCCCGACGCACCGCACGAGGTGCTCCTGGTGCTCGACGCCACCACCGGGCAGAACGCCATCAGCCAGGCCAGAACGTTCGGCGAAGCCGTGCCACTGACGGGGTTGTTCCTGGCCAAGCTCGACGGCACGGCCAAGGGCGGCATCGTCGTCGCCATCAAGAAGCAGGTCAACGTGCCCGTGAAGTTCATCGGCACGGGCGAGAAGCCCGAAGACGTGGCCGCCTTCGACAGCGAGGCGTTCATCGAGGCCCTGTTCTCCCTGGAGTAGCCGGATGACGCAGTCCGCCGAAACGATTGTTCAGCAGATGTGCGACGAGGCGACGCGCCGCGGCGCGAGCTTCGCCGACGCCCGGGCCGTCGAGACTGTGGCCGACAGCGTCCTGGTGCAGGACACGCGGGCCAACAAGCTCTTCAGCTCGGCCGGCTTCGGCATGTGCGTCCGCGTCCTGGTGGACCACTGCTGGGGCTTCGCCTCGACCGACACCGTCAGCCGCGCCGGCGCCGAGGCGTGCCTGAACGAGGCCTTGTCGCTGGCCCGCGCCAGCGCGCGGTTCGTCGAAGAACGCGTCGAAATCACCACGCCGCAACCCTACGTCGATTCGGTCCGCTCGGTGGGCCGCCTGATGCCGGAGGAGATGCCCGCGGCCGAGAAGGTGCGCCGCGTGATCGAGTTCGAGGCCGCCGGCCGCAGCGCCGCCGAGGGCCGCATCGTCAACTCGATCGTCTCCTACAGCGACGGTCGTCAGGTCGAGACCCTGGCCAACACCCTCGGCACGCGCATCCGCACCGAAACGTGCCGCAGCGTTCTGGCCGCCCAGATGGTCGTCAGCGACGGCAACCAGTTGCAGCGGGCCGTCGAGCACCGGGCGATTGTCGGAGGGCCGGAGCTGCTGCTGGACACCTCGGCCGACGCGCTGAGCGTCCGCGCGGCCCGCAAGGCCGTGGACCTGCTCTCGGCTCGCAAGTGCCCCGCCGGCAACTTCACTGTGATCTTCCATCCGTCCATCACCGGCCTGCTGGTCCACGAAGCCCTCGGCCACAACGCCGAGGCCGACGCCGTCTGGGCCGGCCAGAGCCTGCTCGAAGGCCGCATGGGCCAGCAACTCGCCGCCGAGGCCGTCACGATCGTGGACGACTCCACGATCCCCGGCGCCTACGGCAGCTTCCGCTACGACAGCGAAGGCACGCCCAGCAGCCGCCGCGTCATCATCGAGCGTGGCCGCCTCGTGTCTCTGCTGCACAGCCTCGAAACGGCCGCCAGGTTCGCCGTCGCACCCAACGGTTGCGCGCGGGCCGACGGCTACGACTCCAAGCCCATCGTCCGCATGAGCAACACGTTCATGGAGCGCGGCTCTGTGCCGTTCGAGGAGATGATCCGCGGCATCGAGCGCGGCATCTACCTCCAGGACGGCCACTGGGGCTACGTCTTCGTCCAGAAGGGGCAGTTCATCTGCCACGCCGGCCGCGCGAACATGATCGAGCACGGCCGCATCGGCGAGCCCCTGCGCGACGTCAGCATCAGCAGCCTCACGCTGGATACGTTGCGGAACATCGACGCCGTGGGCGACGATTTCGAGATGGAGATGCCCGGCACGTGCGGCAAGGACGGGCAGGGAGCCCCCACCGACGCCGGCGGGCCGCACGTCCGCGTCCGTGACATCGTCGTCGGCGGGCACGAGGCATGAAGGGTCGTTGACGCCTCTCCCTCGAGGGGAGAGGGTGGCCCGCAGGGCCGGGTCAGGGTGACGAGGGAGAAGAACGTTGCGACCTCGCTGCGGTTCTTCCGCGAGTGTCCGCGTGGGTCCGGGGGACCCACCCTACGGTCACCTGGCGTTCGACCCTCACCGCCCCTCGCTCATCGCTCGGGGCACCTCCCCCTTGAAAGGGGGAGGGGTTTGTGGGGCGGCTGCTTGACGCAGTTCCCGAGCATCGTCGAGGGGCCGTCAGGCTCCGAACCCGTCGAGGAGCAGCCACGCGGAGTCATTCATGGCCGAAACGGATCGGTACTATCAACTCGCCGAGAAGGCGCTGAACCTGGCGATGTCGCTGGGGGCCGAGTGGTGCGATGTCAGTGTCGGCTCGGGCCGCCACATCGGCGTCACGCTCGAGAAGACCGCCATCAAGGAAGCCGACAGCGGGCGCAGCCAGTCGGCAAGCGTTCGCGTCTTCGTCGGCGGCGCCATGGGCTACGCCACCTGCGGCGGGCACGAGGAGGATCGGCTTCTGGCCGCCGCGCGACGGGCCGTCGGCATGGCCCGCGAAGGCACGAGCGACCCCGATTTCGTCGCCCTGCCCGGTCCCGCCGAGCCGGTGGACGAAGTGGACGGCCTCTACGATCCGCAGATCGAGGCCATGACCGTGGCCGACGTGGTCGCCCTGGCGGTGGCCAACATCCGCCTCGGCCGACGGATGGAGCCCGAGGTTAACCTGAGCGGGCACGTCAGTCTCTCGGCCAGCGACGGCGTCCTGGTCACGAGCACGGGCATCCGCCTGTCGCGCCGGCGCACGGAGCTCGACGGCGACATCGAGGCCCTGATCGTCCGCGGCGAGTCGGCCGCCGACAAGGGGTACTATTACGATTTCGACTCGGGTCGCATGGCGTGTGATTGCCGCATCGACGAGATCGCCCGCGCCGCCGTCGAAGGCGCCCGCCGCATGCTCGGCGCCCGGCGAATTGCCTCTGGGCGGATGACGGTGGTCCTCGGGCCGCTGGCGGCTCACGATTTCCTCGACGGCGTCGTCGGCGCCGCCAATGCCGAGAGCCTCCAGCGCGGCCGCTCGTTCCTCTGCGGCCGCATGGGCCAGAAGGTCGCCTCGGACCGCCTCACCCTCGGCGACGACGGCCTCGTGCCCCACGGACTCTACAGCGGCGCCTGCGACGGCGAAGGCGCCCCGCGACGCCGCGTGACGATCATCGACCGCGGCACGTTCGCCGCGCAGCTCCACAACTCGTACACCGCCGCAAAGGCCCGCGAGCCCAACACCGGTCACGGCGTCCGCACCGGCGGCATCCAGCCGACCAATATGACCATCGCCCTTGGCGACCGGACCGCCGACGAGATCATCGCCGAAGCCGGGCGCGGCCTCTATCTGCCCATCGGCCATTTCTCGCCCAACCCGGCCAGCGGCGACCTCTCCAGCAGCGTCGATTTCGGTCTCCTGATCGACGGCGGACGCATCGTTCACCCCGTCGAGAATGTCATGCTCGCCGGCAACATGCTCGACCTGCTCGGCGCCATCGACGCCGTCAGCAGCGACTACCGCGACGAACCCGGCAACCGCATGCCGACCCTTCGCCTGCGCGACGTCCAGGTCGCCGGCACCGAATGACCTGCAAACACAAGGACTAATCCTGATGAAAGCGTTTCTGGACTGCATTCCCTGTGCCCTGCGTCAGGCCCTTGAGACCGTGCGCCGCGTCACCGACGATCCCGCCGTGCAACTGGCCGTCATGAACGAGGTCAACCGCCGGCTGGCCACGCTCGACATCAACCGCACCCCGGCCGCCCTGAGCCGCCCGGCGTACCAGGTGGTCGCCGAACTGACCGGCGCCGCCGACCCCTACGCCGCCGACAAACGACGACACAACCAGTTCGTGCTCGACCGTTACGAGCACCTGAAGTCGCTGCTCGACGCCGCGCCCAACCGGCTGCACCGCGCCCTGCAACTGGCCGTCGCCGGCAACGTCATCGACCTGGGCATCGGCGTCGCCTTCGACATCGACCGCGAGATCGAGCGCGTTCTGAAAGCGGGATTCGCTCGCGACGACAGTGCCGACCTGGAAGCCGAACTGGCCGCCGGGCCCAAGCGCATCCTCTACATGCTCGACAATGCCGGAGAGGCCGTGTTCGACAAGCTGCTTATCGAGGAACTCTCCGCGCACCAGGTGACGGCCTGCGTCCGCGGCGGCCCCATCATCAACGATGTGACCATCGACGACGCCCGGCAGATCGGCCTGACGGACGTCTGCCGCGTCATCACCACCGGCAGCAACGCCGTGGGCGTCGAATGGGCCGAGACCGGCGACGACCTGAAAGAAGCCTTCGCCACAGCCGACCTGATCATCTCCAAGGGACAAGCCAACGTCGAAACCCTGATGGGACGCCCCGAGAACCTCTATTTCATTCTCAAGGCCAAGTGCCAGTGCGTGGCCCGCGAGTTCGGCGTGCGGCTCGGCGACGTCATGATCGTCCACACGCCCCGGGCGTAGACCCCGCCACCCGTTGGCCACGGATCGCACGGGCGGTAGCGTGTAGGGTGGCTGCTTGACGCAGTTCCCGAGCACCGTCGAGGGGCAGCCACGCGGAAGGGCACGGAGACGTGCCCATGCCTGACGGGGCAGGCATGCACCACTCAGCCCAATGTGCCGATACACCGTGTCAGTTGGATTGCTGCCGCGCTTGCCAGAGGCGGATGAGGTGGCGGGCGCGGTCCTTGCCGGCCAGGCTGTCCAGAACGGCCAGGTCCTGACGGCTCAGCGACGCCTCGAACCGGGCCAGGGCGGACGCCTGCCGGATCAGCCGCTCGCGATCCTGCGGCGGCAGCTCGCGCCACTGCCGGTAGCTGTTCACGAGCGTCTGCCGCTGTTCGGCGTCGAGCTGAGCCAGGCGGTCGAGCCGCGCCACGCTGGCCGCTCGCTCGGCGTCGCTCATGGCGGTCCACGCGCGGCGATTGGCCTTCAGTTGATCCGGTGCGACACGCAGTCCCGCGCCGCCAAGCAGCCGCTCGTCGTTGCCGGCGGAGTCGTCGCGCGGGCTCAGAGCCCACGGAGCCAGCTCGGCCTCCAGCCCCAGGCCGCGGGCGATTCCGGGCAACAGCAGCAGCACGAGTCCCGCGACCCCCAGGGCCGCCACGGCCAGGCGGAACGTCACGGCGAGGATGGTGCGCCGCCGATCAGACACCGGAGGCCTCCTTCGTCGCCGTTGCCGCCGGCGCCGCCGCAGGGGATGCCTCCATGCTCTGGCCCAGCGACTGAAGCTCCCGGGCCTGGTCCAGGCAGAGCAGAGCATCGACGTTTTCCAGCAGATCCAGGTACGTGATCGCCTCACGCTGTCGCGGCGTCGGAGGATCGCTCAACGGCCGGCTCGACGCGTACAGACCGAACACGAACACCGCTGCCGCGGCCGACGCCGCCAGCCCCGCCAGCACCGACCGCCGACCACCCTCCCGCGCGATCTGCTCGGCCTGTGCCTCGGCACGCGCCAGGGCCAGCACCTCCCGACGGAAATCGTTGTGGACGATCGGTTCCTCCAGCTCGTCCAGCAGGCGCCAGGTTTCCTTCAACTCGTCCAGCTGCGCGCGGCACTCGGCGCACTCGGCCAGGTGTTCCTCGATCAGCCGGCGCGCGGTCCCCTTGAGCTCCCCGTCGAGGTACGCCGACAGGTTCTCGCGGACACGGCGACACATGGGCTGATTCGGTTCCATCGTCACTCTTCTGTTTCGGCCGGTTACAGCGCGATGTGACACAAAATCCCGCCCCCCGACCATTGAACCCCGCGGCCTCCCACAGGAGGCGGCCCTTCTTCCGGCTTATTCGGCATTGCCGGACCTGCCGCAGGGGCGGCCCGAGAACCGCCCGGAGCCCCCCCCCGTGCTCTCGCCGCACCACGGCAAGCCCCATACAGACAAACGGCGGCCTCCGAGGGCGGGGCCGCCGAGATCGACTGACACGGGATTGCGACAACACCTGTTACGCCAGCGACTGCCGCATGCGTCCGGTGGACATGTAGTGGGCCAACCGTTCGCGAAGATTCGTGCGGGCGCGGGCCAGCAGACTCTTCACGGCCATGACTGAGCATCCCATGATGGCACCGATCTCGTCGTAGCTCAGGTTCTCGTACTTGTTCAGGATGACCGCGACCTTCTGATTCTCGGGCAACTGATCGATGGCCTCGCGGACCTGCGTGCGAAGCTCTTCCTGCTCCATGCGGGCTCCGGGCCGGTCGGCGTGCGCGTCCTCCACGTGCGCCGACGTCTGCCCTTCCTGCGTCTCGGTCGCCTCGTAGCTCAGCGGCACGCTGATGTTACGGCGCCGCCCGCGGCTGCGAAGGGCGTTCAGGCTCACGTTGGCCGCAATGCGATAGATCCACGTGGAGAACCGGGCCTTCGGCTGGTAGCGGTCGCGAGTCCGGTACACTCGCAGGAACACTTCCTGGGCCAGGTCCTCGGCCTCGGCCTCGTCGCCCACGAAGCGGTGAATCAGGGCCACGATTCGCGACTGGTGGCGGGCGACCAACTCCTCGAAGGCCGACTCGTCGCCCCGGGCCAGCGCCAGCATCAACGCCACATCCGGGTCTACCGCCGCGCCGTGTGCGCCAATTGCCTCATACGTCGCTGCCATCGGGGTCTTGGCCATTGGTCGTATCCTACAAGCGGGGCCCGAACCGGCGCCCTCCTCCCCATTGCGACCGCCACAGGCTACACTGCAACCGCCTGCGCCTAACGGCTTGGAAATTGTGCCTCAATTCCATCCCGGGGTAAAGCAAATTCCACTATCTTGTTCCATTTTTCTGGTCCAACCCACCGCCCACTGTTAACTATAGTATTTCTCGCGTACCCGGACTGTCGTTTTCCCTCAGGCCCGGCTGTGCCGCCCTTTGCTACCATTCATCCCAATGGACGATTCGTGCTCCCGCGTTATTCATTTGACGATTCCGGCCTCAAGGGCTATCATATCGCACTGCGCCGGGCTGTGTGACGGCCTGCACGAATCGGCTTGCCGGGGGACTGCCATGGCTCGCAAGCAACCGCAGACGCTTTTTGAGGTCTACAGCAGTTTCCGCGGCGTGCACCACCGGCAGAACGCCGAGGCGGCGGGGGCTCAGCCCCAGCAGCCCGCGGCGCCGGCCGGACGCACGACGCCGACGGTCGGGCCGGCCGCACCGGTGGCCGGCGGGCCCTATGTCATCCGGCTCACGGCCATGCAGGTGTTTGTCGGGGCCCTGCTGGCCCTGCTGGCTCTGGCTGTGGCTGGGTACGCCGGCTACACGATGGGCATGGCCAAGCTCCGGCGGCTCGACCAGAATCGCCCGACGCTCGGCGAGGTCATGGCTCAGCCGCCACAGCCGGAGGTGCTTGGCAACTCGGGTGTTGCGACGCCGGCTGTACGCGAGTCGTTCACCTTCGTCGATCCGCCCGAGACGACCGGCGCCATGGAGCCTGTGGCTCCGGCCCCGAGCGGCCGGGACGGCGTGGTCGATCCGGCCCTGAGCGGCGATTTCCGCGTCCGGATCATGAGTCTGCCGGTCGAGCATCGCGACACGCAGGAATCGTTGACGCAGTCGCGGGCTTTTCTGGCCGAGCAGGGCATCGCGACGGAGGTCGAGCAGCGAGGACGGAACTACTACCTGTACTCGCGGCAGACGTTCCCGTCGGAAACGCACGAGAAGGCGATCGAGCTTCGGGATCGCATCAGGTCGCTGGGTGCCGAGTACGCCCGGCGAGTCAATCGGTCGAACGAGTTCAGCAGCGCCTACATCGCCAAGAAGTCGTAGCGGCGCGCAGGGCTGACTCACCATAACGCACAGGAGGTCGAACTACGATGTCGATGGACAGAGGACTCAAACCGCGAAACGCGCTGGCCCGCCACCGCAACGTGCTGAACCGCGACGAGCGGCTCATCGTGCTCAAGGACACCGAGAAGTGGAAAGACGAGATGTCGGTCTTCGGGCTGCCGAAAGTCGCCAACCGCAAGGTCGCCGTCAAGAAAGAGAAGGTCGAGAAGGCCGCCGATGGCGCCGAAGGCGCTGCCGCCGCCCCGGCCGAGGGTGCTGCCGCCAAGCCCGGCGCCAAGCCTGCCGCCGATGCCGGCAAGAAGTAGCCGCAGACGGCCGGCTTCGTCCCAGACGCCGGCCGTGGGCGACTGTTGCAGACTCAAGCCGCGCCGCCCATTTCGGCGGCGCGTTTTTTCTGTGCGGCTGCCGCGGCATCCGTCGCAGCCCGTGCCCGCGCAAGGAGAACCGAGATGCTTGCCGATCGCATGAAACTCATTGACGCCTCCGGCATCCGCAAGGTCTTCGACCTGGCCGCCAGGATCAAGAACCCCATCAACCTCTCGATCGGCCAGCCCGACTTCGACGTCCCCGACGTCGCCAAGGACGCCGCCATACGCGCCATCCGCGACGGCCACAACAAGTACACCCAGACCCAGGGCACAGGCGAGCTCTGCCGTCGCGTGGCCGACGACCTCAAGGCCAGGTTCGGCCTTGTCGATCCGCCCGTCCTGGTCACCAGCGGCGTCAGCGGCGGCCTCCTCCTGGCCCTCATGGCCACCGTGAACCCCGGCGACGAAGTCCTCATCGCCGACCCGTACTTCGTCATGTACAAGCACCTGACCCGCGTCATCGGCGGCAAACCCGTCTTCATCGACACCTACCCGGACTTCCACCTGACGGCCGACCGCATTCGTCCGCACATCACCGAGCGCACACGGCTCCTGATGCTCAACAGCCCCTGCAACCCCAGCGGCGCCGTCATGACCCAGCAGGAGATCGACGACATCCTGGCCCTCGCGGCCCAGCACGACCTGCTGGTCCTCAGCGACGAAATCTACGACGCCTTCTGCTACGACGGTCCGCACGCCTCGGCCTGCGGCCGCTACGACAAGGTGCTCCTGCTCAAGGGTTTCAGCAAGACCTACGGCATGACCGGCTGGCGCCTGGGCTACGCTACCGGTCCCGCCCAGGTCATCCAGGCCATGACCATGCTCCAGCAGTACACCTTCGTCTGCGCGCCGAGCATGGTGCAGGCCGGCGGCCTGGCGGCCATGGATCTGGGTATGGAAGAGGAAGTGGCCGGCTTCGCCGAGCGGCGCGACCTGATGTACGACGCCCTGAAGGACGACTTCGAGATCGTCCGCCCGAGCGGCGCGTTCTACATGTTCCCGAAGGCCCCCGGCGGCCGCGCCGAGGAGTTCGTCGCCGAGGCGATCAAGAACGAGGTCCTGATCATCCCCGGCAACGTCTTCAGCGAACGGGCCACCCATTTCCGCCTCTGCTACACCGTGGACCGCGACCAGCTGCTCCGCGGCGCCGAGATCCTCTGCCGCCTGGCCCGCCAGATGCGCTGACCGCCGCCCTTGGCTGGCGGCCGGGCTGAGACGGGCGAAGGGGAGACTCCGTGCATGCGCCCCGGCGGGTGGCCCGGCGCAACTCCGGGCCTGCAGCCCATGGACCCTCGATGGCGACCCGACGAATTGCACGGCGGGCAAGACCCGCCGTGGCACAGAAGATCGACCCGCCCGCCCGCCCACACAAAGATCCCCGGCGACATGCTTGCACGCCGCCGGGGATGCTCTCGTTTCATGTTGCCGGCCGCAAACGGCTACTTGCGGCGGCGCGCCGCCAGGGCTGCAAGGCCCAGACCCAACAGGCTCATGGTCGCCGGTTCGGGAATGCTCAGGCCGGTGACGGTGCCCACTCCGTCGAGGCTGTCGAAGAACGTGGCGACCGCCGTGGACTTGTCGATTGTGTAGAGCTTGTTCTCGTAGTAGTTGCCTGCCCACAGCGTGCCGTCGGCGCCGAAGACGAGGCCCGCCCAGCCGTTCTGGCCGCCCGTGATGAAACCGACCTTCGTTTCCGACGGGGCCGTGAGGTCCACGGTGTTCAGTTGCGACGCGGTGCTTTCCCACGACGTGTAGTACACCGTGCCCGTCTGGGGATCCCGAGTCAGGTCGCCGTCGGAGTTGATACCGATCTTGCCGATGTCCGCAACGGTGGCCCCGGAACCGGTCAGGGTGAGTTTCCTGACGCGGGCGTCGATGCCGCCGCCGGTGACGCCGTAGAGATCGTCGCCGATGAACTCCAGAGCGTTGATCTGGTCCGCCGAGCCGCCCAGATCCTGCACCCAGTCGAAGGCCCACGTCGTGGTGTTGACTTTGGCCAGCTTGTCAAAGCCGTCCTGGCCATAGTAGGTGACATACACGTCACCGGCTGCGCTGACCGCGATGTCGCCAAAAGCCAGCAGGGTAGCCGTTGTGTAGGTGGCCTTCACGTCCAGCACACCTGATGCGGTATTGTACGTCCAGATGGAGCCTCCCTGCCAGAAGCCTGCGGAGCCGTGCGACGTGCCCCACAGCGTGTCCGCACTCGCCGATGTTGAAGCGGCCAGAACCGCCACAAGACACACGATCCACATTCTGCTCCCGATCATGCCCATACCCCTTTCGCAAAAAAGAAGACCGTCAAGCACCGTTCGAAGCACATAATCCGACGAACCGTCAACTGATCGATGCAGCGCATCGCGCAAACGAAGAGCGGGCCGCAACCCCGCAACAGGGTCGTGGCCCGCTTGACTGACAAGCGCCCTCCGGCGCACTCTGCACGCCTCAACGGTCGACCGCACCGGCCGCTGAACAAAAAGGGCCCATTGCGACGCATCTGCGCCACAACGGCCCCGCAATGCACTGACGACTCCCTCTTATGTTAATATACCACAAGACACCGCCGGAGTCAAATTCCTCACGGGTTTTGGGTGCGAACCCCGCAGAACTCCGGGGCTGGGGGGATCTCGGCTTGGCTTGATTCGGGCGACTGTGTACAATGCGACACTCCTGCCGCGGCTTGCGTTGGGGCGCGGCAGCGCGCCATTGGAATCGCGAGGAGTTCACAGAGTATGGAGAAAACCGACCGCTTGCTCCTGAGCGGCAACGAAGCCATCGCTTTGGCTGCGAGCCGGCTGGGCGTGGCGCTGGGGACAGGGTATCCCGGGACGCCTTCGACGGAGATTCTGGAGAATTTCAGTCGCCTGGGCGGCCGGGCCCAGTGGGCGCCGAACGAGAAGGTGGCCCTGGAAGTGGGGCTGGGCGCGGCGTTCGCCGGCGCGCGGGCCCTGGTGACCATGAAACACGTCGGGGTGAACGTGGCGGCCGACCCGCTGTTCACGGCGGCCTACACGGGCGTCACGGGCGCGCTGGTGCTCGTCTCGGCCGACGATCCGGGCATGGCTTCGAGCCAGAACGAGCAGGACAACCGCCGCTACGCCGTGGCCGCGGGCATTCCGATGCTCGAACCGAGCGACTCGCAGGAAGCCTACGACTACACCGCCCTGGCGGTGGAGATGTCCGAGCGGTGGCGCACGGTGGTCATGCTTCGCGTGACGACGCGCGTCTGCCACAGCAAGACGACGGTCCGCCCGGGACCGGTATCGGCGCCGGCGGCCCCCTCGTTCTACCGCGACGTGAAGTCGCGCGTCATGGTGCCGGGCTACGCTCGCCGGGCGCATGTGCGGCTCCGCGACAGGCTCGACGACATCGAAGCGTGGAACAACGCCGAAGGGCCGAACCGGACCGACTGGGGCCCGGTCGAGTTCGGCATCATCGCCTCCGGCATCAGCTATGTTCACGCCCGCGAGGCGATGCCGACGGCGAACGTCCTGAAGCTGGGCCTGACCTATCCCCTGCCGATGGAGACCATTCGCGAATTCGTCGCGAAGTTCAAGCGCACGATTGTCCTCGAAGAGGGCGACCCCGTGCTGGCCGAGGCGATCCGCGCCGCGGGCATCCGCGTCGAGAGCAAGCCGCCGATGTACCGCTTCGGCGAGTTGACGGTGGCCCGCATTCGCCGCATCCTCGACGGCGACACGTCGCCCGAGGCCGCGCCGCCGCCCGGCAAACCGCCGCAACTGTGCCAGGGGTGCCCGCACCGGACGGTGTTCCAGACGCTGCACGACCTGGACTGCATCGTGGCCGGCGACATCGGGTGCTACACGCTGGGGGTTCTGCCGCCGTTTGAGGCCATGGACACGTGCGTGTGCATGGGCGCGAGCATCGGCGTGGGACTGGGGCTGCGGCACACGCTGCCCGAGGCCGAGGCCCGCCGCGTCGTGAGCGTGATCGGCGACAGCACGTTCGTCCACAGCGGCATCACGGGCCTGGTCGAGATGGCATACAATCCGCCGGTCTCGGGGCACGTCGTGCTGATCCTGGACAACGGCACGACCGCCATGACGGGATTGCAGGAACACCCAGGCACGGGCCGCCGGCTGGATCACGGCGCCGGGCGCCGCCTGGTGCTGGAGGACGTAGCCCGGGCCGCTGGGGCGGATTTCGTGACGGTGACCGATCCGACGGCCGACCTCGAAGCGTTCAAGACGCTGGTGGCCGAGCGTCTGGCGGCGGGCGTGCTGTCGGTGATCGTCTGCCGGCGTCCGTGTCTGCTGGCGGCGCGACAGATTCGGCAGTTCAGCCAGGAGACGGAAGGGACGGCCGGCCATGAGTGAGAACGTGACCAACGTCGTCATCGCCGGACTGGGCGGCCAGGGCGTGCTGAAGGCGTCGGACATTCTGGCCGATGCGGCGTTCGCGTGCGGGTACGACGTGAAGAAGAGCGAGATTCACGGCATGAGCCAGCGCGGCGGATCGGTGACCTCGGACGTGCGGTTCGGACCACAGGTGCTCAGCCCGATGGTGCCGGACGGATCGGCCGACTTCCTGGTGGTGCTGGCGGAGGAGGAGACTGAATCGGCGCGGCGGCACCTTCGCCCGGGCGGGGTGCTGATCGGCCCGCAGTCGCTGGGCGCGTCGTCGCTGCCGAACCGCCGCAGCCTGAACGTCGCCCTGCTGGGCGTGCTGAGCGTGCGTCTGGATCTGGCCGTAACGGCCTGGCACGACGCCATCCGGGCGAACCTCGCCGAGAAACTGCACGAGACGAATCTGGAGGCCTTCGCGGCCGGGCGCCGGGCGGCGCGGGCGAAATGAGGGGCTATTGCCGATGCACCCGGGCCGCACAGCCCACGGTGGACACGAGGATGCCATGAAGAGCATGTGGAACGATCAGGGAGGCAGTTTCAACCCGGCCAGCGCAGCCGACTACCTGGCGCCGGACCCGTTGCGTCAGTTGCAGCTCCAACGGCTCCGGGCGACCGTCCGCAGGGCCTATGACCGCGTCGAGCTGTTCCGGTCGCGGATGAACGAGCGCGGCCTCACGCCCGACGACGTTCGCACCCTGGACGACCTGGGACGGCTGCCGCTGACGGTCAAGACCGACCTTCGCGACACGTACCCGTTCGGCCTGTTCGCCAGCGACATGAGCGAGGTGGTTCGCCTGCACGCCTCCAGCGGCACCACGGGCAAGCCGATCGTCGTCGCCTACACGCAGGAAGACATCGAGGTCTGGGCGAATGTGATGGCCCGGACGTTCGCCGCGTGCGGCCTGGGGCGCGGCGACATCATCCAGAACGCCTACGGCTATGGCCTGTTCACGGGCGGCCTGGGCGCCCATTACGGTGCCGAGGCCCTCGGCGCGACCGTCATTCCGATCTCCGGCGGCAACACCGAACGGCAGCTCATGGTCATGAAGGACTTCGGCGTCACGGCCATCTGCTGCACGCCGAGCTACCTGGTGCACCTGATCGAGAGCGGCCGCGAGGCCGGAACCGACTTCCGCGACCTGCCGCTGCGAACGGCCGTGCTGGGCGCCGAGCCGTGGACCGACGCCATGCGGCGGCACATCGAGTCGTCGTCGAACCTCAAGGCCTACGACATCTACGGGCTGTCGGAGATCATCGGCCCGGGCGTGGCGTCCGAGTGCGTCGCCCAGTCGGGCCTGCACATTTTCGAGGACCACTTCTACCCCGAGATCATCGACCCGACCACGTGCGAGGTGCTGCCGGACGGCGCCGAGGGCGAACTGGTGCTGACGACCCTGAGCAAACGGGCCATGCCGATGATCCGCTACCGGACGCGCGACATCACGTCGCTTGTGAGCGAGCGTTGCCCGTGCGGCCGGACGATCCGCCGCATCCAGCGCATCAGCCGCCGCAGCGACGACATGTTCATCATCCGCGGCGTCAACGTCTTCCCGTCGCAGGTCGAGTCGGCGCTGCTTCGGGTCGAGGGCACGGTGCCGCATTACCAGATCGTCCTGACGCGCCACGAGGGGCTGGACCAGATGGAGGTCCAGGTGGAGATGACCCCCGAGGTGTTCACCGACCGGATCGGCAGCCTGGAGGCGCTCCAGAAGAAGCTGGGCGACGCCGTGGAGCGGACACTGGGGATCCGCGTGAACGTCCGCCTCGTCGAGCCGCACACCATCGACCGCAGCCAGGGTAAGGCCAAGCGCGTCATCGACCGCCGCAACCTGTAGCCCCCCGTTCAAAGGAAAGGACAGGCGATGAAGATCAAGCAACTGTCGGTGTTCCTGGAGAACAAGCCGGGCCAACTGAGCCATCCGTGCCGGGTCCTGGCCGACGCCGGGATCAACATCGTCACGCTCTCGCTGGCCGACACGCAGCAATTCGGCATCCTCCGCGTCATCGTCAGGCAGTGGCAGGAGGGCCTCGACGCGCTGAAGGCGGCCGGGTGCGTGGTCAACGTGACGGACGTCGTGGCGGTCGAGGTGCCCGACCGGCCGGGCGGCCTGGCGACGATCCTCGAGGCCATCGAGAAGGCCGGCATGAACCTCGAGTACATGTACGCCTTCACGATTCGCAGCGGCGACAAGGCAGTCCTCGTGTTCCGGTTCGAGGATCCTGATGCGGCCATTCACCGGCTCCAGACCGCCGGGATCGACGTGGTCGACGGTGTGGAGCTGTACAAGCGGACGGACTGACGTGGCCATGAGCGACTTTGTGATCGAGAATCGAATCTGGAGCCCCGAGGAGACGCTGCCGCGGGATCGCCTGGAGGCGCTGCAACTGGAGCGGCTGCGCGAGGCCGTGCGGCGCGCGTCGCAGGTGCCCTTCTATCGCGAGGCGTTTGCCCGCACCGGCATCACGCCCGAGTCGATGCGGAGCCTGGACGACGTGCGGCGGCTGCCGATGACGACGAAGAACGACATGCGGGAACACTATCCGCTGGGGTTGCTCGCCGTCGGGCGCGACAAGCTGGCCCGCATTCATGGGTCCAGCGGCACCACCGGCAAACCGACGTTCGTCGCCTACACGGCCGACGACCTGCGCCTGTGGGCCGACCTGTGCGCGCGGTTCCTCGTGGCCGGTGGCCTGCAACCGGGGCACCTCGTCCACATCGCGTTCGGCTACGGCCTGTTCACGGGCGGTTTCGGGCTGCACTACGGCGTCGAGCGCGTCGGGGCGGCCGTGCTGCCCGCCTCCGCCGGCAACACGCCGCGGCAGATCATGCTCCTGAAAGATCTCCAGGCCGACGCCCTGGTCTGCACGCCGAGCTACGCCCTGAACATCGCCGAGGTGATGCGCGGCGAGGGCGAGGATCCGCGGACGCTCAACCTGAAGGTCGCCCACTTCGGCGGCGAGCCCTGGACCGAGGACATGCGTCGCGAGATCGAGAGCGAGTTGGGGCTGCTGGCGTTCAACAACTACGGCCTCAGCGAAGTGATCGGCCCGGGCGTCAGCGGCGAGTGCGCCGCCCGGAGCGGCATGCATTTCCAGGAGGACCATTTTCTGGTCGAGTGCCTCGATCCCGCGACGCTCGAACCCGTGCCCGACGGCACGCAGGGCGAGCTGGTCATCACGGCGCTGACCAAGCAGGCGATGCCGGTGATCCGGTACCGCACGCGCGACATCGCCTCGCTGGACCGGTCACCGTGCCCGTGCGGACGCACGGGCGTGCGTATGAGCCGCGTCGTCGGTCGCACGGACGACCTGCTCATCGTCCGCGGCGCGAACGTCTTCCCGTCGCAGATCGAGGAGGCCCTGCTCCGCGTGGACGGCACGGCGCCGCACTACCTGATCGAAGTGGATCGGCCGGGGCACCTCGACGAGGTCACGGTCCACGTCGAGATGCGGCCGCAGTTCTTCTCCGACAGGATGAGCCAGATTCAGGCCCTGCACGACCGCATCGCCAAGGCCATTCACGCCGTCGCGGGCATCCGCGTCAACGTGAACCTCGTGGACCCGCAGACGCTCGAGCGTTCCGCCGGCAAGGCCCGCCGCGTGATCGACCACCGCCGCGACAAGGGCCTGATCTGATCCGCGGCCGCCGCGGGCGAGCCCTCTGCCAACAGAAGTCCCCCGACACGCCCGTGCCGGGGGACTTTGATCCTGGATTCAGACTGTTGCGACTCGCCGGACTCAGAACCCGGCCAGGACCGATTCGTCGGCTTTGTCCAGCGGAATAGCTTCCTCAGCCTTCGCCCGGACCGCCTTCGCTCTGGCCGCATCGCTCTTGGACGAGGACCGCACGCCCGCCCGCTCGGTCGCCTTCGCAGCGGCGCGCGGCTTCGACGCACGATCCGCGACGACGGGGCCACGACCGCTCGCCGCCACGGGACCACGCGAGAACGTCTCGTGGCGTCCGGCACCGGCCCCGCCGACGATCTCGGCCAGTTCGCCGACAATCTGGTTGAGTTGCTCGGCCTGGGCCGACAGTTCCTCGCTGGCCGCCGCCGACTCTTCGGCGTTCGCCGCCACTTGCTGCGTCACCTGATCCATCTGGCCCACCGCCGCGTTGATCTCGCCGATGCCACGGGCCTGCTCGTCACTGGCGGCGGCCACTTCGCCCAACAGATCGGCGACCTTCTGCGCACCGCCGGCGATCTCACACAGGACACTCGTTACATCCTCAGTCACCTTGACGCCGTCGGCGGCGTTCTTCTGGCTCTCGTCAATCAGTTGCTGCGTGTTCTTGGCCGCCTCGGCACTCCGCTGGGCCAGGTTCCGAACCTCCTCGGCCACCACCGCGAAGCCCTTGCCCGCCTCGCCGGCCCGGGCCGCCTCCACCGCGGCGTTCAGCGCCAGCAGGTTCGTCTGGAACGCAATCTCGTCGATCACCTTGATGATCCGGGCTGTCTCGTCCGAGCTGGTCTTGATCTTGCCGATCGCCTCACTCATCCGCTGCACGGCCTCCGTCCCGCGCTCGCTGGCCTCCAGCGTCTGGGTCGACAGCGCACTGGCCTCCTTGGCATTCCCGGCGTTCTGTTTGGTCATCGAGCTCATCTCTTCGATGCTCGACGAGGTCTCCTCCAGGCTTGCCGCCTGCTCACTGGATCCCTCGGCCAACGACTGGCTCGACGCCGACACCTGGCCGGCTGCCGCCGCCGTCTGTTCGGCGCCCGAGGTCAACGTCGCCACGATCCGGTTGATGCGGCCGGCAAGCCGCCCCGCCACAATGGCCCACAGAACACACGAGAGACCTACAGCCGCCAGCGTAATGGCGCCAAGCAGGATGTTGCCCGCGTGGCCGATCTCGCTCACCTCGCGCTCCGCCTGGCGGAACTCGTCCTCGTAAGAGCCGACGCCGATCACCCAGTCCCACGGCTTGAAGTACAGGACGCGAACGATTTTCGTGCGGGCCACCGGGTCCTCCGGATTCTTCCAGGCGTACCGCACGGTGGCGATCTCGCCCTTGTCCGAGTCCAGCTTCACGCCTTCCCGGCAGACTTCGCGGATGAAGTACTTCCCGTCGGCATCCTTGGCATCCCAGATCACCTCGCCGTCGCGCTTGCCGTCCTTGCTGATGACGTAGGTGCCCTGGCTGTCGAGTACGTAGACATAACCGGTCTCGCCGACCTTGAGGTTCATCACCTGCCGACGCAGGTGCGAGGCGCTTTCCTGCTTCACACCCACATAGAGCATGCCCACGACCTTCTTCTCGTCGTTGAGGATCGGCTCGTAGGCCGTGATGTACCACTGGTCCACCACGAACGCACGCCCGGTGAACGCCTCGCCGCGGAGCACCTTCGCCAGCACCGGGTTCGGCGTCCCGTCGGGCTGCGACGCCGGAATGTAAGTGCCGATGGCGCGCGCCTTGTCGGAGCCCTGGACGTTCGTACAGACCCGGAGCATGTCGCCGCTGTCGTTCATGCGCTGGAAAATCGTGCACGTGCCGCCAACCAGCCGGGCCGTCGCGTCCACCACGGGCGACTCCACGCCCGCGTCCCGGTTCTGTCCCAGCCACGTGTCGCCCACCAGCATCTTCGGCAGGCTCACGTCGCGCGACGCCTTGTTGCACTGGTTCACCACCGTCCACGACACCGCCTCGTCGGAGAACCGCACGTCGCCGGCCTGGTGCATCTGCGACCGGGCCACGTTCAACGTGGATGCCACGTTCTGCTCCAGCAGTTGCTGCTGGGCCAGGCACATGCCATACACGCCGCGGCCGATGTCGTCCAGACCCTTTTCCGCCATTTCAAGAGTCCTGACCGATGCCGCGTTCGTCATCTTCCCGTTCTGCCGGTAGACGACCACCGCCACGGTCGCCAGCGGCGCCAGCGTCAGGACGACACCGGCCAACAGCAGCTTCCCCCGAATCCCAAGACGACTGATCATGGTTGTTACCCCCTGCATCCCCGTTGGACAGTGCCCGCATCAAGCCTGCGGGCTCGGCTGTGATGTCTCCGGAATCCGCCCACATCGTCCCCATTCCATAGACACGTCGAGCTATCCATGGCATCTCCACGCCACGTGTGCTTCATCGCATCAAGTGCCATACGGGGGCCATAAGGTGAATCCCTCAGCCATGTGGGGCTGATCCCGACGCCGGAGCCCGGAAACCACGTTTTCAGTGCTGAAATGCTTTTCAGAACGCACGCAAAATGCACGACTGGGCGTTCAGGATTTCATGAGGATTTGTGATGCAGCGATGGCACGACCTGTCAGGGGAAAGGCCGTCACAAGCAGAGCCTCCCGGCCGGCTGTCGCCGACCAGGAGGCCCCTGGCACACTGAAGCACACGACATCTCCCGCCAGGGCGACCGGACCCCCTCGCGGGTCACAGGCATCAGAACTGCGACAACACGGCTTCCTCCGACTCTTCCAGCGGGATCGCCTGCTCGGCCGACCCCTTGTGACCGTCCGACGACTTCTTCGACTCCGCCGGCCGCTTCGCCGACGACACCTTGCCTG
>JAAYDY010000119.1 GCA_012729015.1 Phycisphaerae bacterium | reverse complement strand
TCGTCGCCCCCGCGGGAACGTTGATCGACCAGCGGAAGAACCCCCTGCGAGCATCTGAGGAGTAGGGGAAGAACATGTTGTCCGCCGTGTACGCGCTGACGCCGCTATAGGTCAGCGTGTCGTCCGCAGACGCGGCCACCTGGTACTCCACAGTGACCGCGCCGGCTGGGCCGCCGGTCGCCCACAAACACAATACCGCCACCAGACACACTGCGAGGAATCTCATGACGTGTCTCCTTGCTACGGTCCTTGACGAACACCACACTGGATGGCGACCCGGGCCGCGACATTCGCGTCCCCAGAGGCTTGGGAAGCCTCTTGTCCGACCATCCGACAGAAATGCCTGGAACCAACCACGGCGCGCCGGACACTACGCCCGGCCGGTGGACGAGACGCGCTCGCCCTCCTGCCCTGGGGCCTGTTCGACGCACATACGATCAGCGGAGCCACCACGCGTGGAGTAGATATGCGTCCCAGATGCAGCACAAAATGCCGCCGAAGATACCTCGTGGCACACTCAAACATACAATCTCCGGCTATGGCGTCAAGCGGAAAAAGGCGACTGGACGCATTGATGTCTTGGGGCCGTGCAGTGGCACGGGCACTGTGCCGTGAGTCGCATGGGCATCCTGCCCCGCCTTCACCGAGACGTGAATACGCCCTCGATAGCCCCTTGGAGTTGTCTTCTACCGAGGTTGGCTGTACAATAATACACCATGGCCTCCCACAGAGGCCAAGCGCGCTGGTAGCACGAGTCTGGGAAAGGGATGAGCATGCGTTGCGGATGGGCGACGTCTGCGGCTCTGGCCGCATGGACCCTGCTGTTTTCTTGCGCTGTGGCCGTGGGCCAGGAGGCCGATTCCGGCAACGCCCTGCACGCCCTGGCCGGCAAACCCGAGAAACCGCGCTTCGAGTTGACCGACCGCGTCTGGCCCGCCAAGCCCGGCGAGGCGGCCGTGTGCCTCTGGGCCGACGACAAGCTCGCCGCCGCCAGCATCACCATCGACGACAACTGGGCGCCCGATCACCCGTGGTGGATCGCCATGGGCGAGAAGACCGGATTCCGCTTCACCTGGTTCGTCATCACCGAGCGCGTCGGCGGCGGCCTCTGGGGCACCTGGGACGACTTCCGCAAACTCAAGACCCTCGGCCACGACGTGCAGTCGCACACCGTTTCGCACCTGCGCGGCGAACTCGACATCGTGGCCGAGTACCGCGACTCGAAGGCAACCCTCGAAAAAGAGATTCCCGATCACCGCGTCATTGTCCTGGCCTACCCCGGCGGCAAGCACACCGTCCAGAACGATCCGGCCGTCGCCGCCAAATACTACATCGCCGGCCGCGGCACGGTCGGCGCCCCCAACCAGGCCAACCGCACCGACTATCTCCAGACCAACAGTGCCACGATCAACGAGGAACTCGTCAACAAGATCCTCGACAAGGAACAGCTCAAGCGCGGCCTCTACGGGTACTATCGCGGCTGGCTGTGCTCGCACTACCACGGCGTCCGCTACGGCAAGACCGACGAGGAGAAGCAGGCCAACGCCGAGAAGATCGCGGCGAACCTCATGTACCTGAAGAGCAAGGAGGCCGACGTCTGGGTCGGCCTGTTCCGCGAGGTGGTGCTCTACGGCCAGCAGCGCGACACGGCCACACTGAAGGTCGCCGCGGCCGACGACAAGGGAATCCGCTTCGTCCTGACCGACCGCATGGACGACGCCCTCTACAGCTTCCCGCTGACGGTGAAGGTCCGCGTGGACAACGCCTGGACGGCCGTGGCGGCGACCCAGGGCGACAAACCCGTGGAGGCCCGCCTCGTCGAGCACGAAGGCGGCAAGTTTGCCCTGGTCAAGGCCGTGCCCGACCGCGGCGAGGTGACGCTCAGGCCGGCTGCCCCGTCTCCAGCCACCGAGCCTCGGCCGCTGTGAGGCGCACCTCGCCGGCGGCACACGAGTCGCGCAGGTGCTCGACCGTGCTGCATCCGATGATCGGGTAGACGGCGAACGGCTGGGCGAGCAGGTAGGCCAGGGCCACGTGCGTGGCCGTGGCGCGCTTGCCGGCGGCCAGCTCTCGCGCACGGTCCAGCCGCGACAGGTTCTCCTCGTTGTAGTAGTAGGCGTTCACTTTCTCGCCGGCGCGGGCCTGCGGATGCACGATGCCGCGACCGTAGGCGCCCGAGAAGAAGCCCTGGGCCTGCGACGAGTACGCCACGGCCGCCAGGCCCGTCGCCCGATGGTGCGCGTGGAGCACCGCGTCCATCTCGACCAGCCCCGGAATCTTCTGGCTCTCAGGATTCACCCGCGCCAGGCTCCACCGCATCTGGTCGGCCACGAACTGCGGCAACCCACACTCGCGCGCATACTGCTGCGCCGCGGCGATGCGATCGGCCCGCCAATTACTGCACGCGACGTAACGAATCTTTCCGGCCGCCACGGCCTCGGCCAGCACGTCCATGATCTCGCCCACGGGCCGGGCCGGATCGTCGCGGTGCAGGTAATAGAGCGGCAACTGCTCCAGCCCCAGGCGTTCGCGGCTGCCGTCGATGTCGGTGTGCAGTTCGTCGGGCCCGAGGCGCATGCGGTCGAGCGACTCCCAGAGCGGGTGCCCGCCCTTGGTCGCCACGGTCACCTGCCCCGCCAGGCCGCGCGACTTCAGCCACCGGCCCAGCCGCACCTCCGCCTGCGACTTGCCCACGTCGAGCCAGTTGCTGTAACTCTCGGCCGTATCGACGAAGTTGCCGCCCAGTTCCGCATAAGCATCCAGCAGCCGGAAGCTGTCGTCCTCGCCGATCGCGCCACCCACAGGCACCGTGCCCAGACAGATCACCGACAGATCCAGCTCCGTCCCCGGCATGATACGTCGTCGAAGCGTCAAGAGTCGTCTCCTCACCGCGAGCCACAACCCGTAGGTCGGGTCAACACAGAAACCACCCGCGTCGCGCCGCCGCAACGGCCCGCCGCGCATCCATTGCCGCCACGTCATCCAACAAGGCGGCCCGACCATCCCATCATGGCCGGGCCGACAGGTTGCGTCAATCCACATCCACTCAGCACCGCTCGGCGAGCACCTTTCGCTCGTAGCCGGCCACGGCGTCCAGCCAGTTCAGTCCCGCCGGCACCCCGGCCTTCAGGCACAGGTAGTCCCACACCGCGCCGAACGGCAGTTCCTCGCGGTACTCGGCCAGGGCCAGCTTCGCCGCCCCGTTGCCGGCGTACTCGGCCTTCACGGCCAGGGCGTGTGGCTCGAGCATGGCCCGCAGCAGCCCCTTGCGCACCGTCCGCGACCCGATCGCCCACGCCGCCACGCGGTTGATGCTCGCATCGAAGAAGTCCAACGCCCAGTAGATCCGGTCCACCGCGTTGCCGCGCACCGCCTCATCGCACACGGCCTTCACGTCGTCGTTCAGCCGCGTCACGTGGTCGCTGTCCCAGCGGATCGGGCGGCTCGCGTGAATCAGCAGCTTGTCCACGAAACTCAGGGCGCCGGAGAGCTTGTCGGCCACGCTCTCGGTCAGGTGGAAGTGGCCCAGGTCGAAGCACGGCACCGCCCCGCGCGACTGCGCATAGAGCAGATAGAACTCGTTCGACCCGACCGTGTAATCCTCCAGCCCGATGCCGAACAGCTTGCTCTCCACCGCATCGACGTTCGGCGACATCTTCCGGGCAAGCACCTTGTCCAGCGACCCGATCAGCCGCTCCCGCGGGCCCCAGCGGTCGGCCGTGGCGTCCTTGCGCCCGTCGGCGATCCAGATGTTCGTCACGCACGGGCCCAGCCGCCGGGCCATCGCCTGGCCGATCTTGCGGCACGCGATGCAGTGCTCGATCCAGAACGCCCGAACGCCCTTGTCCTCGCTCGACAACGTCAGCCCGTCCTTGACCATCGGATGGGCAAAGCACGTCGGGTTGAAGTCCAGCCCGAGCTTGCGGCTGGCCGCCCAGTCGATCCACCGCGCAAAATGCCGCGGCGTCAACTCGTTGCGGTCCACGCGCTTGCCGCCCGTCTCGGCGTACATCGCGTGCAGGTTGAACTTCCACGTGCCCGGCAGCAACGTCAACGCGAAATCGAAGTCGGCACGAATCTCGTCGCCGTTGCGGGCCGCCCCGGGATAGTTCCCCGTCGCCTGAATGCCGCCGCCGTCGGTCGCGCCGTCCTTGACCTCCAGCCCCTTCACGTCGTCGGCCTGCCAGCAATGAACCGAAATCGGCACCGCCAGCGCCGCCCGGATCGCCTTGTCCGTGTTGACGCCCAACGCGGCAAACCGCTCCTTCGCAATCTTGTACGCCGCCTCGATCTGCCGGGCCTTCAGCGGCGCCACCGCCGCACCCATCGCCAACGCACTCATGCCCTTGGTGGCCATGATCCATCCTTTCTACAGTGAGACGATCCCATAGATGCAATCCGAGCCGCGACTCTACCCGAAACCTCATCGCCGGTCAAGCCGCTGAAGACGGGTCACCAGGGCAGTTGCGCGTGTCGCAGTCGCCCCGTGGGGCACATCGCCGCCCCAGGCCGGCCCTCGCAGGCAACGCCGACGCCAAGGGGGCAATCCGGACAGGCTCTATGCCATCAACGCAAGAACACCCATGACCAGAAGGAAGTAGAGCAGGAGAATGCCCACCGTGATGATCCCAAGAATGAGCCCTGCAATCGCCAGCCCTTTGCCACTGTAGTTGCGATTGCGTCTCATCCCCGACAGCGCCACACCCGACAGGATCAGGCCCAGCGGCGCCAGCACGATGGAGAAAAGCCCGACCCGCGGAGCAAATGCGAACAGCAGACTCAGCAATGAGCAGATAAAACCATTCACGGCAAGCCGCTGCTTGCTGGATCCCTGGACGGCTGCGTAGCTGCGATGGCGCGGCCCCTCCACCGCGGCAGGACGTCCGCTGACTGCCCCGTGAAAAACGGGGGGCGCATGCACGGCAGCCTGAGAAACGGCCGACGCGAGTTCGTCCAGGGGGTTGGAGGACGCGACGGGCCCATCCTGCGAGCCATCGCCGAACAGCGGCGCCAATTCGGCATGGGAGCAACAGACGCACCAGTGGGTTCCGTCCGTAGACACCTCGCTTCTCGGTCCGATGTCCCCGCTCCGGATTCTCTCTGCCATTTCCGCGCCGCTGAAAGGACCACGGCCGTTCTCTTCTCCGGTCGTCCTGACGTAGTAACCCATCGGCCTCTCCCTTATCCAGGTCTTCGAAGTGCCCGCACAGACGTCAAGAGAAATGCCCCGATTCAGCAGCGTCTACTATTGTCGCGTTGCCGCATGTGGATCGCCACCCTAATCACCTTCCCGGCCAGGAAAACTTCCAGGCATTGCCGGCCGGTGTCAATGGGCAGGAAGCACCAATGAGAAACGGGGCGACCCCCCAACAGGGCCGCCCCGCATACTGTGCAATCCCTTCCTGCTCAGGCCTATTCGCCGATCACGACCGACTCGATGCCCAGGCAGTTGGCCACGCGCACCAGGGCGCGGGCCCGGTGGCCGATGCCCAGGGCGTAGTGATGCGTCGGCCCCTCAGCCATCCACCGTCTCAGGAACGTCCGGATGTCGGGCTTGAAGAAGCCGCGCGTGTTCGTGTTGCCCGTCGGCGGAATCGGCCCGTGGACCGACTCGCCCTCGGCGATGACGAACTTGAACTTGCCCTCGTACGTGGACGTGACGCCCAGCATGCTGATCGGGCCTTCCTTCAGCTTGAACTCCACCGACGCGCCGCTGCCGGGCTTGCCGTGATACTTCAGCAGGCTGCGCAGCACCGGCTTGCCGTCGGCCACGTTGATGTGGTGCGGCCCGTCGTGGCCCACCAGCACAAAGCCCTCGTTGAAGTCGATCGGATGGAACTCGGCGAAGCTGCCGCCGATGTCCAGCCGGTCCATGATCATCATGCCGACGCACGTCTTCAGGTCGAACTCGCCGCACATCGGGAACCCCGCCGCCGTCAGCAGCGAGTTGCCCACGATCAGGTTCGTCACGACCTTGCGCAGCTCGCTGTCGGGCGACGCCTCGTAGTAGTAGGCCAGACCGTCCAGCTCGTGCTCCTCGATGAACTTGTCCAGCGCCACGGCCACCTGCGCCGCCATGTTCAGATCCTTGTCGGTCGCCTTCGTCGCGATCGGGTCCGACCCGGGGTCCGGGTAATCGAACAGCCGGTCGATCTCCTTGCGCTTGGCCTTGATCTGCGACTCGCTGACGCCGCGGTAGTGCCGCAGCAGGTCGTCGGCTTCCGTCTGGACGACGTGCAGCCCGAAATGCGCGCTGAACATCGTGTGGTCGGCCTGCATGTCGTACATGTTCTCCAGCACGTGGCCCATGGCCCCGATCCGCGCGCCGCGCAGGTCGTGCAGCACCTTGGCCACGTCGCACCACTCGGCCAGGTCCGCGTCGGCCTCGGCGTCGCCCTCCAGCACGCCCAGGATCATCTCCGGCGCACGCTTGCCCATGCGCACCGACACGCCCGTGAACTCCGGCACCGAGCAGATGTTGTCGTTGCACAGCTGCATGTACGTGCAGGCCTTCTTGTAGTCCATGGCCTTCAGCGGCTGAAGCGCCGCCAGCACGATCGGGGCGTCCACTTCCTTGTGAATGATGGCCCACGTGCTGCTGGTGGCATACGTCACCATGTCGCAGAAGACCAGGTCCAGGTCCGCCGCCTTGATCTGGCGCACCTTCGTGTAGGCCGACTTGGCGTCATCGATCATGCCGAAATCGACGACTTCCACGCCGTTGGCCTCCACCTTGGCCTTGAACTTGGCGTGGTAGCCCATCAGTTCGTCGAGCAACCCGTCGAATTGGGCCCAGTACGTGTCGTGCCCGACGGCGAAAATGCCGATCCGGGCGGTTCGCGGCTTCCTTCTCGGAATAAGCATGCGTCCTGTCCTTTCGTTGGCTGTAAAAAAACGTCCGGGAACAATACCCCCGGCGACACCCCCTGTCAACGACAAACGGACGGCCGCCCGACACGGCGGCGCGGTCCAGCGGTCACGGCCCCGTGGCGACAAAGCACGCCGAGAATGACACAAATTCTACGGATTTCAGTCAGAATCTCTTGACAGACACCGAATCGGACACTATAGTTCCCCGCCTGAAAGGAAATTCGCACTATGGACAACCTTGATCTACGAATTGCGGAATCGCTGGCCAGCGACGGCCGCGTCACCAACAGCGAGATCGCTCGCCGCCTCAACGTCTCCGAGGGGACCATCCGCCAGAGGCTCAAGCGGATGATCGACGGCGGGCAGCTCCGCATTCAGGCCATGCTCAACGGAGACCTGTTCCCTCATCGCTACCTGGCGGTGATCGGTCTCCAGATCGAGGGCCGCGAGCTGGAGAAGTGCGCCGAGGAAATCAACCAGCTTCCCGAGGTACTGCGGACCCTGATCGTCACCGGCCGCTACGACCTGATGGCGTTTCTGCTCCTGGACAGCCATGCCGCCATGGTCGATTTCGTCACCCACAAGCTATCCCGCGTCAAAGGCATCCGCGAGTCCGAGACCTTCGTCTGTCTGAAGAACAGCGACCCCTGGTTTTCCGTCAGCAACCTGTGTCAGATTGCCGACACCCCGGCGAACCCATGAAGCACCTGGGCCCGTGCGGCCCGGGAATCGAAAGGAATCAGCCATGATCGTTGGCGTACCGAAGGAAATCATGCCCGGAGAGCGTCGCGTTGCGGTCACTCCGGACACCTGCCGCAAACTGTCTGCCATGGGCACGAAGGTGCTGGTCCAGGCCGGCGCCGGCCAGGGCTCGTTTGTTCGCGATGAAGACTACGCCGCCGCCGGGGCGACCCTCGCCCCCGACGCCGAGCAGGTCTATCGCCAGGCCGATCTGGTCCTGAAGGTCAAGGAGCCGCAGTTGTGCAAGGCCACGGGACGACACGAGGCGTCCATGATGAAGGCCGGGCAGTTCCTCGTCACGTTTCTTCATCCCGCCTCGCCGTCGAACCACCAGATGATCCGCCAGTTGGCCGGCCAGGGCGTCATTGCCCTGACGCTCGACTCGGTGCCGCGCATCTCGCGCGCCCAGACCATGGACGCCCTCACCTCGATGAGCACCGTGGCCGGGTACAAGGCGGTCCTGATGGCAGCCGACCGGCTCCCTTGCTTCATGCCGATGGTCGGCACGGCCGTGGGCATGCTTCCCCCAGCCAAGGTGCTGGTCGTCGGGACGGGCGTGGCGGGCCTTCAGGCTCTGGCCACCGCGAAACGGCTCGGCGCCGTCACCGTCGCCGCCGATGTGCGTCCTGCGGCCCGTGAGCAGGCCACCAGCCTCGGCGCGAAGATTCACGAACTGGGCGTGCCTGACCAAGTCGCCGTCGGCGACGGCGGCTACGCCCGAGCCCTGCCGGCCGACTGGCTCGCCAAGGAACGCGAGGCCCTGAAGCCCGCCGTCAAGGAGGCCGACATCATCATCCTCTCGGCGCTCATCCCAGGTCGCCGCGCACCACTGCTGGTAACGGCCGACATGGTCCGCTCCATGAAGCCCGGCTCGGCCATCGTGGACATCGCCATCGACCAGGGCGGCAACTGCGAAGCCACCGCTGCCGGCGAGGTCGTCACGCGGGACCAGGTCTGCATCGACGGCACCAAGAACATTCCCGGCATGGTGCCGACGACCTCGACCTACATGTTCGCGCAGAACGTCTGCAATTTCGTCGGGCTGCTCGTCGAGGGCTCGAAGCTGCGCCTTAACCTCGACGACGAGATCGTCGCCGCCTGCCTTGTGACTCATCAGGGCCGCGTCGTCCATGCCGGAGCCCTGGAGGCCATGGAGCAGACTGCCGCCAAGGTGAATGCATGAGCGCGCTGGTCCTGGTCATTGCCTGCATCCTGGCCACGGCCGTCGGTTACCGGCTGCTCGGCGCCGTGCCCAGCTTGCTCCACACCCCGCTGATGTCCGGCATGAACGCGCTGTCCGGCATCACGGTGCTGGCCGCCCTGTTGGCAGCCGTCGAGAGCCCGACGCCGCTCGGCCGCGCCCTGGCCTCCGTGGCCGTGGCCCTGGCGATGGTCAACGTCACCGCCGGATTCGTCGTGACCCACCGCATGCTGCGCATGTTCAAGGGCGGCAGCGCAAAGGAGACCGCATGACCCCTGCCACGCTCATCGTTGCAGTGGTGCTGGTCGGCGGCATCCTGATCGGCATCCGCCTGATGAACTCGCCCGGCACCGCCGTGCGAGGCAACCTCCTGCTGGCCGCGTGCGTCGCGGTGGCCATCGTGGCGACAATCCTCGGCGTCGGCGCCGACGCCGCCCAGTGGCGGGTACCGCTGGTTGCCCTGGCCGCCGGTCTCCTTGTCGGCCTCGTGCTGGCGCTGCGGGCCACAATGATCCGCATGCCCCAGATCGTGGCCCTGCTGAACGGCCTGGGCGGCGCGGCATCGGCCCTCGTCGGCGCGGTCATCCTGGTCGCCGTTGCGGCCGACGCTCCGGCGGCCTCCACCGCCGACCGGATCATCGCCGCACTGGCCCTCGCCGTCGGCGCCGCCACGCTCAGCGGAAGCCTCGTCGCCGCCGGCAAGCTCCACGGCCTCATGACCCAGCGGTCCGTCGCGATCCCTGGCTACCGGACCATGGCCGCCCTGCTGCTCGTCGCGGCGGCCGCCCTGGTCGCCCTGTCCGGCCCGGTCCCGGGGCTGCGTACTGCAATCACCCTGACCCTGACGTGTCTGTGCCTGGTCTACGGCGTGGTTTTCGCCCTGCGCATCGGCGGCGCCGACATGCCCGTGACCATTTCGTTGCTGAACTCGCTATCGGGCGTCGCGGCTGCGATTGCAGGATTCGCCGTCAAGGATCTTCTGCTGGTGGCCGTCGGCGCGGTCGTCGGCACCGCCGGGCTCATTCTTACCCAGATCATGTGCCGCGCGATGAACCGCTCGCTCCTGGCGGTCATCTCCGGCATACGCCCGGCCCCGGCGGCGGCCGCTGCCGCGACTGCTGCGCCGACCACCGCCGATCCGTCCCTCGACACGCCGGCGCACGCGCCGAGCGACCACGCGCCCGCTGACGCGCACCAACCCACGACCGCCGAACTCCTGAACCGCGCGGAGAACATCGTCATCATTCCCGGCTACGGCATGGCCCTGGCCCAGGCGCAGCAGCAGGTCAAGCAACTGGCCGACCTGCTCGAAGGCCGCGGCAAGAAGGTCACCTACGCGATTCACCCCGTCGCCGGACGCATGCCGGGGCACATGAACGTGCTGCTGGCCGAGGCGGACGTGTCGTATGACAAACTCCTGGACCTCGATGCCGCGAACGCCCTGCTGCCGCAAGCCGACCTGGCGATCGTCGTCGGAGCCAACGACGTGATCAATCCGGCCGCCATGACCGCCGTCGGCACACCCATCTACGGTATGCCCGTGCTCAAGGCATGCGAGGCTCGCGGCCTGATCGTCTGCAATTTCGACCGCAAGCCCGGTTACGCGGGAGTCCCCAACACCCTCTACGACCGGCCCGGAACCATCCTGATGCTCGGCGATGCCAAAGAGTCCGTCGCCGCACTGGCTGGCGCCCTGACCCAGACGACATAGACCAGGACGCCGGCCCGGCCGCCGTCGGCTGGCCCGAGCCGGGTGCCTGCCCCGTCAGGCATGCCAAATGGCTTGAGCCGTCCGCGTGGCTGCTCCTCGACAGGCTCGGAACCTGACACGGCAAGCAGCCACCCGCCGCTCACTGAGATCGCCGCACGCTATATACTTTCGGGGGCGGGCCTCATGGGCTCGCCCCCGCTGCTTTCGTCATGTTTGCGGGCACGCAGGCTCTCACACCGCAGGTACACCGGCCTTGCCGATGCAAGAATGGGCGGGCAACGCGGTTGGGTTCGCTCGCCAGCGGCCCGCGAGTGTCAAGCCACGACGAGGGCGGCTCACGAGCCGCCCCTACGGTGTGTGTTGCCGGGTGCCAGCCTGCCCCGTCAGGCCTGCCGAATGGCTTGAACCGTCCGCGTGGCTGCCCCTCGACGGGCTCGGGAACTACGTCAAGCAGCCACCCGCTGCCTCACACACTTTGGCGTCGCCTGCGGCGTCGCTCCAAAGTGTGGCACCCCTGCCCGCAGACGTGACGTCCACCCCTGTTTGGGCTCCTCCTCTGTTTTGCCTTGACCGGCCCGCCTGGGCCGATTAGTCTGCGGTGGCCATGCTCGCGACTGCGATCAAACTTCTGTGGATTGCCGCCGGCGGGGCCGCCGGAGCCCTGCTCCGCTACGGCCTCGGCGGGCTGATCCACAGCCGCATTCCCGACTCCACGTTTCCCTGGGGCACGCTCGTGGTCAACCTCGTGGGCTGCTTCGTCATCGGCGGCCTGTGGGTCATGGGCGACGAGAAGTCGCTCCTGGGGCCCGAGATGCGGCTGATGCTGATGGTCGGCCTGCTCGGCGCCTTCACGACGTTCAGCACGTTCGGGCTGGAAACAATGCACCTGGTGGCCGCCGGCCGATGGCCGGCCGCCGTCGCCAACGTCGCCGCCAGCGTGGCGCTGGGCCTGCTCGGCGTCTGGCTCGGCATGACGCTGGCCCGCGCCGCCTGGAGATGACCGCTCGCCGCCGCCACAGGAGGAACGCCATGCCGCTGGAAGGTCCACACGAGGTCGAGCTGCTTCGCATCTTCATCGGCGAGGGCGACCGCTGCGACGGGCGTCCGCTCTACGAGGCCCTCGTCCTGGAGGCCCGCCGTCGCGGCCTGGCCGGCGCCACCGTCCTCAAGGGCGCGATGGGATTCGGCAAGAACTCGCGGCTGCACACCGCGTCGATCCTGCGCCTCAGCGCCGACCTGCCCGTGGTGGTCGAGATCGTGGACCGCTCGGAGCGCATCGAGGCCTTCCTGCCCGAGGTCAACCGCATGGTCGCCGACGGCCTGGTCACGGTCGAGAAAGTCCGCGTCCTGGCCTACCGCGACCGAGGCACGACGCCCGCCGAGGACCATGTCCCGTGACCCTTGCCGCGCGCAACCGCCTCGCCATTGCTGCGTACCTGGTCGCCCTGGCGCTGCCTGTGGCCTGGGCTGTGTGTGTGGATCATGGGAAACCGGTCCGGTACTGGGGCGCCGCCACGGTGGCCGCCATCTGGGCAACACAGTTCGTCCGCGACCGCCTCATCCTCGGCCGCGCCACCGGCGACGCCCGACAGGGCCTCACGCTCTTCGTCGAGCCGGTGGCCTGGACGGGGCTGAAGTGGGCCTACCGCAGCTTCGTGGCGGCCGCAGAGACCGTCGGCCTGAGCGACCGCATCGAGATGTTCCAGTGGTCCAGCGTCTGGGGCGCCGTCTTCGTGCTGCCCGACCTCATGGGCTACCGCCGCAACCTCCGTCACGCCCAACGGCTGGCCGACCGCATCACGCGCCACGCGACCGAGCACCCCGGCTCGCCGGTCCACCTCGTGACCTACTCCTCCGGCGGATTCATCGCCCTCGAGGCCCTGCGCCGGCTGCCGCCCGGCGTTCGCGTCCGCAGCGTCCTGTTGCAGACCGCCACGGTCAGCCGCGGCTACGACCTGAGCGCGTCGCTGGCCGCCTGCGACGAAATGGCCAACGTCTGGTCGCCGCTGGACTGGCTGGTCAACGGGTTCGGCGCGCTGGCGTTCGGAGCCAACGACCGGCGCCATGCCGTGCCGGCAGGCACTCTGCCGTTTCGCACCGACCACTTGTCGAACAGGGAGAGGCTGCGCCAGATCGGGTGGCGTCCCGCGTTTGTGCGATACCTGTACTTCGGAGAACACTTCACGGCCCTGGCGCTGCCCTGGATGACCCGCCTGCTGAAGCATCAGCGCGCCGGCCGACTGGACGACCTGTAGCATGTAGGGCGGGTCCCCCGGACCCACGCGTCCCCCGTCCGCCCCCGTGCCCGTAGGGTGGCCGCTTGCCGCAGTTCCCGAGCACGGTCGAGGGACAGCCACGCGTCACCCGCCGACGTGCAGCATAATCGCCATGGCCAGCAGCAGGTACACCGTCAGCGTCACCACGTCGAGGATCGTCGTGATGAGCGGCGCCGACATCAGGGCCGGATCCAGGCCGATTCGGTCCATCACCAGGGGCAACATGCCGCCGAGGCTCTTGGCGATGATGATCGTCGCGATCATCGCCAGGGCGACCGTCAGGGCAAGCGCCCAGTTGTGGTCGCTGATGATCACCCGCGTCGCGGCCAGCACCGCCAGAGCCACGCCGGCAATCAGGGCCACCGCCAGTTCCTTGCGAAACACGCGGCCGGCGTCCTTGCGGGTCAGTTCGCCCGTGGCCAGCCCGCGTACAATGACCGTCGTCGTCTGCGTCGAGGCGTTGCCGCCGCTGCCCAGGAGCATCGTATTGAACGCCACGACCGTCAGCGCCAGCTCGTCGCCCAGGCGGCCGAACGCCTTGACGACGCTCGCCGTCACGAACCCCACCAGCACCAGCAGCAGAAGCCACGGCAACCGCTGCCACGCCATCCGCAGCGCGCCGACCTGGAAGTAGCCGTCCAGCGGCTTGCCCGCGGCGCCCAGGTGGTAGATGTCCTCGTCGGCCTCGTCCTCGATGACGTCGATCACGTCGTCCACGGTCACCAGGCCCACCAGCCGGCCCACGTCGTCCACCACGGGCATCGCGAGCCAGTCGTACTTGGCCACCTCCTGCGCCACGGTCTCCCGGTCGTCGGTCACGCGGACGCTCTGAACGTCGCTGATCATCAGGCTGCTGATCTTGCGCTCCGGCTTGGCCAGGATCAGCGTCTTCAGGGAGAAGACCCCCTTGAGGTGCCGCTCGGCGTCGGTCACGTACACGTAGTAGATGGTCTCGGCGTCGGGAGCCGCGTGCCGCAGCCGCTCCAGCGCCTCGCCGGCCGTGATGTCCTCGGGCACCGTCGCGTAATCGGTCGTCATGACCGCACCGACGCTGTCCTCGGGGTAACTCGTCAGGCGACGGATATCGGCCCGTTCGGCCTGGGCCAGCAGCGGCATCAGCTCACGCTGCACCTGCTCGTCCAGGGCGCGGATCAGGTCGGCCCGGTCGTCCGGCGGCATCTCCTCCAGCAGCCGCGCCACCTGCCCACGCCCCTGCCCCTCGACCAGCGCCACCTGCATCGGCATCTCGAAGTGGCTGAACACGTCGGCCTGGAACTGGAGCGGCAGGGTGGGCAGGATCCGCGCGATCTCGTCCGGGTTCAGGCCGCCCAGCAGTTCTCCCGCCGCCGCCGGGTGCATCTCGGCCACGACGGTCGTGATCGTCGCCAGGTCGTTCTGTTCGAGAAGCTCGCGGATTTCCGGCACGAGGAGTTCCTTGACCATGGTCGTCACCGCCTTTCGCCGACCGATATGCCGACACGCCGTGATTCTACACGCCGACAACGTCCAGGCAAGGCTATTCCCCGACGCCGCGCGGCCGGGTAAAATCGACCCCGCGACGTCCGACCCACTGTCCGTTTCGGGAACCGCAGGCCATGGCCCACTCGCCCCATCGCATCGTCATCGTCGGCCCCGGAGCCATCGGCACCCTGCTGGCCGTACGCCTGCACGCCGCCGGACACGAGGTCCACGTGCTGGACCACTCGCCCGACCGCGCGGCGCGGCTGAATCGCGACGGGCTGCTCCTGGAAACCGAGACCAGACGCCTGCGGGCCCGCTGCCGCGCGACCACGCGCGCCGCCGACCTGCCTGCGGCCGACCTGGCCGTCGTCTGCGTCAAGTGCCCCGCCCTGGCCGACGCCGGCCGCCAACTGGCCGACCTGCCTCACCCGACCACCCTCCTGACGCTCCAGAACGGCCTCGGCGTCCTGGACGCCCTGCGACAGGGGCTCGGCGCCGCCGCAGCGCGGCACCGCCTCGTGGCGTCGGTCACGTACCAGGCCGCCAACCGCGGCCCCGACGGCATCGTCCGCCACGTCGCGAACCTGCCCACCCTGCTGGACGGATCGCCGCCGCTGCGGCCGCATGCCGAAGCCGCCGCCACGCTGCTGGGCTCGGCCGGCCTGCCGGCCACGGTCGAGGACGACCTGCGGCCCGCCCTGTGGCGCAAGCTGGCCGTCAACGTCGCGATCAATCCGCTGACGGCCCTGGAGGAGGTCCGCAACGGCCAACTGGCCGAGCGCGACGACCTCCGCCGGCAGATGCTCGCGCTGGCTCGCGAGGCCGCCGCCGTCGCCCGGGCCGAGGGCGTCGCCCTGTCGGACCAGCAGGCCGAGGCGGCCGCCCTCGATGCCGCACGCGCCACCGCCGACAACGTCTCCAGCATGTGGCAGGACGTTCGGGCCGGTCGCGCGACCGAGATCGAGTTCCTGGGCACAGCGCTGCTGCGACTGGCGGCGCACCACGGCCTCCCCCTGCCCGCCACGGCCGACGTCACCGCCCGCGTGCGAGCCCTGAAACACGCCTGACCCCGGCAGATCGTGCGAGCCCTGCGCGACATGCACACTTGGCCAAGGCGCCGGCTGCGGTTATAATCTGTTCAGGAACAAGGAGGGCACGACAATGGCTTTTGACCGCATCACGCGCGACCCGGATCGACTGAACGGGCAACCCTGCATCCGCCATCTGCGGCTGACCGTGCGGCGAGTGGTGGAAGTGCTTGCCTTGCACCCAGACCGGGAAGAGGTCCGGCGCGAGTACCCGGAACTGGATGATGAGGACATCCGCCAGGCGCTGGAGTACGCGGCGGCGATGCTGGATGACAAGACCCTTCCGCTCAAGAGCGCGTCATGAGACTACTGCTTGACCAGGGATTGCCACGTTCGGCGTGCGATCTGCTTCGCCGGGCAGGACATGATGTGATTCACACCGGCGAGTGCGGCCTGGCCTCGGCCTCCGATGCAGAGATTCTGGCCGCTGCCCAACGCAACAGACGCATCGTTGCGACACTGGATGCTGACTTCCATGCTCTGATAGCCTTGTCGGCAGCCAGCACCCCCTCCGTCATTCGCGTTCGCATCGAAGGCCTGCGTGGCCAGGCGCTGGCCGAACTGCTGGAGAGGGTGTGGCATGCGTGCGAGGATGACTTGTTGAAAGGGGCGCTGGTCACAGTCACGGAGCGGCAGATACGGGTGCATCACTTGCCGATCGGGACGCAGCAGAAGTGACCGTGCGGCAGAACGATATCCCCACCCCGTGCAGTCTGACCTCGCCAGACGTGTCGGCTGGCCCCATTGGGTTTCGGGTCCGGATCGCGTTTGACTCCCGGGCATTTCTGGGGTAGGTTTGAGGAGGTTGACGGGCGGTATCGGTGCGCCCTCAGCCGGCCATCGTTGACGTGTTCACTTCTCTGAGTCGTCGCAGTTGCGGTCCGTGATTCGTATTCGCCGTCGCACCCGCATCATGCCCGCCTCCCCTGTCCCCTCGTGCGGCAGCCGATCGCAGAAACAAGTCCCGCGGAACCCTTGACCCAGGAGCCTGGGGGAGGCAGCCATGAATCGTCTGTGTGCCGCGTCGGTGGCGGCTGTCGCGTGGTCCCTTTTCGTCACAACCTCTGCACTGGCGGCCACTTACTACGTGGACCAGAACCACCCCGCGGCCTCCGACAGCAATCCCGGCACCGAAGCCCTGCCGTGGAAGACCCTGGCCAAGGCCGCCGCGGCCATGTACCCCGGCGACACCACCATCGCCAAGGCGGGCATCTACCGCGAGCGGTTCGGCGTCGGCCGCAGCGGCACGGAGACGCAGCCGATCACGCTCAAGGGCGCCCCGGGCCAGCGCGTCGTCCTGAGCGGCGCGGGACTCCTGACCGGGTGGGCCCCGTGTACCGAGGCCATCGCCAAGGACAACCCGAACTACGCCTCCATCTACTACGTGGACATCGCGTGGAAGGCCACGTCGCTGTACCAGGACGAGCAGCCGCTGGTCAAGGCCCGCGTGCCCAACAGCGGCTGGTGGATCGCCCGCGGCGGCACGACCACGACGCTGGTCGATTCGGTGAACCTGACGCAGCCGGACGACTACTGGGTGGGCGCCGAGATCTTCCTCTGGGACACGAGCATCACGGCCCAGTACACGCGGGACATCACCGACTTCGATTCGGCGACCAGCACGCTCACGGTGGCCAGTGCCTGGAACGGCACCCAGGTGCCGCAATCGGGCGCCGACCGCTATTACCTGCGGAACAAGGTCGAGTTGATCGACGTCGAAGGCGAGTGGGCGACCGAAGAGGTGACCCCGGGGACGTGGCGCGTGTACGTCTGGCCCGTCGGCGGCGGCAACCCCGACGCCCAGGGGCGCATGATGGAAGCCTCGAAGCAGACGCGGTTCCTGATCGAGCTGGGCAACAAGGGCTACTGGGTCGTGGACGGACTGGAGCTGCGCCACTGCCAGAGCCACGGCGTGGGCGGCTGGTCGTCGGGCGGCTCCGGGCACAATGTCGTCCAGAACTGCTCGATCCATCACAACGAGGGCACGGGCATCTATGGCCGCTACAACGACTACGGCGTCTACCGGCGCAACTTTGTCGCGTGGAACTCCAACGGCATCGCCAACGTCGGCTCGACCAACGTCACGGTCGAGGAGAACGAGGTCTGCTTCAACACCGGCGACGGCGTCCTGATGACCGGGCAGAACGACCCCTATGCCGTGGACGTGGTCCTCCGTCGCAACTACATCCACGACCACTTCATGTGGGGCCACCCCGACAACATCCAGACCTACGACGGCGTGCACAACCTCCTCCTGGAAGACAACCTCATCATCAACGCCGTGCAGGATTACATGATGGAGGAGTGCCAGGGCACGATCTACCGCGGCAACACGATCGTCGGCGCGTCGGCGTACATGATCATCCTGGGCCACGAGAACACGTTCGACACAACCTTTGAGCACAACACGCTGCTGGGCGGCGGCTGGGGCATGGTCGCCCACAGCGCCAACGGCTACGCCTACCGCAACAACATCGTTGTCATGGGCCATCCCATCCTCGCCTGGAGCGTCGAGAGCGACGACACCTACACCGCCGACTACAACCTCTACTACCACGGCGACGGCATCAGCGCCGCCACGAACTGCATCCGCTGGCACGGCACCAACCGCACGTTCCCGTCCTACGTCTCCACCAGCGGCCAGGACACCCACGGACAGTACGCCGACCCGCTCTTCGTCAACGCGCCGGCAACCGTCCACCCGCTCGACGGGCCCAACCAGGTCAACTTCCTGCCCAACCGCGTCTACCTGCGCTCCAGCAGCGAATCGTACCTGATCAGCGTCGGCGACCACATCGAGCTGGACTTCGACGGCATTGTCCGCACCGTCACGGCCGTCGGCAGCACGATGATCGAGTTCACGCCGCCGGACCCGCGGATCCCGCTGAAATCGCACCTGCTGATCAACTGGAAGGACAACGCGGACTTCAGGCTCGACCTGTCGCCGGCCCCCGGCAGCCCGGCGCTGGGCGCCGCCGACGACGGCGGCAACCTCGGCTCGTCCATCCCCATGCGCCAGTTCATCGACGGCGACTTCACGGGCGACCACGTCCGCGACATTCCCGTGTGGCCGTACCAGCCGCCGCCGGTCTGCGAGATCCGCTCGTGGCAGGTCGTGGCCGGCCATGGCGGCGCGGACCTTGCCACCGAGTTCGACACAACCGCCGTCTATCCGTCCGTGGCCGGGGCGACGCGGCTGCGCCTGGTGTTCGGTGCGCCCGTCGATGCCTCCACCGTCAACGCCTCGTCGCTGACCATCGTCGGCGCGGCCTCGGGCGACCAATCGGCCCTGATCGCCTCGGTCGCCCTCTCGGACTACGACCGCGCCATCACGGTCACCCTCAGCGCCCCGCTGCCCGACGCCGACGTCTACACGCTGACCCTGGCCGGCACCGTCCGGGCCGGCGACGGAACCGACGTCCAGGGAGACCTCTCGCAGACGCTCCGCTGCCTGGCGGGCGATGCCGACGGCTCGGGGGCCGTCGGTGCGGCCGATCTGCTGGCCATCCGGGCCGCCGCCGGACGCACCGTGGACGCCGACACCGCACGATTCGACGTGGACGGCAGCGGCAACATCACGACGGCCGACATGGCCGCCGCCCGACCCATGATCGGCAACGCCTTGCCGTAGCGTGCGAGAGTGGCACTGTCCGACAGAAGCAAACGCGGCGTGACGGGTGCGGAAACCCGTCACACCGGTTGCTTGTGTGTCTCCCGGTGGCAGCCGGCACCATCATCCCTGGCCTTTCCGGCCGCCGGTCCGGGAGCGTTGTGCAGCCCCGCAAGACTGCATCATGACCTCAATGCCCGCCCTCGATCACCTCAGCGGGACGCCTTGCGACGACGGACCACGATCAGTCCCATGCCGAAGCCCAGCAAGGCCACCGTCGCCGGCTCGGGAACGATTGTCGAGTTGAGCTCGATGACGTCGTTGCCGCAACCCCACGTCATGTGAGCGTTGACCGCCTGGGGCATGCCGCCCACGAGCGACAGGTCCACCGTGTACTCGACCAGGAACGTGCCGTCTTCCTTCTTCCCGTAGTTGTGCGTGTCGGTGACAATGCCGGCCGTGCCGAGCCGCTGCGCCGGGTCAATGTCCGAATCCACGGCCCAGGGACCGGCGATCTGGACCACCCGCGCCGCCGCACCGTAATCGTTGGTGCAAATGTGGGTGTCGTTCAGGTAACTGCGGCTGCCGCCCTGAAGGGCCGCCACGTCGTCGGCCGAGTCGATCCGATAAACCGAGCCGGCCGCCAGGCCGCGGCTGGCGCTCTGCGTCACCACGCCGTAGCGCTGCCCGTCCAGCGTCAGGAACAAGTCGCCGAGGTAGAACGTCTGGCCGCTGAACGTCGCGGCGCTGCCGCTGGTGACCACGAGCACCTTCAACTGCGTGGCCGTCACGCGCAGGTGCATCTCCTCAAGGTCCACATCTTCGCCGTCGCTGCCGCCGGGGCTCGGCACATAGCCGATGCCGTACGGATAGTTGATCGGCGCGTAGTCATTCTCCAGCGTGAACATCGGCGTGCGGACCACGCCGCCAATGGAGAACGGCGTGACGCCCCAGCCGTTGACTTCGCCGGTGGCATCGTTGACGAGGTCGGCCGAAGCCACGCCGGCCAACAGAACGGACAACCCTGCTGCAATGATCAATCGGGTACTCACGGTAAGCCTCCTTGCTCTTGTGTGCTGACTCTGGTTCCCTGGCATCACATGCCTTACGTTCACGATGGACAACACCTCCCTGGTTCTGTGGTTCAGTGCATACCCACCCCTCCTGCCACCGGACGGAGCGTCTCCGCCCGCGCACAGACCGATTCCGCACGATCCCCGCGCAGCGGAGACCGCGACTGCGTGCAACGGTCGCAGACCATCAGACCCTGCGGCGCGTCTGGGCGCCACAGCGCCGGACGCTCAGCGGTCGTGCCGCTGCCGAACGGTCGGTGCTTCGCGACGGCACTCAGCCGGCGCAGAGCATCACCGTTCGCGACCGATGCACATGCCCACAATGTCACCTTCTTGGAGTTACGGCGGCCAAAGCCATCAGCGGTCGGCGTAGCGCCGGCCCTGCCGCCAGTCTGGAGAGCACCCCTCTGCCGAGACCAACTCAGCCTCATCAAAAAGCAAGTTCCGTGCCAGTGGCGATTTGACATGCCCCCAGGCAAGCCACAACCACTTGCCATCAAGGCACTTAAATCGCCCTTGACCGACCTCGGATGCCCCTTGGCGGCCCCTGCGCCATGTTGCGGCAACGCATCATTCGCTGCCGCCCGGCAACGCCCCACGCCGATGCCGAACCCGCCAACGCCTGCCGGTGCCATGCCTGCCCCGTCAGCGCGTAGGTCGGGTCAACGACCCGACGCCGGGTGCCTGCCCCGTCAAGCACGCCGACCGCCAACTCCTCGCCCTGCTTGCAGGGAGCCTGTAGGGTGGGGCCCCCGGACCCACGCGGATGTGTGTCACGCGCCGCGTGCGAAGCACGCTCCCCCACTCCGCTCCCTGCTTGCAGGGAGAGGTGCCCCGAGCGCCGTCGAGGGGCGGTGAGGGTCGAACGAGGCAACCCTGTCGCCGCGTTCACCGTCGGGCGGCTCGCTGAAAGTCCCGAGTCTCGTCGAGGGGCGAGCCGCCCCGAATTCGTCACGCTCTCTCCGCACGTCCCCCTCACCCGGCCCTGCCGGCCACCCTCCCCCTCCAGGGGGGAGGGGTACACTGCCCTCCGCCGGCGACACCGCTCGGCGACGCGGTTGACCTTGTGGCGGCAACGTGGTATCCTTCCGCGTCGCAGGTCGTAGACCGTGAGGCACCGTCCGGCGCTGCTTCTGATAGGACGTAACTGCACATGACCTCGATTCGAACCATGAGACCGGACGACATCGACGCGGGCCTGGAGCTGTGCCGCCTGGCGGGATGGAACCAGAAGGCCGAGGACTGGCGACGGATGCTCGCCCTGGCGCCCGACGGCGTGTTCGTGGACGAACAGGACGGCCGCGTCGTGGCCACCGGCAGCGCTATCCATTACGACACCCGCATCGGCTGGATAGGCATGGTCCTGGTCCATCCCGAGTACCGCCGCCGGGGCATCGCCTCGGCCATCATGAACCGGTGCATCGACGCCCTGCGCGACCGAGGGATCCAGAGCATCAAGCTCGACGCCACCGACCAGGGCCGCCCGGTCTACGCCAAACTCGGCTTCCGCGACGAGCGGCCGATTGTCCGCTACGTGGGAGCGCCGCACCGGCGGGCCCTCGCGTCGCCCTCGGCGGCGCGACCCGTGGCCGACGCCGATTGGCCGCAGATCGCCAGGCTCGACGAACAGGCCTTCGGCGCCGACCGCATCGCCCTGCTGAAACATCTTGCCGCGGAAGGCTCCGCGGTCGTATTGTCCGAGGGCGACCGCCTCCGCGCCTGCGGTTTCGTGCGGCCCGGGCACAACGCCGCCCAGCTCGGACCGCTCGTGGCCGAGGACGAAGCCTCCGCCCGGGCCGTCGCCGAGGCCCTGCTGGCGGCACACGCTCCCGAGCAGCAGCTATACTGGGACGTGTTGCCCGACAACGCCCACGCCGACCGTCTGGCCGAATCGTACGGCCTGACCGTCGCCCGCCGTCTCACGCGCATGGTGCTCGGCGACGTGAACCATTGCGGCCGGATCGAGCTCGTCCATGCCGTGGCGGGGTTCGAGCTCGGTTGAGCGGGCTGCAACGAGGGGAGAGGACTGGCCACATGACCGATGTCGCGTGGATTCGAACGGCTGTCTTGCTTGGCGCGGCGTTCGGCGTTGCGGCCCTTGGCGGCTGCGACGGCGAAGCAGCCAGAGCGCCCGACTGGGATCCGCCCAAGGCCGGCATCCAGGCGCCCGAGACCGCCAGGCAAGAGGCGGCCGACGAGGCGGAGAGGCTCAAGTACGACCCCGCGCGGCACTACGAAGCCATCGTCAAGACCACGCTCGGGCCGTTCCGCCTGCGGTTCTTCCCCAAGGAGACGCCCCAGACCGTGGACAACTTCATCCAGCTCGCCATGTCGGGGTTCTACGACGGCACGATCATCCACCGTGCCGTGGCCGACGAGCTGATCCAGGGCGGCGACCAGGAAGGCACCGGCGGCGGCAACCCGCTGTTCCGGATCCCCGACGAATTCACGCAGCGCCCGTTCGACGCGGGGATCGTGGGCATGGCCCACACAGACGAGCGGAACTCGGCCAACTCGCAATGGTTCATCTGCCTGAAGCGCCTGGCGACGCTCGACGGCCGCTACAGCGCGTTCGCCGAGGTGACCGAGGGGCTGGACGTGGTCCGCGCGATCAGCCGCCTGGAGGTCGAGGGCGAGCGGGCCATTGCTCCGTCGCGACGGGATCGGCCGGTTCAGCCGCCGGTGGTGATCGAGATAGAGATTGTCGAGGCGCCGGCCTCGCGGTAATCTGCCGTTCGATGCACCTGTCTGCACAAAAACCCGGTTTAAGGAGATCGCGATGAAGACTGTTCTTGCCGTTATCGTGGCAGCGACGGTGCTGTGCGTCGGCGCCGGTTCGGGCCGGACGCTGATCGGAACGTGGGAAGCGACCGCCCAGGACGGCACGGGCGCGGCCGAGATGACGCCTGTGGCCGCCGAGCCCGCCAAGCCGGCGGACGCTGCTCCCGCCGTGGCCGCCGATGCGCCCAAGCCGGCCGAGACCGCCGAGCCGGCCGCCGCGCCGCAGGAGGATCCCTACGCCAAGGCCACCGCCGCCGGCATCGTCACCAAGGAGCAGCGGATGAGCTACTCCATCGGCTACGACATCGGCATCCGGTTCCGTCGCCAGGAGATCCAGAACGACGTGGACCTCGACGTGTTCGTGCGCGGGATCAGGGCCGGCATCGCCGACTCGGAGGAGATCCTGACCAAGGACCAGATGACCGAGATCATCATGGCCCTGAACGACGAGATCAGGACGCGCCTGGAGGAGAAGCATCGCCTCATGGCCACCAGGAACAAGGCCGCCGGCGAGGCGTTCCTGGCCGAGAACGCCAAGAAGGAGGGCGTGATCGTGCGTGAGAGCGGCGTGCAGTACAAGATCCTCGAGCTGGGCGAAGGCCCGAAGCCCAACGGCCGCGACACCGTCACCGTGGACTACCGCGGCACGCTGATCGACGGCACGGAGTTCGACAGCTCGTACAAGCGCGGACAACCGGCGAAGCTGCCGCTGACCTCGTTCATTCCCGGCTGGGCCGAGGCCGTCGCGCAGTTGCCGGTGGGCACCAAGGCGATGATCTGGATTCCCGCCGAGTTGGCCTACGGGGATCGCGGCACGCCGTCGATCGAGCCGAACTCGACGCTCGTCTTCGAGGTCAAGCTCCTGGCCGCGGAACCGGCGCCCGAGCAGCCCAAGCCGTCGCCGCAGCCGCAGTTGCGACCGCGCCTGCGCCGGCCACAGAACCCCCAGCCGCAGCCGACCCCGGCCCCAGAGCCCAGCCCGGCTCCGCAGCCCAAGGGCGACGCCGCGCAGCCGTCCGGCGACGCCACGGGAACTCCTCCTCCGGCCCCAGGCAACTGACACGATGCACCCGGCCGATAGGCCGGAGACAATGAGCTGATGCGTCAAGGGCGGCCCGCTCCACTCGGGCCGCCCTTGGTGATTGGAGAACTGCCGCTGTTGCCCGAGGGTGTCACGCGCAGCTCAATACTCCCACCAGACGTAGAAGTCACCGGAGATAACGGTCCTGGTTTCTCCGCGTCCCCAGTGTTCCTCTCTGTCCGGGCGTCCGACAGCGACCCCCCAGTGTCCGAATCCGCCGCCCCAGGCAAGTCGAGCTTCGCCGTCGTAGACGGTCACGTACTGGGGCGACACCTTGGCTACGAACGGTGGCCATTGTGACAGGTCAATGAAGTCATGACTCACAGGGCCACGTAACCTCTCATCCCGCCATGCACGAAGGGCCTCAACGTCGATACTCTGTCTGGCCCAGTCGCAGAACCCTTCGCGCCAGATGCTGTTGAGGTCGCGTTGGTAGGCGAACTGGATGCTTCCGACAGCCACGCCCGCCACCAGGATGCCCAACCGCGCGAAAGCCTCCGTCCGGCCGCTCTTCCTCCACATCCAGAAACAACGGACTGCGCCGACGACAACCAGTAGAATGAAGATCATAGCCAGCAATGGACGCCCCGCGAAGCCGGCCATCGCCACATCCAATCCCAAGGCGGAACCGGCGGCCCCCACTTCATAGGCACGACGAGAGAGTACCACAGCCGGGATGCCGCCCAGCGCCATCAACACGCCGAGAATAGCATCGAATGACAGGCTCACCAGCGGGCGTCGAGGTTGACTCATCCTGGGGAACCTCCCGCACTGAGTTGCGAAACGAACACCGGTCGGCGCGAGGGCGCGGTGGCCGTCACGACAACCGGCACACTCTGCATCGCCGCCGTCCGCCTTACCGCGCCAGCCCGCGCAGGCGGTCCAGCAGGCTCGACGTGGTGGGGACCGTCAGTTGACCGTCGCGGCTCATCGGCACGCGGTGCGTTCCCATCCACGGAAGGTCCATCGACAGGCCCAGGTCGGCCTGGTACGGGACCGTGCTTCCGGGCCGCACGTCCTTCACGGCATTCATCAGTTCCAGGTAGCTCAGCCGCACCGGCACGTCGAGCGTCTTGCTGGCCCCGGCCGGGACGGCGCCGAGGTCGGTCGCCGTGCCGCTCAGGAATCGTCGCCCCTGGCTCGACAGGGCGTAGTCCAGGGTTCCCAGCGGCAGCGGCACGCCGTAGGGGTTGTCCACCTTGACGTTGAAGAGCATCGTGGCCTGGTCGAGGGCCACGTTCTGGACCGTCATGCCGACGATCTCGGCGGTCGGTTTCTGGAGGGCGGCGCAGCCGGTCAGGCTCGACAGCCACACGGCCGCCCCGGCTGCGACAACGGCCACACGCAGTCCGGCAGGACAGTTCATCGGCATCTCCTCCCTGGGGTGAAGTATGGACGGTTCGCGGGCTCCGGCCGCCGGGCTACTCGCGCAGCTCGACGTTCCAGTAGGCCGCGTCGAGGAAGTGTTTCCACGTGCGGTAGCGCGGGCTGGCCGCGCGCAGCGTGATCGTCGGGCAGGATTTCGGCTTGAACGGTTTGCGCGTCAGGTGCATGCCGGCCTCGCGCGGCGTGCGGCCGCCTTTGCGCACGTTGCACGACACACACGCGCACACCACGTTCTCCCAGGTCATGCCGCCGCCGCGGCTCTTCGGGATCACGTGGTCCAGCGACAGCTCGCTCGTCGGGAACTTCCTGCCGCAGTACTGGCACCGGTTGTTGTCACGGGCGTAGATGTTGCGACGATTGAAGCGGACCTCGCGACGAGGCACCTTCTCGAACCCAAGCAGGCGGATGACGCGCGGCACGGCGATCTCCAGCCGCACCGTCCGAATCCACTCGTGCTCGGCCGGCTCGAAGGTCTTTTTGTACTGGCTCACCTCGGTCCAGGTGGAAAAATCGTAGGTGGCGTAGGCGCCGCCGTCCTCGATGCTGACCACCTCGGCCAGGTCCTTGTAGAGCAGCGTGAAGGCCCGGCGCACATTGATCACGCGGACGGCCATGAACATGCGGTTCAGCACCAGCACGCTCGCGCTGAGCGGATCGGAACCGCCGATACCCGGCATGGAATCGACTGCGACTGTCACGACACACCCCGACTTTCCGGGCGGTACCGTCGCACGTCACGAGTTGACAGACTGGCCGCCCACAGGCATTTCAACGCAGGCTGCCGACAAAGCTCCAGGGTCGCGACCCTTCGAAAACAAGACCGCGACCAAGCAGCATCGCGGAGCCGCAATTACCCTATCACGAGACATCGATCAGTTCAAGCCAAAACCGCGACGACAAGACCCCGCGCCGCCCCGGTCATGCCCGGGCGAAGGACGTCATGCGACGGGCGAACTCCGCGACGGTGTCGGCGGGCGCGGCGTCGCCGAGGCCGTTGCACTCGCCCATGAGCGGGCCGCGGTACCCCGCGTCGCGCAGGGCCGCCAGCGTCGCCGGCCAGTCGATGGTGCCCTGGCCCGGCATCGCGTGGGCGTCGCGCGTCCCGTCGTTGTCGTGAAGATGGACCGTGGCGATGCGGCCGCCGACGGCGCGGATGTAGTGCGGCACGCTGCGACCCTGGTGGACGTGGCCGCTGTCCAGGCAGATGCCCACGCGCGACGCGTCCAGCCCGTCCAGGAGCGACAGCATCTCGTCGGGCATGCCGCCGATCGACTCGACGCTCATCGTTTCCATGGCCAGGACGACCGACTCGGGCGCCAGGTCCGCCGCACGGGCCAGCGCGTCACGCGTCCAGGCGAACTCGCGGTCCCGGTGGCGGCTCGGCACGTCGCGGCCGGGATGAACCACCACCACCTTCGCACCGAACCGCGCCGCCACGCGCGACGCCTGCACGATGTTCCGCAACCCGTCCTCGCGCGTGTCCGGATCGTCCATCGACACGCCGCAGAACGGGGCGTGCAGCGACCAGACCTTCAGAGGGCTGCGCTCGACGGCCGCAAGAATCCCGTCCACGCGCTCCGTGTCGAACAGGTTCAGGTGCAGCGACTGAAGGGCGGCAATCTCGATCCACTGGACGCCGGCGGACTCGATGCTTCGGATCTTCGCCGCCGTGAGCGCGTCGCGATGCCCGAAGACGCTGGTGCAGATGCCGAGACTGCTTGTCATCACACTTTCTCCTGGCCACTGTGGGCGGCCATGTGTTTGCTGCCGAGGCGGATGTAGTCGAGGCAGGCCGCGGCGCTCAGGCCGGCCGCCAGGGCGCCCAGGCCGTGCAGCGCGTAAACCGTCGCCTGCTCCCATCCGGTCCACCGCGCCGCGTCCGGCGCCACCAGCGTCGCCAGCGCCAGGGCAAACGTCACCGCCGTGGCCATCTTGCCCAGCACCGTCGTGTGCAGCAGATCGGCGCGGTCGGTCAGGACGTGCAGCACGAGGAACCCGATCAGGATCAGGCCGTCCTTGCTCAGCAGCGTGACCGTGACCCACGAGGGAATGTGGTAGGCCGTGCGCTCCGCCTCGCCGAGCCAGTGCGGCGAGGTCAGGGCGATGACCGTGGCCGTCAGGACGAGCTTGTCGGCCAGGGGATCGAGAATCGCCCCGAGGCGCGTGCGCTGGTCGAGGCGGCGGGCCAGGTGGCCGTCCAGCGCGTCGCACAGGGCCATTATGGCGAAGACGCCGAGGGCCCAGTAGCGCATCGCCGGATAGTCGCGGGCGTTGATCAGCAACGCCAGAAACGGCGTCAGCAGCAGGATGCGCAGCACAGTGATACGATTCGGCCAGGTCATCATGGCGATAGGTGTCCCGGTGCAGCCGGTGACGTGACTGAGTCGCGCGGCCCCGACGGGCCCACGACCGCCGCGAAACGACGTGGTCGTCATAGTAGCCTGCGTGGTCGCCACGTGTCAATGGTGGTCTGCGCGCCGGAGGGCCTCAGAAGATCATCCCGGCGTAGCCGACGAAGTCGCCGATCTGGCCGCCGTAGACGGTGTCGCGCAGCACATCGTAGCTGGTGGTGTACTCGACGAGCTTGCCGCCGTCGGAGCCAAGGGCCTGGGCGGCGGCCAGGGTGGCGGCCACGGCGCCGGCCCCGCAGGCGTTCTGGTGCGTCCGCGCCTCGTCGATGACGGCGTCGGCCCGCAGCGACTCCATCAGCCGCAGCATCCGCGGATCGTTCTCCCGCTTCACCCAGTCGAGTCCGGCCTTGCCGGGCCCGGCGGGGGCGAAGCCGTAGCCGATCGCCCCGTAGTGGGTCATGTCGGTCGTGCCGATGACGACGATGGGCCGGCCCAGCGCCTGCGCGGCGCCGACCACGCATCGGCCCACCTGCGGCATCTCGTCGCGAGGCGGCGCGGCAATCGGCACCATCCGCACCTCGCCGAACACATAGCGGAGCATCGGCAACTGCACCTCGATACTGTGCTCCGACCCGTGCGCCGACGGATCGTCAATGGCACATTTGCCGCACGCCTGAAGCACCTTCGCGGCCAACTCCTCGTCCACCGCCAGCGGCCCCAGCGGCGTATCCCACCCGCCGCGGCTGTAGACGCCCGCGCGCGGCACGCCGTAGCTGTGCACGCTGCCGAACAGCACAAACGTCGTTCCGGGAGCCACGTGCGGCTGGAGGGCTCGGTAGACCTTCATGGCCACGCGGCCGCTACAGTCCCACCCCGCGTGCGGCACGATGGCCGCCACCGGGTGCTCTTTCGGCGAGACCGCCTCTTCGGGAGACACATCGACGCGTTGCAGATGTGCCAGACACGCACACGGCGCGCCGGCATAGAACCGTCCGGCCACTATCGGTTGTCGCATCCCACAGACCCCACTTCTCACGGCGTCCCACACAAGCGCAAGAGTTCCCTGGCCGAGTCACCCTTTGTTGTACCATCCGGGCCGCGCGCGGGCATGAGAATTCCGAGGCCTCGGCTCCCGGTTTTTGCCGCCTTGTTTTCAGATTTGCGCGAACGTAGAATGGCGGTCGGCGTATTATCACCAAAGGCTTGCAGGTGGACGACACTCACAGAGACAGGAGATCCGGTGTGGCAGAGTTGCTGAAGTGCGCGTGCGGACAGGCCCTGGATATATCCGAGTATACAGCGGGTCAGCAGGTTCGGTGTCCCGCCTGTCAGCAGGTATTGACGGTGCCGGCGGCCCCTGCGGCCGCCCAGCCGACGGTCGCCGTGGCCATGGCTGTGGCCGACGAGTCCGACGACGCCCTGCCCGCCGCCCGGCAACAGCCTCGCACCGGCGATCCGCTGGCCCGGCGACGCATGGTCGAGCGAAAGTCCGCCGGCGCCGCCCAGCAGAGCCTCAAGAAGTTCATGATCTGGCCCTGCCTGATGCTCGGCCTGGCTTCGCTGGCCGTCGGCGCGTTCGGCGTCACGTTGCTGTTCACGCCGCAGACCATCGAGCTCAAGACGTCGACCGACCCGGTCTCCGGCGTCGAGATCACCCACATGTACGCCAATGCCCCGAAGGCCCCCGACCCCGCCGCCGACCCCAACGTGCCGAGGCCCATCACCTACGAGCGCGTCGAAGTGCAGCCCGACATCTACCCCGGCGACGCCACCGACGGCGACAAGTTCACCCTCAACGGCGAAACCTCGCAACTCAGGAACGGAGCCTGGCTCGTCACGCACGAGGATAAACAGTTGGCCGTTGAGCGTCGCGGCTACTGGTTCTACGAGGTGGACCTGGCGGCCGCCCCCGTCGAAACGCCTGCGCCCCAGGCAAACCCCGACGCCGAGGCCGTTCGCAACGAGACGGTGGCCACGCCCGACGAGTCCGCCGCCGCGACCAAGGTAGAGCGGCGACTGATCCGCAAGGTGGAGCTGCCCCTGGTCGCCATGACGCGGCAGGATGGCGAGACCTACCTCTACAAGCGCGTCATGTGGAAGAACGGCGGCTTCGTCGATCCGATCACCGAGAGGCCCGTTCCCGGCGTCAACTACTACCGCGTCAACGAGCAGACCGGCTTGCAGGAGCAGTTGATCACAGGCGACTTCGAGAAACGCGAAGTGTCGCCCCTGGCGAAGCTGGCGTCGCCCATCGTCTTCATCATCAGCGGGCCGCTGGTCGGCCTCCTGCTGCTGGGCGGCGCGGTGTTCTTCGCCTGGGAAGTCTATCTCTCGCCGGCCGCTAAGGAGCGAGCCCGCAGGGACGCCGCACAGCGCGCCGCCATGGCAGGCACGGCTCCCTGAGGACGCACGGCCGTCACATACATCGCGAGGCGGGTGGGCTGGGATGGGCTCGGCAGCCGATCCCGTGGATTCTACGAGAATGCCGAACCGGCGGCGGGTGGATTGCCCTCTTCCCTGACACATAGGAGGTGCAAGATGGAGACACGGTTGCGGATCGTGACGTGGATTGCCATCGTGGCGACGGCGGCGGCGGTGATCGAGGGCGTGGCCCTGGTGAAGCTGAGCAGGCGGGCATCGCAACCGGCGACAACGCAGCCGGCGGCAACCGCCGTGGACGTGGCGAAGCCCATTGCGGCGGAGACCCAGAACGCCATAGCGTCCGGCGAAGAACCTGCGGAGCCCGTTTCGGCGCCGCCCGAGGCGAAGAGGATCGACGCCGGCGCGGCCGAGGCGGCAGCCCCCGCCTCATCGAACGGCCTGGGCGAGCCCAAGGCGGCCGAAGCCCCCGAGGCCAGCCAGGAGGAAGAGGCGTCATTGAGCGATGAGGAACGGGCGGCCAGGCGCACCGCCGAGGACAAGGCCCGCATGGAGCAGGCCATGGTCCTCATGGCCGAGACTAACGTGAACAAGATGCTTGACGGGCTCAAGCTGACCGAAGCCCAACGCGAACAGGCCGCCCCGGTGCGGGAGAAGCTGTGCGGCATCATGCTCGGTATGATGGTGGGGCCGCACGACAAGAGCGAAGCGCTCCAGCGAAGGGCCACCGAGATGCGGGAAAGCGGTCAGTTCACCGACGAACAGATTCACCAGGCCCTGAAGCCCGAGCAGGATGCACTGCTCCAGGGCGTCTTCGACGGCATGACGGACATGGCGGTCGCGCTGGACGAACTTGCCCCGATTCTCGACGCCACGCAGACGGAGGCGTTGACCGTGATGCAGACGCAGATGAAACAGTCGCAGGAAACGATGAAGAAGATGTTCGAGCAGATGAAGCCGCAGCAGGGCAACTGACGCCGGCGGCGCGCCAAGACTACAACGCCACGAAGCCTTTTCACCGTGGCACGGGCATCGTGCCCGTGAGTCGCAGGGCCATCCTGGCCCTGCAAGGCGCGGTTCGCCCACGGGCAGGATGCCCGTGGGACGCATGGGCACGATGCCCATGCCACGATGCGGCGTTGTAGCAGTGCCAGGGGCCCTCAACCCTCTCGCCGACCTCGGCGCTCATGGCGGCACACTCAGCGCGACGGCCACGTCATCGGCCGAACCACTTCAGCCGCTTCAGGTAGTCGATCCGCTTGTCCAGATCCTGCGGCCAGTCATCCTGCGGCAGCTTCTTGATCTCCTCGAGCTGCTTGATCGCATCGTCGTACTTGCTCTGGTCGTACAGCTTCTCGGCCTCGGCCCACAGGCGATCGGCTTTCTGCTTGGTCGTCTCGGGCGGCGGCGTGGTCTGCTTCGGCTGCGACGCTTTCGCGATGCGGTCGGTCAGCGACGCGATGCGCTGTTCGAGCTGGTAGCCCTGCGGCAGGAACTCGGCCGGATACGTGTTCCGCAGAGTCTCCAGGATCGCCAGCGCGGCCTTCAGGTCGCCCTCGGCCTCGCGCAGGGCGGCATCGCCGACCAGCTTCTGCGCCTCGGCCCGCATCTGCTCCTGCCGTCCCTTGGCGTCGGCGCTCTGCGCGGCCGCGGCAATCCGATCGCGCAGCGCCGGCAGATCCACCCCCGCCGCACGCGCCACCTCCAGTTCCCGCGGCGTCAGGCGGTCCATCAGCGCCCGGGCACGCGCCGCATCCGACGCATCCAGCGCGCGGCTCGCCTCGGCCAGCGTCGCGAGCACCGTGTCGCGCTCCTGCCGCTGCTGCTCAAGGAACCGCTCGGCCTCGGCCAGTTTCCGGCGGACCTCGCTGCCGAACGGCGTGGCGTCGCTGTGCCCGGCGGCCAGCTCCGTGTACAGGCGCACCGCCTCGTCATACCGGCCTTCGGCGCCGGCCCGTTCGGCGGCCGCCTGTTGCGACAGCGCCGCCTCGCTCGGCCCGCCGGCGTCGGCCTCGGCCGACGACGACGTCCACGGATAGTAAGCCACGATCGCCAGACGGTTCTCGCGGAAGTTGTACGCCATGGACCCCGGATACGTCGGATCGCCCATGACGTATTCCAGCGGCAGGTACGTGATCAGGATGAACAGCGGCAACACCGTGAACACGGTCAGCAGGGCGACCACGTGCGGCTTGGCGCGCAGCGGTCGCTGGGCCGGGCGGCGCGACGGCCTGGCGGCCGGTTCGACGACGCCTGAGTCGGCGACGGCGTCCACGTAGCCGCTGCCCGGCCCCGAGGCCACCGAGGCGGCCGACGCCGCCGCGGCCGCCATGTCGTGCGTCGCCAGCGACGACGCCAACTGTTCCTCCAGCCCATCGCGATCCGGGAACCGGCTCGGCGCCGCCGGACCGCCGGCGCCCGGCGCCAGCCGCGCCGGACGCTCGTCCAGCGAACGCCGGCACGTCGAGCAGTACACGTCCTGCGGCCCGGCCGGGGCAAAGCAATGAGGGCAGACCCCCAGGTGCTTGCTCAGCAGCGGCGTCTCCGCCGCGTACATCCAGTCCTGGTGCGTCGTCGGACCGCGGACCACGCTGTCGGCCTTCAGACGACCTTTCTCGATCAGCTTCAGCATCGTCGAGAAATCGACGCCGCGGTTGCTCGGATTGCGCGGTTCCAGGTAGAACCACGCTCCTTCAATCTCGCGGCTCGCCCGGCGCACCGCCAGGCTGTAGCTCGTCCGGCACTCCGGGCACCGCTCGCTCGTCCGCGGAATCAGCCGCCCGCAGTACACGCACGGCATCTCGTCGCGCCCCCACGGCGCGTCCGCCTCGTCGCGATTCCGATCCTGCTGACTCAAGGCTGATTCCTCCCCTGACCGCATGCCCCGCCCGACCATGCACCGCACGCCCTATTGTTACCGCCCGCGGCGGCCCCCGTCAAGCCTGCGATCCTCCTACGCTCCTGGATGAGGCACACTAACGTTTGACTCATCCGGCATCTTTCGGAAGGCCTGCGCACTTGCCCCTCCCCCTTCCAGGGGGAGGTGCCCCGAGCACAGTCGAGGGGCGGTGAGGGTCGAACGGAGAAGAAGGGTGGCTGCTTGACGCAGTTCCCGAGCACCGTCAAGGGGCCGTCAGGTTCCGAGCCTGTCGAGGAGCAGCCACGCGGAAGGGCAAGGAAACTCCCCATGCCTGACGGGGCAGGCATGGCACCCGCCGCGGGCGGTCGCTCAGGCTTCGTCTTCGACCAGGTGGCCGATGATGGCGTCGTAGTGGTCGAGGGTGGACCGCTCGTCCGACAGGACGCGCTCGATGCGGGCCCTGGTTCGCGGCAGCGCTCGCTGGATGAACCGCCGCGCGACGAGCTTCTTCCGGTCGTTCGCGGCCGCCTGCTCCAGCAGGAGATACCCGATCAGGATGTCGATGGCCGTGTCCACGAGGCTGCGGGCCGAAAGGTCCAGGTAATCGGCGCCGCCGGCCTTGACCTTATCGACGGCCGTCTGGAGCAGTCCGCGCATCTCGCCCAGGGCGTCGCGCAGGTGCTGCTCGGCGTCGTCGGCGGGCTCGCGCGAGGCCAACTCCACGAAATGCTTCTCGGCCTGACCGCTGGTGACACCGCGGATGGCCGCCACCACCTGGAGCTGCGACGTGCCCTCGTAGATGGTCGTAATCCGGGCGTCGCGGAAGAGCTGCTCGCTGCGGTAGTCGCGCATGTACCCGCTGCCGCCGAGGACGCTGATGCCGTCGTTGGCGCACTGCTGGGCCAGCTCGCTGCAATAGTACTTCGACATGGGCGTCAGCAGGGCCGTCAGTCGCTTGAGCTGCTTCTGGGCCCGGTTGTCCGCCGTACGGGCCGCATCGTCGGCGTACCGGTTTTCGTCGAGGCGCCGCTGGAGATTGATGTCGCGGTCCACGGCCAGGCACGTGTGGTAGAGCAGCGCGCGGCCGGCCTCCAGGTTCATCTTCATGTCCATCAGCAGGTCGGCCACGGGTGGCAACTTCTCGATCGGCCGGCCGAACTGCTCGCGATGGTGAGCGTAGGCCCGCGCCTCGCGGTACGCCGCCTCGGCGATGCCCAGCCCCTGCGCCGCGATGCCGATGCGGGCCCCGTTCATCAGTGCCATCACGTAGGTCACCAGGCCGCGCCGCCGTTCGCCCACCAGCTCGCACGGCGAATCGTTGAACTGCATCTCGCACGTCGGCGACCCGTGGATGCCGAGTTTGTCCTCGATACGACGAATCTGGACCGTTTCGTCGCTCTCCATCAGGAACAACGACAGGCCCATGCCGCCGGCCTCGTCCGCCTCGCTGCGGGCCAGCACCAGCAGCACTTCGCCGCACCCGTTCGTGATGAACCGCTTGACGCCGCGCAGACGCCACACGCCCGTGGCGTCCTGGTAGGCCCGCAGTTGCACGTTCTGAAGGTCGCTGCCGGCATCCGGCTCCGTCAGGACCATGGCGCCGGTCACGTCGCCCGAGGAGAATCGCGGCAGGAACCGCTGCTTCTGGTCCTCGTTGGCGAAGGCGTTGATCGTCTCGGCGATGCCCTGCAACCCGAAGATGTTCATCAGGCCGGCGTCGGCCCGCGAAACGATCTCGGTGGCCATGGCATAGACGGTCGAGGGGCAGTTCAGGCCGCCGTACCGCCGCGGCAATGTGAAGCCCATCAGGTCCGCCTTGCTGAGCAGGTCAAGCGACTTGCGGATGCCGTCGGCGTAGGTCACCTTGCCGCCTTCGAGCGTCGATCCCTCGCGGTCGATCGATTCGCTCATCGGCGCGATGTGGTTGCCCGCGATGTCGCCGACGAGGTCCAGGATCTTCTTGTACCCGTCCACGGCGTCTGCGGCGTCGGCCGGCGCGTAGTCGAACGTGCCGGCGTCGCGGAACCCTTCCTCCTGGATCGCGGCGATGTCGGCCAGCGGCAGGTGACCCAGGTGGAACAGAATGTCGTCGTTATCGGTCAGGAAATTCGGCATGACTAGCCCTTCGCCTTGATGGCGGCAATGAGTTTCGGAACCACGTCGCAGAAATCGCCCACGATGCCATAGTTGGCCACCGAGAAGATCGGGGCGTTCGGATCGGTGTTGATGGCCAGGATCTTGGCCGACTCGGCCATGCCCGCCCGGTGCTGCACCGCGCCGCTGATGCCCACGGCGATGTACAGGGCCGGCCGCACCGTCGTGCCCGTCTGGCCCACCTGGTGATCCTTGTCGATCCAGCCGTTGTCCACGGCCGCGCGGCTGGCGCCCACGGCCGCACCCAGCACGTTCGCCAGGTCCCACAACAGCTTGAAGTTCTCTTTGCTGCCGACGCCCGCGCCGCCGGCGATGATGATGCGGGCCTTCTTCAGGTCCACCTTCTTCGCCGTCGTCTGGCGCTTCACGAGCCGCAGCGGCAGGTCCTCCGCCCCGAACGGGCACTCCACCCGGACGACTTCGCCCTTGCGCTTCGCGTCCGCCTTGGGCATCACCATGACGCCCTCGCGCACCGTCGCCATCTGCGGCCAACGGTCGAAGTTCACGATCGTCGCGATGATGTTGCCGCCGAAGGCCGGGCGAATCTGAAGCAGCAGGTTCTTGTACGTCTCCTTCGTTGCCGGCTCCGTGTGCTCGCCGATCTGGAGGTCCGTGCAGTCGGCCGTCAGACCCGACCGCAGCGCCGAGGCCACCCGCGGCGCCAGGTCACGACCCAGCGGCGTCGCCCCGAGGACGAAGATCTGCGGCTGGTGCGCCTCGACCATCCGACACAGCACCTTGGCGTACGACGTCGCCTGGTACTGCGCCAGCGACAGGTCCTCGCACAGGTACACTTTGTCGGCTCCGTGGCGGATCAGGTCCGTCGCCAGGCCGTTGATCTTGTCGCCCAGCAGACACGCCGCCAGCGGCACGCCCAGCGTGTCGGCCAGTTCGCGGCCCTTGCTCAGCAGCTCCAGGCCCACGTCGTGCAGACGACCGCCCTGCTGCTCCGAAAACACCCACACTTCCCCTTGGGGATTCACGCGACTCATAGGCACCTTATCCAATCGTATGGTCCTCGATCAACTGGTGAACCAGGCGGCTGATGTCGCCCTCGGTCGGCTGATACTGCTCGTGGCCCGACCCCTTGAGCACCACGCTCTGAATCCGCTTGACCTTCGTCGGCGACCCGTCGCGGCCGCACCACGCCAGGTCCGCGTGAATGTCGTCCAGCGTCCACTGCTCGATCAGCAACCCGCGACGCTTCAGCTCGGCGGCCTTCTGGTCCACCGCCGCCGCACGGGCCTTCTCGTCCGACCCAGGCATCGACTGGGCCGCCTCACGCTCCAGCTCCAGCCGGCTCCGCGCGTGCTTGCACTTCAGCATCGCCTTGGCCGCGTACGGCCGCGGCTCCTGGAACGTGTCGGTCACCGTCAGCAGCACCGGCATGGCGCACTCCACCACTTCATACCCGTTGCCGATGTTTCGCCGGGCCACAATCTGCCGGCCGTTGATCGCCACGATCTCTTCCAGGTACGTGATCTGCGGCAGGCCGAGCTTCTCGGCACACTGCGGCCCCACCTGGGCCGTGTCGCCGTCGATGGCCTGACGCCCGCAGAACACCAGGTCGACCTTGCCCACCGTGCGGACCGCGCACGACAGGATGTAGCTCGTGGCCAGCGTGTCGCTGGCGGCCGCACGACGGTCCGTCAGCAGAATCACCCGGTCGGCGCCCATGTACAGCGCGTCGCGCAGCACTTCGCACGCCGGCGGCGGGCCCATCGTAATGGCCGTCACCGTGCCGCCGTGACGCTGCTTGACCTCCAGGGCCGCCTCCAGGGCGTACAGATCCTCCGGGTTGAAAATCGCCGGCAGGGCCGAACGGTTCACCGTTCCGTCGTCGTTCATCGCCTTGCCGGTCACCCGCGCGGTGTCGGGCACCTGCTTGATCAACACTACCGAGTCAAACGACATCGGCGCCTCCTTACAGGGAACCAGGCCGATTCCGGACGGCCAGGGGCCGTCATTGGAAACACTGACGCACGACGGCCGCTCCGTCTTCCAAAAGGCGGACGCAGGGACGCCCATCGAGCCCCAGGTCCGCCGGTAAAGCACCGTAGCGTAGTTGCCCCGGCAGAGACCGTCAAGGTAAAAATGGCCCTGGCAGAAATGCGGGGGGCACGTCACGTTGGCAGGTACGCAGGCTCTCGCACCGCAGCAACGGGGGTGCGCACGTTGGAGGCCGGACTGAAGTCCGGACCAAAGTGTGCGCCGTGTGACAGAGCCCAGGCCGACATGGCCTCCTGTGTCGCACACTTTGGCGCCGCCTGCGGCGACGCACCGCGACGCAACCATTTGCCGGACTGCGACTTTGGTGCTATAATACCATGGTAGCCGCATATCGCGGGACGGGGGCTTCATGTTCGCCGAAGATGGGAGATCGGACGCATGAGCGACACGGGCAATTCGAGCCAGGGAATCCGAATTCTGAAGGTAGTCGCCATCGTGGCCGTGGTTGTGGCCGTGGCGGGTCTGGCCTTCGTCATCGTCCAGCACAGCACCAGGAGCCCCGGCACGGCCTCCGGCGGCCCGTCCGAGTCGTCCTCGGTCGCCTCGTCGGGCGAGCAGGACGCCACGCCGGCGGGAACCGCCGCGGCACGCCGGACCAGTGCGGCCACCGGCGCCCAGGGCACGACCCGCCCGGCAGGCACGGCCTCCGTCACCCCCGGCAACGCCACCGATAGGCCCTCGGTCGCCAACGTCACGCAGTTCTCCGGTCGTTCGATGGTCACCGGAACCGGTTCGCGCGCAACCGACACGGCAGGCGTCCCCGGAACCGGCACCACGTCCGAAGCCGCCGGTCGCCGGCCTCGCACCCCCGGCACGTCCCCCTCGGGCAACAACGCCGACACCGTGGTCGAAGCGCCCCAATCGTCCGAACGTCTCGTGGCCGACAAGGCCGTCGTCTACATCCCTCACGCGTGGGACGACACTAGCGGCGAACTCCTCGTCGGCGACCAGCGGTACCTGACGAAGCTGGGCGCCATGCAGCGGACGAACCAGGACGCCCAGACGCTCCAGACGATCAGGCAATTGCGCGAAACCATGCGGAATCGCGTCGATTTCCAGCTCAAGGACATCAACGAGGAAATCCGCGTCGCCGTCGAGTCCTATCAGAAGGCCATCGCCGACGGTAACCGCGAAGAGGCGGACAACTACCACCACATGGTAACCAAGCACCTCGTTTTCGACCGCCAGACGATCCTCGACACAGTGGACCGCCAACTGGACGAGCTGATCCAGGAAGCCCTTCCGGGCCGCTGAGCGGCACGCCACGGGTCTGGGAATAACGCCGGGTGCCATGCCTGCCCCGTCAGGCATGCCCTATGGCGCGAAGCCTCCCGCCGATTTTTCCTCAGCGCGTCCGTGCTCGTGGTTCGATGAATCCTGTTGAGGAGCGGCTCGCGCGCCGGGCGCCGTGTGTCTGCGCGCCGTCGGCCGCTCGCCAGACCGGGCGCAGCCGCGCCGACCCGCGCGCCCACGGGAGCCCCACCGCGTGAAGAATATCCTGCTGATCAGCGACCGTCCGGAAGCGCCGAAATCGATTGCCGCCGTGGCCGAGACCCTCGGCTACGGGCTTTCCGTCGAGACCGACCCGCGCGCGCTGTTCCAGTTTCCCGACATCCGCCGCGTGGACCTCATCCTGATCGTCGTCCGCAACGACGATCCGGTCAGTTGGAGCGTCCTGCAACTGGTCGGCGAAACGCTCGCCGCCACGCATCTGCCGATGGTCGCCCTGGGCGATGACCTGGACGTCGGGCAGCGGATCAAGGCCTTCCAGGCCGGGGCCTGCGAGTGCCTGACGCTCGATCTGCCGGTCGAGGAACTCAAGGTCCGGCTCGATATCCTGGCCTCGACCAAGGGCCGGTTCGACCAGATCATCGACCAGAACATCCATAACATCCTGCTGGCACGCGAGATGCGCAAAAGCTCCGAACGCATGAACGAGGAGCTTCAGCTCGCCCGCCGACTCCAGATGGATTTCCTGCCGCGCACCATGCCCGAAATCGGACGCACGCGGTTCGCCGCGCGGCTCTATCCGGCCGGGTGGGTCGCCGGCGACTTCTACGACGTGTTCCGCCTGGACGAGCACCACGTCGGCTTCTACATTGCCGACGCCATCGGCCACGGCGTCCCGGCCGCCCTGCTCACGATCTTCGTCAAGCGGTCGCTCCAGACCAAACGCATCGCCGGCAACAGCTACGAGCTCATCCCCCCGCACGAGGCCCTCGCCCTGCTGAATGCCGACCTCGTCAGCGCCGATCTGCACCAGTCGCCCTTTATCAGCATGTTCTACTGCATCGTGCACACCCAGACCGGGCGGCTCCGCTATGCCCGGGCCGGCCACCCGCGGCCGCTGTTGCTCGAAAACCACAAGCCGCCACAAGAACTCCCCGGCGACGGCCCCCTGCTGGGCGTCGTCCGCGAGGCCCGATTCCAGGACGCCGAGGCCGACATCACCCCGGCCCAGCGGCTCCTGCTCTACACCGACGGCGTCGAGCGGTGCATGGTCAACGGCCGCGAAGGCACCGACGCCTTCTTCGCCCTGGCCGCCGAAGAAAACGGCCGTCCCCTGACCGTCTACCTCCAGGCCCTCCTGGACGTCGTCCTGGCTCCGCGATCCCAGCAGCCCATCTACGACGACGTGACCCTCGTCGCCATGGACCTGACCGAATAGCGTCTGGACAGAAAAAAAGCCCTGAGCCGACCCGGCACGAGGGGGGTGTCACGCGCCAAGGCGTTCAGGGCACTTGGGCAGACGACTCCGCCGCCGGGTCCGCTCCGACGACACGTCGCGTTCCGCCCTGCCAGGAACGTCCCACGGTGGGGGACACTCTCGGGACATCCCTGCTTATCACCCATCGGCATTTTCTTCTGCGAAGATGAGGCGCATTTACAGAGATGGCATGGACCTGTGATGCGGCCACTGACTCATAATACAGCGGCGGCGGTCCCCACAGGAACCGCCGCCGACAGGTCGTCTCGCAGTCGTGTGCCGCAGGCTCACAGCGCCTCGCACACCAGATCGCCCACTTCGCTCGTCGAGTAGCCCATTTTCCCGGCGCTCATGCTCTTCATCTTCGTGCCCGTGACGGTCATAATGGCCTTCTCGATGCGCTTGCCGGCCTTACGCTCGCCCAGCGACTCCAGCAGCATCTTCATCGCCCCGATGGCCGCAATCGGGTTGATCACGCCCAGGCCCGTGTACTTCGGCGCACTGCCGCCGATCGGCTCGAACATGCTCACGCCCTGCGGGTGGATGTTGCCGCCCGCGGCCACGCCCAGGCCGCCCTGGATGATCGCCGCCAGGTCCGTGATGATGTCGCCGAACATGTTGCTCACGACGATCGTGTCGTAGTAGTCCGGGCTCTTGACCATCCACATGCAGCACGCGTCCACGTGGTTGTAGTCCCGCTTGATGTCCGGATAGTCCGCCTCGCCGATCTCGTGGAACGTCCGGAACCACAGGTCGCTGCAATAGGTCAGCACGTTCGTCTTCGCCACCAGCGTCAGCATCTTCTTGTCGTTGCGACGGCGGCACTCCTCGAACGCGAACCGCAGGCACCGCTCCACGCCCTGCCGCGTGTTGCACATGATCTGCGTCGCCACCTCGTTCGCCGTCCCCTTGTAGACCACGCCGCCCATGCCCGAGTACAGCCCCTCGGTGTTCTCGCGGATGATCGTGAAGTCGATGTCCTCGGGCGTGCGGTCGGCCAGCGGCGTCGGGACGCCCGGATACAGCTTCACCGGACGCAGATTAATATACTGGTCCAACTGGAACCGGAGCTTCAACAGCAGCCCCTTCTCCAGGATGCCCGGCTTGACGTCCGGATGGCCCACGGCCCCGAGCATGATCGCGTCGAACTGCCGCAACTCGTCCACCTGCTCGTCCGTGATGATCTCGCCGGTCTTCAGATACCGCTCGCCGCCGTAGTCAAAGTCGGTGGCCGTGTAGCTGAACCCTTCGAGCTTGCTGACGGCCTTGAGCACCTTCATCGCCTCGGCCACGACTTCCGGCCCCGTGCCGTCGCCGCCCAGAACCGCAATCGCGTACTTCCGCCCGGCCGCCGCCTTCGCCTTCCCTGCCGCTTTCGCCTTTGCCACTGGAGCTTCTCCTTACATGGATCCCATCACCTGTGAATCGGCCCATTCTAGTGGTTTCGCCCCCCAGAGGCAAGCCCCTGCGAACTCTGCCCACACAACCAGCGCAGGGTGGCTGCTTGACGCAGTCCCCGAGCACCGTCGAGGGGCAGCCACGCAGAAGCGCAAGGAAACTTGCCCATGCCTGACATGGCACCCTGTGAACACAACCTGCGTAGGGTGGCTGCTTGCAGCCACGCGGTCGCACGGGCTTGACAGGCAGTGTACAATAGCAGCCCGTTGAGAAAGTGTGGCACAGCCGCCCTCGGCTGTGCAGTCACCGCGGAAACCGTCGTTTTCGGTCTGTCGCCACGCCCGAGGGCGGGCGTGCCACACGGACTCCGACTTCCTCAACGGGCTGATAGCCTGCATGTGCCGCCGGGCTGGCCGGCGCAAGGAGCCGCCCCATGGGCAAGAAGAAACTGAAGATCGCCGACAACCGTCCCTGGTACCACCAGGGGCTGCGGTTCGAGTGTCAGGCGTGCGGGCGCTGCTGCGGCGGCGAACCCGGATACATCTGGGCCACGCACGAGGAACTCGCCCGCATCGCCGAGACCGTCGGCATGCACGTCCTGGACTTCTGCCAGATGTACGTCGCCGAGTACGAGGAAGGCTTCAGCCTCCGCGAAATGGACAACGGCGACTGCTGCATGCTCCAGGGCGGCAAGTGCCGCGTCTACGGCGTGCGGCCGATGCAGTGCCGCACGTGGCCCTTCTGGCCGAGCAACCTCAGCTCGCCGCGCGCCTGGCAGGAGGCCAAACAGCGGTGCCCCGGCATGGACCGCGGGCGCCTCTGGTCGCTGGCCGAGATCGAACGCCGCAAGAACATGGTCCTCGTCTGAGGTCCGCGCTGTGACGCCTCCGCTGCCATCCTCGTCGGGCACCGCTCCGTGGGAACCCATTCCCGCAGCGTCGCCGCCGGACCCCCGCGTCGCGGCCGCCCTGGAAGCCCTCTGGGCCGAGTGCGACCGCCGCCTGGCCGACCTCGGCGTCCAGTGCCGCGCGTGCGGCCAGTGCTGCGACTTTCCCCGCCGCGGCCACGTCCTGTTCGCCATGAAGGCCGAGCTGGACGTCTGCCTCGACTGGGCCCGGCGGCACCTCGCGACCGACCCGCGCGACGTGCGCCGCCGCCTTGATGCCGGCCTCTGTCCGTTTCAGGACGGCCCGCGCTGCCGGATTCATCCCGTTCGCCCCCTCGGATGCAGGATATTCTTCTGTAAAACCGGCGACGCGGCACAGCTCGAACGGCTCGCAGCCGACTTGCACGACCGGTTGCGGAGCATCGTGCGCGACAACGAGTTGCTCCAATGGTATGGCCCCGCACTGGCCTATATCAAGGCCATTTGGCCACCACCGACTCATCCTATATAGGTTTATCCCATTGGCATTACTACTTGACAACGGGAGTCCTTGGAGATTACACTTTGGTTCTGACGCAACATGAGAAGGCACACCGCCGCAGACGTGCAACATGAGGCCTTGCAAGATGACCAAGAAAGACATCGTGAAGCAGATCGCTTCAGAACTCGGCGTGAGCCAGAGTCTGGTATACGAAGTGGTCCAGCGGACCTTCGACGGCATCACCGAGACGCTGGCGGCGGAACACCGCATTGAACTGCGGAACTTCGGCGTGTTCGAGATTCGCCTCCGGGCGCCCCGCAAGGCCCGCAATCCCCGCACCAACGAACGCGTGGACGTGCCGCAACGAGCCGCTGTGAGCTTCAAGCCCGGCAAGGAAATGGCCCAGCGGATCGCGACCATCGAGCCGGACCAGCTCGCGCGGCCGGTCGCCGAAACGCGGTGCCCGGTCGAGTGACCGCCCGCGCGGCCGCGGGAGCCGCAGCGCCCCGCCGACGGTTCGGCGCCCCGGGCAGCTGGCTCGCGCGGCCGCAACCGGGTCCGCCGCCCCCCGGCAGCCAGACGCCCGGCTCCCGTAACTTACTGTCCTTACTGGGGTTTTTGGCACTTGACAGGGCCGCCCGCCACAGCGTACACTATGGGTCGTTTTCATACGATTCGTGACAGACGGTGGCTTGGGAACATCCGACGAAGTCCCCTTTGCTCAGGAGTCTTGCGATGCGTACACTCGTGATTCTGGCGGTGCTTCTGGTCAGCAGCGTAGCGATGGTCGGTTGCGGCGGTCCGAAGGACTCGCACCAGATTTACACCGAACGCATGAGCCGTCGTTCCAACATGGCCGACAAGCGGGCGATCGTGGACGACTTCCACTCAAGCATCCTCATGGACGAACGCCCCTCGCACCTGACGTTCTTCATCAACGAGTAGGGCTTGGCGTGTCGCTGCGGGCCCGGCGGGCCCTCGTCGCGACGCTCGATGGCTTCGCCTGTGTCTCCGCAATCCTCCCGCCGCGAGGCGAGAGGATTGTCTTTTTCGTCGATCTCTTTCTCGTCGCACGGTCGCGCGTGGGCGTAGTCGCAACGGTTCCGGTCGCCTGACCCCAGGCGGCCCGAGGCCATGGCCTTCCGAATTCCAGCTTCGGCTGCACGATCCTTCCGGATCGACCTGGCTTCGGCCAGCGCCCTGTCCCTGGGCCTGGCGATGCTGGCCCTGACCACCGCCGTCCTCCGCAAGAGCCTGGCCGCCCCCGACTGGCTGCTGGCCCTGGCCGTCGCCCTGCCCATGGTCAACCAGTTGCTGTCGCCCGCCTGGTCCGGGGCCACGTTCCTGCGCCGCAAGGTGCCCTTCGTTCGCCTCGGGGCCTACCTGACGGCCGTATGTCTCGTCCTGGCGGCCGCCGCCTCGGTCGTGCTGCCTCGTGTGGTCGGACCGAGGGCCTCGCAGCCGCTGGTCTGGGGCGTTTCGGCCGAGGCGATGTCGTTCATGTGCCTGACGACCCTCGCCTGGCTTGCGGCTTCGGGCTTCAACGTCCTGGTCACCTCCGTCTATCGCTGCAACTACCCCGTCTTCGTCCGCGCGCGGGTGGTGTCGCGGATCAACGTCTTCAAGCTCATCGCGTCGCTGCCGATCGCGGTGGGCGTGGCCCTGATGCTCGAGCAGTCGCGCGGCAGCAGCGACCGCGGCTTCGTCTGGATTCTCGTCGTCGGCAGCCTCGCGCTGGTGGCGGCCGGCCTCGTCTACGGACGCCAGAGGGTCCTGGGCGAAGAGGCGTACCCGTCGGGGTGCAACGGCCGCGAACTGCTCCGCCAACTGGTCCCCAACAACCTCCTCGACCTGCTCCGCCGCAATCCTCATTTCGCGCGGTACCAGATCTGGCAGACCTTCAACGGCGTCGGCAACGTGGTCTGCCTGCCCGCGATGACCATGGTCATGGTCGATCCCGACAAGTGGAACATGAACTACACGGAGTACCTGGTGCTGGCAACGGTCATTCCGGGCGTGACCCAGATGGCCTCGGCGGCACTGTGGGCGCCGCTGGTCGATCGCCTGTCCCCGAGCAAGGCCCGCACCTTCAACACGCCGTTCTGGGTGGTCGCGTGGCTGCTGTTCGGGTATGCCGCCGTGACGGGCAGCGGCGGATGGCTGGTCTACATGAGCCGCGCGGCCATGGGCTTCGGCATGAGCGGCGCCGACCTCATCTGGTCCCTCGGATCGCTCCACTACAGCCGCCGCGAGGACCCGGCGCAACTGGTCGCCGCACACAGTTTCCTGACGGGAATCCGCGGACTGGTGGCGCCGCTGATCGGCGGGGCGCTCTACGCCGCCTTCGGCAACGCCGTCTTCTTCATCGGCGCCGCCATCATGACCGCAGGCGGCATCGGCTTCTATCTCCAGGACCGCGCCGAGCGACGCGACCCGGCCTTCGTCAGCGAAAAAGACGCCTGAGTGCGACTCTCGCCGCGGGCGATCCGACGACGCTCAAGCCGCCATCGGCGCAACACGCGCTACGCCAGCTTGTCGCCGTAGCCGAGCTCGCGGACGAGTGCCATGAACCGCCGCCCATACTCCACGTAATTGTCGAACCGGACCCGCGCCGACGCCTGCACCCCCGCGTCGTGGTGCACCACGGCCAGGTGCGGCTCCATCGAAAAGCCCCCGTCGTACCCGCCGTCCAGCAGATCCTTGACGATCCGGCGCACGTCCCCGTCGCCCTCGCCGGCAAACGTGTAGACCATCTTGCCCGTCGCCGCGTCGAACCGGCCGTCCTTGATGTGGACGTAGGCCACGTGGTCCTTGACGTGCCGGTAGAACTCCCACGACGACTGTTTCGGATACGGGGCCGGCTGCGTCCGGTCGTCCGACGTCACGGGGTTCCCCGTGTCGTACACCAGCTTCAGCCCCGGCACGTTCTCCACGAGCTTCATCGTGTAGGTCCAGCCCATGCCGCCGTAGTTCATGCAGTTCTCGTGAACCATCGTCAGCCCGGCGTCGCCGAACCGCTTCTGGAGTTCCCTCATGCGGCGGAACCGCTCGGACTCCATCTGGTCGTCCGGCCCGCGGTCCTTCAGCACCGCGTAGCTCATCACGCGGATCAGCTTGCACCCCAGCCGCTGCATCCGCGGGATCGCGCGCGACACCTCCGCCAGCGTCACCTCGAACGGATCGGTGATCTGCTTGGCCCAGTTCGCGATGGCCGACCCGAAGCAGTTCACCCGCACGCCCGCGGCGTCCAGCTTGTCGCACGCGGCCACGAACTGGTCCTGGTCGATATCGTGAATGTTCGTTTCGCCGTCGATCTTGCGAGCCTCGATGCAGTGCCATCCCAGCTCGCGCGTCGCGCGAATCTGCGCTTCCACCGACACGCCCGCCTCATCCGCGAATCCCGTCAGATACATGCCTCGCCCCTTCCTGCTCCGCGGCCGCAAGCGACGGCCACGGCAAACCGATGCTCACGCCAGATCGACCCAGGAGCCGCTGCGGTGCGACTGGTAGATGCCCAGCACCACGTCCACGGCGTGCCTGGCCGACTGGGCCGTCACGAACGGCTGCCGCCCGGCGCGAATCGCCTCCACGAAGTCCGCGATCAGTTCCGGATGCGTCGTCCCGTAGTGCCGTTTGCCGGCCGCCACCTTCATCGCGCGGTCGCACTCGGCCAGGTCCTGCTCGATCCGCTTGGCCGTCGCCTCGTCCGTGAACCGCACCTTCAGCGGCAGACCCCCGCGAAGATCGATCGACCCCCGGGTCCCGTGCAGCGACAGCGTCGGTTCCCAACTGAGGTGGCTGGAGCAGGTGGCCTCCAGAATGCCCAGCGCGCCGCCGGCGAACTTCAGCGTCGCCACGGCCGTGTCCTCCGTCTCCATCGAGTCGCCGTGCGTCAGGTTCGCGTACACGCCGTTGACGGCCCGCGCGCCGCCGACGATCCACAGCAGCGCGTCGATGAAGTGAATCGCCTGGTTGATGAGCACCGCGCCGCCCTCTTCGGCCCACGTGCCGCGCCACCGGTCCGCCCGATAGTAGTCCGGCGACCGCCAGCATCGTATCTGCACGCCCGCCGTCAGCAGGTCGCCCAGCGACCCGTCCTCCACCAGACGCTTCAGCAGTTGCACGTCCTGGTCGAACCGGTGCTGAAACACGCCGCCGAACGCCAGCTCCGGGCGCCGTGCGTGCGCGGCGAACATCGCGTCCAGCCCCGCCGGCGACGCCGCCAGGGCCTTCTCGCACAGCACGTGCTTGCCGCCGTCCAGCGCCGCCACCGTGATCGGCGAATGGCTCGCGTGGTCCGTGCAAACGCTGATGCAGTCGACGTCCGCGGCCGCTGTCACCTCGCGGTAGTCCGTCGTGACATGGGCGATGCCGTACTTCTCGGCCAGCCGCCGGGCCTTCTCCTCCACCAGGTCACACGCCCAGGTGATCTCCACCCCGTCCGCCAGGCGATAGCTCTCGGCATGCAGCGGCGCGATCACCCCGCACCCGACGATCCCGACCCTCAGTTTCCTCGCCGACACAGTCCACCACTCCCAATGCGGTTTCCGGCCCGCGACCGCGCCGACGCCGTGCGACCCGCCCCACGCGGCCGGGCCCTCCAGCGACTGCGAATCCGAGCAAGCTTAGACTCCTGGCTGCCGATGTCAAGGCCGCTTCAGGAGGACATGGGAACGCAACGCGGCTGGGTCATTGCAGGTGGTGACGCATGTGGCGGCGACCCGCGCGGCCCCCCGACGGCGGCGATCCCGAGGACGACGAATCGGACTTGTCTCCCGCGGCCGACTTCCCGATCGGACCGCCCACCGTCTTGCCGCACTTCGGGCAGAAGTAGCCCGGACGCGGATAGTCTTTACGCCGAACGTGCTGCTTGCAGAACGGGCATGTGACCGTGAGCCCGGCGATGAACCAGCCCGCCAGCCCGCCGACGATGAACGTGATGCCCGTGATGCCCCAGAAGTTCGTGAACCCATTCCACAGGGTCGCGTGCTTGTCGGTGTCCTTGCTGGCCACCACAAGCCCCACGGCCACCAGACCCAGACCCAGCCCGCTGAGTATCAGGGCCGGCCACCCCTTCGCAGCAACCGGATTATCGGTCGAGCTGCCGCTTGCCATACGCCGTCCTCCGAAAAGACGTGACTACCAAGAGTTGAGTATCATACCGAGCCTTTAACCATTTGCCAACGGGAAGGTTGCAGGGAAACCCGCCCGGCGGCACACGACCGGAAGAAGGAGCCGCGCGGCATGGCCACGCCGGGTGCCGTGCCTGCCCCGTCAGGCATGCCGAATGGCTTGTATCCTCCGCGCGACCGGGTGGCATGGCCACGCTTGTCGTAGACCCCGAGCCCGTCGAGGGGCGTGGCCATGATCTATTGACGATCTTGACCTCTATGTCTTTGCCCGAGTGCGTCAATCCGCATTCCGCGCACTCTTTGTCATTGACATCATCAGCGGCCGATGATATTGGTATGTGGTGCCTTGTGACACTGCCGTTCTTGACGGCGTGCGGACCGGGTAACCCGGCAGGCGTCTGCGAAGGGACACAGATGGCGCGGCGGCTCCAACCACGAGCGAGGAAGGCAGGCGCGCCCCACCGAAGG
>JAAYDY010000118.1 GCA_012729015.1 Phycisphaerae bacterium | reverse complement strand
CCAGCTTCTTCTGCACCGCCACGTCGACCGACACGTCGCACTGCACGCCGCTGCGGCTGGCGATAGAGGTCGCGACGCCCTTAGGCACCACCGTCACGTGCAGATCCTTCATCTCGGCCAGGTCGAACTGCGGCCGGTAGAGCCGCTGAGCGCTGAACGCCTGGCTGAACTCGCCGGCGTTGAGTTCGGCGACCACGGCCTCGGCGATGTCCACGATCAGTGCCATGCAACCCTCACTCGATCACGCTCGGCGGCGTAGGGAAGAGCGGCAGCGGATTGACGCTGCCCGCCTGAATCCGGAAGTACCACACCGCGCCGTCTCGAATCCCGTCCAGCCCGCCCTTGGCCGTCACGCCGTAGGCCCCCGGCGCCGTCGGCGACCAGACTTCACCGCCCCACCCGACCACCGTGCCGTCGCCATTGGTGGGCATCAGGTTCGTGTAGCCGGTGCCGGCCGCCACGACGCGGAGTAGTAAGAGGTATCGCCGGTTCGGCTCGAGGCTCACGGCGACCGGAGCGGCCAGCACCTCACCCGGCGTTCCGGCGTCCATGCCCTGCGGCTGATCGTCCCAGCCGAGGGCCGTGGCAGTCTCGCTCAGGAGCATCCAGCCGGCCGGATTGGCGGCTGCGTCGCCGGCATCGCTCCGGCCGTTGCCATTGGCGTCGCACCAGAGCCAGACCTGCACGGCCGACAGTTCCGCGTCGGCACCGGCCTGGTCGCCGGAGAGCCCGCCACCGCGATGGGCCGTGGCCACCAGGTGCGAGAAAGACTCCGTTCTCAGCGGCAGCACCGCGCCGTCGCGGCACGTGACGCCGTTGGCCGAGACAAAGTGTCCGACCGGGGCGGCGCACTCGGTCCAGATGATCCCGGCGGCCCAGGCCACGCCGGTCAGGGCCGAGGTCACCAGGGTCAGGGCGACTATCGAGCGGAACCGTCGCACACGAGGCCTCCCCATCCGAGTCGTTTCGCGCGATCCGCGACCGTTCGCAGATCGTCACCCGTCAACCGCTGCCCGGCCGCATAGATCGGCTTGCCGGCCAGGAACTTGCGGCCCCTGTCCAGATTCGCCGTCGCGACCTTATCGGTCTCCCAGGCGGCCCGGGCGAAGAGGCCGTAGAGCACCAGGGCGTCGGGCCCGACCGCCTGCACCTTGGCCGCCGCCTGCTCGGGCGAGCCCGTCACCGTCAGGCTGCACAGGAGCCACACCGGCAGCCCCGGCCGCGCCGCCCGCACCGTCCGGGCCACCGCCTCGGCCCGCGCGGGGTCGAGCGTGGCGTCCGCCCGGAAGCCGTGGTCCGTCTCTTCCCACCCGACGATCACGGCGGCGGCGCCGTGGTCGCCGGCCAGGAACTCGGCCAGCGGCTTCATGGGCGTTGCCGCGTTGGCGACGACGGCCACCAGGTGCGACCCCGCGGGCACAGCGTCGGCCTGGTTGGGCCAGATGACCACGGGCAACACGCCTTCCGGCGCCGCCGGGGCCGCTCCGCGCCACGTCGGCCAATACCAGCCGTCGAGCCACGCGGGGACGGCCGGCGGCTGGATCGCCGCTTGGGCCACATCGAGCGTCCCTGCCCGCACGGCCGCCTGCTCGCTGCCGCCGGCGTTCACGGTCGCCCCGCTCAGCCGGGTGGCCTGCGGAGTGATGGTCACCGTCGCACCAGACAGGGTCGGGGTCGTTGCACTGGTTTCCGCCACCTCGCCGACACCCACCGTCTGCGTCGCGACCGTTCCACCTGGGCCGACCAGCGCCGTGCTGCTGCCGCCGCCACCGAGGCGAATCGTGTCCAGAGAGAACGGCCGCACGGTCGGCGTCGAGAGTCCCTCGATGCGCGGCTCATTCGACTGCCACGCTGGCACCGGCGCGACCTCCGGCGGCGTCTCACCCGGGCGCAGGGCCAGGTAGCCCAGCGCCACGGCAGCCACGACCAGGGAACCGCCGACCGCGATCTTCTTGCCGGTTTCGCTCACAGTCCGAGCTCCTGCCTGATGGCCGGAATCGGGTCCGCCGGGGCCGGCTCACCCTCGGCCTGCGGTTGGAAGAGGTTCACGTAGTCCGTGGCCCGCTTCCAGTTGCCGTCGATGGCCTTGATGACCTTTGCCAGGCGATGGACATTGGCCGAGAGGCTCCCTGTGCTTAGGTCCCCGCTGACGCCGCTGAGCGCCGCCTCGGCCGCCTGGAAGGCCTCCTTGTTGCGGCCCTGCAGCAGGAGCAGGTTCACGCGGGCGTCGGTGTCGAGGTCGCCGGCCGCCGGGCCGTTCAGGAGATCCGCCGCGGCGGTGCCGAGGGCGTCGTTGGCGGGAATCGTCACGCCGTCCAAGAGATCCGTTCCGCCCGCGCCGTCCTTCAGGTAGGTCTGGTAGTCTGCCGACACCGTCGCCAGGTCGGCCGTGCGATTCTTGACCATCCACTTGTTCACCGCCGTGACATACTGGGCATGGCTCGTGACCGGCGCGACCGCCAGCAAGCGTTTCAGGGCCACCTTGTCCGTCAGAGGCCAGGACTTCCAGATTGCCGCGTAGGTGAACTTGTAGAGGCTGGCTGCGGCGGCGAGGCTCTTCGGCTGGGTGCGCCCGCGAAGGACGCCCAGGCCGTCGGCGATCCGCTGCGCCTCAGGCGAAAGGCCCGGCGTGTCGATCACCGACTGGGCCACGGTCTTCATGCCGATGAACACGGGGTAACGCAGGACGTAAGATGCCGCCAGAGCCTTGTCCGCCGGGTCGGCGACCGCCGTGACGCTCGCGGTGATCTTCTCGCCCAGGCCGTAAGTGTCCGCCCCGAAGCCGACGAAGCTGCTGTAGACCGTGACGAGGGCCTTCGTCCGAGCCGAACCGGACAGGGCCTGCGCCTCGGGCACCAGGGCCGCGACGTAGTCGGCCTTGTCCGCGGCGGTGAAGCCCGCCACGCCCTTCAGACGCGCCCAACTGCCATCGGCCGCCAGGGAGGTCTTCATCGTTACGATCACCTCGGCCTTCGTCGGCGCGGGGGCCGCCTCCTGGCCCAACGCCATGCCCGCCAGCACCAGCACCATCACACACGCGATTCCTGCCTTCATTCGAAGCCTTCCTTTCGTGGGTTGTCAGAACTCGGTCACCAGCAGCGCCTTGGCCTCGGCCGAGGCGCAGATGGCGGTCACAATGCCCGTGTACAGGTTGGCCGCCGTGATGGCGAACGAGCCGCCGTAGGCGTTGAGCTTGATGCCCGTGCCGACCGCCGGCGTGTCGCCGAGCTTGATGTAGACGTCGGTGTCGCTGTCGTTGACGAGCACCGCACAGATACGGTCGGCGTTGGCCGCCAGGGCCGTCTGCCCGTCGCTCGTCACGTTGACCTTGTCGGTCACGGCAGTGGCCGCCGAGCGGTGGGCGACCACCTGCTCGCCCCTGGCGGTGATGTCGACGTCGGCCGCTCCAATCCAGCGCTTCGTCACATGGTTACCCTCCACACACCATTTGCCACACGGCCCGCACGGCCATCGTCACCGCCGAGCCGGCGATGAGCCACAGCAGGCGGCTCCGTGACCGCTCGGACGACTCCAGCCGATCCAGCCGCAACTGGATGCCCGGCTTGCCGTTGCCGCGGATGGCCTCGTCCATCACGTCGAGCTTGCGGTGAATGCCCGCGAACTCGCCCTTGCAGACGTCGTCGTACCGATCATCGCACTCGTCGCTCATGCCGTCCCCACCTGTTTCGTGTGAATCCTCAGTGCCAGCCGGTACGGGTCGCTCCAGCGCCAGCATGGCTCCTGACCGGGACTGACCACCTCGTAGACCAGCGTCGCCTCACCGACTGTTTCGCGGATGCGGTCACCGCGCTCCGGCAGAGCGACCACACCGTCGAGCACCAGGTCCGCCGCGGTGATGATGAAGTCCCGCGACTCGAACCGCTCGACGACGCCGGTGGAATCCTCCACCTCGAACGTCGTCCGGCCGACCGTGGCCGGACAGGAGACCTCGGCCTGGCCCCGGCAGTACGTGACTGTCTTCGCCAGGAACTTCTTTCGCTGGCCGTCGAGCCAGGCCGAGGATTGCTCCAGCAGGTCCGCCATCGTCTACTGGCTCAGCCGCACGCGGACCGTCGCGTCGGCGTCGGCCGCGGCCTTGATCGTCTTGCCGATCAGCTTGTTGGCCCCCGCCTCGTCGTCGGCCTGGGCTGCGCCGGGGTCGGCCTTCCAGTAGACCTTCGCCCCGACTGCGATCCCGCTGCCGGCGCCGGTGGCCTTCGGGAAGTCGAAGACGCCGGTCACCGCCAAGGCCCCGAGGGCATTGGCGGCGATGTCCAGCTTGGCCACGCCGATCAGGTCTGCCTGGACCACCACGTCGCCGGCGGTCACCGCTGCGCTCGGGGTGTAGTCGATACTCCTGCCGTCATGCACGAACTGTGCCATCTGGTTCACTCCTTGTGGGTTAGAGGGTTGTCACTGTCGCCCGGGAAGGACGAGGCTCAGGCCTCGCCCTTCATCCGGAGCGCCCCGCGGTAATCCTGCTCGCGGACGCCGAAGTCGATGTAGCCGCGGAACTGCACGCCGAGCGTGTTGAAGTCGGCGTCGGTCTTCTCGACCGTCGGGCGGTCCACGCCGTTCAGGAACGCAACCTCGATGGCCGGCAGCCGGTTGGGGTCGGCCTGCAGATACCAGGCCTTCGACGACGCCCCGGTGAAGCTGGCGTTGGAGAGGTACACGGAGCTGACGACCTGGAACTTGCCGACGTGTGGATTGGTGTTGGGCTTGCCCTTGTTGGCCGTGGTGGTCTCGTTCAGCAGGAGCGACTTCATCAGCATCTCGGCCGGGACCTTCAGCGCCGTCGGCACCAGCAGGATGCTGGCCGGAATGCCCAGGGGCCGGCCGTTGGGCTTGGTCTGCCCGCCGAACAGTACTTCGGCGGCCGTGAGGGCGTCCACGCTCAGGGCCGTGTCGGCGCCCTCGGCGTAGTTCTTGTGGTCGGTCGAGAAGAACGCCTTCCCGTCGGCTTGCGTCGGGTTCGACAGCCACAGCCCCCACACCGCGTCGGCGATGGCCTCGGCGGCGCCCATCCCGATCTGCCGCGGGATGTCGGTGAAGGCCCCCATGTCGTCGTTGATGATCATCTGCCGGGTGAGGGCGAACATGATGCCGTGGGTGTCGGCCCGCTGCCCGTACTTCTGCTCGTCGAGCTTGCCGTGCTTCAGTTCACCGTCAGGGCCGACCTTCTGGAACTCAAAGCTGCCCGTCATGCGGTAGCGGGTGTGCTCCTTGAAATCGTTGACGCTGGCGACCTTGGCAATGCGCCGCCAGGCGTCTTCGACGTAGTTGTAGCCCTCCAGGAGCATCTTGTTGGCGATGTTCGAGAGGATGCCCGGCAGGCTGGCGGTGCTGAAGGCGGCCTGCAGCCAGCCCGAGGCGTCGCGGCGGTAGCGCGGCAGTTGCTGCCCGCTGGCCAGCTCGCAGAACTCCTGGATGCCCACGCCGCGGAGCTTGTCGGCGGCCTCCAGGATCGGCTCGGCGTAGATGGCCTCGATGCGGCTCATGGGGCACCCGGCGGCCATCAGGGCCACGGCCTCGAAGACCTGCGGGCCGGTGTTCCGCGGCCGCGAGGCCACGGCCGGCACCTGGGGCCGCGAGGCCCGCAGGACGTGCAGCTCGACCTTGGTCTCGTCCCAGCCCTCCTCGATGGCCCGGGCCTCGAGGTCCGGGTGCTTGCCGCCGCAGAGCTTGCGGATGGCCTCGACGCGCCGCGTCTCGGCGGCCATCCGGCGGCGCATCCCGACCACCGGGTCGTCATCCGCGGCCGAGGCGTTCACCGTGGTCGGCGTGGCCGTCGGCGTCTCGGTGGCCGGGGTCTCGCCGCCCGCCTCGGGCGTCTCCGGCGTCTGGGTCTGGGTGTCCTGCGTCTCCTCGGTCTCCTGCGTCTGGGTGGTCTCAGCGACGGCGGTGTTGGTCTCTTCCATGGGTTTCGGCTCCTCCTTCTCGGGGCTCTGGGCGGCAACCTTCGCACTCGTGTTGGCGTCGGCGCCGCTGTCGACGAACGAGATCTCCTTGAGGACGGCCCGGCGGACCACGTGCAGCGGCCCGGTGAAGGTCCGTCCGTTGACGGTGACGTGCTGGCCGTTGGGAATGAACTGGGCGTCGATCACGGCCGCGCCGATCGAGGCCTGCCACGGGAAGCCGTTGACACCCGACTTGGTGACGTCGCGGGCCCACGAGGTGTCGCGGCTCACCAGGCCCTCGGCGATCACCTGGCCGCTCTCGATGGCCACCTTCTGCGTGTGGCCGACGCCCTGGTGCGGCTTGTGGTCCAGCCGCACAGGGATGTCCTGCCGGTCGATGGCCAGGCCCTCGAGGTCGACGACTACCGGGTGCGGGAACCCCGCGATCCGCATCGTGCCGCCGGTGTAGGCGACCATGCGGAAGCGCGGCATCTGCTTCGTGCCGTCGTCCGCGGCCTCGACCGTCAGTGGGCACTGGAACAGCAGGTAATCAGGCTGCGCGGCGTGCTTCGACATCCGTTTCGGTCTCCTCTTCCTCGTCGTCCTCGTTCTCGGGGTCGGCCTGCGGAGCCGATTCCTCGACCAGCCCCAACTCCTTCATCAGCTTCTTCTCTTTGGCCCGCTGCCGCAGTTCAGTCTCCCAGTCGCGGCCCTGGCGGGCGTACTCGATGGCCAGCGTGGTGGTGTTTGAGGTCAGCCGGGTCGCCTGGGCGTTGGCCTCCTTCGCCGGGTCCACATGCTCGGAACCATCGAAGAACCACTGGTGCGGCAGGCCGTCCATCTCACGAAGTGCTGCGAATTCCTCCGTCAGCGCTGCCTCGTACAGCCAGGCCGAGAGAATCCGGTCGAGCACGACTTCGGCCAGGTGCGCCTGCTCGACACGAATCGCCTTGTAGTAGGTCTGGTGATCCAGCCGGCCGGAGGCGTAGTTGTAGCCGCTGGAATTACAGGCGGCGATGTTGTACGGCAGGTTCAGGCACCGCGCGATCTCGTTCAGAATCTCGCGCTTGAACTCGGCGTAACCCGTTGCCGGCTGCTGGGCTTCGATCTGCCCCAGACGCCACCCGTCCGGCAGCACGGTCGCCATCCGCTTCTCCAGGGCGACAATGTCCATCGGCTCCAGAGCCTGGGCCTCGCCGTTGGCGGGCGAGTCAGTGAACAGCACCGCCGCGAAGTCCGCCGCCGTTTCCGCCGCGGCGATCACCGCCAGCGTGTAGTCACGCAGCTGGGCGAAGAGCGGCAGAGCCGGCGTGATCTCGGGCACACCCCGGTGCTGCCCGGGCCGGTCGGCCCGGAACCAGTGGATCACCGCCGCGGCGTCCACCAGGTCGAATTCGTGCCGCCAGTTCGACAGATCCCCCGGGTGCTGCCTGAGAATCGAGTAGCTCTGCGGGTTGCCCCAGGCGTCGAGCCGGATGCCGTCGACGTCGTTGGCATCCTCAATCAGCGAGACCCAGGGTGAGGCCACGCGGTCGGCCTCCACGAGTTGCACATCGAGCATGATCGGCGAATCGACCAGCGGGTTCGCCGTCAGCACCGCGAACGTCTCGCCGTCGGTCGCCTTGGCCGCCCGCATGGTGCGGAGCTTGGCCGCAAGCCTGACGGCGCGGCACCACTCGGCAAAGGCCTGTTCGACGCTGTTGTTCAAGACGCCGTCCGGCGTCAGAAGCTGCAGCCGCGGCCCCGTGCCCACGCAGTCATTGGCGATGGTCAGCACGATGCCCTTGGCGTAGCTGTTGTTGGCTACCTCGTACCGAGCGTTCTGCCGCAGCTTTCGCCGCACGTCGGGCGACATCGCGCTGTCGGCCGAGAGGGCGTCAGCCATCGCCCAGTGCCGGGCGTTGTCGGCCGTGGTCTGGGCGGCGTCGTAGCGGGCCCGCATGATGACGGGCACCTTGCCGCCGGCCTGAAGCGCGGCCGGGAGGGAGGCGTGGGACTTCCTCTTCTTGCGGAACGGCCACATTCAGACGCTCCCTCCCGGCGCGAGCTTGACGAGCTTGATGCCGAGGCCCTTGGCCCGGCTGGCCTTCTTCGACTCCAGGAACTTGTCCGCAGCGATCTGGTCCGGCAGCGGGTGCTGCTCCATGCTGTGCGAATCGCCCGAGGCCTTCCGTGGTCCGGCGGCGTTCTCGCTGATTTGGTTGTCCAGACCCTCGTCCATCGGCACCTCCGCTGCCCGCTCCCGGGCGACGCAATGCTTATTGCCGGACAGGGTCGATAATTCACAAGGAAGTTGGGCCGCCGCCGAACTTTCGTACAGATGTGTAATGAATCTGCTCAGCGCCCGATCTTCTCCCAGCTCGTCACCCGCGTGCCGCAATAGCGGCACCTGCGGCGGCGCATGATGCGCTGGTTCGGAGCCTGCCGGGTATAGAGCACCCGGAGGTCGCGGCACCCGCAGTGCGGGCACTCCAGCCCCAGAGCTTGGGGTGTCAGCTGGCGGGTGGCAGTGTCCTGCGTGCTCATGTTCGACCTCCCTGGAGTTGCGACAGACGAAGGCGGGGACGCGACTGCTTCTGTCCCTCGACCCCGGCCAGACCGACCCCTTGAATACTGGCCCCGACCGCGCAGCCGACCAGGCAGTCGAGCCAGTGGTTGTCCGGCCGCGTGGTCCGGAGCTTCCACTCGTCCACCGTCCGCTCATGGGCCAGCGTGCGGACGCGGTACTCGGCCGTCAGGTGGTCCGCCACCAGCCGATGGACATCCTCATCGCGGCCGAACAGCGAAAGGCACCCCGGATCGCCCATGGCCACGGCCAGGCGGGCATGGACGAAGCTCTTCCAGTAGTTGGCGTCGATCAGCGCGTGGCGGACCTGACGCTTGCCGATGGTGTTCGGGATGCGCCAGTGCAGGCCCACGCGGTCGCCGCGCTTCCGCTTGTACTCGCTGAACGGGACGCTCGATGCGCCGACGTACTTGCCGTGGCTGGGCAGGAGCAACGCCGCGAACGGGCTCTGCCGGCAGAACTGGTAGACGACATCGGTAGACTGGCCCCAGTTGGCGTCGATGAGGCATCGTTCAATGCGCATCTCGGCGCCGTCCTCACGCCGCCAGGCGGCTGACAGCTTCTCGGCCGTCAAACGCTCCAGCGCCGCGAAGATCTGGCCCTCCAGCCCGGCGCCCGGCACCGCCCGGCCAATCGTGCTCCGCAGGTCGCTCAGCGTGAAGTAGGGCCGCCTCTGCTCAGGCCAGGTGCCGTAATCGACGATGTACCCGGTGAACGACTCTTCCCATGCCACGGCCATCCAGAACAGGGCCTTCTGCTGGACGTCGATGAACATCGTCAGGTGCCCGGCGGCGACGGGGATGATGCCGCGCTCGTAGCCGTTGAGCTTGCCGGCGATTTCGTCGGCGGTGAGCATCTCTTCGCCGACTTGCTCGACCACCGGCTCGTTCTGGTACTCGGCGAAGAAGGCGGCCTCGTCCCTGAGCTTTAGATTCATGGCGTGCTGCACGGCCGAGAGCTCATCCTCGTTGTACCGCTCCGGCCAGGCGACGACGGCGCCGGCATCCATGGCCTCGCGGTTGCGGCGGTAGAACTCCGTCGCCTCGGCGCCGTCGCCGTCATTGCGGAGGGAATCGTTCCTGAGTTCCGCGTACCTGGCCCACAGCTTCTCGCTGGCGGGGAACGCGTAGACCATCTTCGTCCGCTCGCCCTGCCACTCGGGGTGCTTGTCACGGTCGAGGAGCCGATCGGCCATGTCGTCAGGCCGAATGACCGTGCAGGCCATGAGGCCCGCGATCTTCCTGCCGGGACCGGCCATGCCGAGCACGTCGCCGGCGAGGATCGCCTCTCGCCGCTGGCTCTGCGAAGGTGACCAGGCCGATTCGGTCGTCTGCGGGTCGTCCACCAGCACCAGCTGCGGCCGCACCACCCGGCCGTCGGCCCGGGCATGATTCTGCCCGCGGATGTCCGAGCCCTTCATGCCGGAGCATGAGATGACGACGCCGGACGCCCGGCTGCCCTCGATGGTCGGCAGCACCACCTTGTCGCTGGTCCACTCGATGCGGGTCGGCTCGCCCTGGTGCTTCTGGCCCTTCTGGCGATTGGTGATCCGCTCCAGGCAGCGGATCGGATAGCAGACTTCCGGGAAGTCATCACCGAGGAGGGGATTGGTCTCCAGCCAGACCATGATGTTTTCCAGCAGGTCGCGGGCCCGCTCGGCGCTGGCGGCGATGAGGCAGACGAAGGGCGTCGCCCCCGTCAGCGCCGCCCAGACTACCGCCGTCTGGCAGAGCACGGTCTTCCCGCTGCCGCGCGGCATGGCCATGGCGAAGAGCCCGCCCGTTCGCACTGCCTTCTCGATCTTCTCCACCACCCGCAGGTGGTCCGGCGACCAGGCGAAGTAGAAGACGTCGGGGAAATAGGTCTCGCAGAAGACCTTGAACGACGCCTCCGCCGCAGCGCGCCGCTCCGGATCGGCCACGGCCGGGATCTCGCCGATGTCCTGGGCGGCGCGGACCAGCTCCGCGTTCCGCTCGGCCTGGCGGCGCTTCACTTCGTCGTAGGTGAGCGGATCGGCCTTGGGCTTGAAGTACTCGAGCGTCAGCCAGGCGGCGTAGCGGAACAGGTCCACCGTCCGGGCATCACCGATCGTGTACCCAGCCCGGTTGCGATGCCGGCGGAGTTGCCGCTCGCTGATGACCTCGCCCCGGCCGACGCTATTCAGCAATCGAGCCAGCACCGCCGGCTGGAGTCGTCTCGGGTTAATCGCTTCCACCGGCCATCTCCTCCACCAGGTAGGCAGTGTAGTCCAACAGGCTGAGCGTGCCGTCGGCCCGCAAGAGCCCGCCCCGATCGGCCACCTCGCGGACCTGCTCCTCGGTCACCCGCCGGCCGCTGGCGGCGCTCAGCACGCGGGCGGCATCGGCCGTGGAAATCGCCGTGATCCGCAGCCCGTCCTGGGCCGGGTTGGCTGTCTTGGTTGTCATGCTCTCCCTCCCGCAGTCAGGCTCATGTTAGGCCCTGAAAGATTCTATGCATACTGCTCCATATTCTGCCAGAACTCCCTTGCCCGGGTCGCATTGTCATGGCTTAATGTGAGTGTAACGCAGGCCAGAATAAGGAGATAACGATGGCGAGGCACACGCAGAGACACGAGCAGAACCCGAGAGCGGCTGAGATCACCTTCGGCTGCGAGATCGAGTGCTTCCTGCCCCGCGGCAGCGTCCGCATCGGCGGCTACCACGCGGGGCTGGAGCTCGGCGGCCGGTTCCCGCGAGGCTGGAACGCCCAGCGCGACGGCAGCCTCCAGACGAGCCTCGCGGGCTACGAGGGCGTCGAGATCGTCAGCCCCGTCCTCCGCGGCCGCGAGGGCATCGAGCAGGTCCGCCAGGTCGCCCGGCTCCTCGAAGAGATGGGGGCGAAGGTCAATCGCACCTGCGGCTTCCACGTGCACCTCGGCTCGACCAGCATCGCGGGCGAGAACTTCGACGAGGTCGCCGATTGTGTCCGGCGGCTGATCAACGTCACCGCCCAGCACGAGAAGGCCTTCTATGGGGCCGCTGGAACCAGCCACCGAGAGGCGGGCACCTATTGCCGCAGCCTGAAGAGCGCCTGGGGCCACAAGAAGGACCGCCTTCGCCAGAAGATCAAGGCCGAGGACCTCAGACTCGAGGCGGCGGGCATATCGCGATACCAGAGCCTGAATCTGGTTCCCCTGTTCGGTCGCAACAAGACGGTCGAGTTCCGCTGCTTCAGCGGCACCACCAGCGGCATCAAGATGACGGCCTGGATTCAGATGGCCCTGGCCGCCGCGACCTTGGCGATAGCCCGCAACACGAAGTTCGACGCCCCGACCACGACCTACGCCGACACGACCACGGCGGTGGGCGCGATGAAGCGGTTCTTCTACCTCACCGGCTGGACGCGGGGCCGCAAAGACTACTACCAGCCGGTTTGCATCGCCGAGGGCTGGGTCGACGAGATGAAGAACCTCGACGCCGCGAAGCGCGAGCTCATGCGGCTGGCCCGCAAGTACGACGAGCAGGCGGCCTGAGCCGCCTGCGATCAGGAGCAGCAACCAACCGCCCCGCACCCCGCGGGGCCCAACAGAAGGAGACTCAAGATGAAGAAGAACAATGTGAAGCTCGGCAAGGTCTACGCGGTCAAGGTCAGCGGCTCGGTCGTCCCCGTCCGGCTGGATCGCGAAAACCCTCACGGCGGCTGGGACGGCACCAACGTCAAGACGAAGAAGAGCGTCCGCATCAAGTCCGCCCAGCGGCTGCGGGGCCTCTGGCCGAAGAAGACCATGCCGATCGTCGAGGAGCCGATCACGCCCGCTGAGGCCCAGGCAATCCACCACGCCGATCAGGAGAACGCCCGGCTGGACGAGGAACGCCGCCACGCCCCGGACGGCCAGACGGCCAGCGAGCGGGCCATGGCCACGTCGGCCCCCAAATCGAAGAAACGCCGCAAGGCGGCCAAGGAGGCCATCGGCGAATCCGGACGCGACACGGGCGAACCTGGCGCGACGGGGGCCAAGAAGGAACGCAACAGCCTCCTGAACCTCGCCGCCAAGGTGCTGGCCGAATCGGGCGAGCCCATGAATTGTCAGCAGATGGTCGAGAAGGTGCTGGCCACCGGCCTCTGGCAGACCGAGGGCAAGACGCCCGCCGCCACGCTCGCCAGCGCCATCCTCCGCGAAATCACGAAGAAGGGCGAGGCCGCCCGTTTCCGCAAAGTCGATCGGGGCAAGTTCGTCGCCGCCCAGTAGCCTCATCCTGATTCCTCCCTCAAGCGACCGGCAGGCCAACGCCTGTCGGTCGCGTCACGGTCACATCAGTTCCCGAACAGACTGCACTCCTCCGGCCCCGGCGACGGCGCGTCGCGGTCGAGCCACCACGTCCAGTAGGCCTCAGGGTTGGCGAAGAGCCGGGGAATGCTGCGGCCCTTGAGGCGGTTGGCCTCCCACCCCCGAAACGCCGCCCGCTTCCAGGCGGCCGCGATCTTCGGCCACCGCGCGATGTCGAACTCGACGGCCCGGCTGAACGGGCAGAGCACGCAGCCGACCCGCGTCACGCCCGGCTCATCGTAGAGAGAGGGGTACGGCAGATGCGCCCCGCGGATGTAGCCCCAGATGTCGGCCGACGTCCAGTGCTTGATGGCGTGGACGAACCGCTTGGTCGGGTTCTTGTAGCAGACCTCGACGATCTTGCGGTTGGCCCGCCGCGGCGACTCCTCGCTCCGCACGCCGGTGAGCACGATCCGCCCCTCGCCGCCGCGCTCCTTCAGTTCGCTGCAGCACCACCGCGCCGTGCGGGTCGGCAGCATGCCCTTGTCGACGATCAGCTGCCACATGGTCTTTGGCGGCATGCTCCGCTGGACATCCGGGTGGTGCTCCCGGATGAACCGCACTACTTCTGGCGGATCGCAGCAGGTCGTGTGGTAGTGGGCGTCGTAGCGCACGCCGGCCAGGTCAGCCATGGCCTTGAGGACGATGCTGTCCTTGCCGCCGGAGAAGGCCAGGTAGTAGCCCTCGGGCGGCTCGAACGTCCGCAAGATCTCCACGCTGTAGTCGGCCGCCGTCTTGCCGAACAGATCCTCGTCCATCTCGACTACAGCACGGTCCGCCGTCGGCTCCGCGATCATCGTCACGCCGGCACCTCCTCGTCGGTGGCGGCATCCTCGGTCGCAGTCTCCTGTGCCGCGGCGGCGATGCGTTCGGCCTTCTTGCCCGTGAACTCCTCCCACCGCTTGACGATCACGTCGCAGTAGAGCTCGTCGAGTTCCATCAGGAACGCATGGCGGCCGGTCTGCTCGCAGCCGATGAGCGTCGAGCCGCTGCCGCCGAAAAGGTCGAGGACGTTCTCGCCAGGCTTGGAGGAGTACTGGATCGCCCGCACGGCCAGCTCGACGGGCTTCTCCGTCAGATGCACCATGTCCGCGGGGTTGACCTTCTTGACCTCCCAGACGTTGCTGATGTTGTTGGGGCCGTACCAGTGATGGGCCGCACCCTCGCGCCAGCCGTACCAGGCGTGCTCCCCGTCGTTCATCATGTCGGTGCGTCCGAGTACCGGGTGCCGCTTGTACCAGGTCACCCCCTGCGAGAAGTAGAGGCCCACCTGGGCCAGCGCGGGGCAGTAGTTCGGCCAGTTGAGGTAGCCGCCCCAGATGTAGAAAGCCCGGCCGGGCTCCAGCACGCGGGCGATGTTGCCGAACCACTTCACGAGCTGGTTGTAGAACTCGTTGTCCGAGAGGAAGTCGTTGGCCAGCACGCGGTCGCGAGGCCGCAGCTTCCGCGAGACGATCTTCGGGATGCCGTTGCGGGCGACGTCGTAGCCCTGGACGCTCTCCACGGCCTGGCCGATGTCGTGCGGCAACCCATGCGACCCAGACAGAATCGCGTTGTTCGTCCGCGGGGCCAGGTTCACGTTGTACGGCGGGTCGGTGTTCGCCAGCTGGATCGCGGCCCCGTCGAGCAGCCGGTCGAGGTCCTCGGGCGAACTGCTGTCGCCGCACATCAGTCGGTGGTCACCCAGAATCCAGATGTCGCCCTTGCGGGTGATCGCCTCGTCCGGCGGCTCGGGCACGGCGTCCGGGTCGGTCAGGCCCTGCTGCACCCCGGCGCCCTCGGTAAGCAGGCGGCCGAGTTCCTCCCCGTCGAAGGCCAGAAGGTCCATGTCGAACCCGCCCTCGCGCAGCTCCGCCAGCTCGATCGGCAGAATCTCCATGTCCCACTCGGCCAGCTCGCCGGTCTTGTTGTCGGTGATCCTGTATGCGCGAACCTGCTCGGGCGTGAGGTCGGTGGCCACGTGCACCGGCACCTTGGCCAGGCCCAGCTTCCTGGCGGCCTTCCAGCGCGTGTGGCCGGCGATGATCACACCATCGGCATCGATCACGATCGGCTGGCGGAAGCCGAACTCCTTCAGGCTGGCCGCCACGGCGTCCACTGCCTGGTCGTTCTGCCGCGGGTTGCGGTCATAGGGCCGAATCTCGTCGATGCTGCGAAGCTCCACGTCAAACGTCTGGGTTGTCATACCTGCGTCTCCTTCTGGTTCGGGTTGATGCTCTCCGCGTGGGCCACGACCTCGCGGCAGAGCTGAATGAATTCCTCGTTCGTCAGCGTGTGCTTAACACGGTTGACCTGCTTCTGCAGAATCTGCACGTTCTCCATCCGGTGCTCCCCGCCACGGCTTACCGGAACGATGTGATCAAGGGCCGCAGTCTGCGGCTCCAACCGGCGGCCGGTCAGTGCACACCGGAAACCTTGTTGCTCCAGCAGATCGCGGATGTTGCGGGCGTTGATCGGCTCAGGCGAATACGATTCGCGGTCGCGCCACTCCCCGGTAAGCCAGGCCGCATACGCTACGAAGTCAATCTTCCTGCCCTGGCAGATGGTGTAGCCGGCGCGGTTGCGGTGCCGCCGAAGCTGCCTCTCGCTGATCACCTCGCCACGGCCGCAACTGTTCAGCGCCCGCACGACGTCGGTTGGACGGAGGAGCCATGGCTCGTAGGTGACCTCAAGCTCTTCCGAACGTACCGGCGTGTCGGCGGGGGCCGATGGGCCGCCCAGTAAGCCCACGTTCCCTTCTGCGACTGCTGCCTCGCCCTGGAGTCGAGCGACTGTATCATGCGTCCGGATGCCTCCCGCCATGTCCGACAAGGCGGGGCCGACGTTCGCGGAGTCCTTCTTTGCTGCTGGCTCTCGCGAATGCGGCACGCCTGGACCATGTTGTGCACCGCCCGCTGCCACGGGTCGGCCAGCATCCGGTGATTGGCCAGGTCCGCCTTCAGCTGCGAGACCATCCGACGAGCGACACGCAACCATTTCATGCATTCCTCCGAACCTCGGACTGGCGCAAAAAACTGTACCCTGGTGCTCGACTGTTCCCGCTGGCCTCGACGGCGCTGGCGGCGGGGAAGGAACCACGAATCCGTCACGTCACCACGTCACCCCCCCTCACGTACGCGCACACGCCTTGCGCGGGGGTGGGTGAGACAGAGTGACGGATTAAGAGAGAGATTGATTATTTCCCTATAATTCCTCACTCTTTGCCCCTCCGAATCCGTCACAACGGCCATGTGACGGATTGGTGACAGATGCGACGGTTCCAGCCCTTGACTGACCGCTTGACCGGCCAATCCGTCGCGACGATGGGACGGATTGTGACGGATTGTGACGGTTCTCCAGACCGCTCATGCGACTCGGTATCCCTGAGCGGGCCTGGTCCGCGTGGGGATGTTCACCGGAACGATTTCGTCTTGCTGGATGAGCGTGCTGACAATCTGATCGAAGTCGGCCACCTTGCAGTGCATCGCCCGCATCAGGTCGCGACGGGCTATCTGCCTGCCCGGCGCCGTGCGTAGACGTTGCATCAGCCTCAGGCATTGGGCATGAAAAGGGTTGTCCGCCACATGGCCCGCCGCCATGAAGAGCATGCGGCGGGTCTGGTGCATCACGAACTGCGAGGCCCACTGGACGGCGGCCAGGCTGATCCGCGGCTCGACGTGGTCTTCGCTCACGGCGTAGATCAGGGCCAGCTTGCGTGTCTGCTCGCTGACGCGGCCCCAGACGGTGGTGCCGACGGCATCGCTCTTTTCCTCAGCCGTGGCGTACTCCGCCTCGGCTTCGAGTCGCACTTCGATCATCAGCCGCCGAGCTTCGTCGGTGTGCTCGACGACCTTCGGCACCGGATGGATGCCCAGCAGGTTGCCGCGATACTCGCCCGGCTGGAAATCGCTCCACCACTTGGCGGCATCGAGCACGCGCGGCGGCAGGTCGCGGATCGAGGGCTCCTGACCCGTGCCGCGCTGCCCGGCCTCGATGATGATCATGCGGGCGAAGAAGCCGTTGGTGAGCATCCGCTCGCTGAGGGCCTCGTAGTAGTGGTTCGGAATGGCCGTGCCGAAGATCACCAGGTGCGGCTGGTCGATGACGCCCGGCGACTCCCTGCCGGCCCTGCGCCGCATGGGGAAGACGCTGTTGGAGATCGAGAAGAACGTCAACAGCGTGCTCTGGACGGCTTCGTGCCGGGCATCCCTGGCCTTGTTGATCGACTGGAGGAGCCCGTCGATCTCGTCGGTCTGAAAGAGCATCGCCGGGTTCAGGAACAGCGCGTCCTGGATGCCCTCGCCGCTGGCGAACCGCTCGCCGAGACAGTCGGCCATGCCGACCGCGTGCAGAATCTGCGTGTTGACCTTCCGCGGCCAATCCTTGCCGGCGGCCGAGTGCGCCAGACCCAGCAGGTAGATGTTGGTGCGGTTGTCGCCGGAATCGCGAACCTTGCGGCCGGACAGCAGCGCCACCAGCGTCAGAGCGCCCGAGAAGGCCATGGCCTGGTTCGGGTAGGGCGCGGTCGCCAGGCAATGGTCCATGACCTCGCTGATGAAACCGGGCACGCGGAGCATCTCCAGCGGCATCGGCCCGGGATCGGGCGGGCCGGGATTGGGCGGCTCGACCTCCTCAGCCGGTGCGCCCTGACCGACGATGGCCGCAATGTCGACGTCACTGTCGGGCGGCCCATCGCTGCCATAGCCCTCGGTCCGCAGTTGCCGCGCGGCCGCCTCCCAATTGCCGCCATGCTTCAGCAGCGTGTACACCGAGAACGGCGAGTAGGCCCGGTTCGGCTCGAAGGGCGCGGCACTGGAGGAGAAGACATAGAAGTGCTCGCCGTTGAACGTCGCCGAGTTGCTGCCCGAGGTCTTGTCGGGCCGCCGCCAGTGCTCGTTGTCGCCGCCACGGGTGCATTGCCAGCCACACTCCCGGAGCACGCTTCGAACATCACCCCGCTGGTTGTAGTCGTCGCCCGGCCGCAGGCCCACGGTTGGCTCCCCATGGCCCGACGTTGGCCCCTGTGGGCTCCGGGTGGCCGGGGTGGCGTCCTTGGGCGTCCCGCCTGGCCCGTCGACGACGGGCGGCACGTATTCGTTGAGGTCCCACGCGCACTGAAGCAGAATGTCCCGCTCCTCGGCAGTGATGACCGGCAGCCGGCACAAGTCGCCCTGGAGCACTTCATACCCGGGCGTCGGGGCACAGAGGTAGAGGCCGCCCTCGCCGCGGGTTTCGATCAATGTGACGACCTTGCCGTCGTCGCCGCGCCGCTGGGCCAGCTTCAGGTTCCCCGAGACCTCACCATCGAAGCGGTACTGGGCGTGGCGACCGTCGCGCTGGGTCTTCGAGATGACCAGCTGCTCCAGAAGCCCCGGTCTTGTAGCACGGACGTTCTCGCACCAGGCGGCGAAGCGGGCGCCGCCCTGATCGAAGTCGATCAGCTCATGGTTGCCGGACACCTGGCCCGTCAGGACACACAGGCCGGTCTGCTCATTGGCAAACCAGGCGTCGACCTCGGCGACCGTGGGCAGCCGTGTCTGGTACGGCTTCCACGGCACAGTCGGCCGCTTCTGGTCGCGCCGGGCCGGCAGGACACACAGCCCAGCCGCCAGGTATTGTTGCGCAGCGTCTCTCATGCAATGACCCTAGAATGGGATGATGTCGTCGTCCGCCGCCACGTACTCCGGCTCGGGCAGCCGGGAGGGCTTCGCGCCCAGCCGATAGTTGATGATCCGGTCGTATTTCTCGCCGGCGACATGCCGCACGGTCACGGCCAGCGTCTCACACAGCCCGCCTGCCTGGGCGATGGCGACGGAATCCTCAGCCGACTCCGGCATGGGCTCGTTACTGCGCTCACGCCACCACTTCTCGGCCTTGTTCCTGGCGAAGCCCGAATGCTCAAAGCAGACCCACTCACTGAAGAAGGTGTTGAGGTCCGCGTAGTAATCGACCCGCATGGTGCGCGGGTGGTCGTCGTCGGCCCCACGCTTGCGGTGGACGCGATAGACCGTGTCGATCACCTCGTGCTCGGTCGTCGTGACCTCACCCGACAGGACGCCCTCGGTCGTGGCCTGACGGTCGTGCTTCTCCCGCTCAGGCGGCGGGAACTCGTGACCACACTCGGGGCACGTCGCGTAGGCGGCGTGTATCACGGCATGGCAATTGGGACACTCCTTCGCGGGCGCTTCGCCACCACCAGATTCCTTGTCCTTGATCTGCAGCGCATCGACGGGCCCGTGCCGGAGGATGTTGCCGCCGAAGTCGAGGACGAGGCAGTCCTGCTTGCCGGGATGCAGGCGGAAGCCCCGACCGACCATCTGGTAGTAGAGCCCCGGCGAGTTGGTCGGTCTGAGGAGCGCCACGCAGTCGATGTTCGGAGCATCGAAGCCCGTGGTCAGCACGTTGACGTTGACCAGGTACTTGAGCTGGCCCTCGCGAAAGCGGCTGAGCGTGTTGGCCCGCTCGAACGGCAATGTCTCGCCGCAGACGAAGCCGCACTCCTGGCCGTGGCCGGCCAGCACCCTCTGCACGTGCCCGGCGTGCTTGACGCCGGCCGCGAAGATCAGCACCGAATGCCGATCCTTGGTGTGCTCGACGATCTCGACGCAGGCCGACCGCACCAGAGCGTCGTCGTCCATCAAGGCCTCGGCCTCGGCAGCGATGAACTCGCCGCCCCGAAGGTGCAGGCCCGAGGTGTCGGCCTTCTGCCGCCCGGCCTTGCTGCGAAGTGGACAAAGGTAGCCCTGAACGATCAGCTCGCGCACGCCCACCTCGTAGCAGACTTCGTTGAGGAGGTTCTCCGGACCGCAGATGGTGCCGCTCGACATCCGGTACGGCGTGGCCGTCAGCCCCACCAGCCGCACGTTCGGGTTGACAACCCGCGCCTCGGCCAGGAACTGCCGGTACATCCCATCGCCGTCGGGCGGGATCATGTGCGCTTCGTCCACGAGGATCAGGTCGAACCGGTCGAGTTCAGCCGCCCGACGGTAGACGCTCTGAATGCCCGCCACGATGATCGGGTGATCCCGGTCCCGGCTCTTGAGGCCTGCCGAGTAGACGCCGATCTTCATCCACAGGTCCGGTGGCATCGTGTGCAGCTTGTCGACCGCCTGCTCCAGCAGCTCCTTCACGTGGGCGAGGATGAGCACCCGCCCGTCCCACCGCTCGACCGCGTCGCGGCAGATCGTGGCCATAACCGGCGTCTTGCCCCCGGCCGTCGGGATGACGATGCAAGGATTGTCATCCCGACGGCGCAGGTAGTCGTAGACGGAGGCCACCGCCTCCTGTTGATAAGGTCGGAGGTCCATTCAGACTGCCTCACCGCGTTCCATGCGCTGCCGAATGTCGTCACAGAGAGTGAAGGAGATCTTTGCCAGTCTGTCGTCACGCGGGGGCTCGCAGTGCATAACGAAATACAGGTCATTATCCGGCACCCGACGCCCGTACTTGGCCGACTCCCGCTCCGCCGCCAGCTTGAGCGGCCGCAGGAAATCGGCGTAGCGACAGCCAAGCGTCCTGCACATCTCGGCGTACGGCGTGAGAAGATCACAATCCTCGAAGTGCTCGGCAGCGGCATCGACATCGGCCCGCGACCAAGCGTTCTCGCTGGCAGGCTTCACGACACCGTTCTCGATCAACAGTTCGAGCATCTCCGGGCGGCAGTCATAGCCCCGCGACCACAGGTGGTTGGAGGCTGTCGCCAGGGTTAGCGGCAACGAGGGAGCTGTCCTCAATTCAAGTGCTTCTTCGAAGGTAAGGCCGTTACGATGCATAGTTCTCTCCTTGTAGTTACCGTTTCGCGGTCTCGTAGACCGCCGCCCGGCTCGGCGCCGGCCGCACGCCGACCTGTCGGGCCTTGCCCGCCTTGATGGCCGCCCGTAGTCGCCTCGCGACCGTCCGCTCGGAGAAGCCCGAGACCTCGGCCAGTTCGGCGACTGTCCACCCGGCCTTCGGAATGACTGGCTGCGACGGCCCCAGCACCTCGGCCCACGCCTCACGCACATCCGCTTCGGTGATCTTCCGTTTCACAGCCGCACCTCCTTCGGCCGTTCGGGGGAACGGACCCAGTGGCGGGTGTACAGGTCGGTGTCACCCTGGCGGACGACGCTGCCACCGATCTGCGGCATGGCCTGCCGCGCGCCCGGAATACGGAACGTGTACGGGGTCTTGAGTTGCCACGCCGGGCTGGTGAAGGCGATGCCGTACCCCAGCGCCGTCGGTACGCGGATTTCGATGTGCCGGTGGCGGTGCCCACGAATGAGCACGTCCGGCGGCCGCTGCCGCCAGCGCCCGGCCTCGGCGTAGGCCTCGGCTAGCTCGCGCATCACCGCCGTCGACTCATAGGCCTGGCTGCCGGTGGTGCCGATGTGGTGCGTGGCGTGCACGAGGCCGCGCCCCAGACGAATCCACACCTCCCACCGGGCGTACCGCCCGTCTTCGTCTGGCACGGCGCCGAGCCGCTGGGCCAGCCGCTCCTCTTCGACGCCGCTGGGGCCGACGTGGGCTTCCGTGCCGCGGATCATGTAGAGCCGACCCCGGCAGCCGTCGGCGACGGGTTTCAGCACCTGGTAGGCGATCTCCGCCTGGTCGGCCAGATTGGCACTGATCTGCGTCGTGGCCCGGTGGTGCACGCCGTCGAGCGTGTCGCCGAGCACCAGTACAGCGTACGGCTCGCCGTGACAGGCCTTGGGCACCCACTCCCGCCAGAACTCCCGCCACCAGGACCAGACCGCGATCTGGAGCGACGATGGGAAATAGTGCCCGCCGTCGTCCAGCTGCGCCCCGCCCTCGGGGCAGAGCCCCAGTCGGCATCCGCAGTGCAGGTCCGACACGACCACGAGGTTGTTGACGGTTCGCTTGGCCATCATTCCTCCCCCGCGACCATGGCCGCCGTGCGCGAGTAGCCGGCGATGTCCACCAGGTTGTCGCGCTTGTGCCGGTGGCTCTGGCGGGCCAGCTTGACGGCGATCATGCAGAGCGGCACGTCGGCGGCCGTGACCTCGGCGCCGTCGCGGAGCTTGCCGCCGAGGATGCCGGTCCACATCAGGGCCGTGCGGGCGAAGTCGTCGCGTGGGTGACCGTAGTCCGCCTGCCGCGCGCCGTCGGTGATGCGGATGGCCTCGGCCAGGACGGTTTCGCCGGGGGCTTCGGTGACCAGCTTCAGTTGGTACAGCCCCACAGTCGGTACGGGCGGATTCACGAGCGGCTGAAGCGTTTCGGCGTCGAAGGCCGGCATGGAGAGTTCGCGGGCCAGCAGGTACTCCAGCTTCGCTCCACGCGACTCCTGCCAGCCTGGCAGCATGGCGATGGCCTCGCACTGGGCCAGGAGAATCACGTCGGCCCGCAGGTAGGTCTCCCGCGGCAGGTCGGTCCGGCCGCCGAAGTTCTCGGCCGGGTTGATCGGCTCCCAGCCGACTTCGCGCAGCCGCGCCGCGGCGGCGTGGAAGGCGGGGAAGTTGAAATCGGCGTGGCCCGTCATCGGGCCGGACACGTAGATGCGCTTCACATGGGCTACCATTCAGTTGCTCTCCGGGTTCATGGGGCCGCCGCACAGCGGGCAGCGGCACAGGGGGAATTCGTTCAGGCGGACGGTCAACCGACCGCCGGGCACCACGTCGCGTCGCTGCGTCACAAGCAGGTCGATCTGGCTGTCGTCCTCGTACAGACCGGCATGCTGGAGCGCATCAAGGGTGCTTTTCTGGAGATTGTCGAGGTCGCGCCGCCGGCGGTCCGGCGGGAAGGCGTCCATCGCCAGGGCGATCCGGCCGCCGGCCGGCGGCTTTCTCGGCCCGCCGCCCCCGGCCAGGAGGGCACAGACGTTCGCTCGGAACGCCCGTCCCTCCCGGCTGATCAGGGTCCGCGGGCCGACGTGCCGCCAGTAGTGGTTGATGCTCGGGGGCCAGGGCAAGGTGATCATCGGCCATACGCTCCTGCCAGGGGCCACGGGTTGCGGGTGCCCTTGCGCCCGCGGGCATCGCTGAAGTAGGGCGGCACGTAGGTATTCTGGAGATAGCCGCAGCGTGCGAGTTTCCCCAGGACCTTCCAGCGGCACTTGCGGCAGAACCGGTACGTCTGGTCTTTGAGCGCCGTACCACAGCGTTCACAGTTGACCGCCATCGTCACTCCTCCTCGCCATCAGGCTCCGTCCGTTGCACGGGCACGGTTTCTTCGGCGACAGTCAGGCACACGCCTTCTGCCGCCGGTACTCCCAGATGGACTGCAGTTCCTTGCCCGCCGCTGCGCGACTCGGGAACAGCGCCCGCAGCGTCTTGTCCCGCGTCCAAGCCCGGTCATCCGAGATGGGCAGGACGCTCCGCCAGTAGTTCAGGAACTCGTCGCGAATCGCGTAGCACCTGCGGACTCGCCTCTTGCGGGTCACGGCGACTTCGACGATTCGCTCGTCGGGGCTCACGGCCTCGTCATGCTCTGCCAATGCTCGCCCTCCTCTCAGGCCCATCCGGACAGCCGGTCGCCGATCAGGCGACGACGGTCATCCATGTGGTGCGGGATGGCCGGGTGCAGCGGATCGTCAATGTTGGCCGCCCGCCGCTCGGCCGCTTCTCTGGCCCTCAGCACCGACTTCGGGCACTTGTGGTCCGACGTCAGCCGTCGCCCGCAGACGACACACCTGGCATCACGGCCCAGCGAATGGTCTCCCATGGTCGTTCTCCTCGTTAGCGCCGCCACGGCGGCGTGTTGTCGGTGGGGGCGGCCTGCTGGGGCTTGCCGGCAGCCGTGTCCTTCTTCGCGTAGCCGCGGACCTCGTTCGTCAGCTCGCCGGTGTCCTCGCGCTTCTTCAGCTTCACGGTGACCACCAGGGGGATGTTGTGCAGCTCCACCGAGTCGCGCGGCTGCATCACACCCACGGCGCGGCAGATCGCCGAGAGGTTGCCGCGGGCGATCTTCACCGTTTGGGCATTCGGGTGGTTCAGGCACAGCCGGTCCCAGACCTTGCGGTCCTTGTACGGGCCGTCGAGGATCGTCAGCTCGACGTTCAGGTAGCTGCCGGTACTGTCCTTGGTGGGCTTCATCTCCGTGCCGGTGATGGCTGCCAGGTACTTGCCGGCCGGCAGCGGGTCGAAGGTGCTGCTGGGTTCCACGGTGTTGGCGTCAAAGCCGTTCAGGTTCGCCATGAGTCGTTTCTCCTTGGGTTGGGGTCAGGGTTTCAGGGCCGCCCGCTGTCATGCCGCCGCCGGAGGGCTGGTTGCAGCAGTCGGCGGCGAGGCCATGGCCTGCATGAGCGCCGTCCACGACAGCGGCAGTTCGGCCGGCAGGTCGAAGCGGTTCTTGGCCACGCAGGCCGGGCTGCCGACGCAGCGCAGCACGCGCTCGCCGCCGTCCTTGCCGAGGCCCGAGGCGATGGTCCGCTCGCGGTTGAAGCCGGTCTCCTCGGTCTTGGTGATGATCTTGCGGGTGGCGAAGAGCACGGCGTCGGCCCACTCGTTCACCAGGGCCGTGGCGTGCTTGTGCAGCCGCGGCGAGTAGCGGTCGTAAGCCGCGGACTCGGGGTCCTCGAACTTCTCGACCTTGGCGTGGGCCAGGAGGACGATGCACATGCCGCGACGGCTGCGGAGCGTGTTGAGGGCGTCGAGCACACGGCGCCAGTGGGTCAGGGCGTGCGTGTAGCCGCGGGCATAGCCGCCGTCGACCTTCTCGATGCTGGCCACGCCGTACTGCTCGCACAGGGCGTCCCAGATCAGCCGCTCCAGCCAGTCGAGCGAGTCGATGACGACGCTCTCGAAGTCGTGCTGATCCTGGATCAGGGACTGCAGGGCCGCCTCCACGTTGGCGAGGCTCGTGGCCAGGGGAAACGACGCGCAGTCGATCTGGTCGAGGCCGTCCTCGGTGGGGATAAAGATGGGATTCGGCGCCTGCGACGCCGTCGTGGACTTGCCGATGCCCTCGGTGCCGTAGATGACGAAGCGCGGCGGCGACGGGCGGCGACCGGTATGAATCTGCTGCAAGAGGCTCATGGAGACTCCTTCCGTTGGGGTTCCGTTTCCGTGTCTGGAGCAGGGAAGACCGCGCCGGGCGGCTCGCGAGAGGGCGGCCGCCCGGGCGCGCGGAGAGGTTACGAGGTGTCGAGGATGCGAATCCCCTCGTAGCCGGTGGGCCACATCTCCTTCTGCCGGCACACCATGAGCCGTCGGATGGCCGCCTCGTTCTCCCGGCGGGCGATGGCCAGGGCGTCGTCGCCGGCCCGCCACACGCCGCAGCGGTAGGGCTCGCGCTTCTCGACGGCGACGATGTGCACGGGGACAAGCTGCGAGATGGCCTCGGCAAGGACGGCCTGGTAGAAGGCCAGCTGCGTCATGTAGCGATAGCGGCGGGCGTCGGCCTCGAACCAGTCGAGTTCGTCGCAGGTCTTGAGGTCGACGATGCCGCGGTGGGGGTGGGTCCAGTCGATCCTGATCTGGCACGGCGTCGCGCAGTACTCGGCCCGCACGACGCCTTCGGCCCGGCCGTAGAGCAGAAGGTCCACGGCCTCATCATTCATGGCTACGCCGGCGGCCATCTGCTCGACCAAGTCCACCTGATCGAGGCTCAGCACCGGCTTGCCCTGGGCCGCGGCCCATTCCTCAAAGGCCTTCGTGTTGGCCCCGAACGGCCGGCCGGTCTTCGGATTGATCGGGCCGCCGAGGGCGAAGCGGCTCTCGTAAACGTCCCGGCCCTCGAGGATGCGGGCGTGGGCCGCCCGGCCGACCAGGTAGGCCGCTGAGTCGCGGTCGGCGATCAGGCCCGACAGCTTCTTGAAGTAGAGCCACGGCGACTTCATGAAGTCGATCAGCCGGTGGCTCGACAGGTACTGGCCGGCCCGGCGGTGATACTCACCCTCCGGTTCGGCCAGCAGGGCGTTCAAGTCGATGAGCACGGCGCGGTCTGCGATCTGCGGCATTCGGCCTCTCCTTGCGGCGGGCGTTGTCCTCCTGCCCGCGACGCAATGCTTATTGCCGCAGACCCCCAAAAGTGCGGGGTGCCAAATAAAATCACATTCCTTGTCACATGACAGTCATGTGACGGAATTTGGCACTGCTTCCCTGTCATGTGACGATCACATGGCCCGTCACGTGATCTTCGCCAATCACATCCACGGTTAGATACGTGGCACCGCCCCGTCAGCGATCATGGTTGCGTCGTCCGGGAGAGGCCCGGGCGCAGACGCGGCCCTGTTTACGGAGAAGCACCGTGGCAAAGACTTACATTGAGGAGCTGTACGAGCGGTACGTGGGAGCCTTCGAGGAGTGGAAGATCAACCTGGCCTTCGCCCGTCTGAAGCGTTTCGGCGTGCCGCTGGACCGGTGGGACGACGCCCTGCAGGAACTGGCCATCGCCATCCACCGGTTCCGCTTCGACCCGGCGCGGGCGCACGCGGCCAGCGAGGAAACGATCCTCTGCCGCGTTCTGGACCGCCGCATCAAGATGCTGGCCCGCTCCAGCGCCCGCCGGCGGAACCTGATGGAACGCTTCAGCCAACTCGCCCACCGCACCGAGGACGCCCACCGGCCGGAGGAGAAGGTGATGGCGGACGAAGTGCGCAAGGTCGTGGCCACGCTTTCGCCGCGGCGGCAGCGGATCTGCCGTCTTCTGATCGAGTGTGACAACCCGTTCGAAGTCGCCGACAAGGTCGGCCTCCATCCGGAGACGGTTCGACGCAACATCCAGATCATCCGCGAGGCGTTCGTCAAAGGAGGGCTCGACCCATGGTCCGACTGAACGACGCTGCGGCGATCCCGGAGAGCGCTGACGAGCGGCTCGACGAGCTGGCGGCGCTGCTGGCCCGCGGTGTCCTGCGGCTGGCCGCGAAAAAGACTCGTTTTCAGGGCCGCAATTGCCTTGAGGTTTCAGGCGAAAAGAGCCTGAATGTCACCCCCAACGCGGCGGAACCCGCCGCAGAACAGAAGGAGGTGGCTTGATGGAGAAGACGGTCTTGAAGCAGGTGGACGAGCTCAGCCGCATGTCGATGGCCCAGCTCCGCAAACGCTGGGGCGACCTGATGGGCACCGACCCCAGCAGGCTCGGCCGGGCGTATCTGGTGCGACGCCTGGCCTATCGCATCCAAGAACTGGCCTTCGGCGGCCTCAGCCAGGAGGCCCGGCAGCAGCTGGCGGCGATTGCCGACGGCAAGGGGCCGAAGGGGCCCAGGGCCAAGCGGCGGAAGATGAATCTGGCGGTGGGCACGCGGCTGCTGCGCGACTGGAACGGGCGGCGCTATGAGGTGGTGGTCGAGCAGGAAGGGCTGCTGTACGACGGCCAGCACTACCGGAGCCTGACGGCCGTGGCCGAAGCCATTACCGGCAGCCACTGGAACGGCAACCGGTTCTTCGGCATCACCCGGCCGGCCGGAAAGCGAGGCAAGGCATGACGAAGAGCACGCCGACAATCCGCTGCGCGATCTACACCCGCAAGAGCCACGAGGAGGGCCTCGAACAGGAGTTCAACTCCCTCGACGCCCAGCGACAGGCGGGCGAGGCCTACATCGAAAGCCAGCGGCACGAGGGCTGGCAGTGCCTCCGCAATCGCTATGACGACGGAGGCTACACCGGCGCCAACATGGACCGCCCGGCGCTGACCGAGCTTCTGGCCGACGTACGGGCTCGCCGCATCGACTGCGTCGTCGTCTACAAGGTCGACCGCCTCAGCCGCTCGCTGCTGGACTTCGCCAAGCTGATCAGCACCTTCGATGAGCACCAGGTCAGCTTCGTGTCGGTCACACAGCAGTTCAACACCACCACCAGCATGGGCCGCCTGACGCTCAACATCCTGCTCTCGTTCGCCCAGTTCGAGCGGGAGATCATCGGCGAGCGGATTCGGGACAAGATTCTGGCGACGGCCCGCCAGGGGAAGTACTTCGGCGGCTTTCCCGTCCTCGGCCTCGACATCGTGGACCGCAAGTTCGTGGTCAATGAGGCCGAGGTGCCGACAGTGCGGCACATCTTCGGCCTCTACCTGAAGCTCCAGTCGTGCCGCAAGGTGGCCGATGCCTTGAACGCCGAGGACGTCGGCACCAAGCGCTACACCGGCAAGAGCGGCAAGCCCCGCGGCGGCAAGCCGTGGACGCAGAAGTCGGTCTACGCACTCCTCACGTGCCGCAAGCTCGTCGGCCAGATCACCCACCGCGGCAAGCACTACCCGGCCGAGCACCCGGCCATCCTGCCAGTCGAGGTCTTCGAGAAGGCCCAGAAGACCCTTTCGGCGAACCAGACGTACACGCACAAGCATCAGGTGCGCCGCTTCGCGCTCCTGCGGCGGATGATCCGCTGTGGCCACTGCGGCAGCCTGGTGCAGCCCAGCCACTCCAAGAAGGGCGAGGGCACCGAGTATCGCTACTACACCTGCGCGAAGAAGGTCAGGATCGGCTACGGCCGGTGCCCGCTGCCGTCCCTGCCCGCGGGGGAGATCGAAACGGCGGTCGTCGACCAGATCCGGGCGCTGCTGCGCCACGGCGACGTGATCGCCCGGACCTATCGCGAGGTGGTCGACGCGGGCGAGGCCCGGCCCGACGCGGCCGCCATGGCGCGGCTCGACGACCTGCGGATGCGGCACGAGCAGACGCGCAAGGCTATCCGCGCCGTCCTGAGCGTCGGCGATGGCGACGAAGAGGGCGCCATGGCTGAGGAGTTGAAGCGGCTGAACGGGGAATTGAAGGCCTTGGAACGGGCCATCGGGGAGATGGAGGCCGCGCCGCAGAGTGGCGGGCCGGTAGACATGGACCGGGTGTCGCAGGCCCTCCGGGCGGTTGATCCGGTGTGGGACGTGCTCTATCCGCAGGAGCAGCAGCGGATCGTCAAGTTGCTGGTCGAGCAGATCACGGTCAGCACGACCGGCATCGACATCCGCTTTCGCACTAACGGCATTGAGCAGATTGTCGAGGAACTCCAGACCGTAGGGGAGGCAGCACATGGTTGATGTGAGCCAGATTCAGCAGGAGCAGGCACGCCGCTATCCGGGCCTCCACGTCCGCCGCGACGGCGAGGCGGTGGTGGTCCACATCCCGGCCGCGTTCCGCAAGCGGAACGGCCAGCAGACGATCATCGTCGGCGAGGATGGGCGGCCCATCGACCCGCGGCCCGACGCAAAGCCGAAAGACGACCGCCGCGTGAACCGGACGCTCGTCGAAGCCATTGCCAAGGCCCACCGCTGGCAGGAGCAACTCGAATCCGGCGAGTACCCCAGCGTCGACGACCTGGCTCAGTCCCTCCGGGTCGACCGGAGCTACGTCAGCCGCCTGCTGCAACTGACGAGCCTCGCCCCCGACCTCGTCGAAGCCATCCTCCGCGGCGAGGAGCCGGATGGCCTGAGCCTAGCGAAGCTACGGAAGAACCTGCCGGTGAGGTGGGATGAGCAGCGCCGGGAGCCTGATTGACATTTCCCTTGTCTAGGCCGTGCCCACGGCGATATCCTATCCACGTGCGGTTACAGGAATTGGCTAACGGCAAACTGGCCACAAGGCAGTCGCCTTTGCCCACGAGAGGATAGGAAATGCGGAACTCTCTTTTCATGACGCTGCTGCTTTCTCTGGGCTTGGGCATTTTGAGTGCTGCATGCCTCGCAGCCGAGCCAGAAGTGCTCACCCTGAAGCCACAGCTGAAGAAGGGCGATTCCTTCACTCTCCAGATTACGCGGAGTCGTCAACAGACGCGCGGGAGCAGAGATATCAGCGGTCAGGCGACCCTCCTGGCCGACATCACAGTTCTGGAGGCCGGCCTCGAGGGGTACGTAGTTTCGTGTACCTACCGCAAGACACGCGTCGAAGGCGCCGAGGCCGAGCAGATCAAGGCCAATCCCGCCTCGAAGATTCTGCTCGACATGTGGAACAACATCCCCATTCATTTGAAGTTGTCGCCGGACTACGCCGTGACCGGTTTGGCCAACTACGAGGCCGTCAGAAAGGCTATGGATGCCTCCACTGAGAAGATGCTGGCCGCCATGGCCTTCGACGCAGAGAAGGAGAAGGCGCTGCGCCAGACGGTCAGCCAAGTAGTCTCGTCTGAGCAGTTGGTGTCGCAACTGGTGGCCCGCGAGTTGGCCATCTATCTCAGTTTCAATGGGGACTTCGCCAAGGCATCAGACGCGAAGGTGTCCAATGTCGAGTTCCCTTCGCCCTACGGTGGCGATCCGCTACCGGGCAAGTGCACGACGAAGGTCGAGTCAACCGACGAGAAGAAGAGCAAGGCGGTGGTCGTAAGGGAATCCGAGATAGATGGAGAGTCGCTTCGCGAGCAGGTGGTCAAGACGGTTCAGGATATGGACCGCAAGGCGGGCAGGCAGCCCATGGCCGACGATCAGATTCCCGAAATGGAGATGCGGGATCTCACGAGGGCGGTGATCGACCTCAAGACTCAGTGGCCGCAGACAGTGCAGATGGAACGGATAACGGTGTCGGGTCCGCAGAAGCGGGTGGACGGCACCAAAGTGGTCCGGCTTTCCGCCGGAGCCGACTTCCAGGACGAGCCGAAGGAGAAGGCCGACTCTGATGCGCCATCGAACGGGAAGGCGGTTCCCTCGGATGGCGCCAAGTAGCTGGGGCTCGCGCATCTGACGGACCTGATGGGCTTTCGATGGCAGGAGACAACGACGGGTGGACTGGGAGCCAGACGCCACGGCATGGCATATCCTCGACGCGATGGCCGACGACTGGGAGTCCGCAGACCAGATTGAGCCCCACCTTGCCCGTTTTGTCGGCCCGACATCTCGTGCTGCGATCTTCAGCGTGCTTCGCGAGCTACATCGGCGGGGCATGATCCGGCTGATGAATTCCGACGGCTATGCAGAGGAGACCTTTCCACCCGACCCCGAGGGCTATTGGTTTTCAATGACCGATCTGGGGCGTGAATGCTGGGACCGCCACGGTTCGTCCTTCCGTGATGACTGAGTCAAAGATGTTCCCCCCCCCGTCATTCTCCTTGCCTGCGCCCTGTTTGCGGTGATATCCTATCGACGGGTAGCCGCATAATGGGTCAATGAGTGCACGGAGAAGCCCATGAAACGAACCGCAACCGTCGCCATTGGGGCATACATGGCCCTTTGTCTTGCGTTGGCCACTGGATCTGTCCCCAGCCTACCGACCGCCTTCGCCGCAGATGACCAGACCGCAGACAGTCAGAAGCCGGAAGACATCCCTGCACCGACGGCGGATGATTTTCGCGGGTGGCGGCTGACCGCGGGCGAAGTGGAGGGCAAGCTGCTGGACCAGGTATTGGCGGCTCTGGGCCGAGATGAATCTGGACAGGCTCTTGCCGGAACGTTGCGCGATTTGGCCGGCTTCTACCGCGACAAGGGCAACAACCAGCGCGGGGCGGCAATCTGGGCGTGGGTCGTCCGGATTGATGACACCGGAGACGAAACATACCAGACTTCCAGCGACCTGCGTGAACTCGGGCTGGCCCTGCGGGAACTGAGGCTGTACGAAGTCTCCCGTCAGGCCCACCTCCGCGCTTTGGCCATACGGCAGAGGATAAAGGGTCCGAACGACCTGTCCGTGGCCATGTCCTTGCGTGATTTGGCCACCAGCAGCATCGACATTCGTCCGGAGGCCGAGGTGGAGCAGTTGTTTCTCCGGGCTATCGCTGCATTCGAGAAGGTGGAGCCGCGCGACGATCCGCGGCTCGGCACGACGGCGAATAACCTGGCTTACTTTTATCGCTGCCGCAACCGTTTTGTAGAGGCCGAGCAGTGGTATCGCAAGGCTCTCGAAATCCGTACTCGGGCGCACGGGCCCGACGATCCCCTGACCCTGTCAACGATGACGAACTTGTCCCGTCTCTACGAGGCCATGGGCCGTCTGGCCGACGCCGAGAAACTGTTGCGCGGGGCCATGGAGGGGGCCCGTGAGCGACATGGCGCCAACTCCCTCATTGTGGCCAGTCGGCAGCGAATGCTGGCTTCGGTGCTTGACGACATGGGCCGATCTGACGAAGCCAAGCAGCTGCTCGAAGCGGCACTGAAAACGATACGAGCGAAAGAGGATGGCCCCAGTTTTGATGAGGCCCACGCGGTGGCAGAGTTGGCCTTTCTGAACCACTCCCGGGGCGCCAACGAAGCGGCCGCCAGGCTCTTTCTCGAGGCCCTCGAAGTCTACAAGAATCTCGGCGACGAGGGGGGCAGAAGCGCCGGTCGCTGCTGGATCAAACTCTCCTGGTGTCAGCGTGACCTGGGTAACATGGCCGAGGCGAAGGCGGCAGCCGAAAAGTCTCTCGCCATCATGCGCCGGGCGTACGGCGAGAAGCACATTGAAACCGCCCAAGCGCATGGCGCAGTGGCTGGCGTGCTGAAGGCGCAGGGCAAGTGGCAGGAGGCGGAGGTCAGTTATCGCCTCGCTGCGGATATCCTGCGCGCGGCATCGGTGCAGAGAGGCCACGGCGCGGCCGACGTCAACAACATTCTCGGGGGGCTTGCCGACTGCTACAGCAACGCCGGCAAGAAGGACGAGGCGGAGAAGACCTGGCTGGAATGTCTCGACATCATCAACCGCGAATCGGGTCCGCAGAGCGACGCCGCGGCGAGCATCTGCAACAGGTTGGCACTCTTTTACATGCATGATGGTCGGCTTGATGAGGCAAGCCGGTACAACCTCTTTGCCCTTGCCGCATACACTGCGATTGGCGGGGAAAACGACCCCCGAGTAGCGAGCCAACTTCGTCACCAAGGCATGATCTATCGGCGACAGAAGAAGTACGAGGCCGCCGAGAAAGTCTACAAGCAGGCTCTGGCCATTCACGATTACCTCAAGTTGGGACCATCGAACAGTCATGCCTTGACGCTGGAAAGCTACGCCTATCTGCTCGACGAGATGGGGCGCAGCGAGGCGTCGAAGCCTTACTGGGAAGCAGCATCCGAGATGCGGCGCCAGATTCGCAAACCGGATGGTCCGGCGGTAGAGGAGTAGCCCCTGACACCGCTGCGGTTTCCCCTTTGGCACCGGTGCCACGCCTGTCGCTCCCTCCTTATCTGTCACTCCCGAGGCAGTGCCATTGCAGTGCCAAATCGTCCTTGCAGTGCCACGCATGTGACGACCACATGACAGGTTCTGGCACTGCAAACGTCACATGACGGGGGTTGCGACGCCCTATTGCACCCCGGTTACGGCACTGCAACAGGCATCGAGTCCGATCGTCATAACCGCTTGAGTGGCAGGTAGTTGTCTCTCGCGTGACGCGTTGGCATCGCGTCACGCGATTCAGAGAGGAAGAGACGCTCTCCGGCCGTTTTGGCGCACCTGGCGGCCGAACGGCGTCACGCGACGGGGCGCGGGCCGCGGGTGCCACGTGCCGAAAAGAGGCGTATTCCGGCCAGAAACGGGCCGAGCCCGCCGGCGGTGGCCGGTGGGCTCGTTTACAGAGAGAGCTACTGAGAAAGAAAAAATGGTGGAGGCGGCGGGAATCGAACCCGCGTCCGGATGTCGGGTGCTCGGGCCGTCTACGTGGGTAGTTGTCCTTTCAGGCTCTCGATTCCCTCGGGCAAGACAACGCGCCCCTTGGGAACCCAACCGCTGCTAGATCTCGGCGGCCGCGCCAGAGGTGCACTTGGCCGTCACAGCCTGCTGTCGGCGTCCGTCGGAACCCGCAGGCGAAGTCCCGGGGACGGGCTACCTATTCCTAGGCGGCCATACGCATGCCAGTGTTGGCATTTAGTTTAGGTGCGAGGTGTTTAAAGGGGCATCCTCGCAACCCCTCCACGCAAGCTCCGAACACGCTAGACCCCGTCGAAACCAATCGCCCCCACATCGCGGGCGGCCGTGTGCTCCAGCTCTATTCAACTCATTGTACCATTGCCGCAGGATGTCGTCAAATCCAACACAGGGGGCCAACACAGGGGGCACTAGTGTCTCGGGTGCATCCCTTCTCGGTAGGTAGTCCCTCGGACGGCCATCCACGGACCTCTTCTTCATCGCCGCCCCTCGACGGTGCTCGGGAACTGCGTCATGCGGTCATGGCACCGGCTCACTGGCACAGCACCAAGCAGGTCACCTGCTGAAACGGGATATACCCGGGGGCACTCGCCTTGTGTTGGACGCAGGGGCACGATGTCCAACCACCCCCGGGCAGGGCTCCGGCAAGGCACACACGTGTGTTCCGGGGACTGTGTCGCGTTGCGGACGTTCTCCGGTGGCCGCTCCTGCGTCGGCCTGTCGCGTTGTCACCGGCGTTCGTCCGCTGGGGCGACGGGCCCCATCATGCTGGACACCGTCAGCCGCGGTAGCATGCGGCAAGCTCGTCGCGCGACATGGTCTTGATGACGGGGTGGCCGACCTTGGGCATCGCGGCCAACAGCGCATCGACCTCGGCTATGCTGGTGAGGAACCCCACCTCGATCTCATAATGGTGCGTCTCGCCCGTGGCGATGCTGCACAGGAGTCCGTGGCTGGCCGCGTAGCTCCAGCCGAGGAACGTGCTGCCGACCTCCAGGCCCGACACCGCGTCACGGGGATTCTTCCAGAACTGAAACGCCCGCTGGCATTCGCGTAAATGCCCCACGTTGTACTTGACGTACGCGGCCGAACTGCCGTCCGGGGCTACGAGGGCGGCGCGGACGTCCCCCCGGTCGTCCGGCTCGACGGTCATGACATAGCAGGTCTCGAAGTTCTCCTGGGCCACGGCCGCGGCGCTGTCGGACGACGGCGGCCATCGCGTCTGCCCGGCGCCGACGCGATCGAATGTGTGGTACGTGTCCATGGCCTTCTCGGCAATGCCGTCGGGGCGTGGCACGACGAGACGTTCGCTACTGACGAACCGCGTGCCCTCGGTCACAGGGAAGTTGGGGTGATAGAGCCACATGTACTGGCCGCCGACCGTGGCTCGTATGTCGTCGATGACGCGGAACGCGCGGGCGCCGTGGAGGGGTTCGACGGAGCGTTCGACGACGAGGCACGGTCCGGCGACCATGATGCGGCAGTCGATTGTGCCTCGGACGCCTCCGGTTGCGGTGCGCTGCCAGCGGCAGGCGGGCGTCTGGCTGAACGTGCCGTGCAGGGGCAGGGGACCCTCGGGCGCCCCGGCGTTCTCAAGGCCTCCGGTGAAGAAGGCTTCGATGCTTCGCACGGGTCCGAGTCCGACCGGGTTGTATGACAGTCGCGAGCGGTGGCCCGCCGGATTGCGGTACATGACGGGCCGGCCGCCGACAAGCACGTCCAACACCTCCAGGCCGCGGTCAGGCACGGCGTAGACCTGCATGTCGTCGGTCGGTTCCAGGACCACGCCGCGGACGGCATCGGGGTTGAATCCGGGCAACAGGGTGAGCGATTCGTTCATTGTGCAGTCTCCTGAACGGGAACGAGGCAGCACCATTATAGTTGAAGAGAAACGCAGGGGCAGGGGGTAGGTGGAAGAATCGTGCGTCGGCGTTCATCGGGCGGGGGCGTCGGCGCAGCAAGTGGGCGAGCCGCCGGGTGTTTCGACGACTCGCCCGTCTCTAGCAATGCCTGCAGCCAGGCCTGTAAGCCGAATCCTGTCGGCGACCGAAGTCGCCGGGCAGCCATTTATCTGGGCTCGGCGGTTGCCCGCCGCGCTCGAGCGGCCTACCCGGAGCTCATGTCGCCCGAAGGCGGCGTGGGGTGGGGCGGCCCCTTGCTCCCAATTTGGCCTTGCTCCCGGTGGGGTTTACCGTGCCGGTCCTGTCACCAGAACCGCGGTGAGCTCTTACCTCGCCATTTCACCCTTACCGCGACGCCCGGAGGCGCCGTGGCGGTATGTTTTCTGTGGCACTTTCCCTATCCTTGCGGACGGTGGCCGTTAGCCACCACCGTGCCCCGTGGAGTTCGGACTTTCCTCCGCGTCGCTTTCGCGTCGCAGCGGCTGCCCGGCCTGCCTGCAGGCTCTATTCACTTGTCACGCCATGTCGGACCGACACGGCATCCGCTATTTTAGCCGAAAGGGCCCGCCTCGGCCAGAGTCTGGCGTGCGCCTGCCCGAAGGGGGGGCGCTGCCGCCTTTGCGCTGGGCGTCAAGGGTCTCGTTGACCAGGCGGTCGGCCTCGACGTTCTGCTCGCGGCGGACATGGCAGACCTCCACGGCGTCGAAGTCGCCGAGGCCCTCCCGAACGCGATCATAGAGGGGCTTGAGGCCGGGGTTCTTCACGCGGTATTGGCCCATGAGTTGCCGCACCAGCAGTTCGCTGTCGCTGCGGATTTCGATCTGGCGGACGCCCAGACGCCGGGCCAGGTCCATGCCCAGCAACACGCCTTCGTACTCGGCGACGTTGTTGGTCGCGCGACCGAGAAACTTCCCCTCCTCGATGAGCGTCTGGTTGTCGTCGGCGGACTGGACCACGGCCGCACAGGCGGCCGGCCCGGGGTTGCCGCGCGAGCCTCCGTCGGTGTAGATCAGTATCTTCGGGGTCTTGGACACGGGCGGTCAGGGTTCCAGAAAGAGGATGCGAGTGCAGGTCGGGCAGGTCAGCAACTCGTCGTGGTTGCCGCGAAGCTTCACGTAGACGTTCTCGGTCAGCCGCATGTAGCATCCGCCGCAGGAGTAGGCGGCGTCGCCATTGCCTTCGCCTTCGACCAGCACGGGGCAGAGGGCGTCTTCCTCGTGCCGCGACGCCACGCGGTCATACTGCTGCATGGCTTCAGAGGGAATCTCGCGGGCCAGGTCGGCGCAGTCCCGCTCGGCCTTGCGGATATCGCCCTGGAGAGCCTCGACCTCGGCGGCCTTCTCGGCCTCCAGCGATGCCAGTTCCTGTTCGGCTTGGGCGGCGGCGGCTTTGGCGCGATCCAGGTCGCCCGCCTGTTTCTCGATCTTGTCCATCTCGGCAAGAACCTGGTCCTCGATCCTTGCCTTTTCGATGCCCGTGAACTTGATCTCGTTCTGGAGCGCCTGGTACTCCTTGTTCGTCTTGGCTTCGTTCAACTGCTGGCGAAACTTGTTGATCTTCTCCTGAAGGCTCCTGGCCTCCAGCTCCTTGCGGTCCAGCGCCGCCTGGCCGCTTTTTCGCGTTCCCGCCAGGCGATCCAACTCGGCTTTCAGGCGCACCACCAGCTTTTTCTTGGCGGTGATGGCGACGGTTGTGGTCCGGGCCTTCTCCTTCAGGCGGTGCAGTATGACCCTGTGCTTGTGCAACTCGCAAAGCTTCTCAAGCGTCTGACTCACGGAACCACCTTTCGTCCTGCCAGCGGAATCGAGTGACTACGACAACGCCATGGTAGCGTGCAGTGCAACGGTTGGCAAGAGATTCCCAAATGGGAACTGACAGGGCTCACCTGGGCAGGGGCAGCAGCGATACACTGGGGCAACCGGACTGAAAAGCCAGACGGCGCCGTCGCGATCCGGAGGCGACGGCGCCGCTGGGCATGCTGGGTTGCGGCGGCAGTCTGCCGCCGTCACCCGACCCTCATTCCTCGGGCGGTGTGTAGTTCACGACCAGGACAGGGGCCTTGGCCGTGTTGTACTCGTACGCCCACGTGTGGCGGCTCACGCCCGAGACGTAACTGAAGCGCAGCCCGACGTAGTTGTCCGGCTCGTAGCCCTGCCGGTCGATGAAGCCCTGTACCAGCGATGTCAGGTCCGGCGTGAAGTAACGCATGTTGGCCGTCCATGGCTCCATTGTCCAGTCCACCTCGCCCGCGCACAGCGTCCACGAGTAGGGCGACGAGGTGAATTCCGGACACGAATCGCTGTCGATGATCTGGAAACGCAGCACCGTCGGGTTCAGCGTGGACGTATTGCTGTCGGACCAGACTTCGATGTGCGCCGAGTTGACGACGGACCCCACAGGGATGTCCAGTTGCCACCGCATGAAGGTCGGACGCACCACGTTGTCATAGGGGAAGCTGAGGCGCGTGCTGTCCAGATAGATGCCCCACGGCGTGCACTCCATATCGTCGTTGCCGGCGGCAATGGGATAGCGCACCGTGACCGTGTCGTCGGGCGGAGGATCCTCATCGTCGCCGATCACGTAGATGTGGACGCCCACCTGGCTGAACGCGTCCTCGAAGGTGCCCCCCGCGGCCGAGGTCAGCGAACGATCTTCACCGTAGACTTTGATCTCCTCGTCAGCCGCCAGGCCGGCGACCGTGAACCGGGCCGATTGGGTGGTTCGCTCCAAGTTCACGGCGAAGATGTAGATCTTCTCGGAGCCGTCGGTTGTGGCCCTCATGTCAATGCGGCCGCCCGTGAGCGACGTGCACGTCACCGCCACCGGCGCATCGTCGCCGAGGATGGCTTCGGTCAGGTCCGTCACCTGATCGACGAATCTGGTCATCGCTTCGTAGTTCTGATCCGGCACCCCCGCATTGTAGGGATACCAGTGGACGCCCTTGGCCTTGTGCACGATGGACAGCCACGCGACGAACGCGATTTCGTCTGGCGTCGGCATGCCGCCTCGGCTGTTCGGCACGACGTCCGAAACGGCCACGTTCACGATGACCGGCACCAGGCCCATGTTCCAGTTGACGGCCCGGTCGGCCACCTTGGCGTAATCGACGAACGTGCCGCCGCTGTAGAGCTCGTTCTCGATCGGGTAGATGTCCCACGAGTACACGTCGGCGCACAGGAACGGGAACGTCTGGTAGGCCGACTCTGCTCGCAGAAGGCCGATCTGATAGCAGTCGCCCATGTGCAGCACCTCGTTCAGGCGGCCGGGATCAAGCTCCTTCTGGGCGTCGAACCAGCTCTTGACCTCGGCGGACGTGAACCCCCAGTTGATCGGCTCGTCCTGCCACATCCACCAGGCGATGGCCGGGTGGTCCTTCAGTTCCGTCAGGTACTCGATGACGGCATCGACCGTGAAACGGGGGTCGCCCACGTCGAACCCGAACCGGTAGTCGCCGTCCGGGCCGATGTCCTTCATGCCAATTGCCTCCGCGGCGTCAAGATACACCTCGAAACCGTCCGGACCCAGGAGGCTGGGATTCCACTCGAACCGCAGCAGCATGTTGTTGCAGTAGCGGTTGTCACGCCACGCCGACATGGCCTGTCGCGACAGGCCGAAGGCCGTCACGGGGAAGAACTTCTCCCCGTTCTGGAGGATGTTGTTGGCGGCATCAATTGTGAACTCCGGATCGCCGGAGAAGTCCTTGCGGTAACGGTACTCGGCCCTGGCTCGTTCCTGCTCGGAACTGTCCAGCAGCACGGCGGTCAGGGTGTAGTCCGCTGCCGGGAGATCATGCAGATCGACGGTGAAATCCACGCGACCGCCGAGAGGCCCTTCCTGCTCGCAGACCGTCCGGTTCAGTCCCAGGCTGCTCGTGAGGGTCACTTGCAGGGAATCGCCGGCCTGGTCGCCGGTCAGGATGGCCACGACCGGGGCCCCCACGCGCGACACGAAGCACGGGTAGTTGAGCAGGACGGCCAGGTCCTCCATGCCGATGGGCTGGTCGTTGATCATGATGTCGTCCACGACGAGCGACCCCGCAGTGCCGGACGAGGACGCGCTGAGCAGGCCGGCGCAGATGCCGTCGGGCATGGCCGAGACCGACATGCCGGTGACGCCGTACTCAGCGGCGCCGTCCAGCGATACGGCCAGTGAACTGTTGGCGCCATCGACGGTCAGGCAGGCCTCCACGCAGTACCACTGCTGGCGCTGAAGCACGGTGCTGCCGGCGGCACTGCCCTGGCCGGTCGGCTGGCCCAGGACGAGATTGCCGCTGGCGGAACGAATAGCCACCTCGGCCACGTTTCCTGTGTATTGCCCGTTGGGCGGCGGCGCAAACCCGCCGAACGACAGGATCGAGACGGACGTGCCGCTGGCGACCGTGAAGTCGCTGCCCAGGTAGATGTAGGCCCGCATGTACAGCGAGGAGCCCTCGATCTCACGCGGCGCATGGGTGAACTGGCCCAGAAGGTAGGCCTTGCGCGTCGTGGCCGTCGCCGGGAGGGCGCACTGGGCCGCATAACGCCCCGAGTGCCGCACGGCGGTGCTGAGCACGACGGTGCCGTTGTTGGCCGTGGAGAGATTGCGGCAATGGGCCAGGTCGCCGACCTCGAAGTTGTAGCTCATCAGGTAGGGCGGCGTGGGATAGGCGGCGGACGGAGGCTCGGAGTCCACCAGGCACACAGCCTGCAAGGTCTTTCCCGTGGCGTCGAGTTGCAGCGCCCACGACTCCTCGTCCCCGTCGGCCAGACTGAACTGCGACAGGGTCAGCGTGCCGTTGGTGACGGTCAGCAGGTCGAACGTGTCGTTGAGTCCCGGGGTGAAGCCGTCGAGGTCCAGATGCACCGTCGTGTCGCTTCCGATGGTTGCATTCGTGGCGGCGATCGTGGAGATATGCTGCGACGAGTTGTCGAGGACGAACGCCAGCGTGGCGTGGGTCGTCGTCAGGTTGGCCAGTTCAATCGTCGCGGCCGAGCCCGTCACCTGGAACAGGACCGCCGCGCGACCATACGACTGGCCAAGGTACGCGGTGCCGTCCACCGTGAGGGTGCCGTCGGAGATCAGGTACTGCGAAACGCTGCCTGAACCGATGTTGTAGTTCTTCTCCCAGCCCATGTTGAGCCCGCCGCCGACGTAGACGTCGCCGCCGGTCTGGACGACCGTGCCGCGCGTCGGGCAGCTGGCGCAGCCCGACGCGCCCACGGCCACGTTCAGGCCCAGGTTGCGGTCATTGGCGTAATTGGCGGCAGTGATGATCAAGGTGCCGCTCTGGATGGTCAGCGTACCCGTCCCGTAGAATCCCTCGGCGTCGTGGTACACATCGCTCGGATAGCTCGGATGGGAGGTGCGACCAATCAGCCCGAGGGCTACGCTGTTGGCCTCCAGGCCGCCGGTGCTGCCGCCGTCGAGCGTGAGGAACCCATGGGTGCCCTTGCCGACATACGTGGTGGCCGCACTTTGCCCGGAGGAGGCGTCCTGAATGACCCACCCGGCGGTGGCCGTCGCGTTGGAGTAACCGGCGTTCGTCGGGTAGCCGAGGTAGATGTTGTTTCCGAGGAACGCACCGCCGTTGGTGACCGTGACCGTGGCGTCCGTCGTCTGGTTGACCACGACCACATTCGAGCCCAGACTTCCGTACGTCGTGCCGTCGACCGTCATGTCGGCGTTGATGGCGGCACTGGCGGCCGAGGCCGCCATCGCCACCATCATCACGGCGCCCACGCTCATGCTGCATGAGCGCCACAGAATGCCTCGTGTTCTTCGTCTGCTCATCTACGACTCCTTTCTCTCGTGTGCTGTGTCCCAGTGTGTGTACAGCAGCGCATCGTGCGGCACGTCGAGCCCGCGACGATTTCTCATGCCGTGCTGTTGTCGAATGCTGGGCCGGCAGGTGCCGGCGCCACGCCACGACGTGTAGATGCTGCAAGCCAGACAGAACCTCATGTGCGCGGCCGCCTGGACATGAATGCCCTGACACTAGCATGGCGGCCTGGTGCGCACGAGAAGACGTGCAACCCATGACCGTCATACGCCATTGAGGGCGGGAACGCAAGGGGTCGGGGGTGTAGGAGTGAATATATATGCTGTACTAGTGCACCCTGGGTGGCCGTGACGGGTGGCATCGAGGCCGGCATGGGCGTCGTGTGGATGCTTGTCCCGCGCGATGGTGCGGCTCAACTCAGGCACAGGACGGTGCTGTGAGGACGTAGTGCGGCTGGCATGAACCTTGTGCGGGCCGGCCCGAACGCTCGATCGCATCAGTTCCCTGTCTTGAATCGCACGTGCCGTGGGGATTGCAGCGGTGTTCCGGCCGTGTCTCTGACCGTCTGGGCGACGTCGATCCGGTAGTCGGTGCCGGCCTCCAGCGGCTGCTCGGGGACAAAGACGAACCGAGTTCCCTTGCGGGTGGATCGCCACCTTCCCTTGACTTCCGTATCGTCCGAGGCCCGGACGACCGTGATGCCGCCAGCCTCGTGGATCGTCTGCTCGTCGATCACGGGCGCGAAGTGCACCACGATCTCCGACCCCGGCGGGACGTTCTCCGCTCCGTCGCGCGGCGTGGTCATCAGCACCACCGGAGGCAGCTTCGCGCCGGGCTTCAGGTACCGGTCGAAGAAATCGTGCACCAGCTGATACCGGTCCACGCCCAGCCGGCGGTCATATCCGGACGCCAGATCGTGGCCCATGCCTTCCATCAGCATGCTGATGTGGTTGACATCCAACTCTTCGAGCCGCCTGGCGAACATCGGGAAACCCTTCTTGCTGATCGATTCCTGTTCCTCCTCGCCGCAGGCGTAGATCGTCGGCACGTAGTCGCTCGTAATGAACTCCGGCTCGAACGTCCCCATGCCCATCGACTGGTACCCCGCGTGGATGGTCGAGGCGTACCCCGGCCACGGCTGCGGTTCCGGCGTGCCTTCGGGGAACGCTCCAAAGCCCTTGGGGAACTCGCTGTAGCGTTGGCTCTCTCTGCCCCCGGCATGGTTCGGGTCGCTCAAGCGCGTCACCGCGTATTGGCCCTTGGAGTGCCCGATCATCCCGATGTGGTCCGTGTCCATCGCGTACCGGTCGCTGTATTTCCGCAGGTAGCGCATCGCCGCCGTGTAGCAGGCCAGCCCGTTCCAGTGGTCCAGCTCGAACCTGATGAAATGAAAGTAATGGTTCACGCACGGGTTGAAACAGTGTCCCATCACGACGTGAACGTACCCGCGCAGCGTGAACCCGATATAGTGCGGCCGGTACGAACTCGGGCTGCTGTTCGGGTTCCGCTCCGAGATCGTCTCCGAGTTGACCAGCACGGGCAGCTTCCCCTTGGCCTGCGAGGGATACACGATGTCCATCTTCACCGTGTAGTCGAACGGTTTGCCCTGGCGGTCCACCATGTCTCGCGGCGACGAGGCCGGCTTCAGTCCCTGCACCTTCGGAACGATGTACTCGTTGTATGACTGCATGATGTACTCCATCGTTCCGTGCACCGCGTGCTTGTCGATTTCCCAGTACACCAGGTCGGTTGCCACGCGGTACCCCGCCGGCATGAAGAAGCAACGGTAGTTGATGGGTTTCAGACCGGTGTCTTTCAGCAGCGACTCGGTCTTCACGCCGTACACCGCCCGGAAGAGGTCGTGCAGGTCCTTGTCGATGAACGTCGAGACGGCCTTCGGATCGTCGCCGAAGTCCACCGTGATGACGATGAACTGCTTCCGGATGTTGTCGCGCAGGATCGGCAGGTCGGGCTCCTGTCCGATCCGTGGCCAGGCCGCGTTCTTGAGGTAGACAATGACCTGGGCCCCGGCATCGCCGGTGCTCTGGTCGGCGTAGTAAATCTGCAACGGGACGTCGCGGCCCAGTTTCTCGCATTTCCAGGCGACCGCTTTTCGCAGGTAGGGCTTCAACTCCGGCGGATCTGCGGCCCATCCCGACGCGCAGAGGCCGGCGACCAGGGCCGTACCCAGCAGGCATCGCACCGTTATCTCACTCGCCGCGCGTGCTCTGTGCTTCACGTCCGCACTCCTCATCACCGAGATTCCCCTGGATACGCCGATGACAGGCTTCCCCCTCAGCGGCTAATCCACGTTCTTCAGCCACATGCAGTCGAAGTAAACTTCCGGCATTGAGCCGTCCCGCGAGATGGCCATGTACAGCGTGAGTTCCTTGCCTGCGGTGAAGGGACCCAACGTGACAACGTGGAATCGGCCATCGTCCAGGTCGCTCGCCGGCACCTCCTTCGTCGGAAGCCGTCCTCCGACGGCATCGCCGAACAGGCCGAGCACCAGGCCCGTGCCATCGCTCTTCTTCGTGCCTCCTTTGACGCGAACGGCCAGTTCGTACTTGCGGCCCACAGTGTATTCGTCATACGGACTGAACGTGTGCTGGATCAGCCAGCCCGGCTTGATCACCCTGAGCACCCAGCCGTCGCTGGCCCCCTCCATCCTGATCCACTGGCCGGTGCGTTCCAGGTGCGAACTGTCGATCTGACGGGCCTGGATGACGCGGCAGGAGGCCAGGTCGGCCTCCGTGAGTTCCGGCGGCAGCACCGCGCTTCGGCTCTTGAGCAGAGCGGCATAGTCCGTGAGCCACTGGAACCACGGCTCGGACTCCTCAGGATCGGCCACGGCATAGATGCGCCATTCCTTGGCCGTCTGGTTGCTCACCTCAGCGATAGCGACGAAGTCGAGCTTTCCGACCTTCGCCTCGACGGCCTTCCAGGTCGGACTCTGCGGCCCGCGCTTGGCCAGAACGTACCAGAGCGGCAGATGGGCATGGCGGACGCGCCGCTCAAGGATCGGGTCGCCGGCGGCCGCCCGGTCGGCCTCGCGGAGCGTCGCCTCGGCTTCGGCCAGAATCGACGGCTGAAGGAACGGAGCCGCCATGCGAGTGAAGCGGCCGAGGTGGTAGTTGTTCTTGCGCCCGTACTCGTGCATGAGGTCGATGTACTTCCGGATGGCCGGGGCCGCCGGGCCGTAGAAGCCGGGAAGGAACTCGTCGATGAGCGTGTTGTCGGCTGTCTTCGGGCTCCACAGGGCCTTCGCCAGAACCCACATGCGCAACGAAACGAATTCGGTCCCGACGCCCGCGTGGGTACCCTGTTCCCCGATGCCGATAGCCCCGTTGTCGACGAAGAAGCGGATGTTCGACACCATTGAGTCCAGGTCGGGCTCGGGCATCAGATAGTGGGCCCGGTTGCCGACGTAGTTCCAGATGAACAGGTTCTTCGTGATCCTGCTCCAGCCCTCGATGTCGTCCTTGATGGCCTTGTTCTCCGGATTGCTCGCCGCGGCCAGAGGATGGGCATAGTCGGCCTCGATCGGGGCGAACTGGATGAGCACGTTATGGCGGGGCCGGATCGTCTTCGGCGGCTTGCGGGTCCACAGATACGCGTTGGTCTTCAGGCGAGCCCTCGGCACCTGCTTCTCCAGCTCTTCGGCCAGGTAGTTGATCAGGTCGATGTTCAGGCCGGCGGCGGACTCTTCCCGCTCGCAGAGGGCGGCACAAGCGGGGCAGCGGCAGTAGTCGTTGTTGTCCTCAGCCGACACGCTCAGGTATTTGGTGGTGGGATGGGCTCGATACGTCTTGACCAGACTCTTGAGAATGGCCGCGCGATTCTCCGGATTCGTGAAGCAGATCTCCGTTCGCACGCGCTTGGTCTGGCCGCTGCGACGCTCTCTGGCCAGGGACCACATCTCCTCCTTCATGTTCTCCTGGCCGCCGACGCTCTCGGCCACCAGGTCGATCGTGTTGTGGCTGCGGGTGCCGGCCACGCTGTAGCTGCCGCCCCATTCCTCGGGCATGGCGTCGCCGCCCATGCCGTTGACCTTGTTCCGAGCGCACCACAGGCGTCCGGCGTCGTTCCATATCTCCCCGTACATCGTTTCGCGGTACTCCAGGTGCGGCACCTCGCGACGGTCCGTCGCCGGCGCCACGATCGTCGGCAGCCGGGGGACGTGGCTCTCCGTCGGCGACCACCACCGGCAACCCAGGCTCTCCAGCAGCGTGTAGACGCCGTACAGGGTGCCGCGCTTCGGGCTGCCGGCCACGATCAACTCGCTTCCGGCTGTTTTAACGACGAATCCTTCATCGCCCAGGGAGTCCAGGTCAAGATCCCCGTGGCGAGCCCTCGCCGCCTTCTCCCCGACCACGATCACGGCCCCCGAGGCAGGGGCCTTGTCGAGGCCCACCGCCTCGACCTCAGCGCCGCTCATCTCCTTCAGGAAGGTCCGAAGCTCCTTGACGGCCCACTGTTCCGACGGGCTGAGGTCGCCCGTGACGATCACGCACTGGGCCTTGCCCTCGGCCACTAACGTGATGCCGCTCGTGTCCGACGCCGCCTGCGGTGCGGCGCAGGCAATGGACACAAGAACGATGGTTGCCATGGCAGCCATACGGGCGATTCCGTTGACGTTGCGGTGCATGAGCGTCCTCCTCCGGGGCAGAGGCGTGGATCCGCATGGCTCTCACGGCGGCTTCGGTGCGGGTTGGCAGTCAGTTCAACACCGACCGGCCGGCCCCTGGTCGCTGTTTCACGGATTCCTGCCGTCCGCCGCGCAGAAGCAGGGTCTGCCGCCACGCCCGCGGGCAGGCATGCCATTCAGTCTTCAACAGGATGCTGAGGCCGCGCCGCTGAAGGATCAGTCACCCGGCCGAACAACCCAAGGCATCGCGGTTTCGCATTCATGGTGTGCCGCTCCCTGGAGCAGTTTCCCACGCAACGGACCGGTGCGATTGTACCGCTCATCCGCGCCGTTTGAAGATAAGGCCGAACAGAAACAACACGAGAACGCCGCCGCCAACGGCCAGGGCCATGCTTCGCAGGTCGAATCCGGAAATGTCACCGAAGCCCAACAGGGTCCCGATGAACCCGCCAACCACGGCGCCGACAATCCCCAGAAGGATTGTCACGATGACCCCGCCCGCCACCTTGCCGGGCATGATAAGCTTGGCAATCCATCCGGCAATCAGTCCAAAGACGATCCACGAGAGAATGCCCATAATGCGTCTCCCTTCTGGGTGGCTCGCTGCCGCTGGCCGTTCGCCCGCGACCACCGCGCGCCCACATCCAGCATTGTACACCCGCCTGTGTCCCGCCAGCGCCGTGTGAACCCGGGGGGTACATCAACGTCGTGGGGGCCGCACCGTGGCATGCGTATCTTGCCCATGAGTGGCAAGGGCGTTCTGCCCCTGCTTACCCCGAAACGCTAATGCCCCGGCGTCACAGACTTCGGCGCCACAGACATCCTTGACGAGTCACTCGGCGGGTTGTATACTCGCCTGCGGCGTGCGACCCGCGTGAAGATAAGGGGCGTTCTGGCGATAGTTTCTGATCGCGGCGTCCTGGTCATTCGGGGGGCCGAAGTAGTGCAGTCTGCCCGGAATCGTTTGGCACCAAGAGCCTGATTTGTGGGGCGTGAGCGGAAACGTCGGGTATGGTTTCTTCGGCCTCGTGTCTGTCATCGCGTACGCTTACCTTGTCGCGGGGATTGTGCCCGCGTTTCCTTGACATGCCACCCATGACGTTGTTCCCAGGGCCGCAGGGTGGTGGAAACGGTTGTGGATTCCCGAGCGTCAAGATGGTCAACGTGGCTGCGTTGCCGTAACGGATTCAGGGGCAGTGGATTGTGGCGTTCGTGTCAGTGCGATGGCTGAGTGTCGTTTAGAACACGGACACTCTGACTGTTCAGTTGCGGAGGATGAAGGGCATGAAGTGGTGGAAGGCAGGGGGCGTCGGCGTTCTGGTGGCTGCGGCGGTGCCTGTGTCGGCCGCCATGGCTGCCGGCAACTCGGATGTGGCCGGATTGGTCGAAACGGCACCCAGCGGCCCGTACGTGGCCTCTACGCTCGTTGTGGTTCTGGTGGCCTTGTTGCTGGCCGCGGGGTTCCTCAAGCGGAGCAACCGCTGACTCGGCCGCAATTCCTCGAATAACGCACTCGTCCCGCCGGTCCACAAGGACGCGGGCGACACAGTGACCATGAGAAAGGAGCCTGAACAATGGGTAAAACGTTAGCGATCTGCTTCCTGACCGTAACCGCCCTGATCCTGGCGGGGGTCGTCGCGCAGATGGGGCCGGGCCACGAGGCCAAGGCCCAGGCCGGCCGATTTGCCGACTACGTCATGGTGCCGGCCGAAACCTCCGGCGGCATCGACGCGCTGTGCATCATCGACACCACGACCCAGCGCATGCTCTTCTTCCAGTACGACAACACCGCCAAGGAACTGACGCCGCTCAGGGGCAGCCAGGCCGACCTGAAGAAGGACTTCGAACGGCCCGTCGAGTGATCGCGCGGCAGGTGTCAGTCTTGTTCGAGTCGGTTCTCTCGGGGCAACCAGATACGTCAAGGAGACTTTTCCATGAAGACCAAGGACTTCATCCTTTCCTGTGTAGTCGTGCTGAACGTCGTTCTGCTGGCCGTGGTGGTGACAATGTCCGCGTCGCGGTCCCAGGCTCCGGCGACGACCGACATGGCCGGGCTGCTGAATCGCGCCGCCTATGCCGGCAGCACCACCGACGCCGCAGGCTTCTTCAAGGCCTGCACGATTCAGGTCAGTGACAGCCGCGGCGGCGTGGCCGTTATCGACACCGCCTCCAACAAGATGTGCTTCTATCTGATGGAGCCGGGCAAGAAGGATTTCACGAAGATGGGGACCACGATCGACCTGGCCCGCCTCTTCCAGCACCCGAAGCGGTAACGTCGCGGCGGGGCTGCCGGGCGGTGGCCGTATGGGGCCCGTGGCTCTGTCGGTACGCCAGTCGGGCAGGCGGCACACTCCAATCAGTCGGCGCCGGCGGCAGGTCTCCCTGAGGCCTGCCGAGCGCTTATCCGGGGACCACGCACGCATGGCCAGGGACGACACTGCACAGCGAATATCCGATCTCGCCACCGGTCCTGTGGCCGGTCGCGGCCTGTCGCGCGACGAGGCACTCGAACTGGTCGCTCTCGGTCGTGATCGTCCGGACGCCCTGATCGAGGCGGCCGAACGCATCCGTCGCGCGCATTGCGGCAACGTCGTGCAACTGTGCGGCATCGTGGCGGCCAAGGCAGGGCATTGCTCCGAAGACTGCCGCTGGTGCAGCCAGGCGGCCCGCCACGCCACGGGCATCGCCACCCACGGCCTTCTGGACGAGGCCGCCTTGCTCGACCAGGCCCGGCGAGCCCGCGACGACGGGGCTGTCTGCTTCGGGCTCGTCACCAGCGGCGCGACACCGACGGCCGCGGACTTGTCGCGCCTGTGCAGGGTCATCCAGCGCATGCGAGACGACGTCGGCATCGACCCGTGTGCCAGCCTGGGCATGCTGGACGACGCCGCTGCGGCCCAACTGGCCGACGCCGGATGCCGGCGATACAACCACAATCTCGAAACGTCCCGACGCCACTTCCCACGCGTCGTTACGACCCACCACTACGACGACCGTGTCGCCACCGCCCGCCGGGTCAAGGCCGCCGGCATGCAGCTCTGTTGCGGCGGGCTGTTCGGCATCGGGGAATCGGACGAGGACCGCGTGGACCTGGCCCTGGCTGTGCGTGAGCTTGACGCCGACGTGACGCCCATCAACTTCCTGAATCCTATCCCGGGCACGCCTCTGGCCGGAGCGGCGCGACTGTCGCCCGAACAGTGTCTGGCGATCATCGCGATGATGCGTTTCGTTCTTCCGACACGCTGTCTCAAGGTGGCCGGCGGCCGCGAAGTGAACCTGGGCAGCCTTCAGTCGCGCATGTTCGCCGCTGGCGCCGACGGGTGCCTGATTGGAAACTACCTGACCACGCGAGGCCGGCCGGCCGCCGAGGATCTGGCCATGGTGGCGTCGCTGGGCCTGAGCGCCGCTCGGCCGGCGGCTCCCGGCGGCTGCGGCTGAATGCCTTCTCTCGGAATCGACATGTCCACCGACGTAGCCATTGTCGGCATGGGGTGCGTCCTCCCGCACGGCGAGGGGGCCGACGCCCTCGACCGCGTGCTGGCCGGCGAAATCTGCGCGGCACCGTGGTCCGAGGACCCACGCTATGTCGTGGCAGCCGTGCCCCCGGAGCTTGTGCCGTCGCACCCGGGCGAGGACAGAGCAGTCACCCTGGCGCTCCGCGCCGCCGAACACGCCTTGGCTTCACCACAGGGCAGGGCAGGGGCGTCGCCCCTGGTCGAATCGCTTCTGTCCCACGTTGATCCCGGCCGCATCGCTACCGTATTCACCGTTTCCAAAGGCGGGCTCGATCTTCTGCGGCGCGACATCCTTCCCGCCGTCAGGCAGGCACGATCCGGCAGCGGGCCATGGATCGCATCGGTCGATCCGGCCGCGGCGGCACGCGCCATTGCCCTGCGGTTCGGCCTTCGCGGCCCGGCTGTGGCGACCGCCGCCGCATGCGCCTCGGGCGGCTACACCATGGCTGCGGCCCGGGCGATGATCCTCGACGGCCGCGCCGATGCCGTCGTCTGCGGCGCCGCCGACGCGTCGCTTCAGCCGCTGGTCCTTGCGTCGTATGCCAGGCTCGGGCTGCTGGCTCCGTGCGGCGACGACGGCCGGCCTCGCGGTGGGCCGTTCAGTCGCGACCGCTGCGGATTCTACATGGGCGAAGGTGCCGCCTGCTTTGTCCTGATGGCCCCGTCGCTGGCCGAGAGGCTGGCCTTGCCCGTTCCGGCGAGGCTGTGTGCTGCGGCGACAGGCGCGACGGCGGCAGGCCTGATGGCCATGCCCACTGACGGCCACGCATTGGCACATGTGGCCACGACATCTCTGCAACGAGCCGGCCTCGACGTGTCGCAGCTCGACCTGGTGGCTGTTCACGGCACTGCGACGCGCGACGGCGACCTGAACGAGGCCCGGGCCCTCGATCGCCTTGGGGGGCCATGGGCCGGCGGCGTGCTGCCGGTCCTGGCCACGAAGCATCTGCACGGCCACCTGCTGGGGGCGGCCTGTGCCGTCGAGACGGCCATAGCGATTCGCGTGCTGTGTGTCACGGGCCGGCATATCGCGATGCATGCGGTGCGTGTGGATGGCGACGGCGAGGCGGCGAGCGAGCGGCGTTTCTCCGATGGCCGTCCAGTGCGACGCCTGCTGAAGTGGTCCGCCGGGTTCGGGGGGCACGTATGCTCTCTGGTATTGGCGCGCTGATGGGTGGAATGTGCTGTCATGCAGACGCCTGGTGGGGAAGCCGCGGACGGCCTCGGGCGTTGATAATGTGGGCCACTGGCGAGAGGGCCGGCGGGAAGAGCAGGGCGATTGCGAAGTGCGTTTTTTTTGCTGTAAATGCTGTTGACAGTGTTCCGGGGCGCGGTATACTGTGGTTCTGAAGTGGAGGCACGAGCAAGCCATCACGAGGTGGCCTCCAGGGATCAACTCGACTGGGGGTTGTCCAAAAAAGTGAAAATTCGGGTTGTTAACGCGGATTTTGGCGTTGACACAATGGCCGAGTCTGGTATGATCTCGTGTCTCGGCTATGGGGGCGGTTCAGCCCATAGCCTCGTTCTTTGACAATTAGGCAGCAGTGTGAGAGCACAAGAGTGTGGCCAAGCCGACGTAACGGTCGGCGCGGCACCAAGGCTGTCCCCGCTTCGGTGGGGCTACAGCAATGAGGCAAAAGCCGGGCCTTACTCTTGTGACCTGATCACGATGAGTAATGCCTGCGATACAAGGATTCAAACGGAAGGGTTTGATCCTGGCTCAGAACGAACGCTGGCGGCGTGGTTCAGACATGCAAGTCGTACGGTCTGTGAATCGGGGTAACTCGATTGACAGGCAGTGGCGAAAGGGTGAGTAATGAGTAGATGACGTACCCTTTGCTCGGGGATAGTGGCGGTAGCTTCGGCTACCTACCGAAAGGGCCAGTAATACCCGATGACCTCCTCGGTCTGCGGACCGGGGAGCAAAGGTGGGGACCTTCGGGCCTACCGGCAGAGGAGCGGTCTACTTCCCATCAGCTAGTTGGTGAGGTAAAGGCTCACCAAGGCGACGACGGGTAGCCGGCCTGAGAGGGCGATCGGCCTCACTGGGACTGAGACACTGCCCAGAGCCCTACGGGGTGCTGCAGTTTCGAATCGTTCGCAATGCGCGAAAGCGTGACGACGCGACGCCGCGTGCGGGAGGAAGGCCTTCGGGTTGTAAACCGCTTTTAGGAGGTATGAAGAGATGGGGGTGAACAATTCCCAAATCTGACCTCAACTTCAGAAAAAGCTCCGGCTAACTTCGTGCCAGCAGCCGCGGTAAGACGAAGGGAGCGAGCGTTGTTCGGTATCACTGGGCTTAAAGAGCACGTAGGCGGCTTGGTATGTCAGTTGTGAAATCCCTGGGCTCAACTCAGGAATCGCTTCTGAAACTGCCAGGCTTGAGGCATTCTGGGGGTGACTGGAACTCTTGGTGGAGCGGTGACATGCGTAGATATCAAGAGGAACGCCGGTGGTGAAGACGGGTCACTGGGAATGTCCTGACGCTGAGGTGCGAAAGCTAGGGGAGCGAACGGGATTAGATACCCCGGTAGTCCTAGCCGTAAACGATGTGCACTAGGTCGCGGAGGTTCTGACACCATCGCGGCCGAAGCAAAAGTGCTAAGTGCACCGCCTGGGGAGTACGGTCGCAAGGCTAAAACTCAAAGGAATTGACGGGGACTCACACAAGCGGTGGAGCATGTGGCTCAATTCGAAGCAACGCGAAGAACCTTATCCTGGGCTTGACATGCACGGATGAAACCGGTGAAAGCCGGGGACTGCCCTTACGGGTGAAACGTGCACAGGTGCTGCATGGCTGTCGTCAGCTCGTGCTGTGAAGTGTCGGGTTAAGTCCCT